>CACJQK010000001.1 GCA_902595515.1 uncultured SAR116 cluster alpha proteobacterium
TCCTTAAAACTTGCTTTTAAATGAAACTGTAAGTATCTCAAAATTTTGTTGACCCTAACCCAAATAATTTTAAAATTCAACTTTTTTTAATCTCTGATTTTTAATTAGGTAATAATGGAGACCATGCAGGATCTGAACCATCACTAGGTGTAACTATTCTTGTTTCTCTAAATCCCGTAATATCAATTTTAAATAGATTTACGTTAGTACTTTTCCCATCGTCAATTGGGGCTTTTTGTTTAAAGTACATAAGCACCCTTCCATTTGGTGCCCAAGTTGGTCCTTCAACTAAGTACCCTTGCGCTAATAATCTTTCCCCAGATCCATCTGGAGACATTACGCCAATATAAAATTTATTCTTAAGCATTTTAGTAAATGCAATAAGTTCTCCTTTTGGTGCCCATACTGGTGTTGCATATCTTCCTTTTCCAAATGAAATTCTTGTAACATTTCTTCCATCAGAATCCATTAAATACAATTGCTGTGTCCCTCCACGATCAGAGTTAAAAATAATTTTTTTGCCATCAGGAGAAAAACTTGGCGAGGTATCTATTGATAGGCTGTTAGTAAGTCTCTTTACTTCCTGATTGTTTAAATCCATTGTGTAAATATCTGTTATACCCTTGTCAGCTAGACTCATTATAATTTTATCACCAGAAGGTGAGAATCTGGGAGCGAAAGTCATACCTGGGAAAGATCCTAACAATTCCTGCTGTCCTGTCTCTAAATTAAAAATATAAACTCTGGGCTCATTTTTAAAATATGCAAGATATGTAATTTCTTGTGAAGTAGGAGAAAATCTTGGAGTAAGTACCAAAAAACTTCCATCAGTTAAAAACTGATGATTTTCACCATCTTGATCCATAATAGCAAGTCTTTTGATACGTTTATTTTGAGGACCTGATTCAGCTACATAAACAATTCTTGTATCAAAATAACCACTATCTCCCGATAATCTTTCAAAGATCTCATCAGAAATAATATGTGCTACCCTTCGCCAAGCTTTTGAGTTGACTGACAATCTTAAACCAATAAGGTCTGTCTCGGCAATTACGTCCCATAACCTGAATTCTACTTCAATTTGATCGTCATTAATCTTTTTAACAGAACCTGTAATTAATGCTTTAATTCCCAAAGGTAACCAATCTGTGAAATTAGGTCTTACGGACGGACTAGTTGGAGGTGCTATAAAAGCTGCACTTTCTATAGCCTTAAATTGTCCTGAACCTATTAAATTGTTTGAAATTACAGTTGAAATCTGCATTCCAATTTTATTAGCGCTTCCTTCTTCTCCAGTAAAATTTGCGATAGCTATAGGTAATGGTTCGACTTGACCAGAATTAATTTTAATCCTTAAATCTTCTGAAAACGCTTGTGAAAAGTAAAGTGAAATTAGTAGGATGATTGTCGGACAAAATATCGGCTTAAAACTTTTATACAAAACTTACCTCAACTTTTTTATAAACAACTTAATTAAATATTTATTCTATGAGGCAGGATTATGGCAAAAGAAAGAAAAAATTTAATTAATAATTATTTATGAAAGAAGTATTAAAATCGAAAATGAAGTTTTTAAATTTATTTTCTTTACCTTTTGGAAGAGGTAAAGGTGAACTATCTAGAACAGCTCTTCTTGCTGCATCTGCTGCTGCTCTGTAAAATTTATTTTTTTTGTAGGAAGATTTGTCAAGAATTTTCGCACTTTTTATAGTTCCATCAATATTTGCACTAATTTTTAATGGTATAATGATTTTAACCTCCGTAGCGGCATAAGAAAGATTAAAGTATTTTGTGACATGCATTTGTATTCTATTAATATCTGTTTGGCTTAATTTTATTTCTGTTTGTTGAACTTGTCTGTGAGAATTACCGACTATCATCTTTAATTTTTTTAAAACTTCTTTGTTACTATTTTTTTTATCTTTTTTTACATTGTCTTTTATAGTTTCTGGCTTTGTTAATGTTTTAAGAATACCTCTCGCAAGGTTCTCTTTTTGTTTGTTTTTTATTTTTTCTGGTTTTTTAATTATTTTTGGGGGGGTTGACTTATTTTTCTTTTCTATCTCAATTTTTGGTCTTTTCTTTATTAATGCAGCAATCTCTTTTATTTCTTTCTCCTTTTTTAAAGCTAAATTCTTCTTTTCTACCATTTTTTTTGTTGGGATTGGCGGTGGTGGTGAGGGATTTTTATTATTTTTTTTCTCTTTAATAATTTTTTCATCAATTTCTTTTATTTTCTTTTTCTTTTTTTCTCCTAACTTTAGAGAGGTTTTAGAACTTATTGGAGTGTCCTCAACAATGTCAATTGGTAATTCAATAGGCTCTTTTACTTTCAAAGCTGGCAAACCAAAATAAGCTAAAGTAAGAAAAATGGAGTGTAAACCAAAAGAAATAAAAGTAGATCTAATCATGATCTTAACCTTCTTGTAACTTAGCTACTAAGGCAACCTTCTTAAAACCAGAACTTTTGATTTTTGCAATTGTATCTAAGACCAAACCATATGGAACATTTTTATCACCCCTAACGTATATTCTAAGATTTTTATTCCCTGAAGAAATGGCTTTTAACCTAGGTAATAATTGAAGAGTATCAATTTCTCTTTCTTGTATAAATACTTCTCCATTTTTCTTAATACTAATTATAATTGGATCACCTTTTGAGTTTAACTGTGAAGCTTTAGTTTTTGGTAGATCTACAGAAACTCCAACAGTTAATAATGGTGCAGTAATCATAAAAACTATTAGCAAAACCAACATTACATCAACAAAAGGTGTTACATTAATCTGTGACATTATTTTATATTTTTTACTTAATTTATTATTTATGCGATTATACATTTAATTATCTTCAACTTGACGTAACAACACATTTGAAAACTCAATCGAAAAGTATTCTAGGTTATTAGATAATTTTTCTAAATCATTTGAAAATTTATTGTATGCCGCAACAGCAGGTATAGCAGCTAGTAATCCTAGTGCTGTTGCAAATAGTGCCTCAGCTATTCCCGGTGCAACTACTGCAAGACTAGTATTATTGCTGATAGCTATGGATTGAAATGCATTAACTATACCCCATACCGTACCTAACAAGCCAATAAATGGAGCTACCGAACCAATTGAACCAAGAAAACTCATACCTTTTTCCAATCTCTCAATTTCTTTATTAATAGATATATGCATAGAGTTATTAATTCTTTGAATAAAATCTTTTAATTTTGAGCTAGATAAGGTTTGTCTTTGATTTAGTTTATTAAATTCTCTCATTCCACTAATAAAAACTCTTACCTGAGAGTTACTGACATTTTCAGAATATTCTTGGTATAAATCATCTAAATTAACGCCTGACCAAAAAACATCTTCAAATTCAATTGATAATTTTTTTTCATTTCTTAAAAGCGCATATTTATTAATTATAATTGCCCAACACCATATTGATGCAAAAATAAGAAGGAACATGACACCTTTTACAAATGGATCAGCTTGGAAAAAGAGTCCTAATATAGTTAAATCAGGTCCACTTGATATTACCTCTGTTTTAACATCTGGATTCATTTTTATAACCTCACAAATTCTAGTTATTTATTTTGAAAAAATTTACAATTCAAAATTTTATTAATTCTTTTTACTTTAAAATCTTTATTGATTGCTACTATTTGAATTATGCCCGATACTAATAACTCAATTTTTTTTTCCATGCCAAAAAAGCGATATGCTTCTTGTTTAATAGTTATACTCGTATTTTTGGCATATTTAAGGCAACTTTTAATTAAAATTATATCATTAAACAATGCTGGTTTGTGCCAAATTAAATCAGCTTTTCTAATAACTAAACTTATATTATGGTTTTTTCTTAAATCAACTTGATCTATTTTTAATAAATTCAATAAAGATGTTCGAGCTCTTTCAAAATATTTTAGATAATTGGTATGATATACAATCTGCCCTGCATCTGTATCTTCATAATAAACTTTAAGGTAGTAGTAATGATTTTCATCTTGGATTTCTCCATCAAGATTTTTAAAATTATTATATTTAGATTTCATCAGTTTAGTTTTTAGATGTGTCTATAAGATCAATCTGTTCCACTGCATTTTTTGGAGGGCTTAGACCTAAATGTCTCCATCCTGAGGCTGAAACAAACCGTCCTCTAGAGGACCTTTGAATTAATCCACGCTGTAATAAATATGGCTCAATTACTTCTTCAATCATATCTTTTTGCTCGGATAAAGTTGCTGACAAAGTATCTAAGCCTACAGGACCACCGTGATATTTTTCTATAATTATTTTTAAATATTTTCTATCAATTGCATCTAAACCTGATGAGTCAACATCTAGCTGAGATAAAGCATTTTCTGCAAACTTATGATCTATAATATTTGTGTTTGAAACGGAAAGAATATCCCTTACACGCCTCAACAATCTTCCAGCAACTCTAGGAGTGCCTCTTGATCTTCTAGCAATCTCATAAGCACCACTTTCTTGCAGACTAACCTTTAATTTTTCAGCCTGTTTTAGCAGAATTTTAACTAAATCATTTGGATTATAAAATTCCATTCTAATTTGGATACCAAACCTATCTCTTAAAGGAGTTGTTAAAAGACCAGAACGAGTAGTTGCACCAACTAATGTAAAAGGAGGTAGATCAATTTTAATTGTTCTTGCGGAAGGCCCCTCACCTATAATCAAATCTAATTGTAAATCTTCCATTGCTGGGTATAGAATTTCTTCAATATTTGGAGAAAGTCTGTGTATTTCGTCTATAAACAAAACATCCTTAGGTTTTAAATTTGTTAACAAAGCTGCTAAATCACCTGCTTTGTTAATAATTGGGCCAGAGGTGGCTTTAAAACCTACACCAAGTTCGATAGAAATTATCTGCGCAAGTGTAGTCTTACCTAGTCCTGGTGGACCAAATAAAAGCACATGATCCATTGCTTCTTTCCGAGTTTCTGCTGCTGTAATGAATGTTAATAAATTTTTTTGAACTTGTGGTTGACCTATAAATTCAGAGATACGTCTTGGTCTGAGGCTTATATCATTAGATTCTATATTATTAATAACATCTGAGTTGACTAACCTTTCATCTATTTCATTATCGTCAATCATCTTGTCACCTGAGTTAAAGCTTTTAAGGCTAAAGGTATAATATAACCAACTGTAAAGTCTTTACTTTCGTGTTTCAAAGTAAATTCTTTTTTAATTTTCATTACTGTTGAAAAGACTTCACTTCTATTATAGCCAAGGTTAACAAGAGCGGAAATGACATCTTCTACAACTTTAGTTTCAATATTATTAGTTTCATTTACTAAACTTAAATTTTCTAGGGGAGTTTCAACGATATCTATATTTTTATCTATATTTATAAGATTAAGATTAGATACTTTTTCCAACAATTCTGTGGCTATCCTTCCGGCAACCTTTGAACCAACTCCTTCTGCTCTTGAAATCATAGCTTTATCACCTGATGAAATCGCTAAAATTAATTCGTCAATAGTAAGTGCCGAAAGAATAGAAAGTGCAGCTTTAGGCCCAACGCCTTGAACAGATTGTAATAACTTAAAGATAGTCTGGTCAATTTTGTTAAAAAAACCATACATTACAATTTTATCATCTTTCACTTGTAAATCTGTAAACATCTCCAACTTTGAACCAATATTACCTAAAGAAGATATGACTTTAGATGAGACATTAAGAAGATATCCTACGCTATTTACTTCTAAAACAATTTCTGATTTTGAAATCGACTTTAATGTACCTGAAAGAGAAGCTATCATATCTTGCCTTAATTACTAAAATATTAATTATTATTTATTTTCCTCTTTAAGTAATGCTTTTGCAATTGCTAAATTTAGACCATCACTCTTGTTTGAAATAGAAAGTTTATTATCATAACCAATGTTTTGACCAGAAATCGCAATGGCTAGGGCATCTGAACTGTCTTCATTTTTGGGAACAATATTTAATAATTTTTCAATCATTGATTTAATCTGTTCTTTAGATGCGCTTCCATAACCAGTTACTGTCTTTTTGACAAACTTTGGAGATAACTCATTTACAATCAATCCAGCCTCAGCTAGTGCAATCATTGATGCTCCTCTTGCCATTCCAAGTTTTAAACTACTGATTGATCCAGACCCAACAAATATTTTTTCTATCACAGACATATTAGGATTATATTTTTTTATTATTATTAGTAATTGGTTTTTTATTTCAAGTAATCTTTTACCATCATCAAGTTTAGTTGAAGGTGATATGGATCCATCTTTGATGTGAAGTATTTTATTATTTTTAAACTCAACCACTCCCCAGCCTGTATGCCTTAAACCAGGATCTACACCTATGACTCTCAAATTAAAACCTTTTATATATTAATTTTATTAATTATTTCGTCTTCAATATCAAAATTACTATAAACACCTTGAACATCTTCACAATTATCAAGAGTGTCTAAAAGCTTTAAAATTGATATGGCTTTCTTTTCGTCATCTATTTTAATAAAGTTTTCAGGTTGCCATATGATTTGTGCTTGCTCAGGCATGCCTAACAATTTTTCCAGCTTTTCACGAACATTATTAAACTCATTTACAGATGTAAATATTTCATGATTGTTTTCATCAGAATTGACATCATCTGCTCCTACATCACTTGCAATCTCAAAAATATCTTCATCACTTTTTATATTTTTATTATAGATAATTTGACCAATATTGTTAAACATAAAGGAAACCGAACCAGTTTCACCCAAAGTTCCACCATATTTAGTAAAAGAGGACCTGACTTCAGCTGCAGTTCTATTTCGATTATCTGTTACTGCATCAACAATAAGAGCAATTCCACCACTTGCATAGCCTTCATATCTAATTTCTTCAAGATTCGATGACTGGCCAGATTCTGCTTTTTTAATAACTCTTTCAATATTATCTTTAGGCATATTCACTGATCTACAAGCAGAAAGAGCAGACCTTAACCTCGGATTACTTGAAGGATCTGTACCTCCTCGAACAGCTACTTGTAATTCTTTTGTAAGTCTTGCAAACTTTTTTGCTCGCTTTGCATCTTGGGCTCCTTTACGATGCATAATATTTTTAAATTTCGAGTGACCTGCCATTTAAATAACTCCAGTAAAATTAAAAATTAGGTTTTTAAAAATACTTGTTCTAATTTACCTCCCAATCTAAGAGGATTTATTGATTTACTCAAACCAGTAGCATTTGTTTCAATTAAAACAGCACATAAAGTTGGCTCCCCAGATGATACTTCAAGTCTAGCTTTCTTATTATTTGGATGTGTAAACCTTTTTAGGGCATCATCTTTATTCATACCGATAATAGAATTATAATCGCCACTCATGCCAACATCTGTTATGTAGGCAGTCCCTTTGTCTAAAATTTGATGATCGGCAGTAGGTACGTGAGTATGTGTGCCAACCACTGCAGATACTACTCCATCAAGAGCATTAGCTATTGCCATTTTTTCAGACGAAGCTTCACCATGTACATCTACTAATGAAAAATTAACATTTTCATTAAGTTTGAGATATTTTACAATATCAGGAATTTTATCGAAGACAGGATCTGTTTTAGTCATAAATAAATTAGTCATAATATTTGCAACCCCGAGGGATCCTGCATTTACTTTAATTACTGTCATTCCCAATCCAGGAGTTCCTTTAATCATATTTAAGGGACGAAGCAACCTATCACTTTTAGAGATATAAGATATTATTTCTCTTTTATCCCAAATATGATTACCGGTTGTTAGGACATCAGCGCCAGCTGAAAAGAAATCATCACATATAGAAGGAGTAACGCCAAATCCACCAGCCGCGTTTTCTACATTAACAATGACAGCATCAAGTCGAAGTTGATCCTTTAATTCTACAATTTTCTTTTGAGCAAAATTTCTTGCTTTTCTTCCTACTATATCTCCAATAAATAGTACTCTCATAAAACCTTCTTTAAATTTTATCAATTAATATTAGATAACACATCTTTTTCTGTAATAATGCAGTCCAATTTTATATCATGTTTTTCTCTAGGTATCTTTTTTTCTTCTTGAATGCTATATGCAAGACCAATTGTAATAAAAAATTTCTTTTCTTTTTTAAAGTATTTTTTTAAATAATTTATTGATTTATCGTAATATCCACCTCCATAGCCTAATCTATAAAATTCTCTATCAAATGAAAGTAATGGAACTACTAATATTTGTGGGAAAATAGATATCTGAGTTTTTTTTGGTTCCATTGTACCAAATGGACCATTTATTAATTCATCATTTGGTATCCATTTCTTAAATTCCATAGATTTATTTTTCTTATCTATTATCGGCAAAGAGAGTGTTACTCTTTTTTGTTGTAAATAATAAATGAAATCAAATGGAGAAATCTCATTATTTATTGGGAGGTATAAACCTGCAGTTTCAATTTTTTTAGTACTACGAAAAATTTTATTTAAGCAAATATGAATTGATTTTTTTAAGTTAACTTTTGCCTTAAAATCTAATTGAAATTTTATTCTTTTTTTTTTGCGACAATTCTAAGTGTATTTTTCATCTGAAGCTCTAATTTTAAGATGAAAGCCAAATAGTCGTCGGATAAGTTATCCTATGTTGCCTGTTAAACAGGTGGGCACCATTTAATTTAACCAAGGCTAAAGCAGTGACGGTTCCCTAAGAATACTTATGGCCCCAAGGATTAAAGTTCCTAACAAAAAATCCAGCTTTCATTATTTGAACTTATTTATTTTCAAGTAACTTTGCAACTTTATTCATTCTTTGAGTAGCTTTTTCTAACCAATTAATAAGCTCATTTATGACATTATCATGATCTGAATTATATTGTTGTGCAATAGATTTATCAGCTAGTATTAAAGATGTCATTGCTAATAATCTTGATTCTCCTACTGTTTCCGAAACATTTGATAGACTTGCAATAACTTTATTAACCTCTTTTGACGACTCAATAAGTCTATCCTCTTCTCCAGCCATACAAGAAACTGGATATACTACTCCATTTATTTCAATTTTAACAGTTACAATTTCTGACATATTTACCTTAGTAAGTTTTATCTTATTATAGTATTTTCAAAATCAACTTTCAATTCTTCCAAATATCTTTCAGCTTCAATAAACTTGTTGTTAGCCTCTTTTAAATCTTTTTTTATTGAATCAAGTTTAGCTTTATTAGTAATGCTTTCCGCGACATGGCTTTCAAGTATTTTCATGCTCTCATCAAATGATTCTTGCAATTTTCTGATATTCTCTAACTTAATTCTATTTTTTTCGTGAAATTTCATTAGTAACTACTCAATATATAATTAATTTTATAAATAAATATCATAACAGATCTAACTTAGGATAGACAAATTTTATTGTATTTAATAAAATTTAAATTTATAGGTAATAAATACTATATTACTATGTTTAGTCCAATGATCCATTATGCTTCAAGGAAATTTTTAAAATGAAATTTACAAGAAATATTAAAAAAATATTAAGTTATTATGAAAGTGATAATCCTGGTGTAAAAACAAATTTGGCAAGAATTCTAATGTCTGGGAAATTAGGTGGAACTGGAAAGTTAGTTATACTTCCTGTCGATCAGGGATTTGAACATGGTCCTGCTAGATCTTTTGCCAAAAATACCTTAGCATATGATCCTCACTATCACTTTAATTTAGCAATTGACGCAGGACTAAATGCATTTGCTGCTCCATTAGGCATGCTAGAGGCTGGGGCTGACACATTTGCAGGTCAAATCCCTCTAATAATGAAAGTTAATAGTTCTAATTCTCTATCTAACGAGAAAACTGCGCCTTCACAAGCTTTAACTGGCAGTGTGACTGAGGCTATTAGATTAGGTTGTTCTGCAGTCGGATTTACAATTTATCCTGGATCTGAAATGGCCTTAGATATGATATCAGAAATACAAGAAATTGCTGCTGAAGCAAAAGACGCTGGACTTGCTGTCGTAGTATGGAGTTATCCAAGAGGTGGTAATATTAGTAAAGAAGGGGAAACTGCTATTGACATAGTTTCTTATGCTGCTCATATGGCAGCTCTTGTTGGTGCACATATTATTAAAGTTAAACCTCCAACTTCTCATATAGAACAAGACGAAGCTAAAAAGGTTTATGTGTCAGAGAATATTCCTATTGCGTCATTAAACGAAAGAATAAAACATGTCGTTCAGTCATGTTTTAATGGTAAAAGAATTGTAGTTTTTTCAGGTGGTTCATCTAAAGATAAGGAGAGCCTCTTAGAAGAAATAAAAGAATTGTATTTAGGTGGAGCTAGTGGATCAATAATTGGTAGAAATTCTTTTCAAAGACCATACAGTGAAGCACTGATTTTATTGAACCAAATTATAGATATTTATAAGGGAAAATAAGTTGAAAGTTAATGGAAATACAATTAAACCTGGAAATGTCATAGAACATAAAAAAGGATTATGGGTAGCAACTAAAACAAGTCATGTTAAACCCGGTAAAGGTGGAGCTTTTGCCCAAATAGAATTAAGAAATTTAAAAGATGGTACGAAACTTAACGAGCGCTTTAGATCATCAGAAAGCGTTGAAAAAGTAATTCTTGAAGAAACCCCACATATCTTTTTGTATAAAGAAGATGAAAATTTTATATTCATGAACAATGACACTTTCGAACAGATGAGTGTTGGCATCAATATGATAGGAGACCAATCTGCTTTTTTACAAGATGGCATGACTGTTATTATTAATATATATAATGATGAGCCTGTTTCGATAATTATGCCAGATAGTTGTGTTGAGGAAATAATTGAAGCTGACGCTGTTATAAAAGGCCAAACTGTCTCTTCATCATTCAAGCCTGCCATATTAAAAAATGGTGTAAAAGTGATGGTTCCTGGACATATCGAGGTTGGCACAAAAATAGTAGTAAGACCATCTGATAATACATATATAGAAAAAGCAAAAAATTAGTATTATTGTAAGATTAAATTTTTACCTATTTTGGAGTGATAATGAGTAATAGATCACCACTTTTAAATGTTATTTTTCAGTCCATTAATAAGGTAACTAAAAATATATTAAGAGATTTTGGAGAAATAGAAAATTTACAAGTATCTCCTAATTCATTGGAACAATTTGTTTTAAAAACTGAGAAAAAAATTTCTACATCTCTTTTAAAGGATTTGAAAAAATCAAGACCAGAATGGGGTATAAAGTTATATAATGATCAGGATTATGTTAAAGATAAATATTATTGGATTGTAGATACATTAAATGGTCGATTTAATTTTTTACATGGGTTACCACATTTCGCAATTTCTGTTTCTGTAGAGCTTAATAATGAAATATTATCTAGTGTTATCTTTGATCCAATAAGAGACGAATTATATTTTGCTGAAAAAGGGAAAGGCTCTTTTCAAAATGATAGAAGAATAAGAGTTTCAAATAGAAAAGTATTAAAATCATGTGTGTTTTCAATATGCGACGAATATACTTTTGATAAAGAATTCTCAATTTTAAATTCTTATGAAAAAATCAATATTTTGTCATATCAGTCTTCTTCAGTTATACGTTCATTTGGTTCTTCAGCTCTAAGTTTCGCATGGTTAGCTTCTGGAAAAATTGATTGCTTATTTGTAAATAATCTAAAAAAAAATCAAATAGCATGTGGCGAATTAATTATTAAAGAAGCAGGAGGCTATTTAACTAACTTAAAATACATTAATGCTTATGGCACTCAGGGTGGTTTATTAATAGGTGCTAATCCCATACTACACAAAGAAATTTTGAAGAAATTAAATAACAAAGATTTAAATTATTAATATTTTGATATATGTCATTAAAAAGTCATGTTTTAATGTTCAATATAAGCTGTATTTTATAGATAAATCTTTGATGAGGGTATAGAAATGACAGATCCAAATAAATATGCTTTTAGAATGTTATTCTTGCTAGTGATAGTTGCCTTACTAATAACCATATTATTTGAACCTCTTAAAAATGCTTTTGAAGGAAACGTTGTACTAAATAGTGTAATAGTTAGTACATTTATTTTAGGAACAATTTTCTCTTTTCGTCAAACAGTCCGCCTAAGTAAGGAAGCTAAATGGCTTAAATTTATAAAAAGAAAAGATAGTTTAATGCCAGCTAATGTGGCATCAAAAATCAAACCAATTCTGCTTGCACCTGTAGCTGCTGTCCTTTCAGATGACAGAAATGAGAATCCATCTTTGTCTGCAAATTCTCTTGGTACTATTTTAGATGGTGTTTCATCAAGATTGGATGAAAGTAGAGAAATACTAAGGTATATGATTGGACTTCTAGTATTTTTAGGATTATTAGGAACTTTTTGGGGTTTGTTACAAACAATTTCTTCAGTGTCTGGAGTAATAAATACAATTGATTTTAATATTGGCAATATTTCTAATAAAGGAAATGCATTATTTATGGAAATTCAAAAAGGATTAAGTGCTCCACTTGACGGAATGTCTACTGCTTTTTCTTCTTCTTTATTTGGCTTAGCTGGATCATTAATATTAGGTTTTCTTGACCTCCAAGTAGGACAGGCTAGTAACAGATTTTTCAATGAACTAGAAGATTGGTTATCACAAATGGCTATTTTTACTACAAATGAATTAGGAAATTCTGGTTTGAGTGAGGCCGCTGTTGAAAGTCTTGCACTAGTTGCGAAAAGAGCAAATCAAAATGAAAATGATAGAGTAAGAGTTTCAGAAAATATTAATGAACTTAATATTGTTTTAGATAGACTAGTAGAAAAACTTGACGAAGACAGGTCCATCAAAGATTATTTAGTAAAAATTTCCTCTATATTAAAAAATTTAGGAAATGAAAATACTGGTAAAATTTCTGAAATCCAATCTAGTTTAACCATTGAACTAAGGGCTATTTCTAAGCAATTATCAAATTTGGAAAAATCAATTGCCAAGCTTAATAACAAATAAAAGATGAGATGTCTTATCGAGATTCTTAATGATACAAAATAGAATTAGAAAAAAACAATTAGATTACACTTGGCCAGGTTTTGTTGATGCTTTGTCAAGTCTTCTAATGGTAATAATATTTGTACTAATGATTTTTGTTATTTCTCAATTTTTTATTTCCCAAAAAATGAGTGGTCAAGACGAAGCTCTTTCAAAGTTAAGAAATAATTTAACTGAGCTTAGCGAGCTACTCTCATTGGAAAGAGGTACAACAACAGAACTTACTGCACAACTCTCTGTTTTAGAAGAACGAATTGAGGTAATTAAAGAAGATCTATTCAAGGAAAAAGAAATAACAAGACAATATCAAGAAGAACTTACAGGAACAAAAAATATTATTACTTTAAATGAGAGTGAAATTAATAAACTAAAAAAAGCTCTTGATGAAAAAATTATGGAAAATAAAAAGTTTTCGACTGATATCTCAGCCTTAAATAAACAAGTTAGTATGAAAAATTTTGAAATTCAAAATAAGGAAAATATTTTAAAAGCTAATAAAGAAGAGGTAAACCAACTAATAGCTACAACGTTAAATTTAAAAAATAAACTGACTCAACTTCAAACTCTGTTATCAGCCTATAAAGCAAAAGATAAAAAGGAAAATGTTAAAACTGTAAACCTAGGAAAAGATGTAAACTCAGCTCTGGCCAGAAGAGTAGAAGAACTAGAAAAATTTAAATCTGATTTTTTTGGAAGAGTAAAAGAGCTCATAAAAGGTAGAAAAGAAATTAGAGTAGTTGGTGATAGATTTGTATTTCAATCAGAAGTTCTTTTTTCTTTGGGCTCTGATGAACTTGGTGTAGATGGACAACTAGAAATGCAGAAGCTAGCTACTACTTTAATGGAAATTGAAAAATCATTGCCTACGGATATAGATTGGATTTTACAAATTGAAGGTCACACTGATAGTTTACCAGTAAAAAAAGGACAGCCTTATAAGGATAATTGGGAGTTATCCACTAAAAGAGCATTGTCAGTATTAAGATTTTTGATAAAGCAAGGTATTGCTCCAAGCAGGTTATCTGCGTCAGGATATGGGAGTTTTCAACCAATTGATAAAAAAAAGACAAAATCTGCAAGAATGAAAAATAGAAGAATAGAAATGAAAATTACACAAAACATTAAACTTAAATAAAGAAGAGATATGATCCAAAACTTAATTGACAAATTTAATGCTAAATCTAAAGTACATTTATTAGTAATTTTTTTAGTTTTTGGTTTAAGTGGTTCTTTTTCGCTATGGGTTTCTTCACCGATCATGTCAGCTTTAGAATTAAAAAATATTTTAAATAATGATTTTCTATATATTTTTTTAAGATTTTTAATATTAATTCCCATCTACCAGTTTATTTTAATAATATTTGCTACTTTATTTGGTGAATTTGAATATTTTTGGAGATTTGAAAAAAAGTTTTTAAAACGTATTAAAATCATTAAATGACTTGAAATAAAATAATTTTAAATGTAGTTATATCAATAAATTAATAATGACTGAGATTACCATGAAAAAAGATATCCACCCAGATTATCACGAAATTACAGTAATAATGACAGACGGTAGTAAATATAAAACACGATCAACCATGGGAAAAGTTGGAGACACTCTTAAATTAGATATTGACCCCAAATCACATCCGGCTTGGACTGGTCAGCACAGAATCTTAGACACTGGTGGTCAAGTTGCCCGATTTAATAAAAGGTTTTCAGGCTTAGGTGTTAAAACCGATTAATTTTCAATAAACTTAAAGCTCGAGAATTCTGAAATGGAGTTATGTAAGTTTTTTAATAAGTTTAATCTGTTTGTCTTAATATTGTAATTATGGTGATTAACTATTACTTTGTCGAAGAATAAC
Organism: uncultured SAR116 cluster alpha proteobacterium; assembly: GCA_902595515.1. Lineage (GTDB taxonomy): Bacteria > Pseudomonadota > Alphaproteobacteria > Puniceispirillales > Marisalimonadaceae > Marisalimonas. The sequence continues at coordinate 14,842 of CACJQK010000001.1, forward strand.
GAGATTGACTCATTCATTTTTATTAAACTAGTGATCAAAACTTTTTGAGATTCTTTACATATGCCTTTTTTCTTTATTTCTTTTGAAAAAGAGTCGATAAAATTATAAATGTTTTCTTCTTCAATAGTTTCAAAAAATTTGATATTTACTTCAAATTGAGCATTGTTTGAAAATTTTTCACTTTTAAGTATATTATTAATACGTTTGAAATTAGCTAAAAAGATTTTAAAATCATTATTTTTAGTAAATTTCATTATAATATCTATTCTACTTGAAATTGCTTTTATTGGTAAATCTTTTACAATTGTTGTATTTAAAACTGATTCAATTACATCAATTCTATTATTTTGATTAGAGAGTATAAATTTTAATTTATCAATCATGAATTCAATTAGGCTAAGTTTTATTGTTTGTGAAGAACAAACATATTCTTTTAAAGATGGCGCAATAATTTCATTTAATGACATATTAAGTTTCCAATTAATTAATATTTGAGCAATTGAAAATCCATTTCTTCTAAGAGCAAACGGATCTTTAGATCCAGTAGGTTTCTTACCTATAGTAAAAAAACCTACCAAAGTATCAATCTTATCAACCATTGACAATAAAGATCCAATATTTGTTTCTGGCAAATTATCAGAAATACCCTTAGGTTTGTAATGTTCAAAAATAGCTCTTGAAATTTCATCGGATTTGTTTTTTATTTTAGCATAATATCCCCCCATAATACCTTGGAGTTCAGGAAATTCCGTAACCATTTCAGAGACTAAATCTGCCTTTGATAAAAGAGTAGCTTGTTTAGCCAACTCTGATTTAACTCCAAAAGCTTGTGCAAAATTGGAAGAAATGTTAGCCATTCTTATGGTCTTATCATGCAAAGATCCTAAACCCTCATAAAACAAAACTTTTTTGAGTTTTTCATTCCAATTTTCAAATGTATTAGTAATGTCATTTTCAAAAAAATAACTAGCATCAGATAAGCGAGCATTTAAAACTCTCTGATTCCCTTCAATGACACTAAAATCCCTATCTTTTTCTTTAAGACTATTAGCAACAAATAAAAATTTGGATACTAAATTATTTTTTTTGTCTAATATTGAAAAATACTTTTGATGCACACGCATTGCTGTCGATAATACTTCTCTCGGAAGTTTCATAAATTTTTTACTAATGGATCCAATGAGAACATTAGGATATTCTACAAGACCAACAACTTCTTCTATCAAAGATTTATCATCAACTAATTTTAACTTTTCCTCCTCAAGTAAATATGAGGTGTCATTAATAATTTTCTGTAATCTTTTATTTCTGTCTATAATCACAAGATTATCTTCTAATAATTGCTCATAATTTTTTATCTTGTTAATAGTGATTTTTTTATCAATATGTCTGTGTGAATACGTAAAATTAGTAAAGTTTAAAAAAACATCTTTTCCTATTTTTATTTTACCCTTAACAATATCATCATTAAGAAGCAAAACAATATTTCTAAGTGGTCGTGCCCACCTTAGATCTGTAAATCCCCATCTTTGACTCTTAGGCCAAACAAAGCCGTTAACTATTTCATGAATTATATCTGGTAAAATTTCGCAAGTTTTTTTACCTTTGATCATTTGAGAATGGAAATAAAATTTTCCATTTTTTGTATCTTTTATAACAGTTTCATTAAGGTTTAATTGATTAGATTTTAGAAACCCATCAATTGCTTTTTGGTGTGCATCAAATCTTGGTCCTCTTTTTTCTATTTTTTGATCTTTTTGCTCTAACTCAATATTTTTAATAATAATTGATAAATGTCTTGGACCACTGTATGTTTTGAAACTTTCAAAATCTATCTCTCTTTGTGTGAGAGACTTAATAAACAAATTTTTAAGTTGTTTTTCTGAGTTTAATTGCATCCTTGCAGGTATTTCCTCAGAAAAAAACTCTAAAAGTAAATTTCCTCTACTAATGTCCATTCTATTCATTTAATTTACCCATCCAAGCAAGACAAGACGATCTAGCCATATTTCTAACTCTTAAAATATAAGATTGTCTCTCAGAGACGGAAATAACACCTCTTGCATCTAACAGGTTGAAAATATGACTTGCTTTAATACATTGGTGATAAGCGGGTAGCGCTAAAGCATATTTCTTATTATTTAATAAATTTTTGCACTCTGTTTCAGAATCATTAAACTGCTTAAATAAAAAGGATGTCTCAGATTTTTCAAAATTATATATAGAAAATTCTTTTTCTTGCTGCAAAAAAATATCGCCATAAGTTTTACCACCCTTATTTTTTTCAATACCGTCCCAATCTAAATCATAAACATTTTCAAGTTTTTGAATAAACATAGCTAATCTTTCAAGGCCATAGGTGATTTCACTTGCAACAGGTTTAACATCAATACCACCGACTTGTTGAAAATATGTAAATTGACTTATTTCCATGCCATCGCACCAAATTTCCCAACCTAAACCTGAAGCACCAAGTGTAGGACTCTCCCAATCATCTTCTACAAACCTGATGTCATGATCTTTAGGGTTGAGGCCAATAAATTTTAAACTCTCTAGGTATAAATTTTGTATCTCTTCAGGGGATGGTTGAATAATCACCTGAAATTGATAATAATGTTGGAGTCTGTTGGGATTTTCACCATATCTCCCATCTGTTGGTCTTCGACACGGTTGAACATAAGCAGCTTTCCAAATTGGGTCTGGACCTAAAACCCTCAGTATTGTTGCAGGGTGAAATGTACCAGCACCAACTTCAAGATCATACGGTTGTAGCAAAACACACCCTTGGTCAATCCAAAAAGATTGAAGTTTCGTAATGATGCTCTGAAAACAATTTATTTTACTCATTTGATTTAACTAGTTGTTGCACATTGAAATAATTTTTTTAAATCTGATCTTTTGGAAATAATTTTTTATCTATTTCGAATTAGAACATTCTTTATTATTGCACTTTTTTCCGGTACTCCACAAACCACAAACATCACATTTAAAAGCATCTATTCCTTTTTTGTTAATATTCTCATTTTTTTGTTTGTTATTAGCTAGGTTAATTTTTCTTTTCTCAACAATTTTGAAAATGTACCAGACAGCTGCTAAAATTATTATAAGCCAAAAAACTTTACCTATGGAAAGCATAATATTATAGCCCGAATCTTTTGTAGTTTATTCGTTCTTCGATTTTATAAATTAAAATATCTAAAGCTCCTGAAAACAAATTACCAAAACCGAAGAGCTTTTTTTTAGGAGCAAACTCTTTAATTTTTACATCTTCTCCGAATCTTTCCTTTAATGTTAATTTCATTTCACCAAAAGCATCAATTAAGCCTAGATCTAAGCTTTTTTCACCTGACCAGAAAGCTCCAGTAAATAAATCTTTATCTTTGTTTTTTATTTTGCTCCCACGCCTAGATTTAACAAAAGATATGAATTGATTATGTAATTCTTTTTGAATATCTTTTAACCTTTTAACATCATCTTCATTTTCTGGTAAAAATGGATCCAAAATCGCTTTGTTTTCACCAGATGTATAAAGACGACGATCTATGCCAATTTTGTCAATTGCCTTGTCAAAACCAAACCCAGACGAGACGACACCAATGGAACCAATAATTGAAGCTTTACTAGCAAAAATCTCGTCAGCTGCACATGCAAGCCAATAACCTCCAGAAGCAGCCACATCCTCAACAAAAGCTAATACTGGCACATTTTTTTTATCTGACAATTCTCTTACTCGCTTAGAAATCATCTCAGATTGAACAGGAGAGCCACCTGGTGAATTAATCTGTAAAACGACAGCTTTTAGGTTTTTAACTAAAAAAGCTTGTTCAATAACCTTATCAAGTTCATTTAAATTTAAGCCTTTTCTTCTTCCCATATTTGGAGCTATAATTCCATTTAATGGGATACAAGATACGTTTTGTGACTTTCTAAAAAAAGAAAGAAAACTCATTTAATCTCCTCTACTTTAGATTAACATTCATGTAAAATTAATAACTTTTTCTTTAATACAACATTTATTTAATTTCTTAAATAAATTGTTTATAAAAAATTAAATATGCCATTTTCACCGTATGTTCTTGCTTTTTGGGTTATCTTACCTTGAGTGTTGAACAATTTCAGTCCGGACATTAATTCGGTAGGACTACTACCACCTTTTTTAGCCATAAGTATCAATCTTTTCGAAGACTTTTTTTGATTAGGCCAAATAGGAAAAATTCTGAAAGATCCAGCTTTTTTTCTTAAACTTATTAGTGTTTTTTCAAGAAGTCCAGTTGGAATTATTAAAAAAATTACACCTTTGTCTTTAAGTATTTTAAGAGATCCTTCTATCCAACTTTCATAATTTATTATTCTTTTAGCATAATTATCTAACTCATTTTGTGATTGTTTTTGTTTATCAACATAAAATGGTGGGTTAGTTACTACAAAGTCAAAAAAATTATTTAACTGACTGTCGATGTTTAATATATCACCCTCAATTAAATTAATTTTTTTTTGAAAGTTATTTTTTTTAAAATTTTCACTCGCGAGTTCTAGGTAGCTCTTGTTATTTTCAATTGCAGTAATACTAATATCATTATTTTGATAAGCGATTATTAAACTGATTGTACCAACCCCAGAGCCAACATCTGCCAATAAAAATTTTTTTTTCTTAATTTTTTTTAAGTAACCATTTACAAATGCTGCTAGAAAAACTGCTTCAAATCCATATCTAAAACCTTTTTTTAATTGTATAATTGAAATTTTACCTCTTAAAATTTTGTCAACAGTTATATTTTTGGAAAACATAAATTCTCCTGAATAAAATTATATAAATGTTTTATATATATAATAATCAAGTTATAATTTAAATTTAATCTTTGGAAAATGCTTATGAATGTAGTTAAAACAGAAAATGTGAAAAATAGCGTTTTCAAATTAAAACAATTATTAGGAAGAAGCCTAGAAGCTGTAGATCAAGAAATTATAAATAGATTAAATAAATCAATACCTCTTATTAATGATATTGGTAAACATCTCATTAATGCTTCTGGTAAAAGATTACGTCCTCTTTTAACATTAGCAATGGCTGCACAATTTAATGATTACTCAAAAAATCCAATTATATTAGCAGCGGCGGTAGAATTTATTCATACAGCAACTTTATTGCATGATGATGTAGTAGATGAGTCAAATTTAAGGAGAGGAGAAAAAACTGCTAACATAATTTGGGGCAATGAATATAGTGTTTTAGCTGGAGATTTTCTGTTTGCACAATCTTTTGAATTAATGGTGGAAACTAAGTCTATAGAAGCTCTATCAATTTTAGCAAGTGCTGCATGCAAAATAACTCAAGGAGAATTTCAACAAATGCAAATTGCAAACAAACCAGAAACTAGTCAAGAAGTTTACTTTGAAGTTATTGGCAAAAAAACAGCTGAGTTATTTGGTGCCTCATGTAAAAGTGGTGTTATCGTAGCTGGAGGAAATATTGAACAACAAAATGCAGCTTATGATTATGGATTCAATTTGGGATTAGCTTTTCAAATAGTAGATGATCTGATGGATTTTAATAATTTGCCCAATAAAATGGGTAAAAACCTAGGAGATGATTTTAAATTAGGAAAGACTACATTACCTGTTATTTTAGCTTGGCAAAAAAGTAATGCTAAAGAAAAAAAATTTTGGATTAAAACTCTGAAAGAATTAAATCAAGAATCTGATGATTTTATTAATGCAATTGAAATTTTTAATAAATATAATATTTTCGAAATTTGCAAAAAGAAAACTCAAGAATTTATTTCTATGTCCATCAAATGTCTTGAAAAACTGCCCGATACGGAAATCAAGAATTATTTGATAGGCTTAGCTAATGAAAGTGTTGAGAGATCAAAATAATAGGATGGTCAATACAGAAGAAATAAATAATAAAACTAATATTGATAACGACGATGTAAGAGAGAAAATTAAAAATTTAATAAAAAAAAAGAACTATAATCTTCGTGATTTATCAAGAAATATAAAAAAGAATGATGCTTATTTGCAACAATATCTCTACAGAGGAACTCCCAAAGTTCTTCCTGAAGAATATAGATATTTATTAGCTAAATTACTTGATGTGAACGTAAATGAATTGGTGCCAAATTGGTTAAAAAAAATTTCTTTACAAGAAGAATTTTTTATACTCAGAAATATAGAAAATAAAATTGATTATATAAACCAAATATCATTTTCAAAAGAATTATTCCTTGGCTTAGATTTTTTTGATGAAAAAAATTTATATTATTTTCAAACTTACATGTCAGATTGTAAGATAACTACCATTGTAGATGTAAGTATAAAAAAATTTATAAGACCTGATATTTATCTATTAAATGATAAAAAAAATTACTTTCTTGCTATCATTGAATTAAGCAAACTTAGTCAGAATAAATTAAGTGTAAAACCATATTTCAATAATTTTTCTCCTTTTCAAATTAATGCAAATTTTTTGAATATAAGTGGTTTAATTTTGTGGCAATGTTCTAACATATTTTCAAAATGAGTAAGTTTGAAAAATTACAAAAAAACACAGATAACAAACTGTTAACAGTCAAATATATTGGATCAAGGGGTGAAGGTATATCTAATTTAACAACTGAGATTAATTATAGAGTGAATAATTATACTTTTTTTATTCCTTTTACTTTACCTGATGAAATAGTTGTTGTTAAACCAACTCTTTTTAATTCTGAAGGTGTTAGGGCAAATTTAGTTGAAATAAAATCACCATCACCAAAAAGAATTGATCCTAAATGCGAACATTTTTTTCAATGTGGTGGATGTTTACTTCAGCACTGGAATTTTGAAGATTATACCTCTTGGAAATTTGATAAAATTTCGCTACCAATATTAAAAATTTCGCCAACAACAATGATGAAAGAAATTAAAACATCTTCGATAAAAAGTCGTAGACATGCTAAATTTAAAGCAAAAAAATATAAATCTAATACAATAATTGGGTTTAATGAATACAGGAGTAAATTTATTACAAAAATTCAAGAATGCCTAATTATTGAATCAAAACTTCAGAGATTTATTCATTATTTGGAAAAACCATTACATAAACTTCTTGGTATAGGTGATGAAATTGATATTCATGCAAATCTTCTAGACAACGGAATAGATCTACTCATACATGGTATAGATAAAATAGATTACCATAAATTAAATATCTTTGTTGATACTATTTCAAAAAGCTCAGTTATTAGATTTAATAGAAAATTAGAAGATAATACTAACGAATTACTATTTACAACAGACCTATCAAGTTTATCTAACAAGTCTTTTTCATCTATTACTTTTCCTCCTCCAGGTGGGTTTCTTCAAGCAACTATGGAGGGAGAAAATGCGATTCTTGAAAGCGTTTTCTTGGGATTAAGTGAGAACAAAAAAACAAAACTGATTTGTGAACTTTTTTGTGGCTGTGGAACCATAACCTTACCATTATTAAAAAAACATTACCAAATACATTCATTTGAATTAGACAAAGATTCTTTAAAATCTCTAGATATTGCCGCTAGAAAAGAAAGTTTTGGAAACAATGTTAAAACAAAAGTAAGAGATTTAAAAAATTTCCCTTTGACATCAGATGAACTCAGCAAATATGACGCAATTATAATTGACCCTCCACGTTCAGGTGCAAAATTGCAATTTTTGAATATTGCAAGATCAAACGTGTCAATAATAATAAGTATCTCTTGTAATGTTAACACTTTTATACGAGATGCCAAAATATTGATTGAGAGTAATTATGAATTAAAATGGGTACAACCAATTGATCAATTCTTATTTTCTGCACATGTTGAATTAGTTGCAATATTTCAATTAAAATAAAAAATGTTAATAAAAAAATCTATTACTATAAAAAAACATAGAACATCTTTATCTTTAGAAAAAGAATTTTGGGATGCCTTAAAAATCATCTCAAACGAACAAAAGTGTTCCCTAGAAACTTTGATTACTAAAATTGATTCTAACAGAAAAACTTCGCTTGCCTCATCAATAAGAGTCTATCTTTTAAAATTTTATATGAAAAACTAGCCTGTTATTCCAATTTGCCAAGGCGCAAATTCATGGCGACCAAGGTTTAAAATTTCACTTTTTGTTTTTTTACCAGAAGCAAAAGAAATAAATTCTTCAAAAATAATTTTACCCATTTCTTCAATATCTTTATCTCCGTCAATAACTAAACCACAATTTATATCCATATCTTCATACATTTTTTTATAAAGAGAAGAATTAGTTGCTAATTTTATTGAAGGTGTTGGTTTTGCACCAAAACATGAACCTCTACCTGTAGTAAATGCTATTAGATTTGCTCCACCTGCAATCTGACCAGTTGCTGAAACAGGATCAAATCCAGGTGTATCCATAAAAACAAACCCTTTTTCATCGATTCTATCTGCATAATTATATACTTCCATTAAACCTGTTGTTCCACCTTTCATAGCTGATCCTAAGGATTTTTCTAAAATATTTGCAAGACCTCCTTTTTGATTTCCTGGGCTAACTATTCCATTTATTTGTACGTCTCGACCAACTGCGTAAACATTCTTCCACCAATTTACACGGTCCAATAATTTTTCTGCTACAGAGGAATTTACAGCTCTTGCAGTTAAAGTATTCTCAACGCCATATATTTCAGGTGTTTCTGATAAAATAGCAGTACCACCATGACTTACAAGTATATCAACAGCTTTCCCCAAAGAAGGATTTGCAGAAATAGAAGAAAAAGCGTCTGACCCTCCACACTGAAGTCCTACCATAAGATTAGATAGTGGAACTTTTTCTCTAAAGATCACATTCGCCTTTTCTAGCATAACCTCTACAATTTTAATTCCTTCTTTAATTGTTGCAGTAGTACCACCATTTTCTTGCATTACTAAAGTTTTTAAATTTTCATTTTCTGAAAGTCCTTGGTGTGAAAACAAGCCTCCAACCTGACACCTTTCACAACCAAGACCAACGACTAAGGATGAGGCAACATTTGGGTGACTTATGTAACCGCCTAATGTTCTATTTAACAAATTCATTGGTTCACCTGACAATTCCATTCCACATCCAGTTGAATGACTAAAAGCGGCTACGCCGTCAACATTAGGATAATTAGTAAGTTTTTCAGGGGTAAAATAAGATGCAATTTCATGTACAACAGTTGCAGAACAATTAACTGTTGACACAACTGCAATAAAATTTCTGGTACCTACGCGTCCATCTAATCTTTTAAAACCTGAAAATGTTCTTTCGCTTGAAGAATTTACAAATCTGGTTGGCTCATATTTGGAGCAATATTCATGTTCTCGTCCAAACTCTTTAAACACAACATTTGAATTTGTTAAAACTTGACCTTTTATTAAATCTGTATCTGCAAAACCTATTATTGTACCATATTTATAAATCGGGCTATCTTTAGCAATATCTAATCTAGCAATTTTTTGTCCTGAAAGTATTGGAGAATCTAATGTAATGTCAAAATCATCTAAGTGTTGATAGGCTTCCATATTTTTTATTGCAATAACAATGTTATCTACATCATTTAGAAGCACTGCCTTTGACGCATTTATATTAATTTGTTTTTTATCCATATAAACCTCATATAAAAATTAATTATTTTTTTTAGTACTTAACCAATTTTCAAATATTTTTTTTTCTTTTTTGTCGGTTAATGGATATAACCCTCTGATAGTTGCTCCTTTTTGAACCTTATCTATTACATAATCTTCATATACTGTCATAGATTTAACCTCATCAGAAATTTCTTTTATAACCTCATTAGGTATCACGACAACACCCTCTTTGTCGCCAACAATTAAATCATTTGGCCAAATAGCAACATCTCCACAACCAATAGGAGTGTTAATATCTATGGCTTGATGCAAAGTAAGATTAGTTGGAGATGATGGTCTATTGTGGTAGGCTGGAATATTCAATTTTTTTATTTCATCTGAGTCTCTAAACCCACCATCTGTTACTACACCAGCACATCCTCTAACCATTAATCTTGTAACTAGTATGGCACCTGCTGATGCGGCTCTGGGATCTTTCCTGCTATCAAAAATTAAGACATAATCTTTAGGACATTCCTCAATAGCTAACCGTTGCGGATGTTTTGGATTTTTAAATACCTCTATACTATTTAGATCTTCCCTTGCTGGAATATATCTAACTGTATAAGCTAATCCCACCATATTAGGTAATTTTGTATTTAGTGGGGAAACTCCTTGAATAAATTGATTTTTTAGTCCTTTTTTGAATAAAGCAGTACAAATTGTTGCTACACTTGCGTTTGAAAAAATTTTTTTTAATTCATTTGATAACATTCTTAATCTCTAAAAAATATCCGGCTCTTTCGCAGAACTTCCAAAATCGCTCTCTAAAAAATCAAAGTCACAACCTTCATTTGCTTGGCGAACATGATTACTATACATCCATAACCATCCTCTACCTGATTTTGGATTATTTTTTTTAACTTTCTTTTTTCTTTGTTGTAAAGTCTTTTCATCTACAAGCATGTTTATTGATCTCAAGTTTACATTTATCTCTATAATATCTCCTGTTTCTAACAACGATAATGGACCACCCACATAACTTTCTGGAGCAACATGAAGAATGCAGGCACCATAACTAGTTCCACTCATTCTTGCATCAGAAATTCTAACCATGTCTCTTACACCCTTTTTAAGAAGTTTCTTTGGTATTGGCATCATTCCCCACTCAGGCATTCCTGGCCCCCCAACAGGACCAACGTTTCTTAAAACTAACACATGATTTTCAGTCACATCTAATTCATCACTATCAATAATTTTTTTCATATCTGGATAACTATCAAAAACTATAGCTGGACCTTTGTGTTTTAAAAATTTTTTATCACATGCAGCTGGTTTAATAACACAACCATCTGGTGCTAAATTTCCTTTTAAAACAGCTAGTGATCCTTCTTTATAGATTGGGTTATCTAAAGCCCGAATTATGTCTTGATTAAGCGTTTCTTTTCCATTAATAAGTTCGCTTAGCTTCATTCCTGATACAGTTATTTCTTCTAAATTAAGTTGGCTTGCTAAAGAATACATCAAAGATAGAATACCTCCAGCATAATAAAAATCTTCCATTAAATAGTCTTTTCCAGAAGGTCTTATATTCGCAATCAAAGGAATTTTTCTTCCTTTTTTATCTAGATCATCCATTGTTAAATTAACACCAGCTCTCCTTGCCATAGCTATCAAATGAATAATAGCGTTAGTAGAACAACCCATTGCCATAGCTACTGTAACAGCATTTTCAACAGAGTTTTCTGTTATGATATTTCTTGGAGTTAAGTCTTCCCATACCATTTCTACAATTCTTTTTCCGACATTTGCAGACATTCTAATATGATTAGAATCTGCTGCGGGAATAGAACTAGCACCGGGTAAACATAATCCAATGGCTTCAGCGATTGCTGTCATTGTACTCGCTGTTCCCATAGTCATACAATGTCCATAGGATCTAGCAATACCAGTCTCAACTTCTTCCCAATCTTTTTGAGAAATATTTCCTGCCCTCAATTCATCCCAATATTTCCAACCATCTGAACCACTTCCTAAAAATTTACCTTTATAATTTCCTCTTAACATTGGTCCAGCTGGTAAAAAAATTGTTGGTAAATTTAAAGATATTGCTCCCATAATTAAAGCAGGTGTGGTTTTATCACAGCCCCCCATCAAAACAACCCCATCAATGGGATGAGATCTTATAAGTTCCTCTACTTCCATTGACAACATGTTTCTGTATAACATTGTTGTAGGTTTCACATACATTTCAGCAAGAGAGATAGCTGGAAGCTCTATTGGGAGACCACCTAATTGATAGATTCCTTTTTTTACATCTTCAACTCTTTGTTTGAAGTGCATATGACATGGTTGTATATCAGACCAAGTGTTAATAATACCAATAACAGGTTTGTTTTCCCAATCCTCTCTATCTAATCCCATTTGCATAGCTCTAGATCTATGACCAAAAGATCTTACATCATTGGGTGCAAACCATCTATAACTTCTAAGTTCTTCATATTTTTTTTTCAAATTAAATCCTTTAATTTTATCTCAATTTCATTTTGACTCTAATATAATAGAATTTCAAAGAAAAAATATTTTAAAGAATTTCGTTGAGTTTTTTTTAAAAGAGTTTGGTAGGCCTGGAGGGACTTGAACCCCCAACCACTCCGTTATGAGCGGAGGGCTCTAACCAGTTGAGCTACAGGCCTAATAAAAATATAGGAGCTTTATACTAGCACATATTGAGTATGTAAAGCTCAACTATTGAAAGTTAAGCTCTTAATTTTCTAAAAATGACCTTAATTTTCTAGATCGTGTTGGATGCTTTAATTTTCTTAGAGCTTTAGCCTCTATCTGTCTAATACGTTCACGAGTAACACTGAATTGTTGACCGACTTCTTCTAAGGTATGATCAGTATTCATACCGATGCCAAAACGCATTCTCAAAACCCTCTCCTCCCTGGGTGTTAAACTTGCTAAAATTCTTGTGGTGGTTTCTCTTAAATTAGCATGAATCGCAGCCTCTAATGGCTGAACTGCCATTTTGTCTTCAATAAAATCTCCCAGATGACTATCATCTTCATCACCAACAGGAGTTTCTAAAGAAATAGGCTCTTTAGCAATCTTTAAAACCTTCCTAACTTTGTCAAGGGGCATTGAGATTTTTTCTGATAACTCTTCGGGAGTAGGCTCTCTTCCAATTTCGTGAAGCATTTGCCTTGATGTTCTAACAAGTTTGTTAATAGTTTCAATCATATGAACAGGAATTCTAATTGTTCGAGCTTGATCAGCAATAGATCTAGTGATTGCCTGCCTGATCCACCAAGTAGCATAAGTTGAAAACTTATATCCACGTCTATATTCAAATTTATCAACTGCTTTCATTAAGCCAATGTTTCCTTCTTGAATTAAATCTAAAAACTGCAATCCTCTATTTGTGTATTTTTTTGCAATAGAAATAACTAATCTCAAATTTGCTTCAACCATCTCTTTTTTAGCTCTGGCTGCCTCTCTTTCACCTCTTTGAATAATCTGTATCAATTTTTTGTATTCTTGAACTGGCATATTTACATTATTCACAAAATCAAAAACCTGGTCACACAGACTAATTATTTCATCATTATGATTTTCTGTGAATTTTTCCCATGATTTTGATTTTCCTGGTTTAATTGCCCAATTGTGATTTATCTCATTACCTACCCAACTATTTATAAAGTCTTTTCTCTTGACACCTGAATTTTCAGCTAACCTTAATATAGATCCCTCAACATTAGTGATTTGACGATTCAATCCATACATTTGATCTATTAATTCTTCTTGTTTGTTGTTATTAAGATAAATTTTTTCCATTTGCTCAATTAGTGTAATTCTTAAGTCAGATAATCTTTTTTCTGAGCGAGCTACTAAAGTTTCGCCTTTTCTTAACCTCGCTATTCTTCTTTCACTAAGAGTTAAAATTTCTTTAAATGTTTTAGCAACTTCATCAATCATAGCTAAAATCTGATCTTTAATTTCAGCTTCCATTGCTACTAGAGAAAGATTAATATCATCATCATTCTCTTCTTCATTCTCTTCTTCATTCACTTCTTCATTATCTTTATTTAAATCATCTAGGTCTTCACTTTTTTCTTCATCTTTATTTACTAAATTACCTTTTTTGCTGACTAAATTTGGAGTTACATTTGCAGTTTTCAAATTATCAAATCTAAAATTATTTAAATTTTCGTTAATAAGTACTGGTTCATTAGCTCCTCCGTTTATTCGAGAATAAGTTGTTTCTAGGTCAATTATGTCTCTCAATAACATAGTCCCATCATCAACTTCGTCTCTCCATTTTAGAAAAGCTCTCATAGCTAATGGAGATTCATAAATACCTCCCACCATTAGTTCTCTTCCTGCTTCTATTCTTTTTGCTATAGATATTTCACCTTCTCTAGACAAAAGTTCAACAGATCCCATTTCTTTCAAATACATTCTTACAGGGTCATCAGACCTAGCTCCTTCTTCATCGGATAAATTACCAGTATTTTTTTCATCCATTTCTTCTAAGGAGGTTTCTTCTTGCTCATCAACAATATTGAAACCCATGTCATTAATTGCTGAATGAATGTCTTCTATTTGCTCAGAGGTGTATTCACCAGGTGGCAAAGCTTGATTTAACTCATCAAGAGTGACAAAACCATTTGTTTTCCCTTTTTTAATAAGAGATTTAATTGCTGAATTGTTGAGATCTAAAACAGGACTATCGTTATTGCTAACTTTAGAATTATTTTTATTTTCATTTTTGGCCAGCATTATTAAACTCACTTATAATAAACTTTATCAATTTTTTTGGTTATAAAAAAACTAAATATTCTTAAAATCTAACAAACTTAGTAACTCTTTAAAAATAGTACATATATTTTCTTCATTTAAATGGTCAAGCTCTAAATTTAATCTAGATGGATAATTACTTTGCATAAAATTATTGATTTGAACAGAAAAACCTTCATTAATCATCTTCTGTTGCAGATCTTTAGGACTTATTTCAGGGCAATTACTAACCTTGTTCAATATTGAATTTTTTAAATTATTAAAATCCTTATTTTTGAATTTTATCAATGAAATTTTTTCATTGAAGATTATACAGATTTTTGGATACATTAACATAATAAAAATGATAGCTCCAATCTTAATTTCAACTCCTGTCTTAGGAATATTTTTTTTTGAAGAAAATAATTTTTGATTTTTTACATTTATCACATTAGTTTTACGATAAATATTTTTGTTTTTTTCTCTAAATATTTTTATTCTTTTCTCTATTTCATCACGATATGCTGACTTTAGATTACTATTTTCAATTGTATTTACTTTTGTTCTTAAATAGTTCCATGAATATGCATAACTTTCAGGTTCATTTTGTCTAATAAATTTTAGACCCTGTGCCCATAACATATCAAAAACTCCTATTGCTTTATCCAAGAGATTTTCAAATTCTGCCAATCCATGATTCTTTATAAATTCTTCTGGATCAAGTTTGTCAGGCAAAAATACAAATTTTATTTTTTTTTTCAGTTTTAGTTTTGGAAGATATTTTTGAAAAACTCTTTCGGTAGCATTTTTACCAGCAATATCACCATCAAAAACTAAAAAAGCTTCGTCAACTATATTAAAGATTTTTTCTATTTGGTCATCTGTTAATGCTGTCCCAAGAGAAGCAACAGCAGGATACCCATGAGAATGAAGGCAAATTACATCAGTATAACCCTCACAAATTATAAAACGTTTTTTATGCAAAAGTTTTTTAGCATTAAAAATTCCAAATAATTGACTGCTTTTAAGAAATAAAGAGGTTTCAGGAGAATTTAAATATTTTGGTTGACCATTTCCTAAAATTCTACCACCAAATGCAATTATTTTACCTGAGTTATTTAAAATAGGAAACATGATTCTTTGTTGAAAGAAAAAATCTAAATTTTCATTATTATTTTTTTTAACTAGACCTACTTCAATAAAATCATTTACAGAAAAACCCTCTTTTAATAAAGTAGAAACTAAATGCTTATTAGATCTTAAATTACCAGAATATCCCAAATTAAAGCTGTTTATAGTTGATTCATTAAAACCTCTTTTGTGTAAATAATTTCTAGCTTTTTCACCAAACGGAGCATTTAAGTTATTTATGTAAGATTGAGAAACTCTTTTTAGAAGGTTAAAATGATTTGTAACTTTAGGATCATCAAAATATTGATATTTATTAGTATTAATTCCTGCTTGATCAGCTAATCTTTTTAATGCCTCTACAAAAGATAAATTTTCTGTTTCCATTATGTAATTAAATATATCTCCATTTTTTCCACAACCAAAACAATGATAAAAACCTTTATCATCTGAAATGTTAAAAGAGGGTGTTTTTTCCTTGTGAAATGGACATAGAGCTACGTAATTATTATTATCACGTTTTTTCAGAGATAAGTGTTTACCTATAACTTCAGAAAGTTTAATTGAATTTTTAATTTCTTCTTTTAAATCCATAATTTTTCTTATTAATTGAAATAAATACTATAAGTTAGAGAGTTTTTCTTTGACAACTTTACTAACGTAACCAAAGTCCATCATTCCATCATATTGTTCTTTTATAATCTTTATTATTTTCCCCATATCTTTCATAGAATTACATTCTGATGACTTAATAGTTTTATTTATTATCTCATCAATCTCTTGTCTAGAGAGTTGGCTTGGTAGAAAATTCGTGATTATCTCAATTTCATGTTCTTCTTTTTTTGCTAAATCTAATCTGTTACCTTTAACATACAAGTCAATTGATCCTTTTCTTTGTTTTATCATAGTCTGAAGTAGGGAAATAATTTCTTTGTCATTAATTTCTGAATCATGTCCTTTTCCTTTATATATTATGTCTCTCTCTTTTATAGCTGCCAGTATCAATCGAAGAGTGCTGACTAGATTAGTATCTTTTTTAATCATTGCTTCTTTTAAATTTTTTGAAACTTTTTCTCTAATATTCATTTATTTTTCCTAATAATATTTGTTGATATATGTACACCAAGTCTAATTTTAAGAAAATTGATAACATAATTTATAAAATTTTAATCAAATAATTTGAAATTTTATTGACGAAGATACTAATACAATCTAATTAAATCTTGATGAAAATTTTGTTTACAAATTATTTCTTTTTAAATCCCAAAAATTCAAAAAACAATTATATTAAAAACCAGTTTTTTAGAAACCTAAAGGTGTCTAATGAATAATGTTAATAATCAGTTTAAAGATAGTGGTTATATACCTTTTAATCTTAATTTAATTAATAAAAATTATACATTAAATAGTATATTAATTTTAGATAATGGATCATACTTTTTAGGAAGATCTTTTGGTTCTAAAAAAGAATGCTTAGGAGAAATATGCTTCAATACTTCTATTTCTGGCTATCAAGAAATAATCACTGATCCATCATATACCGGACAAATCATAACCTTTACTTTTCCTCACATTGGTAACATAGGTTCAAACAAATTTGATGATGAAGGAAACACAAATTCTATTGCAGGTATTGTAGTTAGGCAACACCCAACAAACGACTCTAATTGGCGATCAGAAATCAGTTTTAATGAGTGGTTAACGAAAAATGATATACCTGGTATTTCTGGTATTGACACTAGATTGCTAACAAAAACAATTAGAAAACATAAAAGCTGTAATGCAATGATATGTTACGATAAAACTGGAAATTTTAAAATTGAAGAATTAAAAAATAAACTAAAAGAGCATCCAAAAATGGATGGATTAAATCTTTCATCTTCTATAACTACAAAAAAACAATACAAGTATACTGAAGGTGTACATGAATTAATATCATCAGAGGTTTATAATTTAAAAAACTACAAACCCAAAATTGCTGTCATAGATTTTGGCGTTAAACAAAATATATTGAGACACCTTGTTAACTTAAATGCAGAAGTTAATGTTTTCTCAGAAAATGCGTCTATTGAGGATATAAATAATTTCAAGCCTGATGGTATTTTTTTATCAAACGGTCCTGGAGATCCATCAGCAACAGAAATAAAATGTAGAAAACTATTAAGTGCTTTATTTCAACTTAAAATTCCTGTTTTTGGAATATGTATTGGTCATCAATTAATTGGGCTATCGTTTGGAGCCAAAACTAATAAAATGCCTCAAGGTCATAGGGGAGCTAATCATCCTGTCAAAAATATATTTAAAAATAAAGTTGAGATTACCAGTCAAAACCATGGATATCAAATAGACTTAGATACTTTACCAAATTGTTTAGAAGTGACCCATACATCTTTATTTGATAACTCAATAGAAGGTATAAAGCATAAATCTTTACCAATTTTTTCAGTTCAGTACCATCCAGAAGCTTCTCCCGGACCAACTGAGTCATCTTACTTGTTCAATGAATTTTTAAACTTAATAAAAGTATCAAAAAATGCCAAAACGTAAAGATATTGAATCAGTTTTAATAATTGGTGCTGGTCCAATAGTAATTGGACAAGCTTGTGAATTTGATTACTCCGGAGCGCAAGCTTGTAAGGCACTTAAAGAAGAGGGGATTAGAGTAATACTAATAAACTCTAATCCTGCCACCATTATGACTGATCCAATTATGGCTGATTCTACATATATTGAACCAATAGAAAAAAATACCATTGAAAAAATTATAGAAATTGAAAGACCAGATGCAATTCTTCCTACTATGGGAGGCCAAACAGCTCTAAACGCAACCTTAGATCTATACAAGTCTGGTATTTTAAAAAAGTTTGATATTGAAATCATTGGTGCAAAACCTGATTCAATAAATAAAGCAGAAGATCGAGAATTATTTAAAGAAAGTATGAATAAAATTGGTTTAGAGTCTGCGAGGGCTCAAATTGCAAAAAATATTGATCAAGCTATTTCTGCGTTAGATTTTGTTGGTTTGCCAGCAATTATAAGACCATCCTTTACTCTTGGAGGTGAAGGCGGTGGTGTAGCTTATAATAAAGAAGAATTCCTTGAAATTGTAATTAACGGATTAAAATTATCTCCAACTACTGAAGTGCTTATTGAAGAATCACTTTTAGGATGGAAAGAATATGAAATGGAAGTAGTAAGAGATAATGCGGATAACTGTATAATAATTTGTTCTATTGAGAATGTTGATCCAATGGGAGTTCATACAGGTGATTCTATAACGGTAGCACCAGCCTTGACTTTGACAGATAAAGAATATCAGAAAATGCGTAATGCAAGTATTGCTGTTTTAAGAGAAATTGGGGTCGATACTGGAGGTTCAAATGTACAATTTGCCCTTAATCCAAAAAATGGAAGATTAATTGTAATTGAAATGAACCCAAGAGTAAGTAGATCTTCTGCGTTGGCATCAAAAGCGACGGGTTTCCCAATAGCTAAAGTTGCTGCAAAACTTGCTATTGGATATACATTAGATGAATTACAAAACGATATTACAAAATCCACACCTGCTAGTTTTGAACCTACAATAGACTATGTTGTTACAAAAATTCCTCGTTTTACTTTTGAAAAATTTCCTGGATCAAATAATCTTTTAACTACTTCTATGAAATCAGTTGGAGAGGCAATGGCTATTGGAAGATCTTTTCAGGAGTCTCTTCAAAAAGCGTTAAGATCCCTTGAAACAGGTTTGTCAGGACTCGATGATGTTTATTTTCCAATTCCAAATGAAAATTTAAACAACAAAGACAATATTTCAGGCTGGTTAGCTGAACAGGTTCCAGAAAGAATATTGAGAATAGCAACTGCGTTTAGACATAGAATTTCAATGGAAGAAATTTCTGACATTACTGGCTGGGATAAATGGTTTTTAGAACAGATTTTAGGTATAGTTCAAGTTGAAGAACATTTAAAAAATGGTGATTATATTATGGATGAGATATTTCTAAGAGGTATTAAATCTATGGGTTTTTCTGATAAACGTATTTCTGAAATAATTCAAATTAGTACTTCAAAAATCTCTGAACTTAGATCAAAATTTGGTGTATTTCCATCTTATAAAAGGGTTGATACATGTGCGGCTGAATTTTTTTCAGAAACTGCGTATCTTTACAGTACTTATGAACAGAATAAGAATAATGAGTGTGAAGTTTACCCATCAAATAAAAACAAAGTAATTATTCTTGGGGGTGGCCCTAATAGAATTGGACAAGGTATAGAGTTTGACTATTGTTGTGTTCACGCCGCTTATTGTTTATCTGAAATTGGGTTTGAGACAATAATGATAAATTGCAACCCTGAGACTGTTTCAACAGACTATGATACTTCTGAAAAATTATACTTTGAACCTCTTAATCATGAAGATGTTTATTCTATTATTGAAAAGGAAAACCAAAATGGCAAAGTAATTGGTGTTATTGTTCAATTGGGAGGACAAACTCCACTCAAGATTGCTACGAGTTTAGAAAAAGCTGGTGTTAAAATTTTAGGAACATCCGTTGAAGCTATAGATTTAGCTGAAGATAGAAAAAGTTTTAAGGAATTACTGCAGAGCTTGAAATTAAATCAACCCCTAAATGAAGTCGCAAGCAGTAAAGATGAAGCTTCCAAGATTACACAAAAAATTGGTTTTCCCGTTGTAATAAGACCTAGTTACGTTCTTGGCGGTCGTGCTATGGAAATTGTACATAACGAAGATCAATTACAAACATATATAAATGAAGCTGTAAAAGTTTCTGGTGATAACCCAGTTTTGATTGATAGTTTTTTAAAAAATGCCATAGAGGTTGATGTTGATGCTATTTCTGATGGTAATGAAACATTCATTGCAGGCATTATGGAACATATAGAAGAGGCTGGGATACATTCTGGAGATTCAGCATGTGCCCTTCCTCCACAAACCCTTGATAGAAAAATAATTGATGAAATAATTTTACAAACTAAAAAACTTGCAAAATCTCTGAATGTTATTGGCTTCATAAACATACAATTTGCAATTCAAAATAAAAATATATTTATTTTAGAAGTTAATCCTCGTGGGAGTAGAACAATACCTTTTGTTGCTAAGTCTACTGGGATACCACTTGTCAAAATTGCATCACAAATAATGATTGGTAAAAAATTATCTGATTTTAAATTATTAAATAGAAAACTTAACCATATATCGGTAAAAGAAGCGGTATTCCCTTTTGCAAGGTTTCCTGGAACAGATGTAATACTTGGTCCCGAAATGAAATCTACTGGTGAAGTAATGGGTATAGGTTTGACTTTTGGTGAAGCTTTTGCAAAAAGCCAACTTGGGGCAGGTATAAATTTACCTTTAGAAGGTAAAGTTTTCATCTCAATAAAAGATGACGATAAAAATAGTGTAGTGCCTATTGCTAAAAGTTTTTTCAACTTAGGATTTACAATATGTGCAACTTCAGGAACTGCAAAATATTTGAACGATAATAAAATTGAAACTCAATATATAAAAAAGGTTATTGAAGGAAGACCAAATGCAGTTGATGCAATGTTATCTAAAGAAATCCAACTTGTAATAAATACAGCACAAGGAAGAAATTCAATTAAAGATAGTTTTTCTTTAAGACAAACTGCACTTTTAAATAAAATACCTTATTATACTACTATTCAGGGTGCTAAAGCAGCTACTCTTGCTATAGAGGCATTAAAAAGTTCTGAATTAAATATTAAATCTCTTCAATCATATTTTGAATAAAATTTATTTCTGTATTATATTTATTCTGTTGTAATTAATGGAAACATATTCATGGAAAAAGTACCATTTACATTTTCTGGGTTAGAGAAAATTAAGTCAGAATTAGATAATTTAAAGAAATTTGAAAGGCCTCAAGTAATACAGGCAATTTCTGCAGCTAGAGAACATGGTGATCTAAAAGAAAACGCTGAATATCATGCCGCAAAAGAGAAACAAGCATTTTTAGAAGGTCGTATTACAGAACTTGAAGATGTAACTAGTAGAGCAGAAGTAATTGATCTTAGTAAACTCTCGGGTGAAACTGTTACTTTTGGAGCCAAGGTAAATATTATTGATGAAGATAACGATCAGGAAACGAATTATCAAATAGTAGGACCTTACGAAGCAAACTTAGAAGAAGGCCTTATATCCATTGCATCCCCAATAGCAAAAGCTCTGATAGGGAAAGAAGAAGGCATGTCAGTAGTAGTTACAACTCCAAGTGGTACGAAGCATTATGAGATTTTGTCTATAAAAATACCTAAATCATAGTTTCAAAAGGTATTCCTGGTAAATTTTTCACACTCCTAATATTTAATGAAGTTTTAACATTACTTACTTTAGGTGCTTGCGTAAGATTATTAGTTAAAAAAAACTGAAAATCATCCCAATCTTTCGTAACAATTTTTAATAAAAAATCGACTTCACCAACTAGCATATGACACTCTCTAACCTCTGGAAAATTAGATATGTAGTTTTCAAATGTCTTAAGATCGATTTCAGCTTGACTTTCTAGCCCTACATAGGCAAAAACTATAACTTTAAAACCTAAAAATTCTGGGTTAACAATAGCGTTGTAACCAAGAATTAAATTTTTATCTTTTAATGATTTAACACGCCTTAAGCAAGATGGAGGCGAAATTTTTACTATTTTAGCAAGCTGCACATTAGTAATATCACTGTTACTTTGCAATTCGTTCAATATTTTTAAATCAATATTATCTAATTTGTTTTTTTCATTTTTCATTTAATCAATACTTCTTTATATTAATTATTAAATAATTATTGTAATAATATTAATATTAAGCCTCAAAATACGCAATTTTATTTCAATTTATTTTAATAAAATTTTTATAGAATGTTGGAGAAAAAAAGATAAAGAAATTGAATACAGAAACTTGGATATTATCTGACAGTACCAAGGGTATGGAAAATCAATCAATTGCTTTAGCAAAAATGTTGAAAAATAACTTTAAGTTAATTCATTACGATCCACCATATTTTTTGAAAAAATTTCCCATGTTAGGAAAAATTTATACTCCATATTTTTTACGACAAAAATTACTCTCAAATCTACAACCCTCAATTATTATTACAACTGGTAAAAGAATGGCTGGCACATCAATAGCTCTAAAATCTATTCTAAAGAGTAATGTTAAAACTATACATATCCAAAACCCTAAATTATCACTTAAAAATTTCGATTTATTACTAATTCCAGAGCATGATAGAATAAAAGGTAAAAATGTAATTCAAACAAAAGGTGCTCTTTCTTTTTTTGATGATAAATATATAAATAAAACTAAAGAAACGAGTTTTAATGAAATTAAAACTAACAATAATACAGTTTTATTAATGATGGGTGGTAATAGTAAAAGGATAAAACCTCAAAATAATGAATATTACGATTTGAGCACTAAGGTAATAAAAGGAGTCAAAAACTTAGATGCTAAATTGATTGTTGCTGTGTCCAGAAGAACACCAAACAAAGCTATTAAAATATTGCAGTCCAATTTTTCAAAACATTTAAGAGATTTTAAAATATTCTTTCCATCCGAAAAGAACCCTTATCCGCACATTTTAAAAATAATTGATTATGTTATAGTTACGAGTGATAGTGTTAATATGATTTCAGAAATAGCCAACCTCTCTAAACCCTTATTTATTTCTCACTTTTCAAACGAGAATAAAAAAATTTCTAAGTTTATATCAAATCTTAAAGAACTAAATGTTGTTAGAGACTATGATGGCAATTTATATAAATTTGAGAAAAACAAACTTCAAACAAACAAAAATTGCATATTACAAGTTAACAAGTTTTTTGGATTCCAATAAGTTTCCCAATCTTCTAACATTATAAATCTTTTCATTTAATAGTGTCCAATTATCGTTTTCATCAATTTCACTCCAAATCTGCTCTACTTCATTTATTAACATATTTTGTCTGTTATTATCTAACTCATGTTTCTTTTCTAAAGCACCTTTGCATGGAAAACTTTCTTTCAAAATTTCAACAACTTTTGAAAATTCATTAATTTTATATTTTTTCCCATAATTCGTTTTAATACAGTCTAATATCGAATTCCTTCCTCCATAGAAATCGAAAAACATGTTAGCAAAATCAATTTTATTCTTTTCGCTTTCATTTAATATTATTACCATTATTTCATTTAGATTTTTACTACCAATATCTTCTATTCCCATTCGCCAACAAAAATGTTTTTGCAAAGATTGGTGAAAGTTTTTAGAAAACTGGTTCAAAATTTCAATAATTATTTTTTCGTCTATAAACTCATCTAAACTTTTTCCTAATTGGGTTAGCGCCCATAAAGCAGCCTCAGGTTGTCTCCCAAAAGAATATCTTCCATTATTATCAAAATAAGCAGCTGTGAAAGAAGTATTTGCAAATTCTATAAATCTCCACGGACCATAATCAAATACTTCTCCAGTGACATTGAAATTATCAGTATTTAAAACTCCATGGACAAAACCTGAAGCAATAATTCTGCCAATTGATTCTGCTACTCTTTTAACACTTTCTAAAAATATATGTTCAGCTAAAGTTTTAATACATTTATTAGGTTTGATATTAGTAAAATAATTTTTTCTAAGGTACTTTAATAATAGTTCAATGTTTTCATAATCATTTAGATATTTTAATCTTTGAAATGTACCTATTCTTATATGACTATTGCTTCTTCTGACAAGAACAGCTGATCTTGTTGGAGAGGGTTCATCATTTCTTTGCAATTCTTCTGCAGTTTCAATAATGGAAAAAGTTTGACTCGTGGACACACCTAAAGCAGTCAAAAATTCAGTTGCTAATAATTCTCTGACTGCCCCTTTTAAAGTAAGTCTACCATCCCCTCCTCTACTATATTTTGTTTGTCCAGATCCTTTTGTTCCTAAATCCCATAAAATATTATTTTTATCTAAAATTTGTGCTAGCAGAAACCCTCTTCCATCACCTAAGTCAGGATTATAATAACCAAATTGATGGCCATGATATTTTAATGCTAATGGCTTATGAAGACACCCGGGAAGTTTTTCAAATTTACCAAAATATTTAATCCACTCATTATCGTTTAATTGATCTAAGTCAAGTAATTTAGCGGCTCTATCATTTCTAAATCTTAAAATGTGACGAGGAAACTTTGCTGGTGTGGCAATATGATAAAAGGAGTCACCTAAATTAAAATGATTATTTGCAACTTTGGCTTTATTTATCATTCATAAACCAAACCATGTTTATCTAAAGAGTTTATCCTGCAAAGTTTTTTCTAATTCTTTGTACAAGTAGGATACTTGCTCTTCATAACCATTATATTTAACAGTAGGTATTCTCCCATCAATGCCCAACTGCTGTTCTGTTTCTTGAGACCATCTAGGATGAGAAACTTTAGGATTAACATTTGCCCAAAAACCATACTCATTTGGAGCAAGTTTTTCCCACAAACCAATAGGCCTTTCAGCCAAGAAACTTATCTTTACAATTGATTTTATTGACTTAAAACCATATTTCCATGGCAAGACAAGACGTAAAGGAGCACCATTTTGATTTGGTAACTTTTTCCCATATATCCCAGTAGCTAAAAAACTTAGTTCATTTTTAGCTTCCTCGATTGTAATACCCTCTTGATACGGCCATGGATACCATTTTTGTTTTTGACCTGGCGCAATTTCAGGATCATAAAAAGTTTCAAATTTTAAAAATTTTGCGTCTTTTTTTGGCTCAACTAGTGATAAAATTTTGTTTAAAGGAAAACCCGCCCATGGCACTGTCATAGACCAAGCTTCAACACATCTAAATCGATAAACCCTCTCTTCAATACCACCAAGTTTTTTTATTAAATCATTTACGTCAATAACCATTGGATTATCTACCAACCCATCGATAGTTATTGACCAGGGTTCAGTCTTTAGCTTAGAGGCTCTTCTCCAAATATTTTTACTTGATCCAAACTCATAAAAATTTGTATAAGTTGTCGCTAAACTTTTAGGAGTTAGGGGTTTGCTGATTGTATAAGACTTATTCACTTCCGGAGGATAAAGCGAACTATAAGCAGGACGAGATATAAAAGATGTACCAGGTAAAAATAATGAGCCTGCACCTAATTTTTTTAAAAAATCTCTTCTAGTATTATAAAAGTTTTCTGGAGTAACTTTATTATCTTTTAATTTCCAAACTTTCTTTATTTTATAAAATGCCATTTTAAACCTTCAATATTTAAGAAAGAGTTAAAACAGCTTTTTCGATTCTGTTCATTGCTTCTTTTAAAACTTCTAAACTGGTTGCGTAAGACACTCTAAAATATGGTTCTAGCCCAAAAGCTACCCCAGGTACTGCAGCAACTTCGGCGGACTCTAGAAGCCATTCTACAATTTCAGCATCATTGTTGAGTATTTTTCCATTTTGTGTTTTCTTACCTATTAAACCTGACACGTTAGGGTAAGCATAAAACGCTCCTTCAGGTAAAATACAATAAATACCCTCTATACTATTAAGTTTTTCTACAACAAAATGTCTTCTTTCATCAAAGGCATTTAAACAAGGTTTTAAAAATTCTTTACTTCCACTTATACCAGCTAAAGCTGCATATTGTGAAATAGATGATGGATTAGAAGTTGACTGACCTTGAATCTTTATCATAGCTTTAATTAATAATGGTGGACCAGCTGCATAACCAATTCTCCAACCAGTCATGCAATAACTCTTAGAAACACCATTTACAGTTAAAATTCTATCTTTTAAATCAGGTGCAACTTGCGCAAATGTGTAAAATCGAAAATTATCATATACAATATACTCATAAATATCGTCAGTCATAACATATAAATCGTCATATTTTCTTACAATATTTGCAATTTCTTCAAGTTCACTCATTGAATAACAAGAACCAGTTGGATTAGATGGGCTATTCAGTATTAGCCATTTACTATTTTTGGTTATTACCTTATCTAGAGCTTCACCAGTAAGTTTAAAGTTAGTTTCTGAAGAACAATCTACAAATATTGGTTTACCACCCGCTAATAATGTCATATCAGGATAGGAAACCCAATAAGGGGCTGGAATTATTACTTCATCGTCTTTATTTAAAGAACTCATCAAAGCATTAAACAAAATTTGTTTTCCACCAGTTCCAACAATGACGTTACTTACATCATAATTTAAATCATTATCCTTTTTGAATTTTTCTACAATTGATTGTCTCAATTCTGGGATACCTTCTATATTAGTATACTTTGTATATCCGCTATTAATTGCATCAATGGCTGCTTGCTTAACATGTTGAGGTGTATCAAAATCAGGTTCTCCAGATGATAAACCAATGACCTTTTTCCCCTCTCTTTTAAGTTGAGTAGCTTTTGCAGTTATAACCATTGTTGCAGAAGGTTTAATCCTATTTAAACTGTCAGAAATAAAAGTCATTTAACTACTCCAAATATATGATTTCCATTTAGCTTTACTACAATTTATTTGAGACTAACACCTTTTTTATTAATTAATTAGTTATTATTTGATATACATAATTACTTCAAATATTTAATCACAAAATTTATTAATATGAATAATATTGAAAAAATTGAAAATAATACAATTATACCCTCTAAATCCATTTTTAGTTTAAATTCAAGCTTTACACCTACAGGAGATCAGCCAGAGGCTATAAAAGAATTGGTTTCTGGAATTCAAAATGATGAAAAAGATCAAGTATTATTGGGGGTAACTGGTTCTGGTAAAACATTTACAATGGCAAACATTATTAATTCACTAAATAGACCTTCATTGATAATGGCACCTAATAAAACATTGGCCGCACAATTATACGCAGAGATGAAAGATTTTTTTCCAAATAATGCAGTTGAATACTTTGTTTCATATTATGACTATTATCAGCCAGAAGCCTATGTTCCCAGATCTGATACATACATTGAAAAAGAATCTAGTATTAATGATCAAATTGATCGCATGCGTCATTCTGCTACAAGGGCTCTTCTTGAAAGAAAGGATGTAATAATAGTTGCTTCTGTATCATGTATTTATGGTATCGGTTCAGTTGAAACATATTCAAAAATGACAATTGAATTAAAAAAAACACAACAAATTCCTAGACAAACATTGCTGAGACAATTTACTGAACTTCAATATACAAGAAATGATATGTCATTTGTAAGAGGCACTTTTAGAGTTAGAGGTGACATAGTTGAAATTTTTCCTGCACACTTAGAAACTGTAGCCTGGAGAATAACTCTATTTGGAGATGAAATTGAAGAATTATTTGAAATAGATGCTCTAACAGGCGAAAAACTTACATCATTAAAGTCGATAAAAATTTATGCCAATTCTCACTATGTTACACCTAGACCAACATTAAACGAAGCTATTAAATCTATTAAAGAAGAATTAAAAAGTCATTTAGAAATTTTATATAAAAGTAATAAATTGGTGGAAGCACAGCGCTTAGAACAAAGAACAAATTTTGATCTTGAAATGATGTTGGCCGCTGGAACTTGTCCAGGAATAGAAAACTACAGTAGATACCTCTCAGGAAGAAATCCTGGGGAGCCTCCACCTACACTTTTTGAATATTTACCAGATGATGCCCTTGTTTTTACTGACGAAAGTCATATCACAGTTAGTCAGATAGGAGCTATGTATAAAGGAGACTTTAGAAGAAAGTCAACTTTAGCTGAATATGGCTTTAGATTACCTTCTTGTTTAGATAATAGGCCTTTAAAATTTGAAGAATGGGAAGCATTCAGACCAAATACTATTCACGTTTCAGCTACGCCTGGGGAATGGGAACTAAATAAAACCAATGGTGTTTTTGTTGAGCAATCTCTGAGACCAACTGGCCTGGTAGATCCCGAAATTTTAATAAGGCCAACAAAAACTCAAGTTGATGATCTTATTTACGAAACAAAAGAACAATCCAAAAAAGGAAATAGAGTATTAGTTACAACTTTAACCAAAAAAATGGCTGAAGCTTTAAGCGAATACATGTTTGAAGCGGGATTAAAAGTTAGATATATTCACTCTGATGTAGACACTTTAGAACGTATTGAAATAATTAGAGATTTAAGGCTAGGTGTGTTTGATGTTTTGATTGGAATAAATCTCTTAAGAGAAGGGTTAGATATCCCTGAGTGTGCATTAGTAGCAATTTTGGACGCTGATAAAGAAGGTTATTTAAGATCAAAAACTTCATTGATACAAACTATTGGTCGTGCTGCAAGACATGTTGAAGGAAAAGTAATTCTATATGCTGATAACATTACAGGTTCAATGCAATACGCAATAGACGAAACTGATAGAAGAAGAAAAAAACAAATAAGTTACAATTTAAAAAATAATATCACTCCTAAAACAGTTATTAGCAAAATTTCTGACATATTAGCAGACCTAAGTGATAATGATGATGATAAAGATAATAAAAACCAAAAAAATACAGGGAAAAATTTAAAAGAATCAATTCAAGATCTCCAAAACGAAATGGAGAAAGCAGCTAGCAATCTTGAATTTGAAGAAGCAGCAAGAATACGAGATGAAATAAAAAAATTACAACAAAAAGAGTTAGGTTTGATGGCAATTCCTAATACAAATTTTAAAACGAGTTCATATTATAAAAAAAAATAAATTAAATTATTTAAAATGTAATTAATCAAAAACGAAAATTTTTAAATGATTAAAAATAATAAAGCGTCTCTGAGTAAAGGGATTGAAATAATTAAAAATGAGCTTTTGACAATTCCAAACAAATCTGGGATTTATCAAATGATTGGAGAAAATAGTGAATATTTGTACGTAGGAAAAGCAAAAAACTTAAACAATAGAATTAAATTTTATACTCAACCAAAAAGACTTAACTCAAGATTAAGTTATATGGTTTCAAACACTGTTAAATTGGAGATAATTGTTACGTCTTCAGAAATAGAAGCGTTACTCCTAGAGTCTAATTTAATAAAAAAATTTGAACCTATATTTAATATATTGCTTAAAGACGATAAAAGTTTTAGTTCAATTTTATTCAATTTATCTCACTCTTTTCCTCAATTATCTGCACATAGAGGTCAAAGAAATATTAAGGGCGATTATTTTGGACCTTTTGTCTCAAAAAAAACTGTTCAAAAAACAATAGAAACACTACAGAAAATTTTTCTTTTAAGAACTTGCAATGATAATATTTTTAAATCTAGAACTCGCCCTTGCTTACAATTTCAAATCAAAAGATGCAGTGCTCCATGTGTAAATTTAATATCAAAAGAAAGTTATCGAGACAGTCTTAACGAAGCAAAAAAATTCTTACAAGGAAACTCAAAGTCGGTAAAACAAAATTTAATAAAAAAAATGTACGATGCATCTAATAAACAAAATTTTGAAGCAGCTGCAATTTTTAGAAATAGAATAAAAGCTCTTACTGATGTAAATGCAAGTCAAAATATTAATGTACCAAACGTCAATGATGTTGACTTCCTTGTGCTACGAAAAATTGAAAATAAAGTCGTAATTCAAATGACCATAGTTAGAAGTGGTTGTAATTACGGTTCTAAATCATATTTTCCTAGTCCAGGTAAAAATGGTACTGATGTTTTAGAAGAAGAGATTATGCAAGCCTTTATATGTCAATTTTATGATAAAAATATTCCCCCTGAAAATATTTTGGTTAACTTAAATCCCAAAGATAAAAGTCTAATTGAAGAGCTTTTGCATGAAAAGCATAAAATAAAAGTAAAAATTCAACTACCTCAAAGAGGAAAAAAGTTAGAAATTATAAAATCAACGCTCAAAAATGCAGAAGAAAATTTAAATAGAAAAATCTATGAAAGATCTTCAAATAAAAACAATCTTAAAAATTTGCAACAAACGTTTAACTTTAAAAATTCTATTCAAAAATTAGAAGTTTATGATAACTCACATAATCAAGGAAAATCACCCGTAGGTGCAATGATAGCTTTTAACGAAGATGGTTTTTTAAAATCATTATATAGAAGATATAACATTTCAACAGAGCATAAAAACTCATCAAAACAAATCAGTGATGAGTTTATAAATAATAATGATTATTTAATGATGAAGGAAGTAATTAAACGTAGATTTGCAGGGAAAAATTCATCTGGATTTCCTGATTTAATAATCATTGACGGTGGCAAAGGACATTTAAACATAGTTTTAAATGTACTTAAAGATTTACAAATAAGTAGCATTGAAGTTTTGGCAATTTCAAAGGGCATAAAAAGAGATGCGGGTAGAGAAAATTTTTATACAAAAAATTCTGATAGTTTTAGATTTAACAAAGATGATCCTACATTATTTTTTCTTCAAAAATTAAGAGATGAAGTTCATAGATACGCAATTGCAGGTCATAGAATTAAAAGTAAAAAAAATATTTTCAAAAATCCTTTAGACGAGATTGATGGAATTGGAGTAAACAGAAAAAAATCTCTTTTGGAGGAATTTGGTTCTGCAAAAGCTGTAGGAACTGCAAGTATTAGTGATTTATTAAAAGTTGAGGGAATAAATAAGTCAACTGCTAAAAAAATATTTAATTTTTTTAACTAAAATAAATTTTTTAAAAATCTATTTTGTTTTAAAGATAGTCTTAACTTAAAAATCTCGTTAAAGTTAATTTATGAAGCAAAATAATTCTATATTAAAGATCATACCTAACTTTTTAACCTTATTCAGAAGTTTGGCAGCCATTGTACTTCCTTTAATAATCATTTATGGCGGTGAAATTGGGGCCTTAATGGCAACACCAATTTTAATATTAGCCGGTATTAGTGATTATTTTGATGGATTTTATGCAAGAAAATATAACGTGACATCTAATTTTGGGAAAATCTTAGATCCAGTTGCAGATAAATTATTGGTTATTGGGATAATTTTAGCCTTAGCTTCAGAAAACATGTTGGATTATTATTATTCATTTATTCCTGCACTTTTAATAGTTTTAAGAGAAATTTTAATCTCAGGTTTGAGAGAGAGTATCTCTTCTTATAAAGTTTCGTTGGAGGTAACCCTATTAGCAAAATGGAAGACAACTATACAATTAATTGCTTGTGGAAGTTTTCTAGTTTGGAGATCGAATGTTTTGTTTTACAATTTAGATATTTTAGGTTTAATTTCTTATATTCTTTTGTGGATAGCTGGAATAATTACATTTATAACAGGTTTGGAATATATTATTAAAGTAACGAAAGTTTTTATAGAGAATAAATTATGATTATAAAATACTTTTCTTGGATAAAAGAACAAATAGGTAAATCTGAGGAACAAATTGAGTTACCACATCATATAAAAAATGTTAATGAACTTATAAACTATTTGAATGAAATAGATGAGAAATATAATTTAATATTTGAAAAAAAAGATATAATTAAAATTGCTGTAAATAAAACGTACTCATCTTTTGATACAAACATCAATGATAATGACGAAATTGCATTTTTTCCTCCAGTTACAGGCGGATAAATGACTAAAAGCCCTCCGCTAATTAAAATTAAAATCCAAAATGAAGATTTTGATGTATCGGTAGAAACAAATATACTTCAACAAAATAATACCGGTGCAATAGTTAATTTTGTTGGAATAGTAAGAGGTTATGACGAAAAAAATGATCAAATAATCAATTCAATGACATTAGAACATTACCCGGGAATGACTGAATCCGAAATAGAAAATATAATAGTTGAAAGTTATAAAAAATGGGAATTAACAGGTATAACTGTGATACATAGGGTAGGTTATTTAAAACCTTATGATCAAATAGTTTTTGTAGGTGTTTCCTCTAAACACCGGCAGAACGCTTTTAATGGATGTAATTTTATAATGGATTGGTTAAAAACTAAAGCTCCCTTTTGGAAAGTTGAAGAAAAAAACAATGAAAGAAATTGGGTAAGTTTTAATGAATCCGACAATAAAGCATTAAAGAAATGGGAAAAATAATTTACTTTTTATATTCCATTAACTAAGTCTGAGTAAGCTTTTGTCAATTTTAGACAATACTCACCTGGTTTAAAATTAAATTCACCAATGGATTGAACAGGTGTAACTTCAGCAGCAGTACCAGTTAAAAAACATTCCTCCGCCTCAGCCATTTCTTTAGGCATAATCTTACGTTCTACGATTTCAATACCATTATCTGCAGCAAGTTTCATAACAGTCCTTCTTGTAATGCCATCAAGAAAACAATCGGCTATCGGTGTATGTAATTTACCGTCTGGCATTTTAAAAAAAATATTCGCTCCAGTAGCTTCTGCTATTTGTCCCCTGTAATCTAACATAAGCGCGTCACTAAATCCTTTTGCTTCTGCTTCGTGTTTAGACAATGTACAGATCATATAAAGTCCAGCAGCTTTTGCAAGAACAGGTCCACATTCTGGACTTGGGCGTCTCCATTTCGCAATATCAAGTTTTATTCCTTTCATTTTCTGCTCAGGATCAAAGTAACTTGGCCATTCCCAAACAGCAATCGCAACATTTATTTTTGTTGCTTGCGCTGAAACGGCCATCATTTCGCTTCCTCTCCAAACTACTGGTCTAACATAAGCATCTAAAAGTGAGTTTTTTTCTAATAGAATATCTTTTGCATCTAATATTGCTTTTTGAGAAAAAGGAATCTCCATATCAAGAGATTTAGCTGAATTAAACAATCTTTTTGTATGTTTTTCAGTTTCAAAAATTTTTCCTCTATAAGCTCTTTCTCCTTCAAAAACACAGCTTGCATAATGCAATCCATGATTTAACACATGAACATTTGCATTTTTCCATTCAATTAAATTACCGTTATACCAAATAAATCCCTCACGGTTGTCAAAAGATAGATTATCCAAAAAAAAAACCTCCCAAATTAGTTATTACATATAATCCACATTATTGTTAAATAATCAAATGTTAAGAAATAAGTTTAGTAATTAATTAGGTTGTTTAGTGTTTTTAGATTTAATATAATTTAGATAAGTTATTATTTATTGTGACAATATAAATTTAATCATAAAGATGAATAATCAAGATTTAAAAAAATATAATTTTCATATTTTAATTATTGATGATGATCAAAAAATTAGGCTTCTTCTGAAAAAGTTTTTGGAGAACAATGGTTTTAGAGTTTCAGATGCAGAAAATACTGATCAAGCAAAAAAAATTATGGAGAGTTTGGTCTTCGACTTGTTAGTAATTGATATTATGATGCCAGGACAAAATGGATTAGACTTTTTAAAAGAAATAAGACAAACAAACTCAATTCCATCATTGATGCTTACTGCTATGTCTAATCCTGAAGATAGACTTGACGGTCTTGAGTATGGCGCAGATGATTATATGACCAAACCTTTTGAACCTAGAGAATTATTATTAAGGATTCAAAATATCCTAAAAAGACTAACCAAAAATATCAAGAATTTTGAAAATCAAGAGAATACAAGATTTGGTCCTTTTTCATTTAATCAAAAATCTCTTAACTTATATAAAAACAATATACCTGTTCATTTGACCACTTCTGAGCAAAAGCTATTAAATTGCTTTTGCAAATCTCCAAACACTGCTTTTTCTAGGGATGATATAAATAATTCACTTGGTGGGAATATGGAAGCTAGATCAATAGATGTAGCCATAGCAAGAATAAGAAGAAAAATAGAAATTGATCAAAGGTATCCTATATATTTACAAACAGTTCGTGGTATTGGCTGGATGCTGCAAACTCATGAAGAAGAATATGATGATTGATAGTAAAGTATAGATTATGAGATTGAGAGACATAACCCCAAAAAGTCTTTTTGGCAGAATGTTAGCCATTATTCTAATTCCAATAATTCTTGTTCAGGTTATTTCTGTGTCAATTTTTTATGAACGACACTGGGATTGGGTATCTAGGCATATGGCAAAAAATTTGTCTAAAGATCTAGGGTTGTTAATTGACGAACTTGGTAATGAACCTTCAAAAGATCAAAGGGCCTTATCAGCAGTTAGGGCAAGACAATACTTTAACATTATTTTTTATTGGTTAGAAGGAGGCATTTTAAAGCCTAACCAATCTTTCAATGCTAAATTTGAAAACTTCCGTAATTCTCTTCAATCAAGAATTAAAGAACCTTTCTATTTATCATCTATAGAAAACTCAAGTCAATTTTATGTGGATATTCAACTAGCTAATGGAATTGTAAGAATGCATATAAATAATAAGCGTTTATTTGTTCCTACAGGTATCACATTCATAATGTGGTCCATAGGTGCCTCCGTTATCTTATTTTCTATTGCAATTATTTTTCTTAGAGGACAAGTTAGACCAATTTTAAGACTTGCAAATGCAGCTCGTCAGATAGGTTTTGGCAGAGAAGTTGATAATTATAATATTGAGGGTGCAACCGAAGTGAGAATAGCAGGAAGGGCCTTTCAAGCTATGAGACACAGAATTAATAAACAAATTTCTGAGAAAACCTCACTTCTTGCAGGTGTAAGCCATGATTTAAAAACTCCTTTGACTCGAATGAGACTACAATTAGCAGTTATGGAAGGGAAAAAGGAAATGAAAAAAGATTTTGAAAAAGAGTTAATCGAATTAGAAGATATGATTGATGGTTATTTAGAGTTTGCTAGAAATGAAAGAGAAGAACAAATGGTAGATGCAAGTTTATTTAAATTACTTCAACAAGCAGCTAAGACATCTGATCCTACAGGTGAAAAAATCACTATTTCTGTTCCATCCGATAACATACCAATCTTTCCAATTCAAGTACAATCGATAAGAAGAGCATTAATAAATTTATTTACAAATGCAATTAGATATGCCGGTAAAGCAAATGCTCAAATACAAATTTTTGACGATCATAGCGAAATAATAATTGACGATAATGGTCCTGGTATACCTAGAGACAAAAGAGATGAGGTAGTTTTACCATTTACCAGATTAGAAAATTCAAGAAATATAAAAACAGGAGGAACCGGACTTGGATTGTCAATAGCCAAAAATTCTGCGTTGAATCATGGAGGCGAATTAATTCTAGAAGATAGTCCACTTGGCGGGTTAAGAGTTAGACTTTTATTACCTTTATAAAAGATTATTTATTTTTTATTATGCCCACAAAGATACCTAAATCTTGCATATCACTTAAATATTTATCTAAATGCCTAATCACTGAATCTAAATCTTTATTTTCAACTTTTAAAAATTTTTCAAGACATTTTGTAAACACAAAATTTAAAGCTAGAGATTTTAAAGTTTTAATTCCACAATTCTGGTCTTCCTCGATTAAATTTAAAAGGTTAGAAGAAAAATTATAATTCTCTCTAAAAAGGTTAAAGAAAACTTTGGCTCTTTGCTTTGAGTTTTGACTCAAAATTTTAAACGATTCTTTATATTTCATGTATTTCTCAAATCTTAATGAGAAGCCCTCTAGAATTTTGTCATAAGTTGTTGAAATAGTGTCATCAACAATATCAGCTTTTAATTCATTCAAAACTTCTTTATCAAGTTTTGATATAAGAATTTTCAAGAAAAAAATTCTATTATCAATTAAATTATCAGAAACTATTCTATTTACTTCTTCTATAGAAATTTTGGTTACCTTAGAAAGTTGTTCTAAGTCTACTTGTGAAGTCATATTTTTTTCTAAAATTGAAAAATAAGCATCACATAATTTCCATTCTAAATTATTATTATCTGTATTCATATTTTATGTTTATCCATCAAAATTTAACTCTTTGGCTCTTTTTATGGCATTATTGATCGTTGAATTAAGTAAAGGATATAACCCATTTTTTTGGGATTCAAGTACTAGTAACCCCGCTTCAGTAGTTCCACCAGGACTTGTAACGTTCTCTTTTAGTGTTTTTGGATCAATATTAGACGATTCAACCAACCTTGCGGATCCTATCAAGGTTTCTTTTGCTAAAGTTTTTGCGTCTTTTATTGTAAATCCTTGATCGATAGCTATTTGATAAAGCACTTCAATTAAATAAAAAATATAACCAGGTCCCGAACCAGATATTGCTGTTACATTGTCAATCAGATTTTCATTATTTAAATAAATTGTCTTACTAAACGCAGATAACAATGTATAGACATCTTTTTCTTCCTCATCACTTAAATTTTTGCTTTCACAGTAACCAGTTACACCTAATCCGATAGAGGCTGGTAAATTTGGCATTGCTCTAACTATTTTAATATCTTTATTAATTTTCTTCCTGAACCAAGAAAACGACAGACCGGCAGCAATAGAAATAAAAACTATTTCTAAATAGTTGACCTTGGAAAAATGCTTAACAGTTTCTTCCATTTGCTGTGGTTTAACAGCAAGAAAAACAATATGAAATTTTTTTGAATTTTCACATTCATTAAAAAAATCAATATTTTCGTAAGCCTTAAAGCCATCCTTTATAGCATTTTTTCTCAGAGAATACTCTTTTTCAATTATAAAAAAATTAAGTTCTATTTTTTTAAGGATCCATCCCCTTGCAATAGATGAACCCATCTTTCCATAACCAAATAAAAGTACGTTTTTCATGCAATCCCTATTAATTTTTTTATTTTAAATTTAAATTTTCATGAATGGCCTTCATTTTTCAAAAATAATAATTCTAACAAGCTACCTTTAATTTGTTGTCCATAAACTAAGTTATGGACACCTGAAACAAAATTATGAAATAAACTTTTAGTTAAATCTAATTTAATTTTTAAAAATTCTTGAAGGTTTCTTTCATTTAACATTACAGAGTCAAATGAAATTAAATTATATTTTATTTTTCTAACTTTAAAGTCAAAAACAAAAAAACCTTCATCAGTATTTTGATTTGCAACATTGACTAAAATTAGTAACTTATTTAACTTAATATTGGAAATATTAAAATTTAAAGTAAACTGAAAATAAATCTTATCATTGTAATTAAAAATATTTAAATAATAGTCCGCTAGTTCTCCAACAAAAGAAAAATTATATTTTTTTTTTGCATCATTATTTATTATCCAATCATATTTGTAGAATATATTTGAAATTTGTGGAGAAAAAATTATTTTTTTTAATTCTTCAGTCATATTATCTATATATAGTATGAAGTTTGTTGTTTTAAAAAATTATATACTATATGTTGACAAATAAAACTAGAAGTTAATTTTTCTTTTTAGAAATTACTTTTGTTTTATCTTTATTCTTTAATTTTGTTTTTAATAAAATAAATTCTGAATTAAGTTTTTCGTGTCTATCAACTAATGCTTCGAAATCCTCACGATTAACAATACCTTGAGAGTTAATAAATTTTTCAAATCTACTTTTTATAATGTTATCAATTTCAGTTTTTAAATCAGCAAAAGTGGAAAGTGCCCCAGTAATTATGGATGCCGTATCCTTCAAAAAAAATTTACTATTTTTCATATAATTTCCTTATAATTGAACTTTATATATCTAATATTAGTTTATTATAAGATATTTTTATTAATTGTTAAAATCATATTGTAGTTGTTTAAAATGTTTCAATTTCCAAATATAAATCCAATAGCTATAGATTTAGGATTAATTAAAATTAGTTGGTATGCTCTTTCATATGTTATGGGCATTTTATTAAGTTGGTATTTTATACTAAAAATAATCAAAGTAAAAAAAATTGATATTTGTAAT
The DNA here is from genome assembly GCA_902595515.1 of uncultured SAR116 cluster alpha proteobacterium. Taxonomy (GTDB): domain Bacteria; phylum Pseudomonadota; class Alphaproteobacteria; order Puniceispirillales; family Marisalimonadaceae; genus Marisalimonas. The sequence continues at coordinate 52,957 of CACJQK010000001.1, forward strand.
AAAATAATAAGTGACCTAATTAGTAATTGTATGATTGGAATTATATTAGGTGGGAGACTAGGTTATGTAATATTCTATAATCCTGAATATTATTTAAATAATTTGTGGGATATTTTAAAAATATGGAATGGTGGCATGTCATTTCATGGAGGTTTAATTGGCGTGATACTAGCTATCATTTATTCTAGTAAAACTTCAAAAATTCCAATAACTATTTTTTCTGATCTAATCTCGATAGTTTCCCCAATTGGTCTTTTTTTTGGAAGAATAGCAAATTTTATCAATGGTGAACTTTTTGGAAGAGTAACTAATCATCATTTTGGTATGGTATTTCCAAATGGTGGAAGTCTTCCTAGACACCCTAGTCAATTATATGAGGCTATTTTTGAAGGATTGATTTTATTTTTGATTATGATTTTATTAATGAATAGATCTGATATTTTTCAAAAGAAGGGGTGTTTGACTGCGTCATTTATATTTTTATATGGAATTTTTAGGTTTTCTATAGAATATTTTAGAGAACCTGATGAACACATTGGTTTATTTTATTTCAACTTTTCAATGGGACAAATTTTATCATTACCAATGATAATTTGCGGTTTATATTTCATAATTATTTTTTTTAATAAAAAAATAAATTATTAATTTAATTTTCACTTTATATAATAAAGAAATGTTAATAATGACTACAAAAAAAATACATCATCCGAAATTAGAATTTAATGATGTTAGTTATGGATTTTTTACAAAAAAAGGTGGGTACTCTAAATTTCCTTATGATTCGCTTAATTGTAGTTTTAACGTAGGGGATGATGAGTCTAATGTTAATGAAAATTTAAAATTAGTATGTAATGAACTAAAATTAGAAAAATTAATAAAATTAAATCAAATTCATTCATCTAAAGTTTTTGTAGTTAATAGTAAAGATGACCAAATTAATAATATTGCTGGAGATGGATTAGTAACAAAATTAAAGGGTATTGGATTATCAATCTTAGGTGCTGATTGTGCACCAATTTTATTTTATGACAAAAGTTCAAAAATTATTGGTGCCTGTCATGCTGGTTGGCGAGGAGCAATTAGCGGAATCATTGAAGCTACAGTTAGTAGTATGGAAGATCTAGGGGCAAGACGAAATAATGTTATTTCTATAATAGGGCCTACAATTCAAAAAGAATCTTATGAAATTAAAAAAGATGTGGTCTTACTAGTAAAAGAAACTAAATTTTACAAAAAAAATCATTCTATATTGTTTCAAGTAAATAAGAACAAGTATCTATTTGATCTACCTTTGCTGATTAAGGAAAGTTTAAAATATTCAGGAATTAATAATTTTGGGGACATTTATATGAACACTTACGAAAAATCTGATTTGTTCTTTAGTCATAGAAAATCAAGTCAAAAAAATTTTCCTAAGCAAGCTATAACTGGTAGACATATCTCTGTAATAGGATTGATTAGTTAACAAAATGCCACATTTAATAATTTTTTCGTTTGTTATGTTTTTAGGTTTATTTCTTTTATTATTTATATAAACAAACTCAATTTTTTCTTGCTATAACTTTAACTAGACTGCTATTAAATATCTTAAATTATTTTGGGAAAATATTTAATGAAAATACTGTCTTGCAACTCAAATATTAATTTAGCAGAAAGTATTTCCCAAACACTTAATACAAGACTTGTAAAAGCAGAAGTTAAAAGATTCTCTGATATGGAAGTTTTTGTTGAAGTTCAAGAAAATGTTAGAGGTGAGGATATGTTTGTTGTGCAATCTACTTCTTACCCAGCAAATGATAATTTAATGGAATTACTAGTTTCCCTAGATGCACTTAGAAGAGCAAGTGCTAGAAGAATAACAGCTGTTATTCCATACTATGGATATGCTAGACAAGATAGGAAATCTGGTCCAAGAACACCAATTTCTGCAAAATTAGTTGCCAATCTAATAACTAAAGCAGGAGCTGATAGAATTCTTACGATGGATCTTCATGCAGGTCAAATACAAGGATTTTTTGATATACCTACTGATAACTTATTTGCAGCTCCAGTTTTTGTCAAAGATATAGAAGAGGAATATAAGAATAAACCTGTAGTTATAGTTTCTCCAGATATAGGTGGCGTTGTAAGAGCTAGGGCTTATGCTAGGCGAATCAATTCTAATTTAGCCATTATTGATAAAAGAAGAGAAAAACCTGGATCATCTGAAGTTATGAATATTATTGGAGATGTGTCTAATCAACACTGTATCATAGTAGATGACATAATTGATTCTGGAGGTACAATATGCAATGCCGCGCGAGCGCTTATGGACGTAGGCGCAATTAGTGTAGATGCATACGTTACTCATGGCGTTCTATCTGGCTCTGCAGTAAGTAATATCTCTAATTCTCCTTTGAGTTCTCTTGTAACGACAAACTCAATTAAAGCGACTGAAGCAGTAAATATGTCTAATAATATAAGGCAAATCTCCATTGCCCCCATAATTGGGGAAGCCATACGTAGAGTTCATATGGAACAATCTGTTTCTAGTCTTTTTGAATAGATTTACATTATTTACTTTAATTTTTTTTATTAAAAGGTTATGTATGCTGTATTCTTTTGCACCCCTGGAGGCGAAAGAGAATTTTAAGGAGAAAATTAATGCAAACTATTGATATTAAAGCTGAAGCTCGTAGTGAGGTTGGTAAGGGGTCTGCCAGAGCAGCAAGGCGTGCAGGTTTAGTTCCTGCAGTTATTTATGGTAATAAACAATCACCAATCCCTATTACATTAGATGCCAACAAATGGCGTCAGCTAATGCATAAGCCTGGTATATTTAGTCAATTAATGAATATTGAAGTTAATAATGAGACACATTTCGTATTGCCTCGTGATATTCAACAACACCCAGTTTCAGAAGAGGCTGAGCATGTTGATTTTCTAAGAGTTACAGAAAATGCTACAGTTGCTGTAGGAATTAATGTTGAATTCTTAAATGAAGACAAATGTACAGGTTTGAAACTAGGTGGAGTGCTTAACGTTGTTAGAGCACAGGTTGAATTGAATTGTCCTGCTATTTCTATTCCTGAAAAAATAACAGTGGATTTAGAAGGTCTTAATGTTGGGCATACTATTCATATTAGTGCAATTAAACTTCCTGATGGTTGTACGCCAACTATAACAGATAGAGATTTTACTGTTGCTACTATTGCTGCACCAAGAGGTGGTTTAGGCGATTCCGAAGAAGAGGAAGAAACTGGAACAACTGATGAAACTTCTGAAGATACTGATGAAGATAAAAATGATAGTTAAAAACATTATTAAAAAAAATTGAGTTTTAACTTTTGAAATGTTTTTAATAGTTGGTTTAGGTAATCCTGGTATATTTTACAGAAATAATAGGCATAATATTGGTTATAAAATTATAGACAATATCAGAGAAGTGTATGATTTTCCTGAATTCTCAAAAAAATTTAAATCTGAATTTTCTAAATCTGAGTTAAACAAAAACATATTGTTTTTACTTAAACCAACTACATACATGAATAATTCAGGTATAGCCCTAAAAGAAATTAAAAGCTTTTACAATATTGATATAAATAATATCTATGTAATACATGATGAGATAGACCTAGATCAAGGGCGTGTTAAAGTAAAAAATGGGGGGGGTCATAATGGACACAATGGCCTGAAGAATATAGATAAAATGATTGGTAAAAACTATAACAGAGTTAGGGTTGGGGTATCTCGACCATCAAAAATATATGAAGAAAATATTGATGAAAACATATCAAATTGGGTGCTTTCTGACTTCACATCTAATGAAAAAGATAAATGGCTTGATAACACAATTAATTACGTTTCTGAAATGGTTATATCTTTAATTAATAGTAAAAATGGTTTTTGTGGTAAAAATGTGTAGGTGCATAAATGGGTTTTAAATGTGGCATTGTAGGCTTACCAAATGTAGGGAAATCTACCTTATTTAATGCTCTGACAGAAACCTCATCAGCAGAGGCTGCAAATTATCCTTTTTGTACGATTGAACCTAATTCTGGCATTGTATCAGTTCCTGATAAAAGATTAAATTTACTCTCTAATTTAGCTAAATCTCAAAAAACTATTCCTGCACAGATGCAATTTGTAGATATTGCTGGACTTGTAAGTGGTGCTAGTAAAGGGGAAGGATTAGGGAATAAATTTTTATCTCATATAAGAGAAGTTGATGCAATTATACATGTGGTTAGATGCTTTGAAAATACCGACATAACACATGTAGATAATACAATAAACCCTATAAGAGATACAGAAACCATAGATACTGAATTAATGTTAGCTGATTTAGAAAGTTTAGAAAGACAAACTCAAAATTTGTTAAAAAAAGCAAAATCAAATGATATAGACGCTAAAAATGATTTAGTACTAATGAGAAAATTAATTGAATTTTTATCTGATGGCATTCAACTTCGTTTGGCAAAATTAACGGATGTAGAAAAGAAAAGAATAAAAACTTTTAATCTACTCACATCAAAGCCAGTTCTTTATGCATGCAACGTAAGTGAAGATGATGCCTCCGATGGAAATAACTTTACTAAAAAAATATTTAATAAAGCTAAAACTGAAAACTGTGATGCTATAATAATTTCAGGTTCTATAGAATCTGAAATCGCAATTTTAGAAGAAACTGAAAAGAAAGAATTTCTCAAAGATTTAAATTTGGAAGAGTCTGGACTGAACAGATTAATAAGAACAGGATTCAGCCTTCTTGATCTAATCACATTTTTTACAGTTGGGCCAAAAGAAACAAGAGCATGGACAATAAAAAACAACTCAACTGCACCAGAAGCTGCCGGTATAATTCATACAGATTTTCAAAAGGGATTTATTCGCGCCGAAACAATATCTTATGATGATTATTTAAGTTACAAAAGCGAGCAAGCAGCAAAAGATGCTGGACGTATGAGAGTCGAGGGTGCAGATTATATAGTTAAAGATGGAGATGTATTTCATTTTAGATTTAATGTTTGATTGGAGCTAAGTTATGAATGATTTTATAGAAATTACAGCAAAAGATAATCATCAATTCTCAGCTTATATTTCTCAACCTTCGGGGAAACCAAAAGCAGGAGTTGTAATTATACAAGAAATTTTTGGTGTAAACACTCATATCAAAGAAGTAACAGACTTATACGCTAGCAAAGGTTATTTATGCATTGCACCTTCATTGTTTGACAGAATTGAGAAAAATATAACTCTAAATTATGACAAAAAAGGTGTATCTAAAGGAAGAGACTTAAAAGCATTGTGTGATGATAACGCCTTAAAAGATATAGAGGCTAGTATTTCTGTAGTATCCTCAGCTGGGAAAGTGGGTGCAATAGGATATTGCTGGGGTGGATCATTATCTTGGAGAGTTGGATGTGAGGCTTCCAACCTCTCAGCTTCTGTTTGCTACTATGGTGGGGATATTCCAAAACTTAGAGATTTAAAACCAAAATGCAATGTTTTAACCCATTTTGGTGAACTTGATAAGGGAATACCAATAAAAGATGTTAAAATTTTTGAGAAAAAAAGACCTGAAGTTCATACATACACATATCCTGCTGACCATGGTTTTAATTGTGACCATAGAAGTCAATATAATAAGACCTGTGCAAGAATTGCACTTGATAGAACATTAAAATTTTTAGAAGAAAATTTAACTTAAATTATTGATTTTTTATAGGAGCCCAAATCTGCTTCATGGCAAAATAAGATAAAGCAGTAAGTAATAACAAGAATAGCATGACTGATATGCCCAATCGCTTCCTATCTTCCATCTCAGGCTCAGAAGCCCATGCAAGGAAAGCTGTGACGTCTTTTGCCATTTGATCAGGTGTAGCTTTAGTCCCATCGGCATATTCAACTCCATCATCGTAAAGGGGTTGAGGCATACCAATCAAATTTCCTGAATAATATTTATTATAATACATGCCATCAGGAACTTTTTGGTCTGCAGGAGCATCTATGTAACCCGTTAATAGAGCATGTAAGTAATTTGCACCATCAGGTCTAGCTTTGACAATTAATGATAGATCTGGTGGATAGGCCCCTCCATTTGCAGCTCTTGCAGCTTTATCATTAGGATATGGAGATACAAATTTATCACTCGGTCTAGCTGGTCTTTCAACCACTTCACCATCATCGTTAATTGTATTAACGCTATTTTCTGATGCAAATGCTTTGATCTCATCCTCATTATAACCAATAGCTTTTAGATTTCTATATGCTAAAAGTCTCATTCCATGACACCCTGAACACACCTCTTTATAAACTTGAAGCCCCCTCTGCTGTGATGCCCTATCAAAAGTACCCAAAATTCCAGAGAAGGACCAATTTAATTGTGGGTAGCTTATTTTATCACCTGCAGCAAATGAGAGATTAGATGAAAAGATTATTAACAAACCTAGGTAAAGTTTTACAATATTGTTGGAGAAAAAACTTGATGAGTGATTGATCATCTATTTTTTCTCCCTCACCGCAAAAGCTGAAGCGGTTGATCCTCCACCCAAAATTGGTTCAGATATAGAAATTGGAAGTGGTTTTGTTTTTTCTATGTAGGGCAACAACGGAAATAAAATTAGGAAGTGAAAAAAGTAGTAAGCTGTTGCTATCCTTGACAGTATTACATAAATACCTTCTGCGGGCATTGCACCTAAATAGCCTAACAAAATACAATCTAATAAAAGTATCCAAAAGAAAATTTTATATATAGGTCTAAATTGAGACGATCTAACTGATGATCTGTCTAACCATGGTAAAATAAACAAAACTGCTATTGCACCAAACATAAAAAGTACACCACCAAGCTTGTCTGGAATTGCCCTAAGTATTGCATAGAAAGGAAGAAAATACCATTCTGGGACAATATGAGCTGGTGTTACCATTGGATTTGCTTCAATGTAATTATCTGGATGACCCATAAAATTAGGAAAGAAAAATACCGCTGCAGCAAAAAAAGATAAAAATACACTTAATCCAAACAAATCTTTTATTGTATAGTAAGGGCTAAAAGGAACTGTATCCTGAGTTCCTTTAACATCAATACCAATTGGATTATTAGAGCCAAAGCGATGCAATGCAACCAAATGAAGAATTACAACACCAACGATGACAAAAGGTAAAACAAAATGAAGTGAAAAAAATCTATTTAAAGTAGAATTATCAACAGAAAAACCACCCCATAGCCATGTTACAATATTCTCTCCAACAAGTGGTATAGCTGAAAATAAGTTTGTGATAACTGTGGCTCCCCAGAAGCTCATTTGTCCCCATGGTAGAACGTATCCCATGAATGCTGTAGCCATCATTAATAAAAGTATTAAAACTCCTAATATCCATAAAAGCTCTCTAGGAGCTTTATAGGAACCATAATATAATCCTCGAAAAATATGGATATAAACAACAATAAAGAAAAAGCTAGCCCCATTCATATGAATATATCTTATTAGCCATCCATGATTTACATCTCTCATAATTCTTTCAACGGAATCAAAAGCATAATCAACGTGAGCTGTGTAGTTCATGGACAAAACAATTCCAGTTACTATCATAGCTACAAGAGCAAAACCCGCTAGAGAACCAAAATTCCAAAAATAATTTAGATTTTTTGGTGTTGGATAATGATTAAGTTCATGATCCATAAAAGAAAACACAGGTAATCTATGATCGATCCATTTAACTACTGGGTTTTTAAACTTAGACTTTGACAATTATTACTCCTAAAATAAAAAAGTTAACCAATTTTAATAATGTTATCAGACAAAAACTTGTATGATGGAACTTCTAGATTAGTCGGTGCTGGCCCCTTTCTAATTCTACCTGAATGGTCATAGTGAGAACCATGACAAGGACAAAACCATCCACCATACTGTCCTTTTACATCTCCAGATTTTTGACCAAGCGGAACACAACCTAAATGTGTACAAACACCTACTAATACAATAAATTTTTCGTTAGGAACTCTTTCCTCATCTGTTTCAGGGTGCCTCATTTCATCTAAAGAAACTTCTTTAGCTAACTTAATTTCTTCGGGTGTTCTATGACGAACAAATACAGGCTTACCTCTCCATGTTACAGTTATGGCTTGACCTTCTTCTAACGAGGACAAATCTACCTCGGTGGATGCCAGTGCCAAGGTATCTGCTGCGGGGTTCATTTGATCAATTAAAGGCCAAGCAACAGACGCAGCACCAATGCCAGCCATGGCATAGGTTGAAATTATTAAGAAATCTCTTTTACCGTCTTTATTATTTTTTGATTTAGAATATGTAGGCATTTATCTCACTTTATAAATATAATATTTATATAACATTGTAGAAAAAAAATTCCAGTGTTTTTTAAAATGATTCTAAAAAAGAATTAATTTGTTTTAAGAATTTAATACCAACTTACTTTTGGAGGCAAACTCATTAATACTGCTTCGGTATTTCCACCAGTTTTTAACCCAAAAATTGTGCCTCTGTCATATAATAAATTAAACTCCACATAGCGACCTCTTTTGATTAACTGAAAGTCTCTTTCTTGCTGGTTAAATGCTTTACTCGATCTGCTTTTAATAATCTTCAAATAAGAGTTTAAGAATGTTGAACCAATATCTTTTATGAAAGATAAATCTCTTTCCCAGTCTTCGTTGCAAAGATAATCAAGAAAAATTCCTCCCACACCACGAGGCTCTCCTCTGTGAGGTAAATAAAAGTATTCATCACACCAACTCTTAAATCTAGGATAATAAGATTCATCATATTTATCACATGTATTTTTTAGTTCTTGATGAAATATATTTGATGATTTTATGTCCTTGAAAGTTGGGGTAAGATCACCCCCCCCACCAAACCAAATTTTTTTTTTATTACCTTTTCCCGTTACAAGCATTCTTGTGTTCATATGGGCTGCTGGAACATGTGGATTACACATATGAGAGACTACAGAAATACCTGATGCCCAAAATAAACCATTCTCTTCTGCTCCAGGTATTTGTTGTCTAAACTCATTAGAGAATTCACCATGCACAGTTGAGATATTAACGCCAACCTTTTCAAAAACGTTACCGCGCATAATTGATATTAATCCTCCGCCTCCTCCATCTCTTTTCCAGTTTTTTTGATCAAAGGTTACTTTCTGTTTCTTATTTATTTTTTTATTTTCAATATCTTCAAAAGAATTACAAATTTTATCACGAAGCTCTTTAAACCACGAACTAGCTAATTCTTTTTTGTTTTGCAGTGTTTGAAAATTGTCCAAACATTTTTTTTTATGTAAATTTTTAATCATTTCATTTTTTACAGACATATTTTTAACTTCTTAACTTTGTTCTAAGAAATTTGAAATTTCTTTTGGTGAACTTTGAAAATTATTATTTACCCAAAAATCTTCGGCTTGGAAAAATAATCTTTTGACCTGATCATTTGTAATTGTTTTTTTTGATTTTACTATTTCTTCTCTAACTAATGGAAATATAGGCCACTTTATTTCAAAAAAATCAATGTCTTTTATTTTTTCAAATGGCAGAATATGTAATAATGCAAGTTTATACCAATTAAATGGAATTCTATCTTTATTAAATAATCCTTGTTTTTTTGAATTTATACCACACCTAAGTTGCCAAATTAATTGAAAGATATACATTCGTTTATTTCCAACTACGTGTGACTCCAAATAATTATTTTTAATGTTAATTTTTAAATTAATTATTTGTTTAATAAAATGTAAAAACTTAATTTTTCTTTTATTTAAATCAAACCTGTTAATTATTTTATCAATACAATGATCTCCATATAAATGAACCATTATCACAGAAATTAAATCTAATTTTTCATTTTGTACCAGAGTTATTGCATTTAATTTAATAAAATCAATTATTCCAAAATTTTTTAGTATAAATCCAGAGGATATCTCAGATCTTCTATAGTTATTTTTAGAAATCAGAAGATATTTGTCTAAAGTTAATTTTGTCATCATTAAAAAACATTTATAACAATTCTTAGTTAATAAGATTTTATCTATCTCATCCCTAATTCTCTTGTTGGATAAATTAATGATTTTGGGAACTCTTAAAATAATTTCTTTTTTGAGATTTTCTGACATTTTGTTGTCAAAACTTCCAGAAAAACGACAAAATCTTATAATTCTTAAATAATCTTCTTTAATTCTCTCTAAAGGGTTACCTATGAAAATAAGCTTTCTTTTAATTAGATCATTTTCTCCATTAAAAAAATCAGTTAAATTTCCTTTAGAGTCTAAATATAAGCTATTAATAGTAAAATCTCTTCTTTTGACATCATCGTTCAAACTGGCAGCAGTATCAACTAATGCAGATCTTCCATAAGAAATTAGATCCTTTCTGAGGCTAGTTACATGATATTCTTTTTTATTAATTATAAGTGATATAGTTTTATATTTTATGTAATAGTCTTTAACAACTATATTATTTTTACTTATTTTTTTTACGAATTTTTTTATATCTTCATTTATTACAAAATCAATGTCAGTTACTATTTCATTAGTCAGGTAATCTCTTAAAGCCCCACCAACAATCCAAATTTTAACACCAATACTCTCTGCAAGATTAAAAATAACTTCAATATTCTGATCTATTTTAAAAAAATTTATAAATTTATTTTTTATTATTCAAATTCCTCTTTACTTGGAAAAATTACCATCTTTAACTTTTCCATCAATTATTGAGGGTGGTTGATAAGAGTAACTTGGATCAAAAGAATCTAATTCTAAGTACGTAAAACATGATAAAACAAAAACACAAAAACCCACAATACTAACTAATGTTGAGTAAAAAATTTGATTATTTTTTGTTAGTTTGTTTAGAATATATTTTGTTAAGAAAAAAAGACCTATAGAAAATATTATTGCTAAAAGTATAATTAAATATCGTCGCACGGCGGAAACTCCCTCAAACCTAATCCTGCAGATATAGTCACTAATATCCTTGCTGTTAACCCCCAAATATTTTTATTATTATAGTTAATTATCCATGTCATGGACATGCTTGAGTTAAGTGGAAGTTTTTCTCTTAAATGATATTTTGGTGATAATAGATAATTAATAGACGGGAAAAAAATTTGTTCCACCTCACTTAGATTTGGTTTTAGCACTTTTTTCCAATTTGAATCAGATTTAATAATACCCAGAAATGGTGTAACAACGTAACCTGTCCCAGTAAAAAATTTTGGGAAACTTCCAACTACATTATATTGCTCACTAGAAATATTTATTTCTTCTTCAGTTTCTCTCTTTGCTGTTTCTTCTAAATTTAAATCTTCTTTTTCTTTTTTTCCACCTGGGAAAGCTATTTGACCTGCATGTTTTCTTAAATTATCTCTTCTCTTAATCATTAGAATTGAACTGTTTTTTTTTATTTCATCATTAATGAATAATACTAAAACACTTGCTTGCTTATATTTATAATTTGATCGCTCTTTATCACCTGCATTTCTAACTTTATTGATACATGTTACAAGATCAGTCTTAGATACAATATTTATCATATTTTAAGTTCAAATAATTATTTTTTAAATATTAATAATGTATTATCATGATTAAAGAAACAAAATTGAAAATTTTATGTATATATATTTACCTATAGCAGAACAACCAATACATTCTTTAGCAATTTTGGGTATTGGAGCTTTTCTTGGTCTTATAATGGGACTCGTTGGGGTAGGTGGAGGATTTCTTTTAACACCACTTATGATGTTTTTAGGTATACCACCTCCTGTGGCGGTAGCTTCTGTTGCGAACCAGTTGGTTGCACCTTCGGTTTCAGGTGTTTTATCTCATTGGAAAAGAAGTAATGTTGATTTTAAAATGGGCACAGTTTTACTGCTTGGAGGTATTGTAGGCTCTTCAATAGGTGTCATCTTATTCAATTTTTTAGGTAAAATTGGACAATTAGACTTTGTAATCAAATCATCCTACGTAATTTTTTTAACTCTTATTGGAACCTTGATGTTTTCAGAGTCACTTAGATTAATCTTACGAACAAGAAAAGGTAAAGTTACAAGGGGTAAGCTTCATCAACATAATTGGCTTCACGGTTTACCTTTTAAAATTAGGTTCAGGAAATCAAAATTATATATATCAATTTTATTACCTATTTTAATCGGGGTTATAGTTGGTATTCTTGCTGCTTTGATGGGTATTGGTGGTGGTTTTATCATAGTGCCCGCAATGATATATCTCTTGGGTATGCCAACATCTCTAGTAGTAGGCACATCTTTATTTCAAATTATTTTTGTTGCTGCAAACACAACTATTTTACAAGCATCTCAAAATCAAACTGTTGATATAGTACTTGCGACAATTTTATTGTTAGGTTCGGTAATAGGTGTCCAATTAGGTTCGAGGTTTACAAATATTTTAAGAGGCGAATATTTAAGGTTGATATTATCTTCTATAATTATTTTAGTGAGCTTAAAGCTTTTAATTGATTTAGTTACTGTTCCTTCTGATCTTTTTTCAGTAATAATTAGTAGGTAAGCTTAAATGAATTTTTTTTTTCATATAAATTTAATTTTTTTAGCTTTTATTCTGACATCTAATACATTTGCACAAAACCAAATAGTTGCAGATTTATCACAAGAAAATGTTAAAATTGCAACAGATTTTCAAGGCGCTAAGATACTTTTATTTGGTGCCTATGATGGTAAAAAAGGCGATGATATAATTGTAATTGTTACAGGACCCAAAGGATTAGTAACGGTTCAAAAAAAAGAAAAAATACTTGGTGTCTGGGTAAATACAAAAAAAGTAAATTATATAAATACTCCTAAATATTTAAGTATTTCATCTAATAGAAAAATTGATGTTATACTTAATAAAAAAACTCAAAAGCTATCTGAAATTGGTTTAAACAATTTAAAAATTCGGATTCAACCAGGTATTAAAGTTGAAAATGAAGGAAACTGGAGACAAGCACTTACTAGAAATATGTTGAAATCAAATTTGTGGAGTATAAATGAAAACTCTGTAACTTTAAATAAAGATTCTCTTTTTAGATCTTATCTAGAATTACCATCAAATGTTATTACTGGTCAGTTTGAAGTTAAGATTTTACATTATCGTAATAGTAAACTTGTGTCACAACAAATTAATTCAATCAATGTTTCAAAATCAGGTATTAGTGCAGAAATTTATGATATAGCTCAAAATTACTCTACATTATATGGTATCTTTGCAGTTTTGTTGGCAGTTTTGATTGGTTGGGGATCTAATCTAATTTTTAGAAAAGTTTGATGAGGAATTAATGACTGATAAAAATTTAAATAATAAGCCAAAAATTTCAAAACCAAGGAACAGACTATTCTTAGTTGTAGCAGATGATAGTAAGGAATTACATCAAGCTCTTTATTATGCTGCAAGAAGAGCCGCGACAGCTAATGGAGAGGTTGCATTATTTAGATGCATAGAACCTATTGAAGGACAGCTTTGGGGTGGTGTTACTGAAATTATGGAAGCAGAGGCTGAACAAGCTAGTAAAAAATTACTTCTAGAATTAAGTGAATATTGTGAAAAGCTGGGGGCACCTAAACCTAGAACATTTGTTCGAAAAGGAATTCTTCATGAAGAACTCTTTAATTTAATCGATAAAGAAAAAGCTATAAGAGTTTTAGTTTTAGGAGTTTCAACAGAACATGGGAATCCTGGTCCATTGATAAACTATGTAATAAATAAAGGTAGCAATGAGTGCAGAGTACCCATTACAATAGTGCCTGGAAATCTTACTGATGATCAAATCGATACACTTGTTTAAAATAATAGTTGATTTTAACTAAACTAACTTTATACGTATATTAAAAAGTTTAAGAGTGATTTATGTATAAAAGATTATTTATTATTTTTTTAGGGATAATGTGTGTAACAATGGTAAAACCAGCAAAAAAAGCAACTGCAAGTTCAAGTAAATTTATAACAATTGAAACATCTAAGGGTAAAGTTGTGATTGAGACTTTACCAAAAATTGCACCTAACCACGTTAAAAGAATTAAAGAATTAGTTAAACAAAGATTTTACGATGGGATAATTTTTCATAGAGTTATAGAAGGCTTTATGGCTCAGACAGGTGATCCTGATGGTAATGGTACAGGTGGATCTGGGAAGAATTTAAAGGCTGAGTTCTCAGATTACAAATACAAGTATGGAACTGTTGGAATGGCAAGATCTATGAACCCAGACAGTGGTGACAGCCAGTTTTTCATATGTTTTGATGGATGTGGTCATCTGACAGGCCAGTATACAGTGTGGGGTCAGGTAATTTCTGGCATGGAAGCTGTCGAAAACCTAGCAATAGGTGAACCTCCAAACAATCCAGATAAAATGATATCAGTTAGGCTTGGTAAAAAATAAAATTAAATTTCAACAACTCTAATTGAATTTGTTGAACCAGATATTCCAAAAGGCATACCAGCTACCACCACTATTGTATCACCTTCTTTTGCAAAATTTTTAACTTTTATAATTTCCCTTGCCTCTTGTATTGCTGCTTCATAACCTTGAACTTTACTAAAAAAAGGACAAGCTCCCCATAATAGAGATAGCTTCCTCTTTACATTAATTTCAGGTGTCATAACTACTAATAATAGGTTTGAGCGTTCTCTGGACATTCTATAAGCAGTATTTCCAGATGCTGTAAAGGCAACTACAGCTTTTGCATTTACTGATTCAGCCAAACTCACAGCAGAACGTGACACAGCATTATAAATAAAGTTTTCTCTTTTTAAATTTTGTGGGCCATCACCTGGATGCATTTTGATATGGTTTTCAGCTGATGTAATTATTCTATCCATAATGTTCACTGTTTCAAGAGGATAAGAACCAACAGCGGTTTCTGCAGATAGCATAACTGCATCTGCACCGTCAAAAACAGCTGTAGCAACATCTGAGGCCTCTGCTCGTGTTGGTGATGGTGTTTCAATCATAGATTCCAGCATTTGCGTAGCAACGATAACTGGCTTACCTGCTTGTCTACATTTAAGAATAATTTCCTTTTGTATACCTGGAACTTCTTCAGGCGGTAATTCAACTCCTAAATCACCTCTTGCGACCATTATACCATCGCAAGCTTCAATTATTTTATTTAATTCTTTTAAAGCAGATGGCTTTTCTATTTTTGCAATTACACCTGCTTTATCACCAATATATTTTTTTACTTCTTTTACATCTTTTAATTTCTGAACAAATGAAAGAGCTATCCAATCAATTTCTCGATTTAATATAAATTTGAGATCTTCAATATCCTTGGAGGTTAAAGAACTTGTTTCTAGCACAACATCCGGAAGGTTTATACCTTTATTGCTTTTAATAACTCCTCCTACTACGACTTCAGTTTTTATTTCATTTTTTGATATATCTTTCACTTTAAATTTTAACTTTCCATCATCCATGAGAATATTCGAGCCAATTGACAAACTTCTAAAAATTTCTTCATGTGGTAAATTTACTCTGTTAAAATCTCCAATTTCTGGATCTTTATCAAAAATGAAATTACTTCCCCTGATCACTTTTGATTCATTTTTTACTGTTCCAATTCTAAATTTTGGTCCTTGAAGATCAGCAAGAATTGCAACATTAGAGTTCATTTCTTTTTCTGCTGACCTAATGTAGGTAATTTTTTTTAAGTGGTCTCCATGATTTCCATGACTAAAATTTAAACGAAAAACATTTACACCAGTTTTTATTAATTTTTTAATAATGGCTGGGTCATTTGTTGCTGTACCAATTGTTGCAACTATTTTAGTTGATCGAAGAAACTTAAAGTCTGTCATTATTTATCCTCTTATATTTATATTTATACATTAATTTTAAAAAAATTATTAAATTTATTTATTTAATAATTAAAATCGGCAAGCTATTTGCAAATTCCATACATATTACAGGAGAAATATAGATGGCACAGATTGTTCCCTTTCCACTTGAAAAAGTTAGAAAGTCAAAAAATGAAAATATTTTTGAAGAAAAACATATACTTCATATGATTAAAAATATTAGACAAAATTATCCGCCATCACTTTGGAACACCGTTTATCAGCTTACAAAACAAGGTCATATTGATAATGATGAATTCTTTAATTCTGAAGATGTAAAACCCCAAAAGTGAGTTTTTTTATTTAAATTTAATTTCAAAAATAAAAGGATTTCATAATATGTAAAATTTATTTAAAATGACTCCAATATGGAAACAAATTTTAAATATCCTATTTTATATACTTTCAGAAGATGTCCTTATGCAATGAGGACAAGATTTGCAATTAGATCATCTCAGATAATGGTTGAAGTAAGAGAAATTAAATTACAAGAAAAACCATCTGAATTTTTAAAATCATCACCAAAAGGGACTGTGCCAGTTTTAATTACAAACTCCGGTGAAATATTAGAAGAAAGTTTGGATATAATTAACTGGGCCTTAAATAGAAATGATCCAGATAAATGGCTTGATAAGGGAAAACTAGCAAGTCATGAGATTGCAAAACTTTTAAATGATCTTGAAAATAAATTTAAACCTAATTTAGATAAATATAAATATCCAAATAGATTTTCTGGGGTTGATCAATTTTTATATAGAGATAAAAATTTGTGCTTTCTTGAAAAATTAAATTTTTACCTCAAAAAAAACACATCACTCAATTGCGAACATCTTACTTTATTAGATTATGCTATATTTCCATTTGTTAGACAATTTAGAAATGTTGATCAAGAGTGGTTTGAAAAATTAAATTTTATTTTTTTGAACAAGTGGATAAATCAAATCATTGATAGTCAAGACTTTTTATCTATAATGAAGAAATTCAAAAAATGGGAACCAGATGACTTACCTATTTATACATATTTTGAATAATTTATTTGTCTAGGAGAAATTTTATGTCAGAAGCATTTATTTGTGAAGGAACAAGAACACCGATCGGTAAATTTGGGGGCAGTTTGTCTTCAGTAAGAACTGACGACCTTGCAGCTTTGCCACTTATGTCACTGAAAAAAAAATTGGATAAAATTGACTGGGAGAACTTAGAAGAAGTCTTTTATGGTAATGCTAATCAAGCTGGTGAAGATAATCGTAATATTGCAAGAATGGCTCTACTTTTGGCAGATCTTCCAAATACAGTTCCAGGTATAACACTCAACCGATTATGTGCTTCAGGCATGGAAGCAATATCAAGTGCAGCACGCATGATTAAGTCTAATGAAGCAGATATGACTATTGCTGGAGGTGCAGAAAGTATGAGCCGAGCTCCTTTTGTTATGCCTAAAGCTAATACACCATTTTCTAGGAATGCAGAAATTTATGACACAACTATAGGTTGGAGGTTTGTAAACCCTAAAATGAAATCTAATTATGGTATAGATTCAATGCCAGAAACTGCAGAAAACGTTGCAGAAAAATATCAAGTTAGCAGAGATGACCAAGACAAAATGGCTCTTTCCAGTCAAATAAAGGCTCTAGCTGCAATTCAAAATGGAAGATTGGCTAAAGAGATTACTCCTGTAGAAATCCCACAAAGAAAAGGTGATGTAATAATATTCGAAAATGATGAACATCCTAGAAGTACATCAATTGAAAAACTTTCTTCACTCCCAACACCATTTAGAAATAATGGTACTGTTACTGCAGGAAATGCTAGTGGTGTTAACGATGGTGCAGCAGCAATGATAATTGCAAGTGAAGAAGGAGTAAAAAGAAATCATTTGACCGTTAGAGCTAGAATAATTTCGGCAGCTAGTTCTGGAGTTGAGCCAGCCTTTATGGGTATTGGGCCTGTCCCAGCTTCTTTAAAAGCGCTTAAAATAGCTGGGATTAAAATTAAAGATATTGATATTATTGAAATAAATGAAGCATTTGCTGCACAAGGTCTGGCTAGTTTAAGGTCTCTTGGTATTGAAGATGACGATGAAAGAGTAAACCCCAATGGCGGAGCAATAGCTCTTGGCCATCCTCTTGGGATGTCTGGAACAAGATTAGTCCTTACTGCTACTCAAGAATTAATTGAAAAAAACTTAAAGTACGCATTATGTACAATGTGTGTTGGCGTTGGTCAAGGCAGTGCAATTATAATAGAAAGAGTTTAAACAATCTATGTTGATTGATATGCTTGTCTATCTATAGATACTGAGCTGATATAAATAAATACACTATCATTTATTAATAATTTCATTTTTTTTAAATTATAAGTTGTTATCCTTGATCTAATTTTTTGTATTTTTTCGTTATTTTTTAAATTTTTTAATCTAATTACTAATTCAGAAAATGCTGAATTATCTTCAATTTCAATTGAAGATATTACACCTTGTAATTCATTTTCGGTAATATTTGTTTCTAAACGTGAAGGTGAAAGAAGTATATCTCTAGACCTTATTCTAACTCTTACTATATTCTTTAAGTTACCAGGTAACCCTGGAACAATCAATTTTTGTCCATCCAAATCAAGAGTTGTGATGTTCAGCATTTGATCGTAATTAACAACTATTCCTTCTAATAGGGAACTTATCTCAAACTTCCCTATCAGATCTATAAATGAGTTTCTATTAAGAACATTTGTAACACTACCACTATCAATTTTTTTGCCATCTTTGATTAATACGATTTGATCTCCAATTTGTGATATTTCTTCTATTGAATGGGTAATGTATAAAATTGGTATTTTAAATTGTTTATTAAAATCTTTTAAAAAAATTAATAACTTAGCTTTATATTTTAGATCTAAATCTGACATGGGTTCGTCTAAAAGTAGATAATTAGGTTGTTTTAAAATTGTTCTAGCTAGAACCACTCTTAGCTTTTCACCACCAGACAAATTCTCAGGTGACCTCTTTAATAAGGAAGTCAATTCAAGGTGATTAATTAGATATTCTTTACTTATTAAAATTTTATTTTGAGATTTTGATTTCTGCCTTTTTATAACAAAATCAAGGTTTTCCTCTACATTTAAGTGATCAAATAATATTGGATTTTGAAACATTATTCCAAATGGCCTCTTGTAGTGAGTATATTTATCTATGTCCTTAATTTCATTTCCATTAAAAATAATTCTTGTTTCTATATTTTTAATAAATCCACCTAATACTGAAATAATTGTAGTTTTACCTGACCCATTTGGACCACATAAGATAGTTATCCCATCGTTTTTAAAAGTATGCTCAAAATTTAAAAATAAACTTCCAATTTTTCCTTTTAACAAAACTGACAAATTTGACATTATTTTACTCTTACAACTGTTCTTTTGTTAAAATGAAACAGAGTTAATAGTATAATAAATGATAAAATTAACATTCCACCTGCTAAAATATGTGCTTTATCAAAGGATAATTGTTCAACATGATCATAAATTGAAATAGCAATTACCTTTGTTTTACCATGAATACCACCACCTACCATTAAAACGATCCCGAACTCACCTAGGGTGTGTGCAAAGGAAATTATGAAGGATGTTAAAAAACCTTTTTTAGATAAGGGTATTATCACATTAAAAAATGTATCTAACAAACCAGCGCCTAAACTATGAGATGTCCAAATAGTATCCCTTCCAATTTTTTCAAATGAAGCTTGAAGAGGTTGAACCCAAAAAGGGAGAGAATAAATTATAGAAGCCAGAACTAAACCGTAAAATGAAAAAATTAATTGTTCTCCTGTTAACATTATGAAAATTTTACCTAGTGTTGTTTCAGGACTAAAAAATATAATTAGATAAAAGCCAATAACTGTAGGTGGTAACACAAGTGGCAATGTTACTATTGTTTCAATATATGGTTTGGTCTTTTTTGACTTAAATGCTAAAAAATATGCTAAAGGTGTACCTATTAAAGCAAGAAAGAAACAAGTAATTATAGCTAACTTTAATGTAATTAAAATTGCAATGATGTCAGAACTTAAATGGTAAAAAATATCCATATTAAAAGACCAATAACTTTAGAATTGATTTTGAGTATTATATTCTAACTAGATTATAATGAGGAACAATAAATGTCATTTATAAAAACTGATGATAATATAAAATTATTTTATGAGTCCATTGGTAAAGGTGAACCAATAATATTTGTTCATGAATTTGCTGGTGATTATAAAAGTTGGGAACCGCAAATTAATTATTTTTCTAGATATTATCAATGTATAACATTTTGTGCTAGGGGATACCCACCATCAGATGTTCCAGAAAATGAAAGTAGTTATAGTCAGCAAAGAGCATGGCGTGATATTTTGAGTATAATGGATAATCTAAATATTGAAAAAGCTCATATTGTTGGTTTATCTATGGGAGGATTTGCAACTCTTCATTTAGGCATGAATGCTCAGGATAGAGTTTTAAGTCTAGTAATAGCTGGTTGCGGATATGGCGCTATACCAACTGACAAAACTACTTTTAATAAAGAAGCAGACTTTTCTAATATATCATTAGATAGTGCAAAAATTATTTTAAATGAGGGAATGGATAAATTTGGATCAGAATATGCCCTAGGCCCTTCTAGGGTCCAGTTTCAGAATAAAGATCCAAAAGGTTGGCAAGTATTTAACGACCAACTAATTGAACATGATCCTATCGGCTCCGCAAATACTCTATTGGGTGTTCAAAATAAAAGACCTAACTTATATTCTTTAGAAGAAGCAATTAGTGGTATAACTTGTCCAACGCTAATAATAAATGGTGACGAGGATGATATGTGTCTTGAGGTAGGTTTGTTTTTGAAAAGGACTATTAAGACAGCCGGTCTGTTAATAGTTCCTAAAACAGGGCATACAATCAATTTAGAAGAACCAGATTTATTTAATAACCATTTACTTAAATTTTTTACTGCTGTGAATACATCTTCATGGGGTAGTAGAGATCAAAGAGCAAAAATAATTAAATTCTAATCTCTAAAATTTTCATATTGTAATGGGTGCTTAATATTTAATTCTTTTATTAATTTAATTGCTGCTTGAAGATCATCTCTTTTTTTCCCAGACACTCTTACTTCATCACCTTGTATAGATGTTTGTACCTTACTTTTTGAGGATTTAATTGCCTTTACTATCTTTTGGGCCACATCTCTTTCAATACCTTGTTTGATTATTACAACTTGTCTAATGGAATTACCTGACGCAGCTTCTGGTTTTTCAAATTCCAAAGCGCCTGTATCTACTTTTTTTCTAGTAAGGTGTGTGATAATTAGATCTTCAACTTGCTTTCTTTTTAAATCGTCATCAGCTCTAATTATAATTTTATCTTCTTGCTGTTCTACTTCGCACATACTTCCTTTAAAATCATACCTAGTGCTAATTTCTTTTTTTACACCATCTAAACCATTTTGAACTGAAGG
The DNA here is from genome assembly GCA_902595515.1 of uncultured SAR116 cluster alpha proteobacterium. Lineage (GTDB taxonomy): Bacteria > Pseudomonadota > Alphaproteobacteria > Puniceispirillales > Marisalimonadaceae > Marisalimonas. The sequence goes on from CACJQK010000001.1 coordinate 74,278, forward strand.
CATATCTATTTTACTTACTATATCAAAGCTAGGCATTTTTTAATTCCCTAATAGTGTTACTAATAAACATAATATTAAATTTTTATTTTTCAAACAATCTAAATAAAAGTTGATAGAAATTATTTAAAATAATAGATTATGAATTTATTAATATAAATTAATAATAAAGTTATGATGGATAGCGTTTTTAAATTAATTTTACTTATACCTTTAATTCTAAGTTCAATCTTCCTTTTTATGAATATTGGAGTATGGGCAATATTTCCATTTTGGATTTTATGTGGGTTAATTGATGTGTCTAGACACAAAACAATGGATCTAAAATTAATTAAAGAATATTTCATAGGAAAAGGATTCTTAACTTTTTTACTGTCACCATTAAATCTTTTATCTGATCTTTTGTCTCACAGAAATCTTCATACCTATGAAATTGAAGACCTTCCCCAAGGTCATCAGAATGAAATCAATGACGTTATTTCATTATTTGATAAAAACTCTAAAGAAATTGCTAAGAGATTTAAAGAAAATCCAAATGATAATAGAAGTATGTTATTTTACAAATGGTATGGGTATGAACTGGACGATTCAATTGAAGAGTTTAATAATGAATATAAGTATCTAAAAACAATTGGTGTTTCACTTTTTAGAGAAAAGACTTCAACGTCTAGACATTTTGGTCCTTTGAGAATGACTTATCGGATTTTATATAATTTTAATAAAGTAAAAAATGAAGGCTCATTTATTGAAGCTGACGGTAGAATTCATAAGTGGAAGTCTGATCCATTATTTATTTTTGATGATACTTTGATACACCAAAGCTTTAACGAAGAAGATGATTTAAGATTTTGTGCTTTTATTGATATTATTAGGCCATCACATTTTGACAATATAATCAAATTAATTTTAAAAGCAGTTGGTTTTTTATTAAAAAATACTAGAAGTATTTTTTATAAAAATTGGAAAATGATATAAAAACTACGAGTTAGGCATAAGTATCTGTCTAACTACTTCACCTTTTGACAATTTATCAAAACCTTCATTCAAATTATCAAAAGTAATTTTCCCATCTATCAGTTTATTCACTGGTAGACGTCCTTGTTTATATAAATTTAGAAATCTAGGGACATCTCTTACAGGAACACATGAACCCATATAGCTTCCTAAAATTGATTTTTCCTGTGCAACTAGATCACTATGGTTAAAACTAAATTTCGTATTAATAGGAGACAAACCAGCAGTAACCACAGATCCTCCATATCTTATGATTTGATAAGCAGTATCCATGGCTTGAATTACCCCAGCTAGATCAATAGCATAGTCAACACCACCACTAGTTAAGTCTCTTATTTCTTCAACCATATTGTTTTTTCTACTATCAAAACAATGTGTTGCCCCAAGTTCTTCTGCTCTTATGAATTTTGATGGGTCTATATCAATTGCAATTATAGTTTCAGCTCCTGCTAGCTTTGCACCAATTATACCATTTAGCCCTACACCTCCTAGTCCAATAATGGCAACCGAATCTCCTGGTCTTATTCTAGCGGTATTGATTACAGCTCCAACACCTGTCATAACAGCACACCCAAAAAGAGCAGCATCTTCTATATTAAAGGCTTTGTCTATTACAACTACAGATCCTCTATCAACTACATTATATTGAGACATACATGAGATCCCAGTATGGTGATTAAGCCTATTCCCTTCCATATCTGTCAATCTGCTTCCGCCTGACATTAAATCACCTTTACCTTTTGTTGCAGCTGCAAGTTCACATACTTGAGGTCTTCCTTCAAGACACCTTCTACATCTCCCACAAGAGGGTGAGAATTGAAAAGCAACATGATCTCCAACTTTTATATCTTTTACAGCACTTCCTAATTCAACTACTTCACCCGAACCTTCATGACCAATTACTAGTGGTAAAGGCATGACTCTGGATCCATTAATAACTGACAAATCAGAATGACAAAGACCTGCACCCATAACTTTCACAAGAACTTCATTTTCAAGAGGAGGTGAAATTTTGATTTCCTCAATGGATAAGGGCTTTGTATCCTTATATGGTTCAGTTAATTTGTTATTTCTAATAACCGCAGCTTTACATGTAATTGACATTTAAAAACTCCTATTTTTAATATTCACCGGTTTGCCATGAGGTGTAGATAAATAAGCTTGAGTCCAATCTTCTTTTAATAGCATCAAAGTCTTTTGATTACTTATTTTCTTTATGATAAGGATTTCTTCAAGTGCATTTAACCAACAAGAAAAATAATCATTACTGCCATCTAAATTATATGAGGGTGATCTTTGTTTTTTAAGTGACTCTCCAAAAACTTCTACAAACTCCTTCCAGCTAAAATTCCCTTTTTCTGACATTTGAACTGTAATCGCAAATAATTGACTATGCCAAGGATTTTGGAAAACAATTTGATCTTCGGTTTTATTAGTGAAAGGTAAATTATAATCAGTATTCATTTTTTTTAAGATTAATTTGAAAAATGTTTTAGATATGGTTCCCATAAGTCTAAAAGAATACTGTCATTTTGTTTCTCAGCCAATTCTCCCCATAGCTCTAAAGATTTAAACTCAACGGTATATAATGGTAAAGGGTTCTCTCCCAAACCATGAGCATTTTTATCAGGGAAAACGTGATTATTGTTATATGAATGGATTAAACCAACCCTTCCCATGGCATATTTTGGCAAACGTGTGTGTCCACCATTAATATCTTTGTTTGGACTATAATTTTGAGTAATAACTTTATCACCTATATTAAAAACAGGACTTACATTTACATTTCTAATAGAGGGACCTCCCCAACCAAGTGTTTTTTGTACATCTTTAGCTAACCAAGCTCTTTCATCAAGTATTATTTCTTTTTCAATAATATTGTCTATAGTTCCATTTTTAGCTGCAGAAACATATTCTTTTAATTCATTTAATGAAATCAGTTCTTTATCTATTAGAAGATTAACAAGGGCAGCCAACCATTTTTCATAATAAGAAAAATTTATGTAGTCCTTTGGTGGCAAACATTCTCTATAATGACGGCTTACATCAATGTTCCATTCTCCTAAAGCACCAGCAGCAAGAGTTATTGCCCACGCTCTTGCATGCCAGTCATATTTAAAAGTTGGTTCAAAATTAACTACTTCATTTTCATCATTCCTTGGGACGGGAATTGATCCATCACCAAAACGGCCACCCATATCATGTAATCTGCTCATTTGATTTCCTTTGGCAATCCAGTACCTATCATTGAATTTCTAGTAACTAACTCTGCAAGTTCACTTTCACCCATATGTTCAGTACCTTTAGGTCTCATTGGCAATACCAAATATCTTATTTCTGCGGTAGAATCCCATAGCTTTATTTGAACTTTAGGACCTAAAGATAAACCAAATTCTAAAAGAACTTTCCTTGGTTCTCTTACTGTTCTAGATCTATATTCGTCACTTTTATACCAAGTTGGTGGAATACCAAGAACTGGCCATGGATAACAACTACACAATGTACAGACTATTACATTGTGAATTTCAGGTGTGTTTTCCACAACAACCATATTCTCACCTTGTCTTCCTTGGTAACTCAATTCTCTAATTGCTGATGTAGCGTCAATCAAAAGTCTTTTTTTATACTCTGGATCTACCCAAGCTTTAGCTACTACATTTGCACCATTTTTAGGTCCTATTCGATTCTCATAAGTGTCAATCAGTTCATCTAAAGTTTTAGAGTCTATTAGACCTTTGTTTAAAAGCAAAGTCTCTACAGCTTTAACTCTTAATTCAGGATCAGATGGTAAATGTGAATGCGCATGATCATGTGAATGATGATGATCATCAACTATATTTTTCTTTTCACTCATAATTCAATCTCTTTTTTTTTAATTCTAGATTTTTAATCTGGAATCAGAACTATTCTTCCATTAACTTTGCCCGATCTTAAATCAGACATTGCTTGATTTGCTGTTTCTAAACCTTGTTTTTTTACGGGTATTAGTTTTATTTTGCCAGATTTGATAATATTAACAAGCTCTTTTAATTCACTTAACTCTCCCACATAAGAACCTCTAAGCGTCATAGATCTCATTGGTACTAATGGTAATGATAGTCTTAACGATCCACCATACAAACCAACCACAATTACCATTCCACCTTTTTTTACTAATGTCAGACCTAAGTTTGAGGTTTCTGGTCTTCCAACAAAGTCTATTGCTGCTGCTGAACCAATACCAATTTTATTTCTAATTTCAGTCTCTTCATCTGGTGAAAAAGCTTCATTCGCACCAGCTTCAATAGCTTTTTTCCTCTTTTCTGGATCATTATCTATTACTAAAATTTTTGCTTTGTGAACTGCAGGAGATAATAAAATACCATTTATACCAACACCACCTGCACCAATAATAATAATCCAATCATCTTTTGAAGTTGTAGGAATTTTTTTTAGAGCACTAAATGCGGTTAGACCTGAACATGCGTATGGTGCTGCTTGCGCAGGATCCATATCACCGTAAGAAACTATATATTTACTATGAGGTACAATAATATGATCAGAATAACCTCCATCAAGACGAGCGCCTAAATATTTAGGAGCCTCGCATAATGTTTCATTATTTTCTAAACAAGCTGCACATTTTCCACAACCGATCCATGGAAATACTATTCCAGCATCCCCTATTTTAATATCTTTTACATTCTCACCTAAAGCTACTACAGTTCCAGTAATCTCGTGTCCTGGCGTAAATGGTAATTTTGTACCCCTGTCAGCCAATGTTATTTTTTTTCCATCTCCTAAATCAAAATAACCATCTGCCAAATGAAGATCACTGTGACAAACACCACAAGCTGTAATCTTTACAAGGACTTCATCTCCTTTAGGTTGTGGATTTTCATACTCTCTTAATTCTAGAGGTTCTCCAAATTCTATAACCTGATAACTTTTCATAATTATGTTCCTCCACAATAAACGTATTAGCTTCTTCTGGATGATTAATATTTGCTCAAAATATTATAATAATCTTCAAATCTAACTTAGGCAAATTTAAACCCTATGTTACTTATATTACCAGAGTCAATTGCAAACTCTGTCAAAAGTTCTTTTATGTTTCCAGTTTGTCCAAAACGATCAACTCCAAGAGGTATTACTTTGTGACCAAGTACAGACCCTAACCAAGATAATGTTAATTGATGACCATCAATTACTGTCAAAATTTTAGTGTCTCTTGGAATTTCTTTTAATAAATTTTCAACATGAGATTCCTCTGTATTTAGTTGCGAAGATAATTGTTTATTTTTCCAATCATCTAACATTCTATCCGAACTTGTAATAGCTAAAACTCCAATATCTCTGAATTTATCTCCTAAAATTGCGGCTGCTTCTATTATCTCTGTAGCAATGACACCTTGATAAGCTAGTATAATTTCTGGATTAGATCCAGGTTTCTTCAACCAATATCCTCCTTTTAAAACTTGCTCTTTAAAATCTTTAGTTAATTCTCTTAATGGTTGATCTATAGATCTAGTGCTCAACCTTATATAAACAGAACCACCATTTTCATCTTGCAAATAATTAAAACTATAATTCAAGATTATTGACAATTCATCTGCAAACGCTGGTTCAAAACTTAAAAGGCCTGGCTGACTAATCCCTGTTAATGGTGTTCCTATAGATTGATGTGCACCACCCTCTGGCGCTAGGGAAACACCAGAGGGAGTTCCTACAATTATAAATCTTGCATCTTGATAACATGCATAATTCAAAGCATCTAAGCCTCTAGCAATGAATGGGTCATATACAGTCCCTATTGGGAACAATCTTTCATTAAATAATTCATGAGAAAGACCAGCAGATCCAAGCATTATAAATAAATTCATTTCAGCAATACCAAGCTCTATATGCTGTCCGTCTGGAGAAAAAATCCATTTTTGAGCTGATGGTATTTTGCGATCTTTAAATGTATCAGAAGTATCTTTTCTACTGAATAATCCTTTTCTATTAATCCAAGATCCAAGATTAGTAGAAACCGATACGTCAGGTGAAGAAGTTATAATTCTTGAAGTAAAATCTGTATCATTTTTTGCATAGGCGTCTAAGATTTTTCCAAATGCACTTTGTGTTGATATTTTATTATCATTTATCAATATAGGTTCATCAATTATTATTTTATTTCCCCTGAATTTTCTATGTCCCACTTTTTGAAAAGGAAGTTTTTTGATATATTCGTCAATGTTTAATTGGCTTTTTTCATCAGAGAATCTATTCCACTCTTCACCATTTTTTATTTCTAATTTAGATTTAAATTCGTCCATTTGGGCCTTAGTCATCAAACCAGCATGATTGTCTTTGTGTCCTGCTAATGGAGTACCCCAACCCTTAATTGTATAGGCAATAAATGCAGTAGGTTTATCATCTTTTATATTGTTAAATGATTCACATAACGTTGAAATGCAGTGGCCACCTAAATTTGACATTAATTCTAAAAATTCAGAATCAGATCTTTTATCAATTAATTTTGAAACCTCAGATTGGTCGCCAATATCATCTAGAATTCTTTTTTTAAAAACTTCACCACCTTCAAATATTAAAGCTGAATATAATTGATTAGGACAATCATCAATCCATTTTTTTAATTTATCTCCACCAGGTTCTTTAAATGCTTCTTCTTGTAATTTTCCATATTTTAGTAAAATAAGATTCCAATCAAACGCTGAAAAAACAGAGCTTAGTCGCTCTGAAAGTCCTTCATGAACAACACCATCAAGTGATTGTCGGTTATAATCAATTATCCACCAAACATTTCTTAAGTCATGTTTCCAACCTTCTTGAAGACACTCATAAACATTCCCTTCATCAAGTTCCGCATCACCCACTAGAGCTATCATTCTTCCTAATTGTCTATTATTATAAAATTTTTTTCTTGCAATATAATCCTGAATTAAAGAAATAAAACTTGTCATTGCGACACCCAAACCTACTGATCCAGTTGAAATGTCAACATCGTCTATGTCTTTTGTTCTGGAAGGGTATGACTGTGCTCCGCCAAAACCTCTAAAATTTTCAATTTTTTCTTTAGTTTGTAATCCGGATAAATACTGAATAGCATGAAATACTGGACTAGCATGAGGTTTAACTGCAACCCGATCCTCTGGCCTTAAAATATTAAAATATAAAGCTGTCATTATTGAGACAATTGATGCAGAACTTGCTTGATGACCACCAACTTTAAGGCCATCTTGGTTTTCTCTAATGTGATTTGCATTATGGATCATCCAACAAGCAAGCCACAACACTTTCTTTTCAATTTTTTTTAAAATATCAACATCATTCATTATTTAACTGTAACATCTTACAAATGAAATGAATGACTAAATATTATAAAAATACTTCTAAATTTAAAATTATCTGCTAATATAAATTTTTTAATAAAATTTTATATTAATATAGGTTTTATTTGAGCAATATTGATAAAATAGATCAAAAAATTATTTTTTTTCTTCAGCAAAATGGAAAATTAGCTAATTTTGAGTTAGCTGAAAAAGTAGGCTTGTCACCCTCTCCTTGCTTAAGAAGAGTAAAAACCTTAGAGCAGAAAGGTTTAATAGCTGGTTACACTGCTATTATTGATGAAATTGCTTATGGTTATCCAGTAACTGCTTTTGTATCTGTTAGATTAGAGAATCAAACTGATCAAATTTTAAAGTCATTTGAAAAAGAAATAACTTCTTTAGATGCTGTTATGGATTGTTGGTTAGTAACTGGAAATAGAGATTATTTATTAAGAGTTGTTGCAACTGACTTAAAAAACTATGAAATCTTTATGAGAGAAGAACTCACAAAGGTTAGAGGTGTTGCGTCAATAGAAACAAATTTTGCACTAGGAAGAGTTAAAACAATAAATACCTTACCTATAAATTATTAATAATTTATGTTATTTAAAAATTGATAAATAATTTAAGAAATACAAATGCTGGAGATTTAAATGTAAGCTACTTTGAGGCGGGTTCGCGAAAAGGTTTACCTGTAATACTTCTGCATGGCTTCCCATACGATATTCACGCTTACAAAGAAGTAGTCCCATTATTAATTTCAAGTCATCTTAAACATGAAATTCTTCCAAATATTGGTCATAATGTACCTCAGGAGGATCCTAAAAATTTTTCAGAAGCCATTTTACATACAATAAAGATCCACAAAAATTTATAAATTCGCAATCTTTGTGGGTATTCCAAATTCTTTTCTACATATTATAGCCAAACGTTTAATGCCCTCATCAATTTCTTTAATTGAAGGATTACCAAAGCAAAGTCTCATTTTATGTCTACCATTTTTGTTAATTGACCATTCATTTCCTGGATTTATAGCCACACCATCTTTTAATGCCAATTCGTAAAGACGAGAGGTGTCTACTTTTTTATGCATATCAACCCAAACAAAAATTCCACCATCAGGCTTTTTATATTCGGCAGAAGACCCAAAATATTTATCCAAAGCATTGCAAATAGCTTCTGATTTTTTTTGCAATTTATTTTTTAGTGTTTTGACATGTGAATTAAAATTTTCCTTACAAAACTCTGCCAGTGCCATTTGTTCTAATGATCCGCTACCTGCATCAGTTTTATAAGGTAATATTCTTGATAAAACTTCCCAATTGGCAATTAAATATCCAACTCTAAGTGCTGGTGCAATTGATTTAGAAAAAGATCCACAGTAAGTTACATATCCTTCTTTATCAAATGACTTTATTGCAGGTGGTCTTTCTTTTTCAAAAAGAAGATCTGCGTAACAATCATCTTCAAAAATAGGTATTTGATATTTTTTTGATAATTTTATTAGTTGCTTCCTTTTAGCAACAGACATTACTGTTCCAGTTGGGTTTTGAATTGTTGGGATCGTGTAAATATATCTTGGGATTATTTTTTTTTTCACAAGATCATTCAACTCTTGCTCTAGGATTTTTAAATTCATTCCGTCTTTTTCTAGAGGTATTCCAACCATATTTACACTAAGTCTTTTTAGCCTTGAAATAGTTCCTCCATAATTTTCCTCTTCAATTATAACTGTATCTCCTTTTCTAAGAAATGTCTGATTTACAAGATCTAAAGCTTGCAATGAACCAGAAAGAACTAATATCTCTCTTTCGGAGCAATTAATTTTTGAACTAATTTTTAACTGATTTGATATGAATTTTCTTAATGGTAAAAAGCCCTGAGGACCACTTTCTAGTCCGTATTTAGATAAAGTTTTTCCCTCTTTTAATATTATTTTATTGAGAGAATCCTTTATAGATTGCACTGGGATACTATCACCATCAATATGGCCTCCTACAAAATTGAATTTTGGAAAACCTTTCCATTCCACTGCTGGTTTTAGAGCATCTAAATGTAAAAAATTATTAATGTTAAACATTTCTCCCCCTATAGTATAAACTTATATCAAAGATTCCTTTTGTAAAATATTTATAAATATTTATATTTTAACATAATGGAAAGAATACACTAATGCTATCAATCGAAAATTGGATAAACAACATAAATTCCAATAAAAGATTAATCGAAAATGGTCGTTGGTTAAATATAACTTTCACATTTGGTATTGGAGACAAAGATTATTTATTTGAGATCCTGAGTGGAAATGTGTTGTCAATAAATGAAAGAGAAATTTTGACACAAAGTGGAACTTTTAAAATTTATGGACAAAAGGATAGTTGGAATAAACATTGGTTAAAAGTACCTCCCAGAGATTATCACGATATCTTTGCTATGCTTGCGAAAAAAATTATATATATAGATGGAGATTTAACTCCATTTATACAAAACCTTCAATATTTTAAAGATCTAATAGCTTCTAATAGAGATAAGCATGACTGATTTAAACTTTGAGGATATTATTGGCAGATATTTTAATTTAAATTTAAAAAAGGACAATTATAGAATTTATGTTGAAGAGGCAGGACAGGGAACACCTCTATTATGTCTGCATACAGCCGGATCTGATGGAAGACAATTTCGACATATTTTAAATGATAAAAGAATTACAAATAATTATAGAGTAATTGTTTTTGATTTGCCTTGGCATGGGAAATCCAACCCACCAGCAGGTTATGAATTGAAAGACTACAAACTTACTACAAATCTTTATAAAGAAATAATAATGTCTTTTTGTAAGCAATATAAATTAATTGATCCAGTTATAATGGGTTGCTCCATGGGTGGAAGAGTAGTCTTACATCTTGCCCTAGAACATTGTGATTACTTTAAAGCTGTGATTGCACTTGAAGGTTCTGACAAACTTGAACCTTATTATGATCTAGATTGGCTACACAGACCAGATGTTCATGGTGGTTTAGTTCAAGCGGCATTTGTTTCTTCACAAATAGCACCTCAGAGTCCAAATAATTTTAAACATGAAACTTTATGGCATTATATGCAAGGAGGGCCCGGCGTTTTCAAAGGAGATCTTTATTTTTATTGGCATGACGGAGACTTTGACGACCGTTCAAATTTAATAGATACTTCAAAATGTCCAGTATATCTTTTATCAGGTGAATATGATTGTTCTTGTACACCTGAGCGGACACTAGAAACAGCAAAAAGAATTAAGGGATCTAAGGCAACTATAATACCAGGAATAGGTCATTTCCCTATGTCAGAAAATCCAGATTTATTTAAAATTTATATCTATCCGATATTAGATGAAATTATAAAATAAACTTATCCGGCCTTTTCTATATTCCCACAAACACTTACAGCTTGACCGGAAATATTTTTCCCAAGAGGACTACACAAAAAATGAGCTTGCTCTGCTAAATCTTCGTGAGTTACAAATCTATTCAATGACGCACCAGATAAAATTTCGTCTCTCATTACTTTGAAAGATACTTTTTTAACTTTAGCCTTTGCATCAATAACTCGGTTTTGTCTCTCGCCTTCAACAATACCTGGTAAAAGTGCGTTTGCTCTTATACCCCGAGGACCTAGTTCAATTGCTAAACTCTTCACCATGCCTATTACCGCCCATTTAGTAGCTGCGTACGGTATCCTGTAAGCAAATCCAACTCTACCAGCAACAGAAGATACGGACAGAATTGATCCATCGTTATTCATACGTGGAACAACGAGTCTCATTGTTTCAAAATGACTAGTAATATTAACTTGTAAACACTCTTGCCAACCTCCTAGCGTTTGCTCACCAACACCAGCTGTCTCTCCTGCAATCCCAGCATTATTCACTATAATGTCAACTTCTTTTAGATAATCAAATCCGGCTTCAACCATAGATGAGATCAATTGGGTTTGCCTAAGGTCACATACAACTGCTTTAATATTATCATCAACATCATTGACTTTGTTTACAGCTTCAGGATTAATATCACATACAAAAACTTTGGCTCCCGCTTTTTCAAATCTTTTAGCTATTGCATAACCAATCCCATCAGCTCCAGCTGTTATAAGAGCTTTTTTACCTTCAAGAAGTTTTTCGTAGTTCATTTTTAACTTTCTAATTTATGTTAGTATTATTTTTTCCTTTTAGCCCTAACATTTGTCTTGCTTCATCAGGTGTAGCAATCTCCAGTGAAAGTCCTTCTAGGATTTCTCTTACCCTTTTTACTTGATCAGCATTTGTCTTAGCTAAATTACCAGGACCGTCCCATAGAGAATCTTCAAGACCAACACGCACGTGAGAACCTAAAGAAGCACCAGTTGCATTCATCCTCATTTGAGTTGCTCCAGCACCGACAACTGACCACTCATAACCTACTTCACCAAATAATTTATCAGCTGTTTTTTTCATATGTAATAAATTGTCAGCATCAGCACCAATACCACCCATTATCCCCATAACAAATTGAATAAAGTAAGGACCTTTTAACATACCTTCTCTATGAAAATAATGAAGATTATATAAGTGACCAACATCATAACATTCAAACTCAAATTTAGTTCCATTTTCATAACCAAATGTCATTATGTTTTCAATATCTTCAAAAGTATTTTTAAAAAGAGAATACTTACTTTTTTCAAGCATTTCTTTTTCCCAAGGATATTTTAACTGATTATGTCTTTTGAGCATCGGGAAAAGTCCAAAATTCATTGATCCCATATTCAAAGAAGCAAGTTCTGGTTTAAAATGCATTGCAGGCTTCATTCTCTCTTCCACTGTCATTTGTGGACCACCTCCAGTTGTAATGTTTATCACTGCATCACAAGAGTTGTGAATGGTTGGGAGAAATTTTTGAAATTCTTCCGGATCTTGAGTTGGATGGCCATCATCCTCATCTCGTGCATGCAAATGCAGGACAGCAGCACCAGCTTCATGTGCTGCTAATGAATGTTCAATAACTTCTTCTGCTGTCACCGGTAAAAACTCTGACATTGAAGGTGTATGTATCGCTCCTGTTACTGCACAGCTGATAATTACTTTTTTAGCCATTTAAATATCCTCTCCTAATTCAGATTTAAGCTTTCTAATTAATGCAATCATTTTATTTCTTTTTTCTACTCTATTATCCCTTTGATCATAAGATAATCTTTTTCTTTGATCCATTTCTAATTTATTTAAATATTCTTCTGAATATTCAGGAACGCTATTTTGCTCCTTAGCTAAATTTTGTATACCCTTTCTATATCGAGTAAAAGAATCTTTGATACCCTCTGGTGCATTTAAATCCATAATCTCAAAGGGACCCATGAATGCCCACCTTATACCTAATGCATGTTTTAAAGCTATATCGATATCTTCCATAGAAGCAAACCCTCCTTCGTGAAGTCTAACTGCTTCATTAAGAAGAGCACCCTGCAATCTATTTAAAATAAAACCTTCTGCCTCTTTATTTACACTTATAGCTGCATATTTGGCTTTTTTGTATATTGAGATAGCTTGTTTAATAATTTTAGAATCTGTATTTTTCCCACCAGCAACTTCAACAAATGGTACAATATGTGGTGGCAACGCTGGATGAGCATTGATACATCTATGCTTGTGTTTAACCAGTTCCGAAATTCTAGATATTAAAAGGTAAGATGATGATGAGGCAATTATAGTATTTTCTGATGTTAGTTTATCTAATTGTAAAAAAATTTTTTTTTTAATCTCTAAATCTTCTATAATACTTTCCTGGACTAACACAGAGTCATTGCAAATTTCTTCAATATTACAGTTAAGTTTTATATTAGAATTTATCCTAACTTCGTTAATATCGGGATTAATTATACGTAAATCTTGAATTAATTTGTTTGATGTTTTCCTAAATTTTGCAAAACTATTTTGATTTGCGTCATAAACAAAACATTTAAAACCAGCATTCGCAAAACCTATTGCCCAGCTTGCGCCAATCAAACCCGCGCCACAGATTCCAATTTTATCCATTTATTAATCCTAAAAAACCGCATCAAGATGCGGTTTTTGTTAATTTCTATATTAGTCGTGGCAGCCACAACGCCATTTCTGGTTGATATATAACGAAGCCTAGACCTATTAACTGAATAATAACAAAAGGTATAACACCTCTATAAATACTTAATGTAGCAACTTCAGGAGGAGCAACTCCCTTTAAGTAAAATAGGGCAAAACCAAATGGTGGTGTAAGAAATGAAGTTTGAAGGTTAATCGCCATCAAGACTAAAAACCACACCATAGTTTCTTTACGACCGTCTAGGCCAGTTAATTGCGAAACATGATCACCAAAATCTAGTAGAACCACAAGTGGAGCGAATATTGGAAGAATAATTAAAGTGATTTCAACCCAATCTAGGAAAAATCCAAGTAAAAATGTCATTCCCATTAAAAGAAATAATAAACCCCAGGATCCAAGACCAGCCTTTTCTATAAGCTCCTCCACAATATAGTCTCCACCAAGCGATCTAAACACATAAGCGAAACATGTAGCACTTAAAATGATCATAAAAACCATAGAAATAGTTAGACCAGAGGAATGCAAAACACTTCTTAACATAGGTATAGTGAATTTATTTCCAATTATAGCTAATATAGTTGCTCCAAAGGCTCCAACTGCACCAGCTTCACTAGGTGTTGCCCATCCAAGCAAAATTGAACCTTTGATAAGGACAATCAATGCAACTGGAGGTAGAAATGCCTTTAAGACCATTTGCGGTAATTTACCCTTTTCATATTCCAAATCGCCTTCTTTTAGGGCTGGCGCAACATTTCGGTCAATAGAACACCATACAAAAATAAATACTAAATACATTAAAGCCAATGTTAATCCAGGAATAACTGCTCCCATAAACAAGTTTCCGACAGAAACCTGCATAATGTCAGCCATAATAATTAACATAATGCTTGGAGGAATAAGTATTCCTAAAGTACCTGATGCAGCAATTACACCAGTAGAAAGTGCATGACTATATTTATTTTTTAACATTGTAGGTAATGCTAGTGCTGTCATCATAGTAACTGAAGCACCAATGATACCAGTCATAGCTGCCAAAACCGTACCCATAACTGTCACAGACATAGCCAATCCACCGGGAACTTTTCTAAGTAAAATCTGTGTTGTTCTTAATAAGTCATTAGCAATACCACTTCTTTCCATCATAGTTCCCATAAAAACAAAGCTTGGTATGGCTACTAATATTAGGTTTTCTGCAGAAAACCCCCACATTCGAGGAACAAAGTTAAAAAACTCTGCAATTTTGAAAACTCCAAATAGATATCCTATAAATCCGTAAGTTATAGCTACACCACCAAGTATGAAACCAACAGGATATCCAATAAATAAAAGTACACCCATTGTAAGGAACATAAAAATTGGGAGATATTCTATGATAATATCAACAAAATCCATAACTGCACCTATGCTTTCTCTTTTTTAAAATTATAATTTTCATATTCTCCAGTATATCTTTGCCAAGCAACAATCCTTGAAATTCTCCAACCATATTTAAGCGAGAGAAGAAGCAAACAAACAAAAATAGTCATAGTCAATAAAGATGAATTTTTTATAATCGCTTCGTAGAAGCAGAATAATACTATAACAGATGGAGCTAAAGAAATTATATAAGATGAAAATAATTCGTAATTTCGTATAACGCTAAATATCGAATAAATTACTGAAATAGAAGCTAATATCCAGATATAGTAAATCCAACTATTACCTTCAAATATTGATAACATTGCAGCTAATCCAATAATTCCATAAATAGTTCCAACAAAGACTCCATATGCAGTCAACTCATATTGAGATTGAGCCAAACTTAGTTCCTTAGCTTCAGTTAAGTATGGTGTTTTTTGTTTATCAAAAATATAACCTGGAACTTTTGAAAACCACATTGTTTATCTCGTAGAAATCTTGGTAAATGATTTTTTAATCTTATTTACTTTTATCATAATCAAGTACCATAAGATCAAGTTTCTTTTTATTATCGCCCCAAATTACAGCGATTAATTGTATCATAACTGACATTCCACCCAAGAATAAAAAGAAATATCCAATGGGCAAGAATGTTTTAATAATCCATCTATTACTTAAACCAACTAATGATGCGGATACTTCCTTAATTATGTATGAATCTACCATATAAATCCAAGAAAAATATACACAAATAAGTGTAAATGGCAGCATAAAGAATATATTTCCATAAAATTCAACTTTCGCCTTTGATTGAAAGTTAAAATTTTCTCTTAGAAAATCCACTCTTACATGTCTGTTGTGAGTATATCCATAACCCAAAACCAAACAAAAAACGACTGTATGAAGGTGCCATTCCATTTCTTGCATTAGAGTTGATTCAAAGAAAGAGCCAAAATTAGCCACCATCCAAATCTGTATCCAAACTAATTTTCTAGCAACTACATCCCACATTGTAATTATTACTAAAGGTACTAACAACCATGTACTAGCTCGTCCAACTCTATTTACAATTTCGCGAAGTTTTTCGCTAACTGAAATTAGACCTTCCATATTTTGTTCTGTAAGTGCCATTATTTCCCCCAGAAAAAGTAGATAACTAGTAATTTTAATTAACTTATTAAATACAAAAATTCAATTTATTTATCAAAAAAAAAAGTACACTTGTTACGATAAATAACAAGTGTACTCAAAATTAAATAATATTATTAATACTTTTTAGCTTTTAAGTAAGCTCTTGATGACCAAATACTGTAGTCTTCTCTGAACTTGTTATAGCTAGCAGTTATTTCTTTGAAAAGAGGATCAGATGCTGACTTCTCCTCAACAACAGCATCCCAAGCTTTCTTAAACTTAGAAATTTCTGAGTCAGGCCATGTCACAAATGTAACACCTTTCTTCTCAAGTTCTGCCATAGCAGGAACTTGCTTAGCATCAGATCTAACTAAAGCCCACCACATTGTGTCACGACATGCTGTATTAATAACTGCTTGTTGTGTCTTAGTAAGACCACCCCATCCTTTAGTGCTCATTAGTAGCTCACCAATTGATGTTTGCTGGTGCCAACCTGGAAAATAGTTGAACTTTGCTAACTGATAGAAACCATAACTTAAGTCGTGTGTAGGCATAGAAAATTCTGTTGCATCAATAACACCTTTTTCTAAAGCTGGATAAATATCTCCACCTGCAAGTAACTGTGTTGACACACCTAATTTACTCATAACCATAGCACCAAGACCAAAGAAACGCATTTTCATACCTTTCAACTCTTCAACATTGTTGATTTTCTTTCTAAACCAACCTGATGTCTCAGGGGCGTGAGTTAAACAATTAAGAGCTTTAAGGCCATACTCACCATAAATTCTGTCTTTTAACTGCTGACCTCCGCCATATTCCATCCAACCATGGTACTCACTAGCACCTGGGCCAAAAGGAACAGCTGTGAAGTAAGAAACTGCAGGGATTTTACCAGCATGATATCCAGGTGTTGTATAACCTGCATCTACTGATCCATTCTTAACAGCATCCCAAACTTCTAATGAAGGTACAAGAGCGTTTGGCTCGTGAAATCTCAACTGAACATCGCCACCTGAAATTGACTTAACTTTGTTGGAAAAATAAACAGCAGCTTCACCGTTGATTGCAACCTGGCTACCCCAAGTACTTTGCATTTTCCAACGTAGCTTGTCAGCATTTGCTGAAACAGCTACTAAACTAGTTGCAGCTAAAGCCACAGCGCCTACAAAAAGGCTTGATTTGAATTTCATGAAATTCCTCCCTAGTATTGTAAAAAGACTAAAATGAAGTGATAAAAACAATCCATAAAGTCAAATAAAGAGAAACTAATGTTTCTCAACTGATTCATATCTTTCTTAATTATTTGTATAAAGGCAAGAAAAAACTTATAAAATTTCAATTATTTTTTTTTCTTGACATACTTTTTTTTTGTTCTGCCTAAATTATGAACTAACATGTTTATAATTTATATTTTGATTAAATCTTAGACAGACATAATTTAATTAAATTTTTTTTTAGTTAAATAGAATTAAGAAAAATTATACCTGCAAGTCATTGATTATTAATATTTTTTATAAAAACTAAAATTTTAGTTGTAATTTGATTGTTAATCTAATCATCAAAGTGACCTGAAGAAGCAAAATAACCACCATGAGTTGTAACTAAAGAATCTTTAGAATCAATAAATCCATCTTTTTTTTCAATTAAACTTCTAAATTCTTCTGCATTATCTTTTGGCTTATAACCAATGTGTTTGGCATATTTGTTATCGATTAGCACCGAATCGTTGTTTGATACTCCAAAAATTACAGAGTGTTGAACATTAGTGCTATTTATACACGCAATAATAAGACTCCTCAAATCATCATAACTTAACCATGTTGAGAGCATTCTATGATCTTTAGGCTCAGGAACACATGAGTAAATTCTTACTGACACAGTTTCTAGTTTGTATTTGTCCCAATAATACTGAGCTAAGGACTCTCCAAAGACCTTTGACAAACCATAATTGCTATCTGGTCTAGGCATTGCTTTACTATCTAAAACTTCAGATCTTGGATAAAAACCAACTGTATGAACTGAACTAGCCCAAATAACTCTTTTAATTTTATTTTTTCTGCATGCTTCATATAGATTATACATGCCTATAATATTTGAATTTAAAACATTATCCCAAGAGCCTTCTATACTTTGACCTCCCATATGAACTATGCAGTCTATATCTTTTGTTAATTTTAATATTGATTCTGTTGAAGCAAGATCAGCAATTTCAACTTTCTCATTATGAAATTTTTTTTCTAAATTTGCTTTGTCAGAAATTTTAAGCGAATCACATTCTTTAGATAATGTTTCCCTGAGTTGATTGCCTAAGGCTCCAGCTGCACCGGTTAAAAGAATATTTTTATATTTATATTTAGACAATTAATTAATCCCCTCATTAATTTGGTTTTTTATATATTCTCTCCAAAAAGTGAATAGCCCTGCTGAAATTACAATTAATGATCCTATAACTATTTCACTCTCCAGTTTCTCATTAAACATTAACACACCAATTATAGAAACAAAAACTAACTGTAGATATGTAAATGGCTGTAATATTGAAGCCTCACTATGTTTAAAAGCATTTATCATCAAAAAATGCCCTCCAGCTCCAAGCATGCAAACTAATAACAACCATATCCAATGGGCGTTATCAAAGGGTGTGTAAAAGAAAGGCCCTACAGAACCTAATATTACAAATCCTGTAATACCAGTATAAAAAAGACTAGTGTCAGGACTATCTTCACTAGAAACATATCTTGTTAAAATTTGATAGATAGCAAATGCAATTGCGCACCCCAATGCTATTAAAGATAAGGGGTCAAAGACTTTAGTACCTGGCCGTAGCATAATTAAGATACCTATGAAGCCAATCAGTATTGCACTCCACCTTCTCCAACCTACTTTTTCTCCTAAAAATATTACTGATAATGCCGCAACTATTAAAGGACAACTAGCAAAAATAGCATGTGTCTCTATAAGACCAATTTTTAAAAAAAGATAGTGAGCAAAACACATCTCTACAGCAAGAATAGTACCTCTAAAAATTTGGATGAGTTTAAACTTACTTTTTGAAACAAGAATAACACTTTTGTTTCCTGTACTGTTAATTGATATTACAAGTAGAAATAAAAAGAAATATCTAAACATATTAATTGATATTACATTATAATAATCTGTTAGGTATCTTGTAACCCCATCCATTAAAGACAAACATGATACTGCAGCGATTATAAACAATATGCCCTTTGCATTTGAAGAAATATTTAGAGGCATAATTTATTTTTTCTTTCTAGTTATCAATAAAAATTGATTGTCCTTTTAATCCCGTCTTCAAGAGAAGTACACTTAAATTTTTTAAATATATTAGAAGGCTCATTTCCTCGTATTTCTTCTACTACACTTAATGGCTTGCCTTTGAAATCTATATTCGCCAGCGGTATGTTTTTTTTAATTAAATTTATGAAATCACTAACATCAGCTGTTATTCCGTTTATATTAAAAGTTAACGCACCTGAAAGAATTTGAGCTATTGACATCTCAACTAAATCCACAACGTCTTGAACATAAACAAAACCTGCCTTGCCTGAAAAGTTTACAGTATAACTATCTCCTTGTTTTGCCGCCTTACAGGCTAAGGTTACTCCTGCAGTTCCCCCAACTTCTCTTCCTGGCCCATAAATTACATATGGCCTAATTCCAACACTTGAAATACTAGCCTCATTAAAATACGCCCTTGCAACCCCCTCAACCGCTAACTTATATGCACCGTAATGAGTTTCTGGAAATGGGTAATAATGATCTTTTTGCCCAAAAATACCAGCACTGCTTGCATAAACTAAAAACTTAATATTATTTTTTTTCAAAGCTTCAAAAACATTAATTGAGCCGAGGAGATTTACTTTGGCGCCTAAAATAGGATTTGAACTACAGTCTGGGGTCATTAACCCAGCCAAATTTATAACATGGTCTATATTTTTTGTTGCTTCTTGGACCTGATCATAATTTGTTATATCACCATCAATAAATTTAATTTTATTAATATCCTCACCAACAATATAGCTGAGCAATTCTTTTTGGATTTTTAAGTCAAAAATTGAAACGTTATAACCCTTTTTTAAAAAGGTTCTTACTATCCAACTTCCTAAAAATCCACATCCTCCAAAAATGATAATTTTTCCCATTTAAACTCTCTTTTTAAATATCATAGAGTTAGCAGCCTTTCCTATTTCTTTAATACAATCTGCAGCTTTAGGAAAATGTAAAGAATTCGACAAAAAACCATGTATCTGACCGGGATATAATTTATAAGTTACTTTATTACCAAAGCTTTTTAATCTATTTGTGTAAGCTATTCCCTCATCCAGCAAAGGATCTAACCCAGCCGCAAATATAAATGTTTCAGGTAAATTATATAGATCCTTAGCAAAAAGCGGTGAAGCTTCCCAGTTAACTGCATCATTACTTGAATTAAGATAATGTTTAACAAAATAGTCCATTGTATCATAAGTTAAAGTCATACCTTCTAGGAAAATATCCATAGATCTCATTGTTAACGTTAGATCAACACAAGGATATACCAATATTTGGCCTCTTATCGGAATTACTTTTTTGTCTCTTGAGTTAATAGCCAAAACAGTTGCTAAATTACCGCCAGCGCTATCCCCACATACGAAAATATTTTCAAGATCAATAAAAAATTTGTTTTCAAAATTTACAAGGCTATTTAGAACATCTTTCACCTCTTCTACTGCATAGGGGAACTTATGTTCTGGAGACAAACTATAATCCACAGCCACAACAATCATTTGAGACTCTAAGCAAATTGATCTACAGGTAAAGTCATGAGTATCCAAATCCCCCATGACGAAACCACCCCCATGAAAGAATACTATAGTTGGAATTTTAGTTTTTTTATTAAAATTATTTGGAAAATAAAATCTTAATTTAACATCTTTCTTAAATCGGTTTTTTATTTTTAAATTTTCTGAATTATAAATTTTAGGAGGTGTTAAATTATCTTCCCTTAACTGTCTCAAACGTTCAGTTCTTAATTCTACAGGATCTAATAAGTGATGTAATTTTGAATTACTTTTAATACGATTTTTTAAAAAAATATCAGTTTCTTTATCAATTATCATTGATTTGTTCATTCCCATACTGATTTATTTTGTTCTTTTAGCTTTATATTTTTAATAAAGTTTATTTATAATAAAAAATCTAGTGAATTTTTTTAAGGAGAAAACCATGACCGCATTAAAAGGAATTATTGCACCTTTTACAACGCCATTTAAGGCTAATGGAAAAATTGATCTTACTTTGATAAAGCCACAAGTAGATTGGTTAATTGAAAATGGTGTTCATGGTTTAGCTGCTGGAGGTAGCACTGGTGAAGGTCATGCTTTAAACAGAGATGAGTATTTATCCCTAATGACAGAGACAGCTTCATCTATAGATGGCAGGGTCCCATTGGTTGCTGGTATTATTGCTAATTCGACATCTGAAGTAATTGAAAGAGGTAAATCAGTAAAGTCTCTTAACGTTGCAGCCCTTCAAATAACACCACCAAGTTATTTATTTAGGCCTGATGATGATGCAATGGTAAGACATTTTGGTGAGATACACGATGAATGCCAGATACCAATATTAATTTATAATGTTGTACCTTGGTGCTATTTGTCGCCTGATTTACTATTAAGAATTATGGATGATGTTCCAGGAGTTTTAGGTGTAAAACAAAGTGCTGGTGATATGAAACTTTTTGCTGACCTCATCAGAAGAGCAAAGCCTAAAAATATGATTTTTAGTGCTGTTGATGCACTGCTTTACTTATCATACAAATTGGGAGCACCAGGATCAATTGCAGCAATTTTAACAGCCGCTCCAAGTCCTTCTGTTAAATTATGGGATGCTGTTATTGATCAAGATTGGGAAACTGCAAAGGATCTTCATGAAAAACTTATGCCTCTATGGGATGCAATTGGCTTAGATAATATGCCATCTTTGTGTAAATATGCTCAAAGTTTACAAGGTCTTGAAAGTGGTTTTGCCAGAAGACCAACCTCTCCTGCAACCGACAATCAGAAAGAAAAAGTGAAGGAAGCCCTAATTAATTTAAACCTTATAAAATAAGTTTAAGAGGATTAAAATGAACCTTAATTATCCAAAGCCAACAAAATCTATAGAGGTTGCAAAAAATGACTTAAAAAAATGGGGTTATTGTTTACTTAAAAACGCTATCCCACCAGATCTAAATATCAGTGCTATGGAAAGATTAATTGAACAGGCTAATGCAGAAAAAAAATTAAAACTTGCATACGAGGATGGCAGTGAAAAAAAGAAATGGGGTGAATTCAATAAAAATAGTGATGCCCCTGGGGTCAACCAACGAGTATGGATGTTGCCTAATAAAGGCAAAGTATTTTTAGATATTTTAGCAAAACTCAACTATGTAGATTGCGTGAAAGAAATTGTGGGAGAAGAATTCTTAGTTTCAAGTTTTGGAGCTAATATTGCTAAACCAGGAGGCGTTGCAATGGACCTTCATACTGATCAATGGTGGTTTCCAGACCCAGTTAATAGAAATGATGATTTTTTGCCTCCAGGATCTATTAAAAGAAATAAATTTAATATCAAAATCAATGAAAATATTAATAACAATAACGAACTTATTTCAAGGCCAGCTGTAACTAATGTTTTAATAATGCTAAATGGAATGAGTAAAGAGAACGGGGGTACACGTATTGTCCCAGGATCTCATTTATTTGGACGTCATCCAGATAAAGTTTTAGATAAAGACATAGAAGTTATATCTGCTGAAGGCCCCCCTGGTTGTGCTATTATTACGGATGGTAGGGTTTGGCACGGAACAGGTGCAAATATTACAAAGGAAAACAGGCTTGCATTATTAATAACTTTTTGTGGCCCACAATTTAGACCTCAAGAAAATTTTACCTTAGGTTTAAAAAAAGATGTATTTTCAAATTTAAATGACTATCAAAAAGAATTACTAGGGTTTAAAGTTTGGAATGGATATGGAAGAATTGGAAATCCTACTGATACGTTTCTTGATATAGAAAACCATGAAATTGGTGAATTAAAAATTTAAACTATTGCCTAAACTTTATTAAAGTATCATAAAATCTACCTAACGATTAGATTGGTACCTTATGAATTTTATAATTAAAAATGCTAGATGGTTGTTAGCAACAGCTCTTTTGTATTTTAGTTCATGTTTTGGGCAAACTTTTTTCATCTCATTATTTGCTGGTGAAATTAGACAAACATTTGATTTATCGCACGGTGATTGGGGCGCCATCTACTCTGGGGGAACATTAGTTTCTGCTATGGCTATGTTAGTTTTTGGGGGGTACGTTGATAAATATAAAATTACATCAAATATAAAAATTGTAATTATTTGCTTAAGCCTCCTTTGCTTAAGCATGACCTTTATCGAGATTGTTTGGCTTCTTCCATTTATAATTTTTGGTCTCAGGTTTTTTGGTCAAGGAATGTTAATACACATACCTGCAGTGGCTATCGGTAAATGGTATGGGAAAAACAAAGGTAAAGCTTTATCTTTATCAATAATGGGATTTTCAATTGGTGAAGCAATATTCCCAGTAGTATTTGTGAGTTTGTTTACAATTATTGGCTGGAGAAATAGTTGGGTTGTTGGAATGATTATATTGTTATTCTTATTACCTATAATATTGAAATTATTATCCAATGAAAGAATTCCTAACAGTAAACAAGAAAACATTTCTAATCAATTAGGTATGCAGAATAAGCATTGGACCAGAAAAGAGGCTCTTAATCATTGGGTGTTTTGGGCTGTGATAGTGCCTTTTTTAATTCCTCCAATTTTTTCTACTGCCTTCTTTTTTAATATGGTTCACTTAACAGAAATTAAAAATTGGTCTTTAATTTCTTTTACTGCCCTATTCCCATTCTATACTTCAATGTCTATTTTTACTACTTTATGCTCTGGTTGGATCCTTGACAAATTTGGCGTTGAAAAAATTTTACCATTCTACTTACTACCAATGTCCTTAGGATTATTAATATTTTCTTTCGGTAACACATATCTTCAAGCAATGATTGGACTTGCCTTTCTAGGAATGACCCAAGGACTAGCAATGACAATCGGAGGAACTTTTTGGCCAAATTACTACGGAACAAAAAATTTGGGATCTGTTAGATCCTTATCAACATCAACAATGGTGTTCGGGACTTCATTAGGTCCAGCAATTGTGGGTATGTTATTAGATTTTGGACATAATTATAATTCAATTTTATTAGGAATGTGTATATTAGCTATATTTGCAAGCATTTCTTTAGCAATTACAATGAAGCATGCACCAAAACTATTATCTAACAATATCAAGAAGGGAACTTAACATGTTGAACATTTATCTTTCAGGAGAAATTCACACTGATTGGCGTGAAGAAATAATCAATTTATGCAAAAATGCAAATTTAAATATTTCTTTTTCCTCTCCAATAACAAATCATGAAGCGTCTGATAATTGTGGAGTCGAAATATTAGGACAAGAAGAAAAAAATTTCTGGAAAGACAGTAAAGGCGCTAATATTAACTCTATAAAAACAAGAAAAGCAATTAAAGATGCTGATATTGTTATTGTTAAATTTGGAGAAAAATATAGACAATGGAATGCAGCTTTTGATGCAGGTTTTGCTGCTGCTTTAAACAAATCTATAATTGTAATCCATAATGATGAACATCAACATGCACTGAAAGAAGTAGATGCAGCAGCATCTGCTGTTGCAAAAGATCAATATCAAGTTGTAAGAATCTTAAAATATATTCTAGAAGGGTCTCTAAATTAAACTAAGTTAGAAAATTTTAATGTTTCACATAATTTTATATAATCCTGAAATTCCACCGAATACAGGTAATATTATAAGGTTAGCAGCTAATACTGGCACTCAATTACATTTAATTAGACCATTAGGTTTTAATCTAAGTAATAATTCACTTAAAAGAGCGGGTCTAGATTATAAAAAAGATGCAGATTTTTTTTTACATGATAGTTTTGATTTATGTTTAAATTCAATAAAGTTTAATGAAATTTATGCATTCACCAAATTTGCTAAAAAAACTTTTACAAAAATAAAATTTAAAAGGAATGATTGCTTCTTATTTGGAAGTGAAACCAGCGGATTACCTGATAACATCTTAGATAAAATAAAAGTTACAAATAAGCTTAGGATACCCATGATTATGAATAGTAGAAGTCTTAATCTAAGTAACTCCGTGGCAATAACAGTTTATGAAGGACTAAGACAAAATAAGTTTGAAAATTTAGTTTAAGGTTTAAGTTTAGATATGGGCATTTATGAATGGCTGTCTATTGCACTTATTTGTGCAGCAGGTGCAACAACACCTGGACCAAGTGTTTTAGTAATTATTTACATAAATAATACTAGAGGCTTTTTTTCAGGAATCATTGCTTCATTAGCGCATGGGCTTGGTATATTTATTTATGCCCTAATCTCTATTTTCACTCTAGGTTTAATTGATAAAAATTTACCCTCTATAATACCATTCATTCAATTGATGGGTGCAATATTTCTTATATATTTTAGTTATAAAATGATGGTTTTTAAAACAATTGAAAAAAACATAAACAAAAATTATATAGTACCAATAAAAGTTACAGATAGTTTTTTTTTGGGACTTACAACATCTTTAATAAACCCAAAAATTCTAATTTTTTTTACATCTGTTTTTAGTCAGTTTATAATTAATGATTTTAATGACTATAACAAAGTTGGGATTGGATTATTAGCAGGAATAATTGACACAGTATGGTATATTTTAGTTTCCTACTCAGTTAACCTTCCAAAATTAAAAAACTACATTATCCATAATCAAAAAATAATTTTCTTAATTTTTGGGTTTATTTTAATTATTTTTTCTATTTATTTAGTTAGTATGTCAATTGACTATTTTATTTGATAATCTATTAAGTCGATTATTTGAAGATATTTTTAAAACATCATAATTTCGATTATTTTCAATTTTCATCCAATTAATAGTACTTAATTGATCACATTTTGGGCAATGTAATTCCCAATTATGATTTTTATTACCACAGGAATAACAAAAATAATTATATCCTTCCTTAGCGCTTGCAGCTTTTTCAAGATAATTCTTAACTTCTTCAGGATTATTTTGAGATCCAGCTATATCAGCTAACGCTTGATATGCTTTGGTTGTAAGTTTATCCTCTGGAATATCTTTTAATAGTTTTTCAGCCTCTCCCCAAATTTCCTCTGAAATAGCGTAACATGCCACTTCTGTCTTTAGATCATTTTTAATTTCTTGGGAAGATTTTTTATTCAAAAGATTAATCGCTTTTGAAACACGAGATCCTGATGTTTTTAAATTCCATTTTTTTGATAGTTCTTCTAAAATATCTGGGTTAGCAGTTAATAAAAAAGTTTTTTCTAATTGATCAATTGACTTTGTCTTTGAACTAATACCTTTAAGCAGGCCTGACAACTTTACAGAAGCCCCAATATGACTTGGTTTTTGTTTAAAGGCTTCTTTTAAATGATTGGTAGCAAGATAATTTTTTTCATTTTCTAAGTAATCTAATGCCTTCAAGTAATTTAAATCCGCAGATATATTTTTGTATATATTATCTTCGATATAATTTAGTTTTTTTAATTTATTGAGGTATACAAGAGAATTTGAAATGTCATTCAGCTTTGCATATGAAAATAATAAAACTTCTAAAATTTGTTTTGACTTAGGTTCAAATTTAAGAGCCTTTAGACCTTCATTAATAATTTCATTTAAATCTTTTTTATCAAATATTGCTTGTCTCATAAGTGCTAAATGACCAACAAATGCTGTAGATGGTTCATCAGTAAGCTGTTTAAAATAATTTTTTGATAATTTTTCATTTTCATAAGAGTTTTTACTTATTTTGTTAAAGACATTAATGTGTGTGTTTAGTAGTTTACCTAAATTTTTATCCTTGGTATTCCTTGACACTAAAGCAGCTTCTTTTGCTGCAGTTTCCAATTCTCCATGGCTTGCTAATAAAAATGCCTTTACCAATTTTTGTTCGACTTTTTTATTATTGTTAGCTTCAAATCGTCTTAATGTCGCTTTTGGCAAATTCAAAAAAGCTAGCCAAATTCTGTCGATAAAGATTAAAATTACAGAAAATAAAATAATAATTAGAATAAACCTGTCTGTAGGTATTTGAATTCCCCAGTCCATCCAATTTATAGATGTTTCTCCTGGATCCTCAGAAAAGAACTCTGATAAATACCATATGATGAAAATAAATATAATTAGTTTTAAGATTTTAAAAATCACTTATTCACTCTTTTTTTAATTTTGATTTAATGCTCTTTCAAACCTATTTATTGAGTCTTTTATAGTTCCTTTCCAATTCTCAGGAAGTGTCTTTATAATAGATAAAAAATTATTAAAATTTTTGTTTTTAAGTTCTTTTTCTGCCATTGTAATTAATCCTCTAGGAGTGGTGTTGTCTGAAAACTTTCTAAGTTTTAAAAAACCTGCAAAATAATTTTTCAATCTATTCAAATAGGTTTGTTCAGTTAGAACTTCATTGTAATTGGAAGATGAACCAAAGTCTTTTTTTGAGAGAAGTTTTTCTATTATTATTTCACCTTCTTGTATAAGTTCTTTTTGAGATTTCTCTATATTTTGTGAAAACTTTATCGGTTTGTTAGAGTTTTTAACTTGAACAGCATTATTATTTTGTTCTATTTCTATATTTTCTGTTTTAGTTTTATTTTCTAAAATTTTAATTTTATTTGAGATTTCATCTAACTCTTCTTTAATCATTAACAAAGAATTACTTTGATTTTTAATTTCGAGATTAATTGTTTCAGTAGTATTAAAATCAAAAGTATTAAGCTTATTTTTGAGTAATTCAATTTCTGTAATAATTTCATTAATTTTTATATTTTCTCTATCTTTTAAAGCCTCAATCTCTTTGTTTAGTTGAATGATTTTATTTGACTGTTGTTCAATATGGTTTGGCAAATAATATACTGTTAACCAAATTAAAATTATAATAAACGAAAAGACAGTTATAAATGGTATTAAAAAAATAGGATTTTTTAAAATAATTGTTTTTTGTGTTTCATTTACCGGCTCCATATCGATGATTGTCTCTTTATTACTCTTAGCTTTATGAGTTTTGGCTTTTATCATCGTTATGTCCGTGTTTACTAAGGTAATTTGATTATATTATCTAAAAAATCTTTAGTAAAATTTTTCTTGATAATTTTTATATTTTTCCAACCTAAATTCTCTGCTTTTTTAGCAACATTTTCACTGTTAACATATAAAGTGGCTTTATTTTTAACAATAGTGAATAAATTGTAATTTTCTAAAATTTGTTTTGTAATTGATACATTTCTTGACGAAAAGATGACTAAATTTAAGAAATCATATTCAATTAAATCAGTTTGCAAAGGCTTTGGTAATTCTAAAATTGGATGGGTGCTATAACCTTCGATAATTTCTATTTTTCTGTTGTTATTTAATAGATTTTTTTCAAGTTCAACACTTCTATTTTTAGCAGCAATCCATAAACCATAATCTTCTTTTTTAGTGTTAATTACAATTAAGTTATATAAAGATTGAGAACTATTATTTGCTTGTAAAATATTAGTATAAGATAATTTTTTCAATTGATATGTGGTTTCAAATCCTACAGAAAAAATTCTTATATCTTTGGTGAAATTGCCTTTTGTGTCTAAAATTATCTTTTCAAGAATTTTTAATGCTTTAGGACTTGTTATAATAATATAATTAAAATCATTTTTTGAAATATTTAAGCTTTTAAAATCTTCATATTTTAATGTTGTTATAGGAAACGGTTTTGAAAAAAACCCATTATCATTTAGATATTGTGAATTCCTTTCAGCGTCTTTTTTTTCTCGAAGGACAAAAGTTATTGTTTTTGATTTTTTAATCCATCAACTCCTTGTTTAATGAAGTTATTTAAATAAAAAGTCACCGTTAGTTTGAGCTTTAATTTTATTTCCTAACTCTTTACCTAACTTAATTGCGTCTTTAATCGATCCTTTAATTTTAGATCTAATTACTTTCGTACCATCTAAAGTTGCAATTGCTCCATGCAATATCATTTCTTTATTGTCGGTAAAATGTGCGCTTGCTGAAATTGGAGATCTACAAGAACCATCTAAAGTTTTTAATAGACTTCTTTCAGCTAAAGTTTCAAAAAAAGCCCTTTCATCGTTAATTTTATTTAAGGTCATCTTTAATTGTTTTTGATATTGATTATTACCATTTGTAATAGATTGAATTGCAATAACCCCTTGAGAAGATGCTGGAGGAATAATTTCATTCGGAATTTTGTTACCAACGTTAATATTTAACCTATCCAAACCTGCTTTGGCTAATATAATTGCATCATATAATCCAGAGTTTAGCTTTTCAATTCGAGTTTCAACGTTACCTCTCAGAATCTTTATGTTTAAATCAGGCCTATAATATTTAGCAAAAGCAGCTCTTCTTACAGAACTTGTTCCCACAATTGCTTTATCTGGTAAATTATCAAATGAATCATAATTTCCTAACAAGACATCACTTCTATCACCTCTTGGAAGTACAGCTGAGATTTCAGTATTTTTTGCAATATCTGTTTCCATATCCTTCATTGAGTGAACAGCAATGTCTGCAAAGCCATTTAAAATAAAATATTCTAATTCCTTAATAAAAAGACCCTTACCTCCAATGTCAGATAAAGGTTTATTTAAAATTTTGTCCCCTGATGTAGTAACTTTAATAATTTCAGTTTCAACATCTTCTCCAAAATAACTTTTAACAATATCAACTTGTCGTAAAGCGAGTTCTGATTTTCGAGTAGCAATTCTTATTTTAAGTGTCATTTTAATTTTTTTAATCTTTTATATTATCAAGTTATTTATTAATTCTTGAATATTTCTATACACTTATAGTAAATCATAAAACATACAATATTAATTTATATTGCATTACTTAGTTTTAAATTTAATTTATAGTGAAATTTTAATCTACTTAGGAATTTTATGCGTGGTTCTAATGATATAAAGATACTTGGTATTGAAACAAGTTGTGATGATACAGCAATTGGCGTGGTTACTTCAAAAAAAGATATTTTGTCTAATGTTGTAATCAATCAAAACTCAAATTTAAATAATTATGGTGGCGTTGTACCTGAAATAGCAGCCAGAGACCATCTATCTAACTTGGATCACGCAATTAATAGAGCATTAGAAGAATCAAAGCTAAATTTAAAAGACATTGACTTAATTGCAGCTACGGGAGGACCAGGATTAATTGGTGGCGTAATTGTAGGTACTGTATTTGCTAAATCTTTAGCTATGTCTCTTGAAAAACCTTATGTTGCTGTAAATCATTTAGAAGGACATGCATTAACCGCCCGTTTAACAGATAATATTGAATATCCTTATCTTCTGCTATTAGTTTCTGGAGGACATACTCAAATAATAGCTGTAATAGAATATGGGAAATATACCAGAATAAGTTCAACCTTAGACGATGCAGCTGGAGAAACTTTTGATAAAGCTGCAAAAATACTTGGCATAGGTTTTCCAGGTGGACCCATGATAGAAAAAATGTCTAAAGATGGCGATCCAACGAGTTTTTATTTACCAAGACCAATGCATAAATCTAAGAATCCAAATTTCTCTTTTTCAGGTCTTAAAACAGCTTTTAATCAGCTAGCAATGAAAAACAAATTAAACAAAAAAATAATAAGTGATTTGTCAGCAAGCATTCAAAAATCTATAACTGATTGTTTAATTGATAGAACTAGATTAGGAATTACAAAATTTAAGGAAATTGTTGGTAATATGTCTAATATTCAACTTGTCGTTTCAGGTGGAGTTGCTTCAAATTTATATATAAGAGAAGAACTAAAAAAACTATGTTTAGAAACAGATAGCACTTTCTTTGCGCCTCCATTAAATTTATGCACAGATAATGGTGTAATGATAGCATGGGCAGGCTTCGAAAAATATAATAATGAAGGTGAAAGTAATTTAAATTTTAAACCAAGACCAAGGTGGCCATTAGATCCCAATGCACATTTAATAAACCCTATACATCAAAATATCGGGAAAAGTGGAGCAAAAGCATAAATGTCAATTTATTCAAATATTTGTTTTTATGGAGGTGGTGCGTGGGGGCAAGCATTAGCAATTACACTTTCCACGCTAAATCATAATTCTACTATATTGGTGTCTGAGAAGTCACGAGAAATACAAATAAATAATAGCAAATCAGAAAGATTCCCTAAATTGAAATTAAGTCCTTTAATACAAGCAACCACAAATAAGGAAAAAGCCATTAAAGGTAGTGATTTAATTTTTATTACCACAGAAAGCAAAAGAGTTTTAATGGCTATCGAAGAAATCTCCTCTTTTTCTAAAAAAAAAATAAATGTTATTATTACTTCAAAAGGTTTCGCAACAAAAAAAGGTGAAACTTTTAATGAAATTATAGAGAATAAATTTCACAACATATTACTCTCTATACTAACTGGACCCACTTTTGCTGATGAAATTGCTAACAACAAGCCTGCTGCTGCAATAGTTGCTAATAAAGAGATTAATCTGGCGACTTCTATCTGCGAATTATTTCATAATTCAAATTTAAGACTTTATCCAAGTGATGATCCAAGTGGGGCATCTATTGCAGGTGCAATAAAAAATATAATTGCCATTGGTGCTGGTATTGTTGAAGGTTTAGAATTAGGTGATAATGCTAAAGCTGCGCTTATTACTAGAGGTATTTCGGAAACATGCGAATTGATTAAAAAAGTAGGTGGGGATCATGCAACTGCCTTTGGTCTTGCTGGAATTGGAGATATGAGCTTAACATGTAGTGGGCCGCATTCTAGAAATATGGCATACGGAATTGATATAATAAAAAATAACTATCAGCGCCCTACACGTTTAGTAGAAGGTTTAAACGCTATTGATGCTGCCATTTCATTGTCTAAAGACCTTAATGTAGAATTACCAATCGTAGAAGCAATTTATAAAATAATAAACAAAAAAGCAGATATCAAAGACATTATAAAAAACTTACTTGCTAGACCAATTAAAAATGAATTTTCATAAATCTATTATCTAAATTGATATACTAAAAAATTCTTCAAGAATTATTTTCTAGTTTTTTTTCTCTATATATAAAATATAAGTTTCTAGCGTATATTAATACGCCAACCGACTGTCCAGCAATAATAACTGGATCTTGTCTCCAAATTGCATAAGTTAATAAAACTAGTCCACCTGAAATTGAAAAATACCAGAAAGCTATAGGTATTACTGACTTACGTGCATTTTCGCTACTTATCCATTGAATTATAAAACGTGTTGCAAATAACGCCTGCCCTCCAAAACCTATAGTAATCATAATTGCTTCTGGATGATTTAATAAATAAGGCTCCATAAATGGCAGAAAAACAATTATTAACTCATTTAAAAAAATTGCACCTTTTTCTATCTGGTTTGATAAGAATGATATAAAATTCATTGCAAATTCCTAATTATTTTAAAATTTCTTTAAAAGAAGTATTTTTTGGCATTCTATTTCTTAACCAAATCACACCTAGCACATCAAAAAGGCCAACAAGTAATCTCCCAAAATTAGTATAATTTGAAGTCCCTACTAGTCTTTCTCTATGTTTAACATTAAATCTTAAAACCTTGGCTCCTTCACGTAAGGCTAAAGCTGACAAAAATCTGTGCATATGGTCAAAATAAGGAAGCCTTAAAAATAACTCTTTATGAAATACTTTTATACCACAACCTGAATCTGGGTGAGTGTCTTTAAGCAAAATAAATCTACAATATTTTGCAAAAGATGATGCCCATAACCTAGTAATACTATCCTTACGATTCACTCTAACTCCACCAATTAATATTAATTCATCTTTACAGTTTTTGAGTGCATCAATCATTTTGGGAAGATCTGATGGATCATTCTGACCGTCTCCATCCAAAGTTGCTATTAGTGTTGAATTTGATGCTTTAATACCTGTCCTTAAAGCTGCGGATTGACCTAGACAATTTTCATGACTAATAACTCTTAAGTTTTTGTTATTTTTCATATTATTTTTTAATTCTAATTCAGTATTGTCACCTGATCCGTCATTTACGTATATTATTTCATAACTAAACTTTTTTAATGACTGATGAATTTCACTTACTAGAGTATCAATATTTCCTGCTTCATTTTTAACAGGAATAACTACAGATATTTCGATTGTTTTGGACATGTTTAGTATTGCAATAATTGAATATATAGAAACCAATAGCTATTTTAATTAATCAGGTCAAACAATTGATTTTGAAAAATGTATATTTCTACATGTCTACCTTTAGCTATATTAAAACCTTTTACTATAGATATTTCATTTATTTTTAAATTCAGATCATTTGTTGCTTCTAAGAATTGCTTTAGATCATTTTTTTCTATTAACACTACATTGTTTTTACCCTCTGCCATAAAAATAGCCGCTTCGTGAGGATTAGATAATAAAACATTACCATTTAATAAAAAAACAAGACTTGGTTCATGAAAGCCTGAAGACGCAATCGCAACAGACTTAACTTTTTTTAATTTCTTTATGATCGCCTTACTTGGATGTAAATAATCTAGTTTAGGTAAAACAAAATTATAATTAATAATATTAAAAATTGACCCAAGAGCAATGATTGCTAATAAAATATTGTAAAAACTTTTACTGATATCTATGAATAGATTTTTGAAATTAAAAATCAAAGTATGCGACAAAATTAAAATAATAATCGAAATTAAGACAAGCAACATAGTGAAAAATGTTAAAATATAATCATTTTCAATATTAAACTTAGAAGAAATATAAAAAATTCCTCCACTTAAAATAATTCCTCCAAAGCTAAATAAAATAGAAGAGATATAAGTAATTTTTTGAAGTAAAACACTTTTTATTTTTTTGATATTAGATTTAAACTGCAATAGCCCACCTATTGCTAGAATTGCAATTGCTGGCAGAACTGGAAGTGGATAATGAAGAAGTTTTGTTGGAATTAATTCGATAGTACACCAAAATGGTAATATCCAACACATTAAAAATTTTACAATTATATTAGCCCTATTTTGTAAACTAAATAAAATCAAGCAAGGTAAAAAAGTTGCAATAGGCCATATTGAAATTGATAATGTTAATAAATGAGTTCCTGGTAACGCACCATGTCCCTCTTGACCACTCTCCAATTTACTAAAAAAATCTTCTTGAAAAGCTTTTTGTAAAAACATACCATTTGTTGCTTCATCAATCGCCAAAAACCATGGCAGAATAACTAAAGTGCATATTAAAAAACCTAACATGGGTCTTAAAGATTTTATCAGACTTGTAGATTTCTGAATTATAGAAAAGGCAATAACTGTGGGAAATAGTATGGCTATTGATACAGGACCTTTTACTAAAACCCCGAAAGAAAAAGCTAGCCACACTAATATTGGGTAAAGGTATTTTACTTTGAAAGTGTCGTCTTGGTCCAAAATTATTTTGAGTAAAAAATATTGCTGAACACAGATTAAACACAAAAGAGTAGCATCAGTTTTGGCAAGGTGAGCTTCTCCCATAAATACAACTGATGATGCAAATAATAATGTTACGATAAGAGTCTGATAAAACGGAAAAATCAACCTTGTTATTAAGCCAACAAAAACAAGTGTTATGATAGAGCTTAATAAAGATGGTATTCTATACGAACCAATATCTTCCTGACCAAATAATTTTGCTGAAAACGCTTGAAGCCAATAAATGCCAATTGGTTTCTTTGCTCTAATTTCGTCTTGAAATTTAATATTTACATAATCACCACTCTGAATCATTTGACTGCTAGCTTGAGCAAAACGGGCTTCATCCCGGTCTATAGGAGGTATTGAATATTGCCCAGAGAAAAGAGCTAAAATTATTAAAATAATCAAGGAACCTAAAATTAAATAATTTAATTTTTTTAATTTTTTAAAAAATTCTGAAAATTTTAAAATACTATTCATTTCTTTAACTTTTTTATAAATTTAGAAATACCATATTTTGAGAGTAATGTTATAATTTTAAATTTTATTACGAGGTAATTAAATAATGGTATATAAGTTCAATGAGATTCTAAATGGATTTTGCGAAAATAGAAAAATCAAATCAATTCCTCTTTATCTTTTTAACGATATAAAAAGTTTTAATTCAACTAAGTTAATATCCGAGAAACAAAAAAAATTTTTAAATACAAGTTTTGCAATAGAAACGCAATATTTTGGATTTTTCCCAGATGATGAATTTGATCTTGGCGGGGCAGTTGCAATAATTAAAAAATCACATGAACCAAAAGAAAGCTTAATTGACCAAGCAGCTAAATTAACACAAAAACTTCCAAAGAGAAAATGGAGTATTCAATTTGTTGACGAATTTGAAAACTTTGACAAGTTAAACTTTATTTTAGGATGGGGGTTAGCATTCTATAATTTTTCCATAAAAAAAATAAACAAAAATTCTGATGAAAAGCGATCCTTATGCTTATCTCAATGTAGAAAAGAAGTATCAAAAAATTTATTGGAAAAATGCTTTGCAGAAATGCGAGGCATTTTTCTAGCAAGAGATTTGATAAATTTACCACCAAACATCCTAACACCACTTAACTACGAAAAAATAATTAAAAAATCATTTAAAAAATTTTCACCTATTATTTCAACATATAAAGACAAACAACTAGAAAAGAATTTTCCCTTAGTTGATTTTGTTGGTAGATCTGCAGAAAATAAACCTGCACTTATTGATCTTCAATGGACTAAAAATAAAAAAAATAATTACCCTAACATTGTTTTGGTTGGTAAGGGAGTTACTTTTGATAGTGGTGGTTTAGATATAAAACCGTCCAATAGTATGTTGTTAATGAAAAAAGATATGGGTGGTAGCGCAGTAGTTCTTGGAATAGCATATGCACTAATGTCAATAAACTGTCCAGTAAATTTAAGAGTAATCTTACCACTTGCTGAAAACGCAGTATCTGAAAAATCTATGAGACCCTTAGATATAGTTTATTCAAGAAATCAAACACCTGTTGAAATTGGTAATACTGATGCTGAAGGAAGACTATTACTTGCTGACGCGCTCTCTTATTGTCAGGAGTGTACTGTAAAAAGTGACTTTATTATAGATTTTGCCACTTTAACTGGAGCCGCAAGAGTTGCTTTAGGTACAGAACTACCTGCATTATTTACAAACAATGATAGTTTAGGTGATGAAATTCTTAACGAAGGTATGAAACAAGTTGATCCAATGTGGAGATTACCTTTATTTAGCCCTTATAATAAACAACTTGATAAAAATAATAATGCTGTAAGTAGTACTGGATCGTCAGGAACAGGTGGCGCAATAACTGCAGCATTATTCCTTAATAGATTTATAAATAAAAATACAAATTGGGTGCATATTGATCTTATGGCTTGGAATACCTCATCACGTCCAGGCTTCCCTATGGGTGGAGAAGCTATGGGATTAAGAAGTATAGTAAATATGATTATTAAATATTGTGCAAAAAGATAAACTTTAAATCAATTCATAATTTTAATTGCTGTGTTATAAATATTCTTATCTCTTGCAACAACTACAGAGTACTTACTTTGTAAATCATCTTTTAAATTAATTTCATTAGATTTCCAGTCAGACACTATAATATTTTTTGCTTTTAATATTGGTATCAATGGTAAGATATCATATGAAGAAAGACCTTCTTCAACTACTAGATCTAAGCCTCCTTTAATAATCAAACAATAATTATGACAATCTCCTGACCAAACATTATACTTTGATTGTTTTATTAAAGTTTTATATTTTTGTTTACCAATATCAGAAAACAAATTTGAACCTGTAGAGGCAATTGTTGCCTCAGATATGTTAGTGATAGATTTATAATCCGTTACAAAAGATGAATTATTAAGTAAACACTTATTTTTATAACCAATCCATCTTTCATCCAAGACGGGAAAATCAGCCATACCAATAATTGGTTCACCTTTAAATGCAAGTGATATTAATGTGCCCCATAAAGGCCTTCCTATAATATAACTTCGTGTTCCATCTATTGGATCTATAATCCAGGTATAATCAGAATTATTTGATGTAAATCCCATCTCTTCAGCAAATATATTATGATTTGGAAATTTGGCTGATATAATTTCTCTTAATATTTTTTCAGAATTTATATCATAGTCTGTTACAGGGCTTCCATCATCTTTAACTTGTAGAGTTGGATTTGAGTTGTAACCTTTTAAAGTTATAAATCTTGATCGATCAGCTAACAAATTCATAAAATCTGAAATTTCAACAAATTCAGCTTCGTTCATTCAAA
Organism: uncultured SAR116 cluster alpha proteobacterium; assembly: GCA_902595515.1. Classification (GTDB taxonomy): domain Bacteria; phylum Pseudomonadota; class Alphaproteobacteria; order Puniceispirillales; family Marisalimonadaceae; genus Marisalimonas. The sequence continues at coordinate 111,647 of CACJQK010000001.1, forward strand.
CAACCTTTTCAAAAGGGATATTTTTTTCATCTATATTTTATCTATGGTAAGGCAACAGGATTATCACTTTTGGTTCTTAACCATGCTATGAGATCAGCTCTATCTTTTGTTTTTGATAAACCTGCATAATTCATTTTAGTACCTTTATAAAATAGTTTTGGTTTATATAAAAACTTATTAAGTTCTTCGTAAGTCCATTTTCCAGATAATGATGCTAGAGTTTTTGAATATGCATAGTCAGCTTTACCTTGATCTTTGTTAACGATGTTATAGAGATTAGGCCCAACTTTATTAGCTCCTCCAGCATCAAATCCATGGCAGGCAACGCATTTTTTGGAAATTTTCTGACCACTTTCTATATCAGCACTAGCCAAAAGAGCAAGTATTGGTTCAATTACTATTTCTTTAGTTTCTTTAATTTTTGTTTCAGCTTTTTCTGGAACTTCTATTGGATATGCATTTGAGATTTCAGTATCTGGACTAACTAGTAAATTACCAATCTTTCCAAAGACCATAATTAACAAAACACCTGACAATAGTGCTGCTGCTATTTTATTAAACCTCAGTGCATCCATAAATTAATCCATAAATAAAATTTTTAGTAAATAATTATTTACATGCAAGAAATGCTTTCTTCAAGTATAAAAGTTAAAAAGGGCAATAAATTATTTCTAAGAAATTTTAAATATAATTTAATAAAATTTATGGAGCTTTAAAATTGGAATTTACTGATACCATTATTATGATACCTGCTAGATTAGGTTCGTCAAGACTCCCAAATAAACCTCTTCTTAAAATCAATGGTATCCCATTAATAATTCATGCATACAATTGTGCAAAAAATACAAAATTAAATGTGCCAGTAATTGTAGCAACTGATGATAAATTAATTTTAAAAACTGTGAATGATTGGGGAGGGACTGCATTAATGACCTCGCATCAACATGAAAGTGGATCAGACAGAATATTAGAAGCTCTAGAAAAATTTGATCCTGAAAAAAAGTACAAAAATATTATCCATCTGCAAGGGGATCTTGTAAATATTTCAGGAGATTTAATTCAAAAATTAGCCCAGGTAGCTAATGATCCATTGAAAGAAATTACAACCGTTATTGTTAAAGCTTCTCCTGACGAGTTTGATGACCCATCAGTTGTCAAAGTAGCAGTAGCTTTCAAAAAAGATAATCCAAAAATAGGCGATGTTGGAAAAGCATTATATTTCAGCAGAGCTTGCATTCCTTCAGGAGGTAAAAATATTTGGCATCATATCGGTATCTATGCTTGGCGAAGAAGTATATTAGAAGAATTTGTAAAATTAAAACCTTCTCCACTTGAAAAATCAGAAAAACTTGAACAACTTCGTGCACTTGAATCAGGAATGCAGATACATACAATTATTACATCTGAACATCCAATTGGGGTGGATACTAAATCAGATTTGAAGAAAGCAGAAAATTATTTTAAAGACTTAATTTAGTTATTCATATAATAAAATATAAAAAACTATATAGAGATAAAAAATGAAAGATAAAAGTAAACTTATAATTGCTTTTCAAGGTATGGCTGGCGCATATTCAAATATGGCATGTGAAGCTTATTTTCCTAACTCTAAAACTCTAGCATGTACTTCATTTGAGGACATGCTTAACTCTACCAAAATCGGTGAATCAGATTACGCAATGGTTCCTGTAGAAAATTCTTTAGCAGGGAGGGTTGCAGACATTCATCATTTAATACCAGAAAGTGGATTGTTCATAGTTGGTGAACATTTTCAAAGAGTAAATCATCAATTACTAGGACTAAAAACTTCTAAACTAGAAAATCTAAAATATATCAAAAGTCATGCACAAGGACTTGCTCAATGTAGAAAATTCATAAAAAAACATAACCTTATCCCAATACAACATATAGATACTGCTGGAGCAGCTGAGGAAGTTTCAAGGTTAGAAGATCCTAAAATTGCTGCAATCGCTTCAAACATGGCAGCAAAAATCTATAACTTACAAATATTGAAAAATAACATTGAGGATGCAGAACACAATACTACAAGATTTTTAATAATGGCTAAAGATCCTCAGAAACCATCTGCTGACATTTCAATTCCTGTAACTACTATAATATTTGAGGTTAGATCAGTTCCGGCTGCTTTATATAAAGTATTAGGTGGATTTGCTACTAACGGCATAAATCTTACTAAACTTGAAAGTTATATTGGTGGCAAGGAGATGAACGCAGCAAGATTTTATGTTGATGCAGAAGGCCATCCAGATACGAAACCTATGCAAAATGCTCTTGAAGAAATGTACTTTTATAGCGAGCCTAGTTCAGTTAAAATAATTGGGACTTACTCTAGAGCTAAGAAAATCTAATATAGAAAAACACAGAAATTCTTGCATATTATTGTTATTTATAACATATATATTTGTGAAGGGTCACACGGACGTAATTCTTGCCAATCCGGTCAGGTCCGAAAGGAAGCAGCCGTAACAATGATAGCGGGTTGTGAGGCCCTTCGTTTTAGTGATTAAAAACGAGATATCAAATAAGTAATATTAATGAACAAAATAATTATAGAGTTTTAGCTCGTAAATATAGACCAAATGATTTTAGTGAATTAATTGGACAAGATACACTAGTCAAAACTTTTAAAAACGCTCTTAACAAAGGTAGATTAGCTCACGCATTCCTCTTGACTGGTATAAGAGGTGTTGGCAAAACTACTACGGCTAGAATAATCGCTAAAGCCTTAAATTGTATTGGAGATGGCAGTAAAGAAGATCCCTCTTTTGAAATTTGTAATAATTGCTCACCGTGCAAATCTATAAATAATGGAAATTTTCTTGATGTGATTGAGGTCGACGCCGCTAGCAGAACAGGAGTAGATGGCATAAGAGAAATAATTGACTCTGTTATATATTCACCAAATAATGCAAGATACAAGGTTTATATTATAGATGAAGTTCATATGTTGTCTAACGCAGCATTTAATGCTCTTTTAAAAACCTTAGAAGAACCTCCACAAAATGTGAAATTCATTTTCGCAACAACTGAAATTAAAAAAATACCTGCAACAATAATTTCAAGATGTCAAAAATTTGATCTTCAAAGAGTTGATTTAAAAACATTGTCAAATCATTTACAAAACATCTGTCAAAATGAAAGCATTTCTTATGAAATTGATTCCATCTCACATATCTGTAAAGCAAGCGAAGGATCTGTAAGAGATGCTTTATCGTTACTAGATCAAGCAGCATCTTTATGTGGCGACGATATTAAGGAACAAATAGTCTTAAATATGCTTGGATTAAGCGGTTACGAAAAAAACATTGAATTGTTTGAACTATGTTTATCAAATCAATGTAGCGAAGCTTTAAAAGTTTATGATGACATTTTACAAAATGGCGTTCAACCACTTCAAATCATCTCAAACCTCCTGGAGATAAGTCATTTAGCATCAAAAATCAATGTTATTAAATCAGATACTAATATGACTGAGCCCATACAAAAAAAAATTTCTGAATTTTCTACAAATGGATTACCAAAACTAGTCAGATTATGGCAAATTTTAATTAAAAGTTTTGAAGAATTAAAATATGCTCCTAATGAAGAACAAGCAGGTTCAATGGCAATAATTAAATTATGTTATGGATCATCACTTCCAGATCCAAGTCAATTTCTAGAAAAAATAACAGTACAAACAAACACTCAATCAGATAATAAACAAACTAAAGTTTCTAAGACTAAAAACTATAAAGAAAAAACAATTGAAGATAATATAACTGATTATAAAGAAGAGAAATCAGAAAATGATCAAACCAAAGTTTCTGAAGCACATTCTCAAGACAAGTTAAACAAAGAAGTTATAGTTAATAATGAAGAAAAATCAGAAAATTTTAAAATTCCAGATTCTTTTGAAAGTATGTTGGATTTACTTTTAAAAAACAAAGAATCGCTACTTCATGCTCAATTAATTAATAATGTCCATCTAGTATCTTTTGAAAAACAAAGTATAAAGCTAAGATTAAAATTCAAGTCTGAAACAGAAATTCTAAAAAAATTATCTTCTACTTTAGAAAGTATAACAAATAAAAAATGGAGTATAACTCATTCTGAAGAAAATGGAGAAAAAACTGTAGTTGAAAAACAAATTATTGAATTGAATAAACAGAAAGAACAAATTAAAGCAAATCCTCATTTTGCAGAAGTTTTCAAACATTTTCCTCAGGCTGAAATAACTTCAATTGAAAATAAAAAATCTAATTAATTTGAATTTAGAAAATTAAAATGTCTGAACAATATCTAGAAAAACTAATTAAAAAAATATCACGGCTTCCTGGTTTAGGCCCTAGGTCATCAAGAAGGGTTGTTTTACACTTATTAAAAGATAAACATAAATTACTATTACCACTTATTGAAGATTTGAGCACAGTAGCAAATAACATAAAAAGTTGTATTGAATGTGGTAATTTAGATGATAATGAAATCTGTCAAATTTGCAAAGATACTTCTAGAAATCAAAACTTATTATGCGTAGTTGAAACAGTTGCAGATTTGTGGGCCTTGGAGAGATCCAATATTTATAATGGAAAATATCATATATTAGGTGGTGTTTTGTCTGCCATAGATGGTGTCAATCCAGAGCAACTTAATATTACTTCTTTAGAAAAAAGATTAGAAAAAAATTCTATCACAGAAATAATTATTGCAATGTCAGCTACACTTGACGGACAAACAACCGCACATTATTTGGCAGAAATATTGAGTAAATTTAATATTGACATTACAAGATTAGCCCATGGCTTACCAGTTGGCGGAGAATTAGACTTTTTGGACGATGGAACAATTGCACAAGCTTTAAAAGCTAGAAACAAATTATAACTTATTCACTCAATTTTTTGTCACTTACATCAATAGAAGTTATAACACTACCTCTATTTTCAATTTTTCTATGTGAAATTTTAACTTCTTCTAAATCTTTTCTTGCTAACTCAAAATGCTTATCAAGTTTTAAAATTCTATCAGCTAACAAATTTAAATCATTAGTTAACTTATCTACTTCGATTTGTATTTTTCCTGCTGTTTGACTCATCGTAGCATCTCTTAATATTGCCCTTACGGTATGCAAAAGCAGCATTAAATTATCAGGTCCTGCCATATAAACCTTCTTATTTCTGCTTTCATTAACTAGTTTTGGAAACCTAATATTAATTTCTGAATAAATTGACTCACTAGGAAGAAACATTATAGCTGAGTCTGCTGTTTCACCCGGTGAAATATATTTATCAGCAATATCTTTAATATGCTTTTGAACTGCATTATGAAATGATTTTAAATTATCTTTTTTTTCTTGTTCATTTGAAGAATTTGCAAATTTTTTATAATCCTCTAGTGGAAATTTTGAATCTATACAAATTGAACCAGGTGGTTGTGGCATTTTTACAATGCAGTCAACCCTAGTATTAGATATTAGTGTATATTGAAATTGGTATGCATTCTGAGGAAGTGCATCTTTAACTATATTTTCTAGTTGAACCTCGCCAAAAGCTCCTCTAAGTTGTTTGTTTGACAAAATATTTTGTAGATCATTTACCTGAGTTGATAAAGAATGGATATTCTCTTGAGCTCTATCAATAATTGCTAATCTCTCGTGCATCTCCATAAGAGATTTTTGTGTATTTTGGGTTTGTTGTGTAAGACTATTACCAATAGAGTTCCCAAAGTAACCCAACCTCTTTTCAATGCTACTGCTTAATTGAGACACTGCTCCTTTTAATTCAGCGATTTGGTTTAATTCATGATTTAGAGGTGTGTTAAGATTTTTATTTTTATTTTCAAAATATAATTTACATATTAAAAAAATTATGATTGAGAGTATAAATAAAGAAATGATAAATATGATTAAATATTTTAAATCCATTTTGTCTCCAAATTAAGATAATATAATATTACAAATTGTTTTTAAATTAACTAGCATAAAATACATAAGGATTTTGCTAAATGAGCCTAAGAAAAATTATTAAAGTACCTAATCCTTTTTTGAAAGTTACTGCTAAACCTGTAACAGTTATTGATGAAGATATTTTAACCATTCTAGATGATATGATGGAAACTATGTATCATGCAAATGGTATTGGTTTAGCCGCTACACAAATTGCAATTGATAAGAGATTAATTGTAATGGATTGTGGAAAAACAAAGTTTGCAACTAATAATATATCAGAAGAAGAATATAATGAAAAAATAAAGGATAAACAATTTGAACCTTTTCCAATTAAAATGATTAACCCAGAAATAATAAGTTTAGGTAAAAATCTTGAAGAAAGAGAAGAGGGTTGCTTGTCTATACCTGGATACAACGCAAAAATCAAAAGACCATCATCCTTAAAAGTAAAGTATACTGACGAAAATAAAAAAGATAATATCATTGATGCTGAGGGATTGTTAGCAACTTGCATTCAACATGAAATAGATCATTTAAATGGTATTCTTTTTATTGATCATCTATCAAAGTTAAAAAGAGAAATAATTCTTAAAAAAGCTATCAAAGAATACTCTAAAAATTAAAACGTTACGAATACGAGGATTAGTTGAATATAATATTTATGGGAACTCCTGATTTTGCTGTCCCTAGCCTGAGGCTTATGGAGAAAAATTATAATATAGTTGCTGTTTATTCACAACCTGCTCGACCTAGTGGAAGAGGTATGAAAACAAAACTTTCTCCAGTTGAAAAAAATGCAAATGAATTAAATTTAAAAACAATTACTCCTACAACTTTAAAACAGGAAGATGTGTTTCTCCAATTTAAAAAACTTATGCCAGATTTAGTCGTAGTTGTTGCATATGGTTTGCTTCTACCTGAAAAGTTCTTGTTAACACCCAAATATGGTTGCATTAACGGTCATGCTAGCCTTTTACCAAGGTGGCGCGGCGCTGCTCCAATACAAAGAGCTATAGAAGCAGGTGATTGTAAAACTGGTTCATGTATAATGTTAATGGAAAAGGGTATGGATACTGGACCAATACTATCTTCAAAGTCAATAAATATTCATACTAGTGATACTTCTAAAACTATACATGATAAACTATCTAATTTGACTGCAGGAATGCTTGTAAAAACTATAAAAGAATTTATTGATGGGAAAATTGTGCCAATCAAGCAAAAGGAGGAAGGTGTTAAATATGCAGAGAAAATTGATAAAGATGAGGCTATTATAAACTGGAGTTTGCCTTCGATTAATATTTTTAATAAAGTAAGAGCTTTTAATCCATTTCCAAGTACTTATACATTTTTATCTGGTGTTAAAATTAAAATTGTTGAAACCAAACTTTGTAAAGATAATCATCAATTTGAACCAGGTACAATAATTGAATGTAACAGCAAAATAATTGTAGCATGTGGAAATAAATCATCGTTAGAGATTAAATACCTTCAAAAATCTGGGAAAAACGTAATGTCTGTCAAAGATTTTCTCAATGGAACTAAAATAAGTATTGGTGAAAAATTTGGAAGTTAATAAGACTGTTAAATATGCTTTACTAATTGAGTATGATGGCAATAACTTAGTTGGCTGGCAAAAACAAAACGAAGGAATTTCTGTCCAAGGCAGTTTAGAAAAAGCTGCTAAAAATATTTTTAATCAGGAATTTGAAATTCAAGGCTCTGGTAGAACTGATGCTGGAGTTCATGCCCTAGGACAAGTGGCTCATATAAATCTTCCACAAAATCATACATTATTAACTAAACATCCATTTTATATAATCTCTGCTTTCAACTCGCATTTAAGGAAATCTAATATTAGGGTAGTTTCTACTAAACAAGTTGAACCAGAGTTTAACGCTAGGTTCAGTGCTATAAAACGTCATTATAAGTATAGAATTTTATGTCGTGCCGCACCACCTGGTATTGAAAAGGGAAAAGTTTGGCATTCAAGGAAAAAATTAAATATTCGATTAATGGAAGAAGGAGCCAAACACTTAATTGGGAAGCATGATTTTACAAGTTTTAGAACTATAAATTGTCAAGCCAAATCTCCCCTTAGAACATTAAATAAAATATCACTATCATGTGTTGGTGATGAAATTATAATAAATATATCTGCAAAAAGTTTTTTACATAGTCAAGTAAGAATTATTGTAGGAACAATTTACAAAGTAGGTGACGAAACATTAAAGCCTAATGATATAAAAAACATTCTTGAAGGTAAAGACAGAAATCTTGCTGGGCCCACTGCTCCAGCAGAAGGTCTATATCTTGAAAAGGTAGAGTATCCAAGTAATTTACTTAATGATAATTGGCCAATTATTTATGACAATAATCAGTATAATTAAATCAAATTGTCATTGATAATGAACGTGAAAACATTCCTAAACTAGCTTCGATAATAACTGATAAGAAAATCATTCCCGTGGCTCCCCAACCAGTCAAACCAACCTCTTCTTTTCCAATACGCCATAAAGAAAAAGTAACCCAAATTACTACCATAATACCAAAAAATACAAAAATTGATGGAGGTAAAATCAAACCTAATACGGCAAAACTTAACATTAAAATGGCCTGAAAAGACTGTATCCAATTAAATGGTACAATAAATTTAAAGAACTTATCACCTTTCCCAATTTTTTCAAAAATTGTGTTGACTAAGATTGAGAATAAACAAATGTCTATAATCGTAATTAGTAGTAATCTAGGTAATATCCCACTTTGAATATCACCATCAATATTCGATTTAATTCCATATGAAGCTAAAGTTGAGACAATTGCATTCACAAAAAAAACTATCCAACAACTATCCCAAAAACCATTTAAATTTAAGTTGAATAATTGAGAAGAATTACCTTTTTTCGACATAAATTGAAAAGCAGATAAAAAACCATCTTTTACTACAAAAGGATTTGGAGGAAATTTAATCATTTTTTTCAACTCTGAAATAATTATGTAGGAATTTATTGTAAATACTTGTTAACTTAATAATATCATCAGTTTCAACATTTTCATCTATCTTATGCATTGTTTTTCCCACCAAACCAAACTCTATTACAGGACATAATTTAGTTATGAACCTTGCATCTGAAGTGCCGCCTGTAGTAGATTGTATGGGATTAACATTTACAACATTTGTGATTGCATTTTGAAGAGTTGATTTAAGCTCTTCATCACTTGTAAGGAAAGGTTCGGCATTACAAAAATATTCAAACTTATAGTTTTTAGTAATAGCATCAAACTGATTTTTTAGCATAGATTTTAGTGAAGCAACTGAATGTAAGGTATTAAATCTTATGTTAAATTTTGCCTTTACCTCCCCAGGAATAACATTACTTGCATCATTATTTACATTAATTGTAGTAATCATTACAGAACTAGGCTGGAATTCATTAGTTCCTTTATCTAAATATATTTTTGCAAAAGGCTCTAGCATTTTTAAAAGTGAATTTATTGGGTTTTCTGCTAAATCAGGATACCCAACATGACCTTGAATACCTTTCACAATCAAAGAACCAGTAAAACTTCCTCTTCTACCTATTTTAATTGTGTCTCCTATTTCATTAACATTAGTTGGTTCCCCAACAATACAACCAGAAATTTTTTCTGACTTATTTATAAGCCATTCAACTACCTTTTTTGTACCGTTTATTGCCTTTCCTTCTTCATCACTTGTAATTAAAAAGGAGATACTACCATATTCTTTTATATTTTTATTTATTTCCATAAACTGTGAAACAGCAGCTATAAATGCCGCTATCCCAGATTTCATATCTGCAGCACCTCTTCCCCATATTTTTCCTTTTTTAATTTCTCCACCAAAAGGATCTATAGACCAACTTTGTTCATCACCTGTAGGAACAACATCCACATGACCTGCAAAGCAAATATTTGGTTCTAATGAACCAAATCTTGCATATAAGTTTTCAACCTTTTCATCACCTTGTCCAAAATTGATTTTTGTGCAGGTAAATCCCATAGGTTCTAAATATGAAATAATTAGATCTATAGAACCTGCAGATTTTGGAGTTATACTTCTACATTTAATTAAAGCTGAAGTTAACTCTACTGGGTTTAAAACATTAGACATAAAAGGCCTTAACTAATCTCTTAAAAGTTCATTTACAGATGTCTTTGAACGTGTCTGAGCATCAACTTTTTTAACAATTACGGCACAATATAAGCTTGGTCCTTGGGAGCCATCAGTTAATGGTTTACCAGGAAGAGAACCTGGAACTATGACAGAATATGCAGGCACCCTTCCAATATATATTTCTCCAGTGTTTCTATCAATAACTTTTGTAGATGCACCAATAAATACTCCCATTGATAAAACCGCTCCTGTTTCGATAACAACACCTTCTGCTACTTCAGATCTCGCTCCAATAAAACAATTATCTTCAATGATGACTGGTCCTGCTTGAACAGGTTCTAAAACACCCCCTATACCTGCACCACCAGAAATATGAACATTTTTACCAATTTGTGCGCATGATCCGACAGTTGCCCAAGTATCAATCATACTCCCACTGTCAACATAAGCACCAATATTTACAAATGATGGCATTAATACAACACTAGGTGCAATATAAGCAGAATGTCTTACCACACTTCCAGGGACTGCTCTAAAACCAGCTTTTTTAAACTGTTCTTTACTCCATCCTGAAAACTTAGAGGGAATTTTATCCCACCAATTAGCTGGACCAGTGTTTTGACTTTTTGGTCCTCCGGAAATTACGTCCATATCATTAATCTTAAAAGATAATAAAACAGCTTTTTTAAGCCATTGATTTACTTGCCATTTACTATTTCCCAATGGCTCTGCTACTCTTAATTTACCTTTATCTAGGTAATCTAAAGCAGTTTCAATAGAGTCTCTGATTTCACCAATAGTATTTGGATTGATATCTTCATTATTATCAAAAACTCTATCTATAACTGACTTCATATTCTCTATATCCATGACGATCCCTTCAATTAAATTAAAACAAATTATCTTTTTTCAAATTCTAACATATTACTTAAAATAGATTTTATGTCTGATCCAGTGAAATTAATATATTCTCTTAAAATATCAGCTTCTTTTCTGTTAAAATCATTTTCAATCCAGACGGTACTCATCCCTAATTCCCTTGCGGGCTTTAAATTTTTAGCTGTGTCTTCAAAAAAAATACTTTTTGAAATATTTTTATTATTAAGATTAAGTTTTTTTTTCATCATATAATAGGAGTTAGGGTCTGGTTTGGCTATATAATTTGCATCTTTGATATCAAAAATAATTTCAAACTCTTGGAATATTCCCATTGATTTTAATATATTTTTTGCATGTTTAAATGTTGCATTAGTATAAATTGATTTCTTACCTTTAATTTTACCTAATAGAGTTTTTAGGGTTATATCTTCGTTTAATTCACTAAAGTCTACATCATGTACGAATTCAAGAAATGGCTCTGGATTAATTTTTTTTTCAATCATTAAACCCCTTAACGTTAGACCATATTTTTTATACATATCTCTTTGAAGTGTACGAGCATCAGCCTCATTTAAGTCGAAAAATCCTTTAATATATTCAGTCATTCTTGAAGATACACGTCTAAACAAACCTAAATTGTAATCATAAATTGTGTTATCTAAATCAAAAATCCAATGATCATATTTGTCATTAAAATCTTTAGTATCAATATTATTCAAAAATGATTTCATAAAAATTTAAACTAATTAGAACTTTTTCTAATGATAGTTCCTACACCATGTTCTGTGAAAAGTTCTAACAACAGAGAATGAGGCATTCTTCCATCCATAATTACAGATGCCTCTGCACCACCTAAAACTGCATCAATACATGTTTTAATTTTTGGGATCATCCCCCCAACAACAATTTTATTTTTTATTAATTCTTGTGCTTCTGAAATTGTTAATTCTTGAATTAACTTACCATTTTGGTCAAGAACTCCTGGTACGTCAGTTAACATTATCATTCTAGAGGCTTTCATCGCGGCTGAAATAGAACCAGCAGCTGTGTCAGCATTTATATTATAAGTTAAACCATCTGTTCCAATCCCAACAGGAGCGATTACAGGTATCATTTTTTCATTAATTAAAGCATGAATAACTTGAGGATCAATTTTTTCTGGTTCACCTACATAACCGAGATCAATTGCTTTTTCCACATTAGAGTCTGAATTGTCATCAACTTTAATAAGTCTTTTAGCAGTTATTAAATTTCCATCTTTACCAGAAATACCAACTGATTTTGCCCCTGAATTAGCAATCGATGAAACTATTGCTTTATTAGTTACTCCGCTAAGAACCATTTCAACAACATCAATTGTTGCTTCATCCGTTATTCGAAGTCCATTTATAAACTCTGTTTTTATTTGAAGCTTAGATAACATTTCACCTATTTGTGGACCTCCTCCATGTACCACAACAGGAAGCATTCCTACTTGTTGTAACAAAACAATATCTTTTGCAAAGCTGTTTACATATTCCTTTTTACCCATTGCATTTCCACCAAACTTTACAACAATAACCTTATTTGCATAACGTTTCATAAAAGGTAGAGTTTCTGTAAGTAAATCAGCTTTTTTCAGCCATTCAGATTGAATTTGATCTTTATTTTTTTTCAATGCTTTAACCATCTAAAATTTATACCAATATTAGTATCATATATTTTTGAATTTAATTATTATTTTATCTTTTTTTATGCAAAGCTTGCTAAATATGTTCTCAGCATTCCAATACCATTATTTTTATGACTTGAAGTAACTATTATTTCAGGGAAAGCAGCTGTATATTTAGAAATAATTTTATTTGAATTTTCTTTCACCTTTATTATTTCTTCATCACTCAATTTATCGATTTTTGTAAGAACTAAAACCCAACTTACTGCTGCTGTATCAAGTTCTTTCATTATAGCTTTATCTAAGTCTCCAATTCCTCGCCTGCTATCAATTAACAGACATACAGTTCTTAATGTTGGTCTACCTTTTAAATACTTTAAAGTAAGAGATGACCATGATTTTATATCTTTCTTTGGTGCTTTTGCATAACCATAACCAGGTAGATCAACTAATCTAAGCCTATTGCTTTGATAGACAAGGTCAAAAAATATCAGTTGCCTAGTCCTTCCTGGTGTTTGGCTAGTTCTAGCTAAGGTTTTTCTATTTGTAAGGGCATTAACAAGTGAACTTTTACCAACGTTTGATCGTCCTGCAAATGCTACCTCATTACCTTCTTGAGGAGGTATAACGTTAATATCAAGTGCTGCAGCTATGAATTTACAGTCCCCTGAAAAAATTTTTCTAGCTTTTTCAATTTCAAAATCATCATATAACAAGAATTCAACCTACTTATTTTGACTCTTTATTCATCTTATTCATAATTACCCATTGCTGACATATTGAAAGCAGATTATTCCATGTCCAATATATAACTAAACCAGCAGGGAAAGTTGCTAATAAAAATGTAAACGCAACTGGCATCCATGCAAATATTTTTGCCTGTATAGGGTCCGGTGGAGTTGGGTTAAGTCTTTGCTGTAAAAACATAGTCACACCCATTAACAACGGCCAAATACCAATATTTAAAAAGTCTGGCAAAAATGATGTACTGTAGGGAAGCAAACCAAATAGGTTAAAAATACTGGTTGGATCTTGAACAGATAAATCCTTAATCCACCCAAAAAAAGGTGTTTGCCTCATTTCAATTGAAACAAATAAAACCTTATATAGAGCAAAGAAGACAGGAATCTGAACTAAAATGGGCAAACATCCTGCCGCAGGATTCACTTTTTCTTTTTTATAAAGATTCATCATTTCTTGGTTTAATTTTTGTCGATCGTCACCAACTCTTTCTCTCAATTTTTGTATCTGAGGTGTTAGTACTCTCATTTTAGCCATGCTCTTGTACGATTTATTTGCTAATGGAAAAAATAATAATTTAACAATTACTGTTATAGCTAAAATTGCTAATCCAAAATTACCTAAATAATCATTTGCCCAAGATAAAGCATAAAAGAAAGGTTTCGTTAAAAAATAAAACCAACCAAAATCAATAGCCAAGTCAAAATGTTGAATATTAAATTTTTGTTCATATTCGTCAAATAAAGCTAATCTTTTTGCTCCTGCAAATGTCCTTGATAAAAAATCACCTTGAGAGTTTGCAGAAATAGTTACAGCATTTCCTAAAAAATCAGTTTGATATTGCCCACCATTTGAACTTAATTTTCTAAAAGTAAAGTTGTATTTCTGGTTTTGATCAGGTAACAGAGCTGTCATCCAATATTTGTCAGTCAATCCAATCCAACCCCCTGATTCTTCTGGTTTTATATTAATACCCTTTTTGCCAGCCTCTGTTAAATCACCATAACTTTGTTCAGACAACGTTCTATCAAAAACTCCAAGTGGACCCTCATGCAATACAAAAAAATCAATTGTTTCTGGTTCACCAGCTCTTCTAATTAAACCATAAGGATATAAAGTAACTGACTTAGCAGAACTATTTTCTACTCTCTGGTTAACAGTGATCATAAAAGTATCGTCAATACTTATGTCTTGATAAAAATTAATTCCTTCACCATTATTCCACTTTAAAGTGACAGTTTTTTCAGGAGTTAAAAGATTACTTGATGTCTGCCATAATGTTTTACCATCAGGGACTTTAATCCCATCAGGGCTACTCCATCCAAATTCAATAAAATATGGTGTCCTACCATTTGACTTTAATAATAATTTAATCATATCACTGTCAGGCTCGAGCGATTCTCTATACTGTGTTAAAGTAATATCATCAATTCTTGCACCCCTTAATGAAATAGACCCAGATACCTCTTTACTTTCCATTGAAATTCTTGGAACTGTTCTATTTTGATCAGTTGGTTCAGTATTATCTGATGTAATAATCCCATTACCTACATTTTCAGGCAAAGGAATGTTTGAGGTGTCATTATTTTCTTTAGCGATTTTTTCTTGTTGATATAAATCTTTTTTGGGATCAACAAATAATATTTGATAGCCTATGAGCACAGCCATAGATAAGCAAATTGCCGCAACTAAATTTCTTGTTTCTGGATTCATTTTTTCTCGCTCAATTATATCTAGAAGAATTACATATCTTATTTTTATATTTGTTTAACCTAAAGTACCTTTTATTAAAAGAAATGAATTAAATAACTCATTTTATGGGATCATGTCCACTTTTCCCCCATGGATGACATTTAATAATTCTTTTAAAACCTAACCAAACCCCTTTTTTTAAACCAAACTTGATTATCGAATCTTTTGTGTATTCAGAGCAAGTGGGTAAGTATCTACAATTATTTCCTAATAAAGGTGAAATAATATATTTATAAGCATCAATTAAGGTAATTGAGGAAGATGTTAAAAATCTTTTCATCATAATCTACTCAAACATTGTTTCAATTGACTGTGCATCTCAAAAAAGGAAGCTTTTAAAATTGACTGTTTAGCTATTAAAACATAACTATATTTTTCTTTAAACAAAATATTATCTTCTTTTAACAAGCTTGAGATTAATGCTCTCATTCTCCTTTTTGCCCTATTTCTTTTTACTGCATTACCAATTCTTTTAGTGGCTGTGAAACCAAACATCAGCCCTTCATCTGATATATTAGGGTTACAATACTCTTGTAAAATGAAATTTTTGTTATGGGTTTTTTTCCCAAACTTATTTGATAAAACAAAATCTCTTCTCTTCTTTAAAGTTACAAGTTTCATTTTACCATCTCATAAGCTATTAACTTAACCAACAAGATAAAGAAATAATCAAGAAAATTTAAGCTGAGAGCTTTTTTCTTCCTTTAGCTCTTCTACTACGAATTACATTTCTTCCACCAACAGTAGACATTCTGGATCTATATCCATGTCGTCTTTTTCTTACTAAATTACTAGGTTGAAATGTACGCTTCATTGCTTTCCTGTATTAGACACAGCCTCTCGATTTAATTTATGTTTAGACGCTTTGTGACAGTTAGTCAATATGATTATTTTTGTGTACGCTCAGAGATTGTAGGAGCTGGCTTCATTTCCATATCCCAAGGAAAATATATCCATGTATCTTGAGAAACTTCTGTTATAAAAGTATCAACTTGTTCTCTACCACTTGGTTTAGCATATACTGTTGCATAATGAGCATTAGGTAAACTTGATCTTATAGCTTTAATAGTTTCACCAGTATCTACAAGATCATCAACTATTAGCCAACCTTCGCCATTATTTGCAACACTAGATTCTTTTAAAACTTTTATTTCACCCTTAGTTTTTTGGTTATAAGATAAAACACAAAATGTATCTATTAATCTGATATCTAATTCTCTAGCTACTATGGCCGCAGGTACCAGCCCTCCTCTTGTAACAGCAATTATTCCTTTATAGGGCTTCAGTTCCGATAAACGCCAAGCTAAGGCTTTACTATTTCTGTGTATTTCTTCCCAAGACACTGGAAAAGATTTGTCATATGTATTTGTGTTATTCATGTAATATATATAAATGTAAAGTTAATATTTTCTACACTAAAATTAACAAAAATATAATATTTATTTTCTTACTTGATTATAACAATTTATGTAGATAACTATTATAAACATTTTATAAAGTGCGCTCGTAGCTCAGCTGGATAGAGCACTAGACTACGAATCTAGGGGTCAGGGGTTCGAATCCTCTCGAGCGCACCAATTCTTTTTATTAATATCAATTAGTTAAAAGAATGAATATTAAACACCCCAAAGAATACTCAGTTTTGACACAGGTTTGACAAAGTGAAAGGAGTCAAATTATGGGATGTGTAAAAAAAAGAGGTAATTCTTGGAACGCTCAAGTTATAATTTCTGAATGGAGAATTTTTACAAAAAAATTTAAACTAAATTAGATGCAACTAAATGGGTGTCTATTTGTTATAACTGTGTTAGAAAAATAAGAAGTGTAAATATTAAATTTGTCCCCAACAAAAATTTATATTCAATTATTTAAGGTGAAAATATGATACAAAATTATATTAATTGGGAAAAAAACAAATAAATTTGTGGAAAGAAAATATTGGTGTTTCCGATCATGGAGTTGCATGGGTATCATTCATCAAAGGTATTTTAGTAGGATTGTTAGTTTATCACTTTTTTATAGTTTAAGATTTCAAAGGTAGTTAAATATTATGAGTAAAGATTTTACAGTTTTTTTGGTGGTTGCAGGTTTTTTAGTTTTATTAAAAGGTTATATATTTTTTAATATAAACCCTGCTATGTACCTCAACCCTATATTAAATTAGTGTTGGTCAGTTTACCCCTACGCCAAAAAATTCAAAAGTATATTAGGTATGGTCGTTACTTTATTATTTTTTTTTGTTGATTTTTATTTGATTAAAGTTAACAGGTGATTTTATATATTTGGTTATGTCTGACAAATTTAATTTGTCAGACATATACTAATTGATTTTTTATAACGATGGTAGAGATGGTAGATCTTGACCTAACCATTTAAGTGAAATTTTATTAAGATCACCACCTAGTTTCTTATGAAGAATAAAAACATTTACCCATCTTAATAAATCTTCATTTCCTTTTTTAACTCCAATAAAGCAAGGGCTATCTTTGATTATAAACTTTCTTTCTAAATCAAAATCAGGATTAGCCTCTGTTACTGAAGCTGCAACAGTATTTCCAGCAACAAGTACTTGGACTTGTTTTGACTTTATAGCACTTAATGTTGCTGCGTTATCGCCAAATCTTGTTATTTTAGCACCCTTAGGAGCCATTTTAGTTAATTCTAAATCTTCTAATGTTCCTCCTGTAACACCAATTGTGAGGCCATCTAAATCTGAATAAGAAGAAACTTTAACCGAGGATGGAGCAAAAACACCAGAATAAAATGGTGCATATGCGCTGGAAAAATTTATTGACTTAGCTCTTGAGGGATTAGCACCCATTGTGGATATAACTAAATCAACCTTATCTGTTTCGAGAAAAGGAATTCTTTGTTTTGAAACCACTGGTACAATTTTTAGCTTAACTCCTAAATCCTTTGCAATAAGCTTAGCTACATCAACATCATAACCTTCATGTTCTCCAGTTTTGCCAACTGATCCAAAAGGTGCAAAAGCTTCAGGAACGGCTATTTTTACTTCACCATTTTTAAGTATTTCATCTAAGTCGGCAGCATTTGTTGAAAAATTCATAAAGAATAAACTTAATATGAATCCATATATCATTTTTTTTGAAAACATTTTTTTTCCTTTCAATTTATTAATTTTCAATTGCGTATTTTTTTTCTAAGTGTTTTGCGTAAATAGCTAGGGGGTAACACAGGCAGAAATACAAAACTGCCATAATAGGAAAGATTATAAATGGCTCAGATCCTATCACCGGAGCATTCGCCCATCTTTTTCCTAATAACATTAAATCTTGAAAACCAATTATATATGCTAGGGAAGTGCCTTTTATAATTTGAATTAGAAAGCTTACTGTAGGTGCAATACTATATTTATAAACTTGAGGTATTATTATAAGTCTTAAAATCTGCAAGAAATTAAAATTTAGAGCAACTGCTCCTTCCCATTGTCCTTTAGGTATGGCTAAAATTGCTCCTCTCCACACTTCTGCTAGATATGCCGAAGTAAAAACTACCAATGATATACTAGCAGCATACCAAGGGTTGAAGTCTTGTCCGATAAAACGTGGAATTCCTAATCCAATAATAAATAATAACATTAGTAGAGGTAAAGATTGGAACAACCAAATATACGAAAAGCTAATATAATTCAAAATTTTTGATGGATATATTCTTAAAAAAGTTACTAATAAAGCAAGCAATCCACCACCAATAAAAGCTATTAATGATAAATAGATTGTGAATCTAGTAGCCGATATTAGTTGTGCTATAATTATCCCCAATGGCTTATCAAAAATTTCAATCAATATCTCTTGCATTCACATTCTCTTTTTTAATGTTTTATTAAAAACAACTTCTAAAGTTGTTTTTAATAATAAAGAAAGAGCAACGTATAAAATCGATAAAACAATAAATATTTCAAAAGTTCTGAACGTCCTGCTATCAATATATAAGCCAGCATGAGTGAGATCATTGACACCAATCTCAGAAATAATTCCTGTAGTTAAAAAAATAAAAATAAATTGGCTTGATAATGAAGGAAACATTTTAATCAATGTGTGAGGAAGCACAATTTTTCTGAATATTGTCATTTTATTTAAATTTAAAGAATATGCAGCCTCTAGTTGACTGTTCGGAGTAGAGTTAAATCCTGACCTTAATATTTCTCCAAAATATCCTGTAAAATTTATGGTTAATGCTAGAAGCGCGTGTGCCCAAAAGGGCCACACATATTGAAATATTAATGGCAAACCAAAGGTAACAAAAAATAATTGAACTATTAATGGAGTGTTGCGAATAAAATCAATCCAACAAATAGATAAATAGTTTAGTGGTTTTACTTTCCAATAAATTGATGCAGCTAAAATAAATGCTATTATAAATCCAAGACCGCCTGAGATAATTGTTAAGCTAGAGCTTATAAATATCCCCTCGAGTATAAGACTCATATATTCTGATGATCTATAAATTTCAAAAAAGCGAAAGTCAAACATCTTATAAAATTAACCAACCTATTAGATAGAATTTGAATAGACTAAAGATTAATAAGTAAAAATATGTTATTAAATGTTTGTGGCGACTAAAAATATGTCAAAGGATGGTCATTTGTAATTTATGATTAATTATTAGTCATAAATAAAAAAATTATCAATCAGAAGCAGTTAAAAAAAATTTCATCCTTAAATTTAATCATTAGAAACAGAATTATTTTATTTTTAATATTATTTTGTTTAATTTAAAATATGATAAAAATTATTTTCAGTAGAAAAGGCCTCGATAGCACTGCTGGCGGTATACCTAGTCCTAAAAAAGGAAAAAATATTCAAAGTTTTCCAATCCCATATAAAACAAACACTCTAACTTCATATGAGTATCTTGGTTTTGGTAGAGAAATAAATCAGTTATCTAAAAAAAAGATTAAACCTTCAGATACTTGTCATTATGATCCCAACTTAGAAACTGGTCAGTTTGGTCAAGTAGGAGCTGCTCAAACACATCTTGAAAATAATGGGGTTGAAATAGGTGATATTTTTCTATTTTGGGGATGGTTTAGACAAACTGTCGAATTTCAAAATAAAATTTCATTTTCAAAAACTGATCCTGGTCACTATAGGATGTTTGGTTGGTTTCAGATTGGAAAAATTATAAAACTTGGAGATGACCCAACTTGGTATTTAAAAGAGAAACCAAACCCAAGTTCGCACCCTCACACCATTGGTAAATGGAAAAAAAATAATACTCTTTACATTGCAAAAAAAAATCTAAATGGATTTGTCCTAAGTGGTTAAATCCTAAACATGGTGGTTGTGGCATGTCATATCACAAAAATCTCAGCAGATGGAAAGAAAATATAGTAGACATTGTTGGACGCGGCCAAGAGTTTGTTGCCAAACCTAAAAATGATAAAGAATGTAAAAAATGGTTAATGTCTATTTTTCAATCAGTTGATTTCAAGAAAATATAAACGTTTAGACTAATAATAATTTTATAAATAAAGTAAAATGCTTTTAAGTTTTAAATTAAACTGACAAATTAAATCATTTATTGAAGAGATCATTAATATTATCTTTGGAGTTGGGTATCAGTAATGAGTAAATTGGGAATTATTTTAATAATTTTATTTGTAATTTTTGTATTTTTTCCAACTATGTCTTATTGGATTAATCAGTGGAGTTTTTAAAAGATGTTCAAGTTGAATAGTTTTTGTAAAGAATGTTTTGATCCACATAAAATAATTTGGAGCTGTAAAAAACACTATTCTGAAAAAATTTGGATCTACCTTTGTGGGAATTGCATAAGATATTTTAAAAATATAAATGGCAAAAATTTTAGATCTCAATTCCAAAACATAAAATCTCTTATTAAGTGTCGAGTTTTGTTAAAAAAATTAGAACTTCCATTTTATGAATTAAAATAACAAATAATATGGAACATATAATTTTTAAAATATTTATATTTTGTATGTTTATAATTTTGGGCGTATTAATTTTCGGTTTGTTAAAATGGATTTTTGAAAAAATGAAATTATGCTACAAACACATTGATCTGAAAATTAAAATATTAATTATATTACCAATAAGTGCTCTAATAATAATCCCTTGGTTGCTTATTCAAACATTGATTTTAATTGGTTATACAGAATTAATAATAGCAATTATGATAGGTTCTGTAGGATCTCACTATATTTTTGAAAATGAAGAAAAAAATTAAATTTAAAGCAAACAATTATATATTATGAAGTAATGAAAAATTTTTATTGTTCAAGATGTAATATTCCTTCTAAAAAGTTGTATAATTGTAAATACGAAAAAAATGACAGTGATTATTTTTTTCTATGTGCCAAATGCGCATTTGAGTGTAGCAAGATTTTTAGAAAAACTTTTAAATCAAAATCTGGAAAATTTGTTTCAATCGGTTTGTTAAAATCCAGAAAAGAAAGAAGTATTTTTTAATCCTATTCAAAAAAATATTAAATAATCTTTACCTCTAATTTTAAATTTGTTTAAATTACCTGTATGACAAAACCAATAAATATATACTCTAAATTCAATAAATTTGATGATTACTGGTCTCCAAAAGTAATATCTGAGATGAATAATTATCAATTTAAATTAGTTAAAATAAAAGGTGAATTTATTAAACATAATCATTCAGATACAGATGAAGTTTTTATAGTAATTAAAGGTAGTATGAAAATAGAATTTGACTCAGAAATCATAGAAATAAATGAAGGTGAAATGATAGTAGTACCTAAAGGGGTAGATCATAAGCCAACCTCAGAAGAAGAATGTCAAATCATGTTAGTAGAACCTAAAGGTATATTAAATACCGGCAATGTAAAAGGAGATTTAACAGCTCCTAATGATGAGTGGATTTAAATAGTGATTTCAGTTTATATAAAATTCATTTGGATGATTGTTTTTACATTTCTAATCTTTTTTATAGTTCGTTCTGTTCATAGTGAAACCATGGATGATTTAATTTGGGAAAAAGGAATTTATTATAAAAAAAATACGAATATTCCTTTCAGTGGAGAGATAAATGGAAACATTAAAGGTCAGATCCAAGATGGAATGAAAGAAGGTACATGGGTAAGATATTACAGTAATGGACAATTATTTTCTGTATCAAATTATAAAACTGGTAGAAAAAATGGTGCCTGGATTACTTTCAACAATAGAGGTCATTTAATAGAAAAGGGTCAATACAAAAATGATCTTGAAGATGGTCACTGGATACGTCTATTTGAAAATGGTGAAATATGCTACAAAGGTAAGTTTGAGAATGGGAAAAAATCAGGATCTTGGGTTGCTTTCTATTATAATGGACAATTGAAATATCAAGGGAATTATAAAAACGGGACCAAGGATGGTTATTGGGAGTATTTTTCTCCATCTGGTTATTTATATGAAGATTATTCTGGTTATTTCAAAAACAATAAAAAAGTTAGCAGTAAAATTTGAAAAAAAATTACTAACTTAATTTTAGCCTACAAATCCTCTTAACATTGAAATAAACGGAATTATTTTAGAAACAAAATTTTGAAATAGAGCAATAGGATTAATCCCAAATCTTGGCAAAATTAAAAATATTATTACTACAATCAAAAATGTTAATATTATTGGAAGGATGAACTTAGTACTTCGATGCTCTCTTTCGGACATAAATGAATTAAATAAAAAGTAAGCAATCGAAAAAATGATAACTAAAAAAATTATAAGTTTTAACATTTATTAGGTTTTTGCTTTTTACTGTAGGTTTGGTTTTTTTGAAAAATGTTTAGTAAATATTTTTCTTATGTTATCCTTAATTTTAGAGTAATTCCAAATACACACAAATGAAGCTAAAGCTAAAACAAAAGTAGAAAACAAACTTGTTGTTGAACCAATACACATAAAGTATAATTTAATTTAAGAATAAATGTTTTTCAAGTTGTATTTAAATAATTAAACATTTTTAATTTAATATTTTTTATAATTAATAAATATCTGTAAGTGATGAATTATTATTTTTTGGATTATTTACATTCACAGAAACACGATAAAAATTTATATTATTGTTTGCATTACTATTAAATATATCTTTTCCTAAAAGAAATGACCTAACTTCAGACTCTTCTAACAAGACAGGTTGTCTGTGATGTATATGATTTATTTGATCTACGGAATTTCTTGTCAATATTAAACAACCAATTTCATTATATAGACCAGCAAAATAATTAGTTTGAGAAAAGTGATAATAAGGTATTTTTTTATTATCTTTTCTTTGCCACTCATACCAACCATTGTTAAAAATTATACATCTCTTTGCATTTTTAAATGATGGCTTTTCATTCATAGTTTCAGAACGACAATTAATTAGGTTCATATCTTGTTTCCATAATGGAGAGTATGACCATTTCATTAACAGCGATTTTTCTTTAGTTTTTACTGGTACTAATTGTGACGGACATACATTATACGATACTTCATATTCTAAATTGAATGCATTTTTTGACGAAACAACAAATCTTCCACACATCTGAATAGAATAACTTATTCTATTCAAAACTAGTAAACAAAAAAAAATTAATTAATAATTATATTAAATATTTTAAAATTAATGTTTATGTTGTTCTAGGTTTAACCTTTGCTTGCTGATATTATTTTAATTTTACATTTTCTTGTTGTAATTTTTATTACAGTTGGTTTTTTATTGATACCTATTGGTTATTATTATGATTGGAGTTGGATAAAAAACTTTAAATTAAGATTATTTCATTTTGGTCTAATGTTTTTAGTGACATTCGAAACTCTTGTTGGCATAACTTGTCCATTAACCTCTATTGAAAATTATCTTCGAGGAATAAATAATAGTAAATCTTTTATTTCTTTTTGGATTGGAAAGATTATTTACTGGGACTTTCCAACTAGTTTTTTTATGTTTTTATATTTTGTATTTTTAGGATGGACATTATTGATGTGGAAGATTTATCCTCCAAAGTTTAAGGATAGTTATTTAAAATAATTTATAATAAATATTGGATTAAAAACTTTAAAAAATAAGAGATTAATATGGATTTTAAATATGCTCAAAGTTGGTTACTTGGAATTGTTTGCTTTGTATATGGAATTTATAGAGTTATAGGTGGATCAGATGAAACTTTTAATTGGGTAGACGCTGCAGCTATTTTTGGATTTTGCTATTCAATTTATGTTACCCAACTAAAAAAATCTGAAGATGATTAAATAAATATAGTATAACGTATATTTATACATAATATGCATATATATGTATAAAAATTAATTTATTAAATTAATTTTTTTTCAATAAGCTTTTAATGCTATTTAAAAGTTGTTGATTATCGTCTTTATACTTAAATTTTATTAATGCAATTTTATCATCAATGTTATTAGTTTTTTCCAGATAATAATTAAAGAAATCACTTTTCTTGGATTTTAGTTTTGCTTCAGCTTTAAATTTATTAAGCTTATCATTTTCTTTATTCATAAATTATCGTACCATATGTCAGTTCTTAAAATAAATTAAAACTTGAAAATTTTATTACTCTTTACGTTAAGCTATTAATCAGTTTAAGATTTACATATGATAAAAGATAAATTTTGCTTTGTATATGTAACAGTTGAAAATTTTGAGCAAGCAGAGCTAATTGCCGAACTTGCAATTAAAGACAAATTAGTTGCATGCGCAAATATTTTCCCAGAGTCTCATTCCATGTTTGAATGGAAAGGAGAAGTTAAATTGGAAAAAGAAACAGTTTTACTTTTAAAAACATTAGATAATAAATATGATTTACTTGAAAAGTTAATAATTAAAAATCACGTATACGAAACACCATGTATACTAAAGATAAATGTTTCTAATGGGCATAAAGATTTTTTAAGATGGGTTGAAACGTCTGTAAATCTATCTGATTAAAATGTATAAATTATATATGAAAAAAATATCTACTTCTTTAATGATTTCGTTTATCTCTATTTCAATGAGTTATGCTGCTGAAAAAATAATCTTGGAAGACTATATCAATTCTTTTGCATGGGAAAAAAGGATAGTCCTTTTTATTTCAAAATCAAAATACGTTTATTTCATAAATGAAACCGATAATTTTTTTAAAAAAAACAGTTGTGAGAATGATAATAGAAATTTAAAGTATATTCGAATAGTAGGTGATGAAATAAAAAAATATAATATTTCAGAAAAATTTAAAAACAAATATGGAATGTGGTTGATTGGTTATGACGGTCAAATAAAATCATATTCATCAGATATTTCATTATTAAAAAAAATTTATAATATTGTAGACAAAATGACTATAAGGAAAAAAGAATTATTAAAACAAAAAGTTAAATGTGACTAATAAATTTTGGTTGATAGTTGAATAAAATAAAAAAATTACCAAATATTTACTCTATAAGGAAATTAAAACATCTGTCATACTCAACAAAATGATATTTTATATAACATTATTACTAATACTATCAATTGCTCCAATGATATGGCTAAATTACGTATTTACTAAAAATGATAAAGTTCTAGTAAATATGCCTTTTACTGGATTAGAGTTTGGCAAAATTATTCTTAATGAGCTTGGCTTAAATGATGTTAAAATTGAAAAATCTCTAAGTATAGATCATTATGATCTTAATGAAAAAAAAGTAAAAGTTTCAGAAAATCGTCTTTCTCGAAAAAGTCTTACTGCAATATCAATTGTCTGCCACGAAATTGGCCATGCAATGCAACATCATGAAAAATATAAACCACTTGAACAGAGGACAAGCCTTGTTAAGAATACAGCATGGATCTCACAGTTAGGTAGCGGGTTATTAGTAATGGGTATACCGACAATCTTTGCAACTGGTTCTTATTCATTAATAAAAGTTTGTCTAATATTAGTATTATTATCACTTATAATAGGTGTAATAATTCATTTAATAACTTTAGAAGTTGAATTAGATGCTAGTTTTAATAAAGCTTTGCCTATAATTAAAAGTAAAGTTCCAGAAGAGTATCACGATGCTTGTCAATCTATTCTAAAAGCTGCTGCTTTTACCTATGTTATTGGAGTTATAAGAAACTTTGTGTCTCTAAGATTTATTTGGTTATTACTTTCAAGAATTAGATAATTATGACTAATAAAAAACAAAAATATATTATTACGCTTTTAGTAGATAATAGAGAATGGAACAGCCAACCTATAGAGGGAGAATTGGGTAACCTTCAGAGTATAATTGATGAAGCATTAGAACAACACAGAATTTCTAGATTTTTCACGATTAGACCAAAGCACGTAGAATTTAAAAGAGCAACCTTACTAAAATAAATATATTAGATTTAATCTATAAAATTAATTTCTTTAATATATATATCTGCTGAATGATCTCTCCCAAATGCAACAACTCCTACAGATGTAATATTTTCAGGATTGATTTTTTTAGATAAGAGAACACTAGACCTTTTAAATTCATTAATTGGTAGTTTAAATATTTTGAAATCATTAACAACTTTAAAACTAATTTGATAATATTGCCACGGTAGTAAAGTTCCAGATGTTCTCAAGTGAATAAAATAATTTTGATTATTACCTTTTGCAGTTATTTCAATAAATTTTGCGCCCTTTAAACTTGCTTTTTTAAGTTTTCTTCTAATCTGAATGAAACCTCCCTTATTTTCCGTGGAAACGTTTCCCGTTAAACGTGCATACAAATTATGGTTCTCATTAAAATATTCAACTTTACCCGAAGAAATACCACCCATAACTTGATCAGAAATAAATTGCCACTTTTTTGGATTTTCAAAATTGTCTTTAAATATCGTATTACCTAATGCTTCTTGGATTAAAATAAAGAAAAGAAAAATAAATTTAAAATTATTCATACTAAATAAGAAAATTACGTTTTATAATGATAATTGACTTAATTTTATTTGTAATGAAAGTTTATCAATTTTTTGATTTAATAAAACTTAAATATATTGGAAGAAAATGAAAAAACAAATTATTGGCTGGATTATTGTTGCATCTGCATTGATTTGGGGCATATTAAGATGGATAGATTTAGTTGAACCCAATTTTGTAATAAATTTTTTTGCTATTGGTGGCTTCTGTTTTGGAGTTTACCTTACTAGAGATCCAAATGAAGAAGATAATGAATTCAAATCTAATTAGCATTTAAATTTAAAGAAATTTTAAATTCGAGACCGAAATGACCAAAAGAGATTATCCAAAAGAAATTAGCCAAGATGAGTGGCTAAAAAGACAAAATTATTTTCTTGAAGAACAAAACAGAAGATTAAAAAGTCAATTAGCTGAATCTAAGGAATATATAAACGTTCTTATTAACAAATTGAAGTTATATCAATCAAAACAGTAACCTGGAGACAAAAATGACGCTAACGAGTATTCTGATATTATCTTTTTTATTAGTTCTAATCCAAATTACCATTCCTGTACTAATAAGCCTGTTAACCAATAATGTAAAATTATCTTATTTATTCTCTTCCAGAGATAATGCAGCAAATACTTCAAAATATATAGATAGAGCTAATAGGTCATTAAAAAATTTATTTGAAACACTACCAATATTTATTGGATTAATGCTTTTATCAATTATTAATGATGTAGATAACTCTTTGCTAGCAATGATGTGGTTATTAGCAAGAATAATTTATGTTCCAGTATATATTGTTGGAATAAACTATGTAAGGACAGGTATTTGGGCCATTTCTCTTATATGTTTAATAATAATGAGTTTTAACTTTTTATAAGAATTTAAGAATTTGAGTCAACTATAACCTCACCGCTATAAACAACTTCTTTGGGGGATAAAGAATTTGGTATGGAATTGTGTTTTGATAAATAATACCTAATTTTCTTCAAATGTTTTTCATCGTCATATTTCCAGATACTCGTTACTTGGTTTTTAAGTGAGGTATTTTGTATCATTGTAAAATTTACTTTAAGTTTTTCTTTAAGCGCATCTTCATAAATCCTTTGAGAAATAGCAATAAACATTTCAGCATGTTGTTCGTTTTGGAATGTTCTAACTGTTATTCTAATTATAGACATAAAAATATTCTATAAACTGATTACAAGAAATTCAAATTTTTTATATGATACTACTGAGTTTAAAATTTTTTATGTAATAAAAGTATTGAGGTATAAATGGCCAAAGCAATAGTCTTAAGAAAATATGGTAATTCTGATGTTTTAAAATTGGAAGACATTAAAATCAAAAAACCAAAAGAAAATGAACTCCTCATAAGACAAACAGCAATAGGCGTTCATTTCCATGATATTTATGTCAGATCAGGGCTTTACAAAACACTAGAGCTACCTGGAATACCAGGCCTTGAAGCAGTTGGTATCATAGAAGAAACAGGAGCAAGTATAGAAGACTTTAAAAAAGGAGATAAAATAGCATACATTACAAAAAATTATGGAGCGTATTCAAGCCACAGAAACTTGGATAAAAATCTTGCTGTTAAAATTCCTAATTTTATTTCAGATGAAATGATTGCAACAAATTTCTCAAGAGCAATTACAGTACAAATGTTAATTGAAGAGGTTACCAAATTAAATGCTTCTGATACAATTTTAATTACAGCCGCCACAGGGGGTGTTGGAAGAATTTTTTGTCAATGGGCTAAATCAAAAGGAGCTGTTGTTATTGGTACTGTTGGAAGCAAAGAGAAAGTTATTACAGCAAAATTTTATGGGTGTGATTATACACTTACTTATCATCAAAAAGATTTTGTGGCAACAGTAATGGAACTGACAAATGGTAAAGGTGTAGATAAAATTTTTGATTCAGTTGGCAAAGATACATTTGAAAATTCTTTGAAGAGTATTAAAGTCTGTGGACATTTAATAAATTTTGGACAATCTTCAGGACCTCTTGACCCAATTTCAATGTCTATTTTAGCTGGGAAATCCCTTACAATTTCGAGACCAATTTTGTTTGATTATATTTCTAACTCAGCTTTATACAAAAAAATGGCTGATTCAGTTTTCCAAGCATTCAAAAATAATCAAATAACATTACCAGAATTTTATCCGTTCAAACTTAAAGATGCTAACTTAGCTCATAATATGTTAGAATCTAGAAGAGGTGGTGGAAGTGTGTATTTGGAGCCTTAATGAAGTCTTTGTAAATATAGAAAATTAAAAATTATGAAATTAGATACTTGGAAAAACCCTGAAGCAATTGTTAGCTGTGAGTGGTTAAGTCAAAATCTTAACAACAATAATATAAGAATATATGACTGTACAACTTATCTGCATTATAGAGATAATGATCCTACTTTACCCTACATTGTAGAAAGTGGAAGAAAAAATTATGAACTTTGTAACATTCAAAATTCTAGTTTCTTAGATCTTCATTTAGATTTATCAGATAAAGACAGTCCGTTTAGATTTACTTTGCCTAAACTTGAAATTCTTGCTGATAGTTTCAAGAAACAAGGAATTGGAAGCGATTATCATGTAATTCTCTACTCAAGGAATGGAGCACAGTGGTCTGCGCGTATTTGGTGGATGTTAAGAGCAGTTGGATTTGATCGTGCAAGCATATTAGATGGTGGATTTAATCAGTGGCAAAAAATGAGCTTACCTACTTCAAAAAGTAATTTAACTTTCTCAAAGTCTGATTTTGTTTTTTCACCAAGAGATAATATTTTTGTGAATAAGGATGCAGTTCTTGAAGCTATTGGTAATCCAAAGTTTATAATATTAAATTCATTGACTGCCGATATCCATAATGGTGAAAATCCAAGATATGGGAGACGTGGAAGGATCCCTACAAGTCTTAATATACCATTTCATGAATTACTTGATGTTGAAACAGGGAAATTTAAGAAATTTGATAAATTATTAAAAATTTTTCAAGTTAACAACGTATCTAGAGATAGTTGCGTTTTAAATTATTGTGGTGGCGGTATTGCCGCATCTTTAGAGGCATTTGTACTATATCAATTAGGTTTTGAAAATATTAAAATTTATGATAATTCGCTTCATGAATGGGCAGCTATTGATCAAACCTTACCAATGGAGAATGATTAAATTTTAAAATGTTCTTTTGTTGAAGGTCCAATTTTACATAGATTAAAATACGGCAAAGGTAGAGGTCAAAACCTTGCTAAAGCTGTTGGTATGAAATTTAATAAAAACAGAAATATAGTAGATGCAACAGCTGGATTAGGATACGATTCATTTATTCTAGCTTCTCTTGGAGCCAAAGTCACATTAATTGAAAGATCAGAAAAAATGTACAAAATTCTTCAAAATGGTTTTAATGAAGGGGTATCATTCGGCGGTGAAATTAAGAACATAATAAATAGAATGAATTTATTATTTGGAGACTCTAAAGATGTTTTACCAAAGCTATCTCCTGAAGTTATTATGATCGATACTATGTATAAAGACAGAAAGAAAACAGCTCTTGTTAAAAACAATATGAGACTTGTTAGAAAGATTGTGGGTCCTGATTCTGATTATATTGAACTTCTTAAAGTAGCTTTAAATTGTGCAAAGAACAGGGTAGTTCTCAAACAACCTAGATATGCAGATCCAATTAAAGAGATTAGAAAATGCTCTCACCAGATTTTAGGAAAAACGATACGCTATGATGTATTTATGACCAATTAGTTTTTTTATAAATGAAACGATTTGTAATTATAAATATAATTTGAATATTTTCAAAAAATATTAAATATTCTAATTTTGAGACGTATTATCTTTAGTACACTATTTCGGAATTGTTTATAATGAAATTATTTTTTTTAACATTATTATTCATTTTTTTATCGGGCTGTTTTCAAAAAACATCATTTATAAGTAGATATGGTCAAAGTATAGTATTAAATCCAAGCCAAACAGAAAAAAATGTCAATAAAATTGAAACTATTTCAGACCAAAAATTAACAAATCTAAATAAGCCAAGTGGTTTTTTATCAAAAAAAGACATAGACTATTCTACTAAATTTCAAAATATTGATTTTTCTTCTAGTAAATTTCTCAAGGGTGACCCTAATTGTATTAGTATCATTAGAGTTAAAGTACTTGGTAGTTTAAGCTATAATGAATTAATGTATGAACTTAAAAAAAGGGCTGCTACTATGGGTGGTAATGCTATTGGAATTCAAAATTTAAATGAAAACAAAGAGATCACTTACGCTAATCAAGAAATTGAAATTGAGAATAGTTTAGATGTACGTTACGCTTTCATGAAGCAAACGAATCTTTTATCAAGTGTAACCGCTGACATTTTTAAATGTAAATCAGACGTATAATAAAAAGTTTTTTCTCTTAACAAAAATACTATAATTAAAATATGAAATTTTTCATTTTTATATTATGTTTTTTGTTCCCATTTGGGTTAGCGTATTTAATAAAAGAAGTTGAGTTAAGTATTTATGTAATTACGTTAATAATAATATTATTTACAATATTTATAATAAGTTATTTAAACAAATATAATAAATATGCTCAATTTTCTTTAAAAAGTTTATTATTTAAAACAAAGAACAAAAATTAAAATTAAAATACTGTATTAACCAGATTCATAGCTATTGCTGTACAACTGACAGAAGAACCAATCATTATTGCTCTATCTCCCCATTGCATTCCTACATAAATCCAACCGATACAACTAACTATATAAGCTATCTGTCCATAAAGAATAAAAGATGCACTTATTAGAAAAATACCTGCAACTGCTAAAAGCATTGAAATCCACTTTACGTACCAGTCCGTAGTACCCGTTGGAGTTGTAGGTTTTATTTCATCATACTCAGTTTGAAGTTCTTCCAACTCTTGCTTAAGTCTTTTTTTCTCATGTGATAATTCCATTGCTAATCTACCAGCTTTTGTCATAGAACTTCCCGCTAAAGAAGAGTTTGAGTCATTTGTTTGATCAGTAATAACACTAATATTTTTGTCTTCCATTACAGTCACCTTAAAACAAAATAATTAAATTTTTCTATTAAATTATTTATATAATTTGTCAAAATTTATTTTCTAAATTTCAAAATTTATTTAGAATATTTTATTATTAATAGGAGAGTTTTTATGAAATGGGAAACTGGGACGTTATTGCATATACATATTGCCCCTAAGGCTTCTGTTGACATGGTAGAATTAGAAGAAGCAGAATTAGTTGAAGGTAAGGGTATTATTAATGATCGTTACTATAACAAAACAGGTACATATTCACCTAAACCTGATATAAGAGATATAACTTTAATAGAAAATGAAGTTCTCGAGGCATTGGCAGTTAATCAACCACCACTTCAAGAAAAACCTATTATTTTAAAACCCATAGAACATAGAAGAAATTTAACTACATCTGGTGTGCCACTTAATTATTTAGTAGGGAAAAAGTTTAAAGTTGGAGATGTAATTTTGCTTGGTGGAAGACTTAACTTTCCATGTAAATATCTTGCGGATCTTCTTAAAAAACCACTTGTTCTGCCATTATATAATAGATCTGGTCTAAATTGCTCGATAGTTAAGGGAGGAATAATTAGAAAAGGTGATCAAATTATTCAAATCGAAGACTAAATCACCAATGTAAATATCCAACCACAAAATGATATAAAGATCACCGCTGCCCACTGAGGTATTTTAATAAAAAATAAAATTATAAAAGAAATTAAGATAAGAGCAAAATCATAATAGCTTTTTAGACTAGTAATGATTATAGGGTCATACAAGGCAGCAATTAATAATCCTATAACACTAGCGTTAACGGCTTTAAAAGCATTAATAATTAAACCAAATTTTCTTAATTCATTCCATATTGATAATGTACCTATAATTAAGAGAAATGAAGGCAGGAAAATAAAAAACAAACAAAAAAACCCTGTTAACATAGTATTGATTTCACTTTTTAAAAATATTCCTAAATAGGATGAAAATGTAAACAAAGGACCCGGTATAGCTTGTGACGCGCCATAACCTGCTAAGAATAAATCATTTTCTATCATACCACTAGCAACAAATTCTTCGTTTAATAATGGTAATACAACGTGCCCTCCTCCAAAAACCAAGGAACCAACTTTAAAGAAACTATTCGCTAAATTTAAAAGATTAGAATTAAAAATTTCATTCACAATTGGGAGAATTATTAAAAAAGTGAAAAATAAAATTATTGGGAAAATCTTCCAAAAACCTATTTCAACAGAAAACTTTTGGTTTTTTCCTTTTCTTTTTTGTTCTCTATATACAAACACCCCAATTAGACCACTTAGAGTCAAACACATTAATTGATTTAATGATGATGGAAAAATTATTAAAAACAAAGCTGTTAAAAATGCTATTAAATATCCAATGTTGTCTTTTAATAAATTTTTACTCATCCCTAATATTGCTTGAAATACAATTATCACAACAATTGCTTTCAAACCTTTTAAAACACCATGATGAATTGAATTGTCATAATTTAAAATTGCATAACCAAATAGCATAAGAATTATTACTGAAGGCATCGTAAAACCCACCCAAGCTAAAATAGCTCCTTTTACACCTTTGAAGTAATATCCAATAGATATACCAACCTGACTAGAAGAAGGGCCTGGCAAAAAATTGCAAAGAGAAACAAAATCAGCATAGGTTTTTTCATCTAACCATTTTTTTTGTTTTACAAAGAAGTTTCGAAAATAACCAATATGGGCTATTGGTCCTCCAAAGGAAGTAAAGCCTAATAATAGAAAGGAGAGAAAAATATCTAAATTTTCAATTTTTATTTTATTATTTTTTTTCACTATTAAGTAGTCTAAATTTACTTTATTCTATGATCTTATACTACTAAATAACTTAGCTTAACAGAGGATTAAATGTGAAAAATAAAAATGTAATATTTTATATAAGCTTCTTATTAATCTCCAGTATTGTTTCTATAACGCCTTTACATGCCAATGAAGGTGCTCCAGGAGTAGTTAAAGAAAGAATGGATAAATTTAAGATAAGCAAAAAAATGATGCAAACTATTCATAAATCCATTCAAAGTGAAGACTTTGAAACAATAGAAAAATCTGCAACTACTCTTTATAATTGGAGTAAAGAAATGATAAAATATTTCCCAGAAGGAAGTGACATAGCTCCTTCTGAAGCCTCTGCAGATATTTGGTTAGATCCAGAAGGTTTTAAAAAAGCAGTTAATAATTTTGAGTTAGCATCTTTAAAATTAATTAATAATTCTAAAGAAAAAGATTTTGACAATACAGTTGATTCGTTCCGAAGCCTTGCTGGAACGTGTAAAGGATGTCACCAAAAGTTTAGAAATTAAATTATTTTAAAAGGTATAGCATTATGCAAGGAATTGTATTTCTAGGAGATAAAAAATTAGAAATTCAGGATTTTGAGGACCCTTCACCAGGACCAAATGATGTGATTATTGAGATCAAGGCATCAGGAATGTGTGGAAGTGATCTCAAATTTTACAGAGCAAATAATGGTCCATCATCTCTGGGTCTTGGAGGTGATGATAAACCAGTTATTGCTGGACATGAACCATGTGGTACTATTGTAGAAATAGGGTCTAACGTACCAAAAAAAACTTTTCAATTAGACACACGTGTAATGCAACATCATTATGAAGGTTGTGGCACCTGTTCACACTGTTCCACAGGATGGCAACAACTTTGTATTGATGGAGTTAAAGTCGTTTTTGGTGTTACTGGACACGGTGCGCATTCTAAATATATGAAGTGTCCTGCTAACACATTAGTTCATTTGAGAGATGAAATATCATTTGTTGCTGGTGCAGCAATATCATGTGGAACTGGGACCGCATGGGGAGCTTTAGAAAGATTAGATTTAAAATCAAGTCAAACTATAGCGATTTTTGGCATGGGACCCGTTGGATTGTCAGCTGTTATGTTAGCTAAAAAGATGGGGTCAAGAGTTATTGCAATTGACATAAATAAACAAAGGTTAGAGAGATCAATTGAATTTGGAGCAGATATACTCATAAATCCTAACGAAAGCAATGACTTGTTAGAAGAAATAAGGGATTTAACAAAAGGTATTGGAGTTGATGCATCTTTAGAAGCGTCATCTTCACCAGAGGCACGTTCATTGGCAGTAAAGAGTGTGAAAACATGGGGCAAAGCATGCTTTGTAGGTGAAGGTGGAGATGTAACTTTAGATGTTAGTAATGATCTATTAAGGAGACAAGTTACACTTATAGGAAGTTGGACATTTTCAAAACATGGACAAGCCCAATGTGCTGATTTTATAGTAGATAAAAAACTGAATGTTGATAATTTATTTACACACACGTGGTCATTAAACCAAGCAGAAGAAGCCTATAAAATATTTGACAAGCAATCCGATGGGAAAGGGGTTATCATACCTTAGATCTTCAAATCAATTCTGTTTATAATACGATTTCCAAGGTCCATAGTGTAAGCTTAAACTTATAAATAAGCCATAAATTATCAAACCAGACGACATAGTAATAAATAATAAATACGGACTAGCTACATTATTATACAAAAAGAATGAACTCAAAATCACAACAAAAATCAATCTTAAAAAGGTTCCTACAACTGGCCAAAACAAAGTATTGAATGCTTGACATACAAAATAAAGACCAAGACCAAGAGCAAAAAAGCCATAAAAGGGTGCAACTACTTTCAAATAAACTTCAGCAGCATCTATAGCTTGAGGATTGTGTGTGAAAAAATTGGACCAGAGTTCAGGATAAAATGAAAAGAACAATCCTGTAATACCGACAATGAAAACAGAAAAAGCTGTACCCTTCCAAGTCATTTGTACAGCTCTTTTTAATTTATTTGCACCAACATTTGCCCCTACTATTGCAATAAGGGCACCACCTACTCCAAAAATAATAGGAATCAAAAGCAATTCTAACCTTATTGCAATACCAAATCCAGCTGTCCAATGTGATCCGAAAATTCCAATCACTGCTGTACAGAATAATGCTAATGAAATTGTCATTAAAGACTGACAACTTGCTAATGAACCCGATTTAATTAACTTTAAAAATCCGTCTAGTTGCAAAATTTTGGAAAATTTAAATGAATAAGAATGATTTCCAAAAAAATAAAAACCTAATATAAATATTAATCCAAAAAAATATCCAGACAATAATGAAATGGCAGACCATTCTAAAGAATTAAATAAATAATTTTCACTTAAAAATACTACATTATTTTTTAAAATAAAATTTCCATCAAGATAATTAAAATTGAAACTTGCTAGTAAAACATGAGAAGACAGAACAATCAGCCAACTAAAAGCTGGCATTATTGTATTACCTGAGCCTCTAGTAATAGAAATAATAATATTAAATAACCAAATCAAAAAAATTCCACCTAATAATATGTTACCATAACTTAAAGCTGCGCTGCTTACCTCTTGATCTATTTTCATAAAGATAAAAAATCTTTCTGAAATGGAAAAAAAAAGTAACATCATAAGTAGTGCTCCCAACAATGAAATTAATATTGCTGACCTAAAGATACATTCTGCTAAATGTAGGTTTTTGCTTCCAAAAGCTCTTGCAGTAGCACCGCTTATAGCTCCACCAAAAGCTCCATTAGATAGCATGCTTGTTAACATGAAAATTGGAAAAATATAAGCTACACCAGCTAATTCAGAAATGCCTATTTTCCCTATATACCAAAGATCAAATATAACAGTACTAGCAGATAAAAAGGTAGCGCATATATTTGGTATAGCTAATTTAAAAAAAATCTTATTGAATGGTAATTCAATTAATTCATTAGAGATTTTTTTTTTATTCAAAACCAATCTTTCAAGATTAATTTATAAATTCTAATGTCTTTTCTTCATCCTTAACTGACTTAACAACAATACCAGGTCGCTCTTTGGTAAATTTACCATTTTTGTAAGTAACTACACCGGATACAATTGTAGTTACATATCCCTTTGTATGCTGCATTAATCTTTTTCCACCTGCTGGCAAATCTTGTGTCATAAATGGATCAGAAGAACCCACATTTTCCCAGTCAATTATGTTGATATCAGCTTTTAAACCAACTTTTAAAAGACCTCTGTCTTTCAAACCAGCTGCGTTTGCTGTGTCTGAAGTCAGTCTTCTAACTGTTTCTTCCATAGAAAAAGCTTTTTCCTTAACAGACCAATATGATATAAGCCAAGTTGGATAACCTGCATCTAAAATAAAACCAACATGAGCTCCACCATCACCAAGTCCCATTATTGCATTTTTATCATCAAGCATTTTTTTACATACACCAAATGTATGATCGGCATAATTTACCAATGGGGCATAAATAAAGTTATTACCATCGTTTTCTATAAGAATTTCATATGCTAGTTCTGCTGCCGTCACTCCCTTTTCTTTTGCCATAGCTTCGATAGACTCTTCTGGCTTAGGATTATAATTAGGTGGTGAACCAAATCTATACATTTGAGTATATCCAATCCTATTTATTAGTGGAAAAGTACTTCCCTTGATTGGATCTTCAGATAAAATTTTATTTTTTATTTCATCTTTCCTCATTTCAATTACGCGTCTATCTAATGGCAAATCTGAAATAGACTTATATGTATCTGTCCCGGAAAATGGATTTTGACTTCCATTTAATCCTAATAACAAACCAATTGGTCTTGGAGTAACAACTGGTCTAATAGGCAAACCTTCTTTTTGAGCTTGTCTAGCCATTGCCATTAAATCTTCCCAAAAATGAGGCCTATCGTGTCTTTGTGTACAACTAAAGACTATTGGTCTACCAGATTTTTTCGCAATTCTCTTGAGAACCTCAAATTCTGTTTCAGGATCAGGTTCATTCCAATCTGAAACTATTTCCATAAATCCTGAACCTGCATCTGATAATCCCATTGCAATTGCAGTCAATTCATTTTCATGAGCTCTTAAAGTTGGAGTATATTCACCTTTTAAACTCTTATGACTAATTGTGCGTGATGTTGAAAAACCGAAAGCTCCAGCCTCAACAGCCTCTTTAGCCAGCTTTCTCATTATTTGCATATCTTCAATAGTTGCAACCTTGTGCTTAATTGCTCTTTCACCCATCACATAAACTCTTAATGCAGCGTGAGGTAAAAGCGCACAAACATCTATATCTAATTTGTTCTTTTCAAGAGCCTGAATATATTCTTCAAAGGTCTCCCACTGCCAGTTTAAACCCTCATGCATTACAGGAGCGGGAATATCTTCAACACCCTCCATAAGTTCAACTAACTTAACTCTATCTTCTGGTTTACAAGGAGCAAAACCTACTCCACAATTACCCATAACAACAGTAGTAACACCATGAATTGATGAAGGTTTTAATTGGCTATCCCAAATTGCTTGGCCATCATAATGAGTATGAATATCAACAAATCCAGGCGTTACAACCAAATTAGTTGCATCAATGACTTCATTGGCTTTTCCAGAAAAGTTCCCAATAGCAGCAATTATTCCGTTTTTTATGGCTATATTGCCTATTTTTGACTTAGAACCTGTTCCATCAACTAGAGTGCCATTATTAATAATTAAGTCAAAATCATTTATTTCTCTGTTTAAGCCATCCATGAATAACTACCTCCCACATTTCGATATTTTGTTATTTTAATTATTTGATGTCAATAAGTGATTTTAGTTTAATTAATTAGAATTAATTAATAATTTTATTTTTTCTTAGCATATGTATCTGTTTGTCTGATAATCCGATCTCTTTAAGAA
Organism: uncultured SAR116 cluster alpha proteobacterium; assembly: GCA_902595515.1. Taxonomy (GTDB): domain Bacteria; phylum Pseudomonadota; class Alphaproteobacteria; order Puniceispirillales; family Marisalimonadaceae; genus Marisalimonas. The sequence goes on from CACJQK010000001.1 coordinate 150,439, forward strand.
CTACATTAGTATCATCTCCTAATGCTGGTGCAGAATTTCTTATTTTTCCAGGAGTTTTACTTAATCTTGGAAAAGCTTGATGCATTAAAACATTTCCATATTCTTTATTAAAATGGTCAATTAGAACTTCCCTGTCATGTATGTATGGATGTTCAATGATTTCTGATATGTCTAGAACGGGTCCAACTGTAATTCCTTCTTTAGAGAAGATATTTAAGACTTCTTCTCTATTATATTTTTTAATAAATTTTGAAATAGGTTTATCTAAATCATCTTGATTATTCAGTCTGTCACTATTAGTCAAAAATCTTGGATCCTTAATCAAATCACTTGAACCTATTGTTAAGGCTAGTTTTTCCCACATTGACTGCATTGATGCAGATAAAGAAACATATTTATTATCTTTTGTTTTATATATCCCTCTTGGTGCAGCTACATTACTTCTATTTCCAATTCTTTCTGGAACCTTACCTGAAATTTTATAACTTGCAGCCCACGGTCCCAAAATTGAAAAAAAAGGCTCAAAAAGAGATAGGTCAATTACCTGTCCACCAGTATTATTTTTTTTTGAAGCTAAAATAGCCATCAAAATTGCACCAAATCCTGTTAATCCAGCAACCATATCAGCTAAAGCTAGAGGGGGTAAAAGAGGAGCCTGGTTTTCTTCACCAGTCATGGCTGCAAAACCACTCATACCTTCTACAAGAGAGCCAAAACCTGGAGCATTTTTAAAAATGCCAGTTTGTCCCCAACCAGAAATTCTTAAAATAATTAAATTCTTGTTTAACTGATTTAACTTTTCTGGGCCAATTCCCCATTTCTCAAGAGTGCCAGGCACAAAATTTTCGATAAAAACATCAGCCTTTTTTACTAACTCTTTTAAAAGATCTAACCCTTCATCTTTTTTTAAATCTATGGAAATACTTCGTTTGTTTCTTGAATAAACAGCCCACCAATGAGAGACACCATTTATTTTCCAGTTTCTAAGGTCGTCTCCTTTTCCAGGTTTTTCTACCTTAACTACATCTGCTCCAAAATCAGCAAACATATGACTTACCATGTTACCAGCGGCCAAACGAGACAAATCCAAAATTTTAATATTTTCTAATGGTAACAAAATTTATAATTCCTTATTTCTATGATTCATTACTTTCAATTTTTAATCTCCTAAGTTGCTTCAATAAGAAATTCCTTTTTTTTGCTCTTTTTTCTAAATCGTCTTTACTAAGCACTTTGCGTCTTTCTAACTCAAGTTTATTACCTGCGTCATCTGACCAATCTGGGATTTTAGTTTGGGTTTTAGCCATTTCTATAAATATGGAGCCATATCTAGACATATAATCTTTGATTCCACCTGGTGCATTTAAATCAATTGTTTCAAAAGGTCCCATAAATGCCCACCTCAGACCTAACCCATCTTTTATTGTTGCGTCTATATCTTCTGAACTAGCATACCCTTCTGAATACAATCTCATCGCTTCATTTAAAAGAGCTCCTTGTAATCTATTAAGTATAAAGCCATCAATTTCTTTTTTAACTGTAACAATTGACGAACCTGAGAGTTTAAAAATTTCTTTAGTTTTTTCAATCGCCTTAATAGATGTATTCTCTCCAGGACAGATCTCCACACATGGTATAAGATGTGGTGGGTTAGCAGGGTGTGCTATCAAGCATCTATGTTGCCCTCTGAGATTTTGAGAAATTTTTGAAATAGGAATAGCAGAAGAAGATGATCCTATAACAACATTTTGAGGCGATAAATTGTCTAACCGTGCAAATAATTCTTGTTTGACAGATAAAATTTCAGGTGCACTCTCTTGGATGTACTCGACTTTAGCGCATAATTCTTCAAGTTTTACATTTTTAGAAATTTTATTTAAACATTTATCAACATCAACTTTGTCATCTATAGCTTTTAATTCTTCAAGAAACAAGGTAACTCTCTTTTCATAACCATTAAAAACTTCTGGATATGGGTCATAAACAAAAACATTAAAACCACTTTTAGAAAATATTGCCGCCCAACTTGAACCAATTAATCCACCACCAATTATACCAACATTTTTCATGAAAATTCCTTCAGAGTTAATTTCTATTAATTATTACGATATTTATAATTTAACTAATAGAATAACTTAAATTATTTATTTATATTTTGAAAATCGTGATAATTTATCACTAAATTTAATTTTTGGGATTAATTTATGGGACAATTAGTCAGTGGCGTTTGGACAAAAGGCTCAGTTTCAAACAATCAAAAAGATGGAAGTTTTAAAAGAGTAGATAGTGTTTTCAGAAATGAAATAAGTATTAATAGCCAAATTTATAAACCTGAAACAAATAGATATCACTTATATGTAAGTTATGCATGTCCATGGGCTCATAGAACGTTAATATTTAGGTATTTAAAAAAACTTGAGAACCATATCTCTGTGGATTATGTGCATCCAGATATGCTTGACAATGGTTGGTCCTTTTTGAAAAACTTTCCAAAAACAACAGGTGATAGCTTGTATGGTAAAAAGTATGTACATGAAATCTATCAAATTTCAGAGAAAAACGTATCTTCGAAAGCAACAGTACCTATTTTATGGGATAAAAAAACTAATACAATTGTAAATAATGAGTCTGCTGAAATAATCCGGATAATGAATAGTGCATTCAATGATATTACAAAAAATTATGATGATTACTATCCATCAAATTTAAGAATTGAAATTGATAAAATTAATAAATTAATTTACGAGAACATTAATAATGGTGTTTACAAATCTGGTTTTTCAAGAACTCAAGAAGCCTACGAAGATGCAGTAAAAAAGTTATTTTCATCCTTAGAAATGATTGATGAAATCCTAGAAAATAAAGAATATTTAGTTGGCAATGTGCTGACTGAAGCAGATATCAGATTAATTCCTACTTTATTGCGGTTTGACAGCGTTTATTATCTTCATTTTAAATGTAATTTGAAAAAAATAAGTGAATTTAAGAATATCAGTTCTTATGTGAAAAAACTGTTTAATAATCCAGCTATAAAAATAACTACAAATTTTGATCATATCAAAAGACATTATTATTTTTCTCACGAACACATAAATCCTTACAGGATTATACCTTTAGGACCTAATTCACCAATTTAAATTATAATATTACTTTTTTTCTGAATAAATTGAACATGCTGATCCAAACTCAGCGAACAAACATTTATTTAATTTATTTTTTTCAGGTTCATACTCTGCATGCCACTGAACGCCTACTGCAAATGAAGGATGATTAGGAATAGTTACTGCTTCAATAATACCGTCATCTGATAAAGCTTCTATTTTTAGATTACTAGCAATAGTATCGATGGCCTGACCATGAAGTGAATTAACTAAACAAGAGTCCTTTTTGAGTAATTTTGAAAAATAGCCGTTTTTTACAAAATCAATTCTATGTTTTAATTTAAAAATTTGCTCAACCGTTACATCATCTCCTCTGGGCATACGATGATCATTTTTGTCATCCAGCAAATGTACCCGATAATGCAATGTTCCACCATAGGCTACATTCATTTCTTGGATGCCTCTACAAATTCCAAAAATTGGAATACCTAAGCTTACACATTTAGGTATCATTTCTAAAACAATCTCGTCTCTTCCAATATCAATGGGCTCATCTGCTGGGAATGGATTACCTCCAAAATGATGCGGCTCAACGTTTGCTCTTCCTCCAGTTAAAACTATACCATCGATTTTTTTTAGGAGTAGATCTAGGTCTTTACCTTTTATATATGAGGGAATTAAAATTGGTATTGCATTACTAAATTTAGATACTGCATTTACATACCTTTGACCTGTTGAATGAGAGACTTGCCTACCACCAAAATTAATAATTTCATTAGTTGATATACCAATTATTGGTTTGTTTGAAGACATGATTTATTTGAAACTTTCTATTATTTAAAATTTTTAATTAACAACCTAGTTGTTTTGCTAGGTCGTTTAAATCTCTTGAAACAATATCCCATTTTCTATCACCTTTATAATCATTTACTTCAGCAATATCAAACAACTTATCCCTTCCATATTCAAAAGGTCTATGAATATAAGCAGTTTTCATACCCTGAAGGCTGGCCGCTTTTAGATCATCATCGTGAGCAGCAACCATCAAACATTCTTCTGTTTTTAAATCAAGAGCACTACAGGCTTTTAAGTAAGCTTCTGGCTCAGGTTTATAATAGCCAATTACTTCTGCTCCTAAAATTACATCCCAATTAAGATTTGAAAATTTTGCCATATTAACTATTAAGGCTATATTTCCATTAGATTGGGTAGCAAGAATATATTTATTCTTGAGGGCATTAAGACCTTCACTGCTATCTGGCCATCCAGGAAGTCTATGCCAAGCTTTTACGAGCATTTTAAAATCTTCATCTGATAGATCATGCAAATTAAATTTTGAAGCAATTTTTTGCAAATTTTCCATGTGTAAAATATCAAGTATAGTAAATGATCTTCTTCCCTTTCTTATCTCCTCCATAGCTGGTTGATATTCTGCTCTCCATGCGTCGGCAAAATCAAAAGGATCTAATGAAATATTGTTTTTCTTTGCAACAATCTCTACTTCTCGTGCTATACCAGTCCTCCAATCAACAACAGTACCAAATACATCAAACAAAAGTGCTTTAACTTTTAACATTTTGCCTCCAATCAATTAATATGTTAAATATATCCAATTAGTATTCTTAAATCTAAAATTTAATCTACTTAAAAAATAATTAAGAACTCTTTGAAATTTAATCACATATCTTTTCAGCCAAATGAACAAAGATAAATCAAAAAAAATAAAAACATTATCTCCTGCATTGCTAGCTGTACTCTTCATGGTTTTATCAGGCATTTTTGCAACAACTATGCATTGTTTAATAAGGTTTGCAACTGAGGATAATCATCCATTTGAAGTTGCTTTTTTTAGAACAATATTTGTTCTACTCATTTTTCTTCCTGTAGTTATCAAAAATGGTATGGTATCGCTTAAATCTAATAATGTTAAATTGCAATCATATAGAGCAGTCGTTGGCAGTATAGCTATGTTATGTATGTTCTATGGACTTAGTATAACAGAATTGGCAAAAGCAACTGCGCTTATGTTTACTGTTCCTATTTTTGCAACAATATTAGCAATTATTTTTCTCAAAGAGATTGTTGGAATAAGAAGATGGCTTGCAATGTGTGTAGGGTTTATAGGAGCATTAATTGTTTTAAGACCAGATATTGAATTAGGTTTTGGGCCATTACTAATTTTATGTGCTTCATTAATGTGGTCTTCTTCTATGTTAATGGCAAAGAAACTTACACAAACAGATACAACTGTAAGCATAACATTTTGGCAAGCAGCAGGTCTCATTCCTGCAACATCCATACTTGCCATACAAGTTTGGGTATGGCCTACTTTTGAACAGCTAATAATGTTTTTATTTATTGCTATAGCTGGAACTTTAGTTCACTGGTTTTTAAATGAAGCTCTCAAGAGGGCTGACATTACTGCACTTCTCCCACTAGACTATTTAAGGTTAATTTGGTCAGTATCACTAGGTTTTATATTTTTTAACGAAATACCACATGTTGGTTTATGGCTTGGGTCTGCGCTAATACTTGGGGCTTCAACATATATAGGTATAAGGCAAGCAAAAAAGAAAGAACAGTTGAGTACTAATTCAAATATAAATTTATAACTTTAACGACCTCCAGAAACCGGTACAACTGAACCAGAAATATAGCTTGATTTGTCACCTAATAACCACATGACTGTTTTAGCAACTTCTTCTGCACTACCTATTCTTCCAAGTGGAACTGATGGCATTAATCTATCAACCCTAGACGCATCACCTGCTTTGGCGTGAATTTCAGTATCAATCAAACCTGGTGCCACAGCATTTACTCTTATGCCGTATTTTCCAAGTTCTTTTGCCATCCCATAAGTAAGAGAATGAATAGCACCCTTTGACATTGCATAGTGAACAAATTCTCCTCCACCCCCAATATCTGCGGCAATTGAAGACATATTTACTATTGTTCCAGATTTCTGAGAAATCATAACTCTTGATGACTCTTGAGCTACATAAAAGGCTCCTGATATGTTTGTATCTACAACCATCTTCAAGTCGTCTGGACTAAGATCTTGTATTGGTGAAATTGGTCCTGTTATTCCTGCATTGTTAAAAACACCATCAATTGTTCCAGCTTTATCTAAGAAGTCATTAAACATACCTTTAACAGATTTATTATTAGCTACATCACATTGTAATATAATTCCATCACCACCTGAATCTCTTACAAGTTTAAGACATTTTTCTGCCGCCTTTGAATTTTGATTATAGTTAATTCCTACAAACATTTGTGCTTTAGCGGCTTCAATTGCAGTAGCCTTTCCAATGCCTTGGCTTGCTCCTGTAATTAAAATATTTTTCATTGATATTTCCTTTTTTATTAGATTTTTTTAAATTTTTCTCGAAAAATTCCTAATACTTCTGAATTCACTGGCCTTGGTGGATCCTTCCCATCAAAAATATCTAAAAGCTGTGTTGCAACAAATTCAGACATTTTATTTCGACTATCTCTTGTAATACCTGCTGTATGAGGGCTAGCTATTACATTTTCAAGTTTTAAAAGTTTATGAGTTGACGGAGGTGGCTCAAACTCCCATACATCTAAACCTGCACCTGCTAAATGTCCTTCTATAAGTGTATTATATAAATCGTCTTCGTTATGGATTGATCCTCGAGAAGTAGTAACAAAATAACTTCCTTTTTTCATTTTCTTAAACCAATATTTATTGATCATATTATTTGTTTCTTTATTTAAGGGTATATGAACAGACACAACGTCACTTTCTGATAATAAAATATCTAATTCGGTTTTGCTTGCATGTTTCTTTTTAAAAGTTTCTTCAGATAAGTAAGGGTCATAAGCCAAAATATTACAATTAAATGCAACTTTACATATTTCTGCAACTCTGCCACCTGTATTTCCAAGACCTATAATTCCAACATTTTTATTTAAAAGATCCTTACCCATTAAACTCACTCTTGGCTCGTTCCAACCTCTTCTGAGAGCGTGGTCACATTCACCAATTCTTTTAAATAAATTCAAAATCATGCCTACTGCGTGCTCTGCAACACCTTCAGCATTTCCACCAGTCTGATTAACTACTAATACACCTGCCTGAGTACATGCATCAACATCAATAGTGTCGTAGCCTGCACCAGAGGATGAAACAACAAGTAAGTTTGGTATTTTAGTTAAAAATTGTTTATCAACTTGCAAATATTTTGGAACTTCATCTCTTGCTGCCCCTACCTGATAGGCATCAGCTTTTTGCAAAATTGACATGCACTTTTTTTCATTATCTGAACTATTGATTTTTAATATTTCAACTTTAGATTGAGAATGTAAAATATCTAAACCATTTTGGGCAGGCAAAGTGTCAAGGTAAACTATTGTAGGCATATTATCCTCATATCAAAAACACTCTGATATGATATTCATTTTCTAAATTCATGCAAAGTAATTGAAACTATTTTTTTAAAGTATATTTTTCAAGATACTATTATAGGATAATAATATATCGAATTAATTAATACTTATGAGGATTAAAATGATTAATAGAATATTAATACCAGATATACTTCAACCTGTAAGTCACTATTGTCATGTTGTTGAAGCAAATGGTGTAGTTTGGGTTTCAGGATTAGTCGGAATGAATTTTGACGGTACAATTCCAAAAAGCACAAAAGATCAGTTTGATATTGCCATAAGAGATCTAAATACTTGTCTTGTTGCGGCTGGTAGTTCTTCAAATGATGTAGTGAAAGTGAGAGTTTTTTTAACTAACATTAACGATAGATCTATCATTAATCCAAAAAGAATTGAATATTTTGGAGAACATAAACCTGCATCAACTTTATTAGAAGTATCTGCTCTTGTAGACTCTAGAATGAAAGTTGAAATTGAAGCTGAAGCAATTGTTACAAAATTATAATAAGAAAGAGAGTTTAGATGGACTTAATTAAACTAAGTGCAAATGAAGCATTAAAAATGATGGAAGAAGATAGTCTTTCATCTGAAGAGTATGTTAAAGCATTTTTAAAACAAATAGAATTACGAGAAGATGATGTTGGTGCTTGGATTTTTTTAGATCCTAAACTTGCTTTAGAGCAAGCAAGAGAAGCAGATAAAAGACGGAAAGATAAAAGCGCAGGTAAATTAAACGGCCTCCCAATTGGTATTAAAGACATTATTGATACAAAAGATATGCCTACAGAAAATGGATCTCAATTATGCAAAAACAGAAAACCATCTACAGACGCTCATTTAGTTAGATTACTGAGAGATGAAGGTGCTGTTATTATAGGTAAATGTGTTACAACTGAGTTTGCCTTGTCAGGTCCTGGTAAAACAAAAAACCCAAAAGATTTAGAATGCACCCCAGGTGGCTCTTCATCGGGTTCTGCTGCTGCCGTTTCAGACTGTATGGTACCGTTAGCAATTGGATCACAAACAGGTGGTTCTGTTTTAAGACCCGCATCATTTACAGGTATATTAGGATTTAAACCAACATTTGGAACGATATCTAGATCTGGAATGTCACCAATTTCTCAAAGATTAGACCACCCTGGTATTTATGCAAATTGTGTTGAAGACATAGACTTAGTTGCCTCAGTAATTTTATCATATGACAGTAATGATTTAGATATGATTCAAAATTACAAATATAAAAGGACTGTGAGTTTAAATAAGCCAATTAAATTTGGATTTGTTAGAGGGCCTGTTTGGACTTTCGGTGATGAGGATATGAAACATGGAATTGAAAAGTTTGTAAAAAATGTACAACTTGATATTGAAGAGCTAGACCTTGGAAAAGATTTTGATGATGCAGCTAAAGCACACGAAATTATAATGAACGGATCAATTGCTAATTCTCTAATGAATTATTACCAAACTGATAAATCTAATCTTCACCCCTTTACTGTTAAAAGAATCGAATCAGGAATATCAGTATCAGCTAGTGACTACGTATCAGCAATAGAACAAGCAAAAAAAATGGAAAAAACTTTAAAACAATTTTTTAAAAAATATGATGCTATTATTACTCCTGCAGCACCAGGACAAGCTCCTCGTGATCTAATGAATACTGGGAATGCAATTTTTAACGGATATTGGACTATGATGGGAGTTCCAGCAATCAGCCTTCCTTTTTTAAAAGGTAAAGATGATTTACCAATTGGCATTCAATTTATTGCAAATTGGAGTGAGGATTTAAAATTGTTGGAAATATGTAAGTATATTTTAAAAAAAGAAAAGCTTGCTAACTAGAGAAGTCAGCAAGCTAAATTATTTATATATTTAAAGTAAACCTATTTTCTTCATGTAAGAAAGATTTGACTCTAAAGCCTCTTTTGCGAGTGGGCTTTTTGATGCGGCAGAATTCCACGCCTCAACAGCGATTTGTCTGAACTTTGCTCTCTCACTAACTGGCCAGTCAATGATTGTTAAGTCACCGGCTGCCTTATCTTTTGCAACTTGAGCTCTACCGTCAAGGCCAGCATCTCTCAGCTTAGCTGTCCAAGTCATGTAGGTCCAAACTGTTAGGGCAGTTTGATGTTGTTTACTCAACTTATTAAAAACTTTCTTGTTAATAATAGTTTGTAGGTTGGCCATTGAGTGAATACCAGGGTAAAGTGGGTACTTTGCAATCTTATGAAAACCACTAGCATGATTGTTAATATAAACAGAAGCATCAGCGGCATCAACAATACCCTTTTCTAGAGAAGTATAAACCTCAGAGAAAGGAATTGAAGAAGGTGAAGCACCTGCTCTTCTGAAAACATCAGCGGCTAAACCTTCAGGTGATCTAATCTTAACACCTTTAAGATCAGCTACGCCATTAATTGGAACCTTTGAAACAAGAGCTTCTTTTCCGTAAGGACCACAACCTAGAACAAGAATTTTACCTGGTAAAACGCTATCATATATTTTTTGAAGCATTTCTTTTCCACCACCGTGCATACAATATTCTTGATATTGTTTCGGTGTATCGTAACCTGCAATCAAATCCCCCATAATTGCAAAAGCTGGGTCTCTTCCTGCAAAGTATGCAATAGCATTGAAATCGCCGTCTAGGATACCGTTTGCAACCGCATCAATTGTTTCTCTGTGAGGTACAACAGACTTTGTTGGTAATCCTTCAATTTGTAATTTGCCATCAGTAAGATCTGATAATATTTTTGCCTTTTCACCCATATAAGTATGAGCCCAGTCACCAGCTTTAGAACTCATTTGAAACTTAAGCTTCTTCGCACTAGCAGCGCCTGTAAAGGTAAGGCCAGCTACGATTAAAGCACTTATTAAATATTTTTTCACTATATTCCTCCTTTTGTGAAAATTAGCTGAAACCATCAGCTATATAAAACATCATCCATGTAATTAAAACCGCGAAAGCAAATCCAGCAATCCAAGCCCAGGGACCGTAAGTATCTACATGATCGCTTCTAACAGGTTTAGCCAAAATTTCCTCCTTGGTTCTTGACATACTAAAATTAATGTCTCTAATAGATACTATTATAGTTCTTAATTCTAAGACAATTGCAAGTTAAAAATTCGTATGGGGGAAATTTAATGGCAGAAACAGTCCAAAAGCAAAGTTTAGACTTGGATAACATGGAAAATTTTGAGACTGGGAAAGATCGTTTTGCCTTTTTTGACCATTTCAGTAAGTTTTCTGGGCTAGCTGTAGCACAACTTTATTTGATATGTGCTGCTGTGACAGGATACGAGGTTATATCAAGATACGTATTTGATGCCCCTACTCAGTGGGTATTTGAAGTTGTAATGGTTTTAGCTGCAACAGCATGGATGTTATCAGCTGCTTACGTAACTTTGCACAAACGTCATATTGGGATAACAGTCTTTTATATAATGGCATCGGATAGAGGTAAATGGTGGCTTGATCTTATTGCGTATGTGGTTGGCATAATTGCACTATGGTTACTAATTGATGATTCAGTTATTCGTGCTCTAGATTCAGTTATGATGCTTGAAAAGGCTGGAAGTGCCTGGAATTCTCCACAGCCAATGATTTTAAAGTCTATGCTTACCATTGGTGCAACGACTTACATAATTCAATTAATGATAAATCTATACAGGCATTTTAGTTCTGACATTGCAAAAAAAATAGTTTTAGGAATTTGTGGTTTGATAATTTTGAGAATCACTTGTGTTATAATAGTCCACTTCATAGGAGAAGAGAGTTTCGCTGGATACATCAACTCCCTCTATGCCGCAGTCGGAAGTCATATTAATCCACAAGATTACCTTAACATGCAGGATATGAATATAGGTACAGCAAGCATATTAATTGTCGTATTAATGCTGGTATTGATGATGACAGGTATGCCTCTTGGAGTTGTAACCTTATTTGTGTCAGTTCTTAGTGCTCTTTGTTATTTTGGTTATGGAGGACTTTATTTAGTCTCTACCAATGCCTTTGGGCTATTAGAAAAATATCCATTAATTGCAGTACCGCTATTTGTATTAATGGCGTCTATTCTAGAAAGAGCTGGCGTAGCAGAGGATTTATTTGACGCTATGTCAATTTTTGCTGGAAAGCTTAGAGGTGGTGTTGCAATTCAAACAATTGCCGTTGCAGTTGTGTTAGCAGCAATGTCAGGTGTTATGGGTGGAGAAATTGTTATGCTAGGTTTAGTAGCTTTACCACAACTCTTGAGATTGGGTTATGACAGAAAAATGTCTATTGGTTTAATTTGTGCTTCTGGTGCATTAGCAACCCTTATTCCGCCTAGTATCATCATGATTATTTATGGCTTATCTGCTCAAGTAGCTATTGGAGATCTTTTTATGGCTGGAGCTGTTCCTGGTTTAATGCTTGCTGGCTTGTATGCTATCTATGTACTAGCAAGATGTAATATTAACCCAGCAATGGCACCTACGGCAGAAGAAGTAGCAAAAGCAAGAAAAAAAGAAATGAAAATGTCTAAAGATAAACTCTATGCAGTTTTCTTAAGTATCTTTTTAATATTCTGCGTTATGGGTTCAATTTATGGTGGAATTGCATCGGTAACCGAAGCTGCAGCAGTTGGAGTGTTAGGTGCTATTTTTGTTGCTTGGTTTAGAAACTCATACAGTTGGAATTTATTACAAGTAGCTCTTGCTGGAACAATGTCCACTGTTGGAACAATTATTTGGCTTATTTTAGGAGCAGTAGCATTTGTTGGAATTTATAATCTTATAGGTGGCGCAGATTTCATGAGATCCTTGTTTTCAGGATTAGGATTGCCTGCTATAGGAATTGTTTTTGTTATGATGGGAATATTAGTTATCCTTGGAACTTTTATGGAGTGGATTGCAATAGCATTTATAACAGTTCCTGTGTTTGCTCCTGTTGTAGTTGGAATGGCACCAGAATTAGGATTAGAGCCTGAGTGGGCAGCTGTGTGGTTTGGTGTGTTATTTGTTATGAATATTCAGATTTATTTTCTTTCACCACCATTTGGACCTGCATGTTTTTGGTTAAAATCCGTTGCACCAGCAGATATAACCTTACAAGAAATTTTTGTATCTGTTCTTCCGTTTATAGCTCTACAAATAACGGGAATGTTATTAGTTATGTTTTATCCAGACATTGCTCTTTGGTTTCCAAAGTGGCTTGGTTCATAGATAGTTATTGATATAAGGATAAATTTGCATCCAACCATCTAAAGTCATTTTAGATGAGAGGTAGACTAAAAAAGCAAGACCTAAATATGATAGCCATTTAAACTTAGTTAATAATTTAACTATAGCTGTTGCAAACAAAGCCATTATTAAAATGGCAAAGGCAATGCCTAAGATCAATAAAGTCTTATTATCTCTTGCAATTGCTGTAATAGCTATAACATTATCAAGAGACATTGAAATGTCAGCTATAATGATAGTTATAAGCGCTCCTTTTAATCCTTTGCCTGATACATCTTTTTGGAGCTTTTCTTTGTCTTCTTCTGATGAAGAGAATTCTTTTATATCATTATAAAATTTCCAACAAACCCAAAAAAGTAATAACCCACCTAATAAAAGTAATCCTGGTATACTAATTAAATAAGAAGCAACAAGAGCAAATAAAATTCTTAATACGGCAGCAGCCATCAACCCAATGAATATAACTTTTTTACGACTTTCTTCAGGAACTGCCGCGGCTGCCATTCCAATTATTAGCGCATTGTCTCCTGATAGCACAATATCAGCTATTATAATCTGAGTAATATCTAACATCCACTCTAACACAATATGTCTCCACTCGATGACGGTTAAGTAACATTGTTTAGACTTTTTATCAATTATGTCATTATTTTAATAAAGTAATAAATTGGAATTATATTGATATGAAAATAGAAATATCTATTATAAATCTTCGATGAAAGAAAAGAGTATGAATGAAACATTTGATTATATAATTGTTGGTGCAGGTTCAGCAGGTTGTGCCGTAGCTAATAGATTATCTGAAAACGCCAATAATAATGTACTACTAATCGAAGCTGGCAGGTCATCACATCCGTTATCAAGACTTCCAGCAAGCTTTGCTCTTTTAATTGATAATCCATTAGCCAATTGGAGATATAGATCAGAGCCAGAGGCAAATACTTCAAATCGAAAAATACCAATACCAAGAGGTAAATTACTTGGAGGCTCGAGTTCAATTAACGGATTAGTATATGTCAGAGGTAATAAACTGGATTATGATACGTGGGCACAAATGGGAAATACAGGTTGGTCATATGACGATGTCTTACCTTTTTTTAAAAAAATGGAAAGCTATCAGGGAAATACTTCGGAATTAAGAGGAGTAGAAGGACCATTAAAAGTCACAGAAGTGACAGATAGAAACCCAATCTATAATGGTTTATTTAAAGCAGCAGAAGAAATACAAATACCTGTTAATAAAGATTATAATGGACAGGATCAAGAAGGTATAGGTTACACTCAAACTACAATCTATAAAGGTGAAAGAATGAGTGCAGAAGTTGCTTATTTAAGGCCAATAAAATCTAGAAAAAATCTAACCATAATTACAAATAGTCTTGTTAAAAAACTTCTTTTTGATGGTAAGAAATGTATTGGTCTTGAGGTTAAAAATAAAAATAAAATAATTAAGTATTCTGTTTCAAAAGAAATAATTCTGTCTGGTGGAGCAATAAATTCCCCTCAAATTCTTGAATTGTCAGGTATCGGTAGAAGAGATGTTTTGGAAGAAAAAAATATACCAGTAATACATGAACTTAATGGTGTTGGAGAAAATTTAAGAGACCATATTGCACCAAGAATTATTTATAAAATTACAAAACCTGGAATAGCTTATAATGACAAAGCAAGAGGTATTAACCTTGTAAAACAGGTCGCAAACTATATATTTAAAAGAGATGGATTTTTAACATTGCCATCAGCACCTGTAGTAGGTTTTTTTAAAACTAGAAAAGAATTAGCTGCTCCAGATATCCAGGCTCACTTTATACCCTACAAAGTTGTATTGGAGAACGGTAAAAGAAAGTTAGGCGAGCAACCTGGCATTACTTGCACTGTAAATCAAAACTTACCCGAGAGTAAGGGTAGTATTCACATAAAGTCTGATGACCCGGAAGACTCACCGAGGATAAAATATAACTTCTTATCAAGCTCTTTGGATAGACATACACTAATTTCTGGAGTTAAACTAATTAGGAGAATTATGGGTTCAACTACAATGAAAGAATTCTGTGGTGAAGAAATACAGCCTGGAGAAAATTTTAATTCAGACGAAAAAATACTTCAATTTATAAGGGATAAAGCTGAAACAGTTTACCACCCTGTAGGGACATGTAAAATGGGATTTGACCAAGAATCCGTTGTCGATAAAAATTTAAAGGTTCATGGAATAAAAGGTCTTCGTATAGCAGATGCTTCAATTATGCCAACATTAGTGTCAGGAAATACTAATGCTGCTTGCATGATGATTGGAGAACGTTGTGCTGACTTTATATTAAACAATTTGAAATGATAAATAGATCTGATTTAGAAAATTTTTGGACCCGAGGAGACATTCATACAAGAATCCATAAAGCAATGTCAGAAGCTGGTTTAAATGAGAAAAAATTAGAAATTGAAGATTTATTTCCTATTGATCAGTATCACGCTCGAGGGATTGCAGCAACTATAGATCTCGGGAAAAGGATGCCAATATCTGAAAATCAAAGAATTATAGATATTGGATGTGGACTTGGAGGACCTGCAAGATATTTTGCAAAACAATTTAAATGTTTAATAACAGGAATAGACATAACACCTAGCTTTATAGAAATTGGTAATAAGTTTAACAATCTTACTTCAATGTCCAAGAAAGTATCACTTCAAATAGGAAATGGTGAAACTTTAGATTTTGAGGATGAAGCTTTTGACGGCGGATATTCACAACATGTAACTATGAATATCAAAAACAGAAAAGATTTTTTTTTGGAAGCATATAGAGTTTTAAAAAAAGGGACTTTTTTTGCTTTTTCAGAACATGGATTAGGGCCAAAAGGAAATCCAATTTTCCCATTACCATGGGCAGACACATCTGAGATGAGTTTTTTATTGTCTCCTGAAAGTACAATATCGTTATTAAAAGAAATTGGATTTTATGATATTCAAATTATTGAAACATCTGAGAAATATATCTCTGGCTATGAAAAAATGATTGATAATAAGTCTAAAAAGGACAAGCCTATTCTTGGAATTCATGTGATTGGTGGAGCTACCATGAAACAAAGATCTATAAACTCAATGAAGTCTATTAAAGAAAAACGTACATTACCATTTGAAATTGTATGTAAAAAATAATTTTAAAACTAAAAGTTCAAAATTATTCTTTTATTCATTTTACCTTTGTTTTCTATTTTTACAGATTTAACGTAATCAATCTCAGATGTTTTATTCACATGTGTTCCGCCACATGGCTGAAAATCAATATTATCTCCAATTTTTATCATTCTTATTTGTCCAGACCCTCTTGGCGGTTTTACAGCCATAGTTCTAACTAATTCTGGGTTTTCGTCTAACTCTTTATCTGTAATGCTTGAAATATAAATTGAATAGTCTTTATCGATTAATCGATTAATTTTGTTTAACACATCTTCTTTGTCAGGCTTACTTTCAAGATCAAAGTCTAGACGACCTCTTCCGTCACCTATAGATCCTCCCGTAACAGGAAAAGGTATAATTGAACATAATAGATGAAGTGAAGTATGCACTTTCATGTGACTATATCTTTTTACCCAATTTAAATTTAATTTGACCTGTTCATTTTTGTTTAGACCATCAATATTTTCAACTAAATGAACTAATTTATTGTCAATATATTTAGTTCCATTAATGTTAATATTTTGATTATCTACTGAAATTGAACCATCATCTCCAGGCTGTCCACCACCCTCTGGATAAAAAATAGTTTCATTTAGAACTAAACCTTCAGACACAATTTCAGATATAATTGTATTATGCTCTTTCAAATATGAATCGTTTCTGAATAACTCAATTGTCATTTTATTACCTTTGATATATCCTAGACTTTATTAACAAATCTCAAAATAGAATTTTATAAAAATTTGCTAAATTGTAAATAAATTTGAAGGATAATAAAATGGATATTGATGGTAAGAAGGCTATTGTTTTTGGGGGCACATCTGGAATAGGGCTCTCAGCAACTCAAATGTTATCAGATAAAGGTGCTCATGTAGTAGCACTTAGCCGAAACCCTGAGAAATTACAAAATGTACCCAAAAATGTTGTTACAAAAAAAATGAATGTTTTAGACAGGGATACATTAGAACAGTTTTTTCAAGAAGTTGGCGAATATGATATTTTAGTTAATTCTGCAACAGGTGGCGCCAGAGCTGTTGGTCCATTTTTATCCATGGATTTAGACGGTTACAAAGCGTCATTTGATAAATTGTGGGGATATACTAATGTAGTTAGATATGGCACTAAATATCTTAAAAATAACGGAAATATTGTCTTAGTTAGTGGTTCTCCTGCTAGAAAATGTAGACCTGGGCAAATTGCTATTTCATCAGTAGGAGGTGCTGTAGAAGCATTTGCAAGAGGCATAGCACCTGAAATTGCACCTAAAAGAATTAATATAGTTTCACCTGGTATCATTGATACGCCTATGAGTCCTCTTCAAGGTAAAGAAAGAGAAGATTATTATAAGAACACAACAAACAATAACTTAATTCCTAGAGCAGGAACTCCAGATGAAGTTGCAACTGGAATAATTTTTGCGATTGAAAATGAATTTATTACTGGAACAACAATTGATATTGATGGTGGCTGGCTGATTTCATAGAAATAATTAAGAAGAGTAAATTTTATACTCTTCTTTATCTATTTTAAAAAATATTAAATCCAATAGGACTAAGAGTTAAACCTAAAAAACCTCCAAAAAAACCACCCCAAACAACAAGCCAACCTAGATGCTCCTTTATCATTTTTTGAATAATGATTTTAATATCTTCTGGGGATAAATCAGTTAATCTAGCATCTAACATATTTTCAATCTTTATTAACAAGGAAGACGTAGTCTCAGAGCTACTATCGCTAGAAGTATTTTCATTTACAAAGTCTTCTATAATTATTTTTAATTTCTTAGTAAAAGGCTCTTTGAGAGGATCAAGAGCCTTTCTACCACCTACCATTGCAAGCATACCGCCTAATTGTGAACCTTCTATAGCCTCAACTAAACCTATAAAAACCTTGTCAAAATCAATCTTATTAATAATTGTTTCCGAAGTACTAACTTTATTATCTAATAAAAAATTATTTATCTGGGTTTCAGTAAATAACTCTTGTAAAATAAGGTTTTTTATTCCAAGTTTAATATCTTCAAATTTATCTTGGATAACTCCAGATCCATATAAAAGAGGAACTTTTTCAAATAACATATGAATAGCTAACCAATTAGTTATGCTGCCCGATAAAGCAAATACTCCTGTAATTATAATGAAAGGATGATTATCTTGATAAATATAACCTACAATAATAATTAGTATTGATAATAAATTTGTTATTAAAGATTTATTCATAACTTATAAAACTTCATAAATTTTATTTAAAACTTTGGCGCTGCAATCACTGGGTTTTTTAACACACCTAATAATCCGATATCAACTTCAACAATATCACCTGGAACCATATATACTGGCGGATTCCTCTTATCACCAACACCACCAGGAGTACCTGTAACAATCACATCTCCGGTTGATAAAGCAGTAAATTCTGATATGTAACTAATTAGTCTTGGAATTGGAAAAATAAGATCATCTAATGTGGCTTTCTGCATTACATTTCCATTTAATCTTAATTCAATCGGCAACTTTTTGTAATCACCAACTTCACTTGGTGTAACTAAATAAGGCCCGAAGCCACCTGTTCCAGGAAAGTTTTTTCCAGGAGTAAATTGAGAAGTATGCCTTTGGTAATTTCGCACACTACCATCATTATAACACGAGTAACCAGCAATATGATTTAATGCATCTTTTTCAGATATAAACCTACCACCTTTTCCTATAACGATTGCCATTTCAGCTTCATAGTCAAAACGATCAGATTTGTCTGGTTTGATCAAAGGTTGTAAATGAGCAACTTGAGAGTCAGCAAATCTAGTAAAAATTGTAGGATTATCTACGTCAGGTCTTCCCGTTTCTTTTTTGTGTTCTAAATAATTTAAACCAATACACATAATTTTTTCTGGATTTGGAATTACAGGTAAAAAAGTAATGTCTGATAAAGATAGGTCTTCAGTTTTTCCTGCTATGTATTCTTCGGCGTCATTTTCCATATTTAAGGTGATTAAATCCTTTATAGTATTGACCTCAGGATCAAGCCTTCCAGTCAAATCGATTACTCCGTTATTTGCAAATGCTCCGAAACCTGGTTTTCCTAACCTTGTAAAGCTTAATAGTTTCATGTTTTTTTCCTCTTCTTAAGATCTCATAATCGCATTTCCCCACAAATTTAGGGTTTTTTCTTCTTGAGGCCAGTTTTTTGGCGGTCGACCAATTACCGTTTCCAATTCAGCCGATATTTCTATCCAATTTCCGTCAACATCTTCAATAAATACAAATAAATTATTTCCTGGACCATGTCTACCAGGCCCCCATATCAACTTTATATTATTTTGAGCAAAATGATCACACCATATTTTTATATTATTCCATTCACCAGCTTCATATGAGTGATGATCAACTCCATTTTGAGAAGACTTAAAACACGCAATAGTATGATGTTCATGATTGGATGTAGTGAAAGAAGTTGCAAGTTCACCAGTACTTTTTACTACTCTGTCAGTTACTTGAAATCCAAGTTTTCTTTGATAGAAATTTTCAAACTTCTCAACGTCCTCAGTTGCAAAAGTAATATGCTGTAATGGTGCATAAATTCCTTTAGAAAAAATGTAATTTTCTTTTTTTAGAACTCCAAAACAAATCATATTATTATCAGGATCTTGTAATGAAAAGGATCCTGATCGATAAAACTCTGAAACAAAAGCATTAATTTTACATTTATTTATTTTTAAAAATTCTTTATATCTTTCTAAATTTTCTTCATTTTTACAAACCATTCCTGCATAGCCGAGTGTCTTGTTTTTTCCTGTTGTTATTATTATTTTTCGACTAGGCCCCTCGCACAAAAACTTTTGACTTGTCAGCCTGTTTATCTTCATATCCATTACTTTTGAATAAAATTCAGCTAACCTTTTTGGGTCACGACTGTTAATTTCAAGATGGTGTAATGAAATATTAGCTTGAACAGCATCTAGAGACATTTATTTACCTTATTGAATTTGTTTCATGATGATACTTTTGAATATCTTCAAAAATTTCATTAATGTATTTTTCTACTAATAAACCATATGACGTAAGATTAGCATATATTACAGGCTCATGCTCTAAAAGAAATTCATCTAAATCGAATATTGAACTTAAAGATGCTTCAATTCCCAGTTTTTTGTTACTGATTGATACTGCAAAACCAATGAGACCTTTATCTACTTGACCTTCTGTGAAGCAATAACCTTTTTTTCTGTCATTTTTTAAATCCTTCAAAAAATTATTTTTATCTTCATCTGATTTAAAGTTTTCCAAATTAATTAAATCTTGTAACTTTTTGTTTGTAATTTGCATAATTATTGCCCTGGAAGTTGCACCATATATTAAAGGCATTAATTTTCCTCTTTGATAACTTGTATTTTTTTTAAAAGATGGGCTTTTGTAGTCAGCAACACACATGACTTTGTTACCATAAAGTCTTGCTAAAACATTAACACTTGTTATAGGGTTTTCGTCAGCTAGTTTTTTTAGAAATGGCTGCCCTGCTCTCACCAAGGGATCAGAAAAATTAATTATTCTATTAAATTTTATGAATGCCGGCCCCAATCTAAAATAAGATCCAGCTGCACTTTCAAGAAATTCTGCTGAAACCATTTCTCGGATTATTCTATATATTGTACTAGATGGCGTTTCAAGTGCTTTTGAAATTTCTAAAACAGTCCATGAACTTCTCTCTTCGGAGAAGAGATCTAAGATTTTTTTATACCTTAAGAAACCAGACATCTTTATCCCTATGAAGCAAAAATTTCGTTAAGATAAAAACGAGAAAACTCTTTTAAGTCACTTTTATCTGTACTAGCAAGAACAAACCGATCTGGTCGAATTATTAAACTGTTTGAATTGAATTTTTTTAAAATTGTTTCTATTTCTGGTATATCAAATGAACTGTAAGTTCTAATTTTAAATTTCTTTTCACTTTCTTTATTATTTGTAATTAATATTGGATAACATGAAAACAAATCATCAAATTCTTTGTTAAAATTAATTTTTATAGATGGAAAAATTTTACCTCTATTTTTATCGTGTAGACTACCTAATCCTTTTCCAAGTTCAGGCTTTATACTATTCATTTTTATTGTACCATCTTTCTCTACATAAACAGTGTCTGATACCTTAGATCCGCCAATTGAGTTAAGTAACTCACCCATTTTCATTGCAGTGTTTATATAATCTTTCACATTTGATGATCTCTCACTTTGATAAGTATCAAGTAATCTTTCATTGTGTTCTTTTTTACAACATATGCTAATTTTCCACGCTAAATTAGATGCATCTCTGATTCCAGCACACATACCTTGACCCATAAATGGAGGTGTCAAATGAGCAGCATCTCCAACTAAAAGTTGACGGCCCCTTCTCCATTTCTTTGCAATTGCTGATTGAAATGTGTAAACAGTTTTTCTTTCAATTATCGCTTCATCTTGTGATACCCATTTACTTAGAAATTTCCATAGTGTTTTGCTATCAAAAAATTTTTCTACACTTTCTTCTTCTTTTAAAGCTATTTCCCATCTTCTTCTTTTTCCTACATTTCGACAGTACGTTGCTGGCCTTTTTGAGTTACAATATTGTATTGTTCTATCTGGCAGATTTGTTTTTTTAGTTTTTAAAATTAGATCAATGACAGCCCAACGTTGTTCAAACCCTAAATGTTCCATTTCACTTTTCATTTGCTTTCTTAGAAAAGAGTTAGCACCATCGCAGCCAATCACATATTTAGACTTTGCAGAAAAAATCTGGTTGGTTTTTATATCTTTGTATTGAATAATTGAGTGATTTTTATAGTTAATAGTTTTGTAAACTTCAGAATTTTGAGAAATAAGTACCTTCTCATATCTTTTTAATCTATGACGTAGACTTCTTTCTAAATCAGGTTGATGAAAACGATAACTTGGATACCATCCATTTTCAGTAATTACTTTTGGTCTTGGCCAATCAAGAAGAATTTTGCCTTTTTCATTAACAAATTTTGTACCTTTATTAATAATTAATTTTTTTGTTAAACTCTTAGTAATGCCAATAGTATTAAATACTCTCATTACTTCATCGTCAAAATGAACTGCTCGTGGTAATCTATATATACCTGCTTCTTTTTCTAAAACTAGAATAGATAAATTATTCATAGCTAAGAGATTGGCTAATGTTCCTCCCGTAGGACCTAATCCAATTATAACAACATCAAAATCTATAGTACTCATTTTTTTCGAATATTTTGGTATAACCAAGGGCAATCAATTATCATAGGTGATCTTTTACCTTGCTGGGCAGTTTCGATACGTTTTTTTCTAAACTTTAGTCTTTCATTATCAGGTAAATATAATCTTTCATGCCCCCAGAAACTTGGACCTTCGTTTGTTTCGCGAGGAACCCATGTAGTAGGATCAATAATTCTGCCACCCCATCCATTTTCAATAAAAAATCCTGAAGGGGTATGTGCATAAAAAGAAGTCATATAATCATTTGTGTGTCGACCCAAGGTGTAGGCTATTCCATTTTTGTGGTTATATTGAAGTAAATCATATCCTTGCCCAACATCGTCCAAGTTTTTGTATTCTACCATAAAATGATGAAATCCTTGTTGACCACTTCCAATTAGAGCGAAACTGTGATGGCGTCCATTCACATGAAAGAAACATAATGAAATTGGATCAAAACTATAATCACTTATTTTGAAATCTAAAATATCTCTGTAAAAAGGAATTAACATATCAACATTAGATACATGTAAAACTGCATGACCTAGTCCGCAAACGTCAGTCTTAAATCCAGAAATTGGTCTTCCCGAGACAAATGGACTATCATCAATATGAGGCTTATAAACAAGTTCAATTCTGTTACCTACTGGATCATCAAAATAAATTAATTCATCAACAAATCTCATATCAGCAAGGTTTTTATTTCCTATGAAAACGTCTATTCCATTGTCTTCCAACCTTTTTGCATATTTTTGAAGGTCTAATTTTTCTTCTACTTCCCATCCAAGAAAAGCAAGTTTATCACCAGGTTCACCGGAGATTGTGAACCTTTGCTTTTGATCATCCATACGAAAAAATAAAGATTTTTTGGAATGATCAGTTTTTTGCATTCCTAGATTCTTAGTGGCAAAGTCTTGCCACTCTTCAATTTTATCTGAATTTACTCCAATATAACTAAGTGCATTGATGGACATAAAATAAATCCTTGAAAATATTTTACCAGATAATATATCATTTTGATAATAAAACAATTATTTTATAGCTTAATTATCAAATAATGATAATTGTCTATAATTTTTTAAAATTGGATTTGATTTATATAAATATCTAGTTAATGATTTAGGTTACATAAATTAAAATTATCTAAAATTTTAAATGGAGGAATATTAATGAATAAATTGATTGGCGTAGTAGTGACAACAATTATCAGCGCTGGATTATCGTTTTCAGCATTAGCTGATAAGGTTACTCTAAAATTTCATACAATGGTACCAATGCCAGCAAATTCAAATGCTAAATTTGTTAAACCATGGGCTGATAAGGTAAAAAAAGAAAGCAATGGGGAAATTATTACTGAAATGTATCCTTCAATGCAACTTGGAGGAAAACCACCACAACTAGTTGATCAAGCTCGCGAAGGTGTTGTAGATATTGTTTGGACAGTAGCGGGTTATACTCCTGGAAGGTTTCCAAGATTATCTGTCTTTGAATTACCTTTCATGCCAACAAGTGCAAAAATAACTGCTCAAGCTGTTCAAGAATTTGTTGAAACCGCTGGAGCTGAAGATCTGAAAGATTATAAAATTCTTGCAGTTCACGTTCATGCCCCAGGTATGATACACACTAAAAAAACATTAATTAAATCAGTAAGTGATTTTAAAGGTCTTAAGCTAAGAGGTCCAACACGTTCAGCAACAAGTTTATTAAAAAACTTAGGAGCAACACCCGTTGGTATGCCAATACCAAAAGTTGCACCTTCCTTGTCAAAAGGAGTAATTACGGGGATGGTTGTTCCTTGGGAAATTATGCCATCTTTTAAACTCCAAGAATTAACTAAATCGCATACCAATGTTGCGGGAAATAGAGGTCTTTATACGACACCATTTCTTTTTGTAATGAACAAAGCAAAATACGATTCATTGTCACCAGCCCATAAAAAAGTTATTGATAATAATTCAGGTATGTCATTAGCTAGACAAGCAGGTATATTGTGGGATGATTTTGAGGGACCTGCACGTGCATTAGCAGTTAAAGCTGGAGGTGAATTTCACACTATAACCGGAGCACCTTTAGCTGATATAAAAAAAGCAGCAGATCAAGTCATTCAAGATTGGATTAAAGATGCTAACAGTAAAGGTCTTGATGGACAAAAACTTTACGATACTGCAAAGTCTTTAATTTCAAAATATGAAAAAATGATGTAATTATCCTAAATATGAGTTTTAGGAAAAAAATTTTCACGATTAAAATACGTCCAAATAATAAATTTGGACGTATTTTACATTTGATCTCTAGATATTTTGCAATCTTTGGTGGCTTTGTACTTTTAACAGCTGCTTTAATTAGTATTTTTTCTATTTTTGGAAGAGTTGTCTTTTCATCCCCTATTCTAGGCGATTTTGAATTAGTTGAAATAGCTTGCGCAGTTGCAATTGGATCCTTCTTGCCATTATGCCATCTCAAAGAAGGTAATGTTATAGTAGATTTCATAACAGCTAAATTATCAAAAAGTAAAATTAATTTTTTAGATTCTATCAGTTCCCTCATATTTGGATTGGTTGCTTTGTTTTTTAGTTCTCGTATGATTTTAGGAGCTAAGGACATGTATCTTTATCAAGAAGAAACTATGCTGCTAGCGTTTCCAATTTGGCTACCTTTTATTCCAGTTATAGCCTCTTTCTTTCTTTTAACAATTTGTTGTTTTTATACCTTCGCAATAAAAATAAATCAGATAACAGGAAAATAATCCTTATGGAAAAATTTACACTAGGCATTGTTGCTTTTCCTATATTATTTTCAATGCTTGCATTAAGAGTTCCTATTGGACTAGCAATGTTAATAGTTGGTTGCTCTGGAACAATTATAATAGCTGGATGGCTTCCAATTTTATCGCAAGTTAAAACTAGTGCTTGGCATTTATTTTCTAATTACTCTTTATCTGTCATCCCGCTATTTTTATTAATGGGAAATTTTGCAGGTAAAGCAGGTATGAGTGAAGCACTTTTTAAATTCACTGGAGCATGCCTTGGACACAGAAAAGGTGGTGTTGCAATGGCAGCAATTGGAGCCTGTGCTGGATTTGGAGCAATTTGTGGCTCGTCACTAGCTACAGCTGCTACAATGGGGAAGGTTGCATTACCAGAATTAAGAAGACTTGGATATTCTGGAGCCTTAAGTACAGGCACCCTAGCGGCTGGAGGTACGCTGGGTATTTTAATTCCACCATCAGTTATACTAATCATATATTCAATTTTAACAGAACAAAATATTGCTAAAATGTTTTTGGCTGCCTTCATACCAGGTATTTTAGCAGCTCTGGGATACATATTTGCAATTGGTTTATATGTTAGATTTGTAAAAGGTTCGGGACCAACAAAGGAAAGAGTTGGCTGGAAAGAAAGGTTGTTTTTATTTAAGAATATTTGGCAGATCATTCTAATTTTTTTAGTGATGATCGGGGGTATTTATTTAGGTTGGTTTACTCCAACAGAAGGTGGTGCTATAGGGGCTGGCGGAGCAGGTTTAATAGCAATTTCTAACAAAAACTTTAAATTTGGTGACTTAGTTGATGTGATAGAGAGTACAGCAATAACTTCTGCTATGATATTTCTAGTACTTTTAGGTGCAGAATTTTTCAACTCATTTATAGCATTAACACAACTTCCAAACCAATTAGGTGAGATTGCATTAGAAAATAACTTTTCACCTTATCTAATTGTAGCTTGTATTCTTGTACTATATTTGTTTTTGGGCTGTTTAATGGATAGCCTGGCAATGATATTACTCACCATACCAGTTTTTTTCCCTTTGATAATGACATTGGATTTTGGAATGTCTGCTGAAGAGACAGCAATATGGTTTGGAATATTAACACTCATCGTCGTAGAAGTAGGATTAATCACACCTCCAGTTGGATTAAATGTTTTTATTATCAATAAGATGGCTGGAGATGTCAGCATTACTGAGACATTCAAAGGAGTTTTACCATTTTTGTTTAGTGATATCTTAAGAGTTATACTTTTATTCTCTTTTCCTGGTATTACACTATTTCTTCTTAAAATTTTTTGAAATTAATTTTTAACTCTATCTGACTTATAAAATCTCATAACAGTATTTTTATTTAATCTGTTAATATTTCTTATTTGACTTTTACTTATATATGCTGAGTATGAAATAATACTAAAATTTGGAGGAAATAAATGATTAATATTAGAAGAATTATTGCAGTTGGTTTGATGGTTCTTATGTCAAACATATATGCAAATTTAGTTCTTGCCGCTGTTGATGGACCAGATGTTTTTTGGAAATTTAGTCTCTGGGGAAAAAGAAGAGCTTTTACCGAAGGCGCAGAAACATTATCAAAAAGATTATCTGAAGAAACTAATGGTAAATTCAAACTTAAGATTTTCTATGGGGGACAACTATCTAAATCAAAAGAAAATCTGGATGGATTAAAAGCCAACTCATTTGAAATGGCTGCTTTTTGTAATTTTTACCACCCAGGTAAAAATGCAGGATTAATGGTTTTAACTATGCCGTTTCTACCAATGGGAGATTTTGATAAAGATGCAAAGATTAGACAAGCTGTGTATGATCATCCAATTGTCTCAGGTCAGTTGGCTAAATGGAATGCTATGCTATACATGACATCTAATCTTCCTCAATATGAGTTCTTAGGTAAAGGAAAACCACCAACTAGCTTGTCAGATTTTAAAGGAATGAGAGTTCGTGCTGGTGGTGGTGTAGGTAAAGCTATGGAAAAATTAGGAGCTATAAGACAAACCGTTCCAGCTAGTGAAGTTTATACATTAATTTCAAGAGGTGCTGTGGATGCTGTTTCTTTTCCTTATACATATGCTCACGCTGCATATAAGATTCATGAAGTTGCAGAATGGTATACTGCTAATTTATCACCAGGAACCTCTGACTGTCCATATGTCATAAACAAAACTTCATACAACAAACTACCTAAACAATATCAAAAACTGCTTCAAGATTTAAAGCCTGAAGCATTAGCTTCAATGAAAGCTGCTTATAAAAAAGCTGATGATAAAAATTTACCAATGTTTAAATCAAAACTTCAAGAAATAAAGTATGACGAAAAAACTTTAGCAGAGTTTAGAAAAACTGCAGGTAAACCTGTTTGGGACGCTTGGGTAAATGCAAATAAAGATAAATTTGATGCTCAAGCCTTACTAGATTTAATTTTTGCAACTGCAAAATAGTTACATCTTGGCATGTGTGTAATTTTTTACACACATGCTAATTTTTTAAATGTCTAAAATCTTAACTAAATCAAATAATTACCTCAGTGTATTCGAAGATTATTTAATAAAGATATCTGGTATTTCCTTATTTGTTGTGATGATACTTACATCATTTCAAATTATATCACGGGTGTTAGGTTATCCGTGGCCAGGATATTTAGAATTATCAGAACTATCAATTTCAATTTTTGCTTTTTTAGGTGTTGCATACGCTCAGCGACTTGATGCACATATTAGAATGGAGCTTTTAGTTGGAAATTTAAAAGGACGTGCTAAATGGCTACTTGAATTTTTTTCTACAATCTTTTCTTTCTTAGTTGTTTTAATATTAATTTATTATAGTTGGTTATTTGCAATTGATGCATATAAAATAGGCGATACAACTTACGATTACTTATATCCTACATGGCCAGCAAAAATACTTGTTCCCATTGCCTTTACTATATGGGCACTAAGACTGTTCCTTGAAATATTTGGTTTTTTAAGAATGATTTTATTTAAAAACTTAGAGCCAATAGCTATTCCAATCATGAAGACACCTGAAGAACTCGCAAACGAAGAAATAAAGGTAATTAAGGACTGATTAATGTTTAGTAAATTACTAAGTGGACAACCATCAGGGATTTTTGGAATTGGGTATGAAGACCCAACGACAGTTGGTATAATTTGTACTATTATTTTACTAATCTTAGTTGTTTCTGGTGTAAGAGTCGTATTTGCAGCTAGTATTGCTGGTATGATTGGGTTAGTTGAATTAATAGGTGTTGGTCCTGCTCTCGCTAATATTGGTGCTATTCCATACTCTAAGTCTGTAACATTTGTTCTTGGATTATTGCCTATTTTTATTTTAATAGGATTTTTGGCCTACCAAGCTGGGATGACAAGACAGCTATATGACTGTGCAAAAGCCTGGATTGGTTTTGTCCCTGGTGGTCTCGCAGTTGCTACAGTTTTTGCAACTGCTGGGTTTGCTGCTGTTTCTGGAGCCTCAACAGCTACAGCCGCAGTTTTTTCAAGGGTAGCTATACCAGAGATGTTAAAAGAGGGATATGATCGAAAATTGGCTGCAGGAGTAGTCGCAGCAGGTGGAACTCTTGCGTCATTAATACCACCTTCTGCTATTTTAGTTATATATGCAATAATTGTTGAGGAATCAGTTGGAGCTCTATTACTAGCAGGTTTTTTACCGGGGATATTTTCAGCTGTAGTCTATGGTGCAATTATAGTTATCTGGGCTAAAATAAACCCTAACTTAGGACCTCCAGGTAGAAGGTACACGCTTAATGAGAAAATCAGAGCTCTTCCAGGGGTTATTCCAATAGCAATTGTAATTTCTGTAATTATTAGTGCAATTTACGCTGGTTGGGCAACACCAACCGAAGCAGGTGCTTTAGGTGCTTTTGTAGTACTGATTATAGCTGTAATGAGGGGTTTAAAACTAAATTCACTCAATTTTGCATTAATTGAAACTGCTAAACTCGTTGCAATGATTTTTTCAATTATATGGGGCGTATTAATTTTTGTTAGATTTCTTGGATTCTCAGGATTACCAGAAACTTTTGCTAATTGGATTATTTCATTACCTTTTGATCCTTACATTGTACTAATTTTAATTTTACTTGGTTACGTGGTTTTGGGTATGTTTATTGATGCAATTGGACTTTTATTATTAACCTTACCAGTTGTTTATCCTGCAATTATTCTCTTAAATGGTGGCCCAGATGTAACTGCAGATCAAAGTCCTTTTGGAATGACATTTAATCAAGTTAGTGTTTGGTTTGGGATAATAGTAGTCAAAATGGCAGAGGTGTGCCTAATTACCCCACCTATTGGTCTTAATTGTTTTGTTGTTGCTGGTGTAAGAAAAGATATACCTGTTACAGACGTATTTAAAGGAGTAACCATATTTTTTATTGCAGATATTTTGACTATTTTAGTACTAATAATGTTTCCTGCAATAATAACTTGGCTACCCGATTTAATGATGTGATTTTTACAAATTGGCTTGGTTATTTGTTAGTTTGGTAATAATACTCAACATAATATAATTTCAAATTTGATTCGCATAATTACATAATTTCTTTATAAATTAATTACTATTATAAATTATAAGGGGAACATATATGAAAAAAACATTAATTTCATTTATGCTATCAATATTCTTAATTTTTCCAGCTATTGCAGATAATGTAAAAATTGGAATTATTCTTGGATTTACAGGTCCTATTGAATCTTTAGCGCCTGTGATGGCTAAAAGTGCTGAAATGGCTATTGATGAAGTAAATAAATCAGGTAACTTTACTCATGGCAAAATAGATAGTGTCAGAGGTGACTCAACATGTGTTGATGCTGCTGCTGCGCAAGCAGCTGCAGAAAGATTGATTACTGCAGAAAAAGTGAATGCTATAATGGGTGCTGATTGCTCTGGTGTTACTACTGCTGTTTTAAAAAACGTAGCAATGCCAAATGGTATTGTTATGATATCTCCATCTGCAACATCACCAGCACTATCAACTGAGCCTGATAATGGCTTGTTTTTTAGAACCGCACCATCAGATGCTAGACAAGGTGAAGTTATAGCAGATTTATTAATGGAAAAAGGTTTTAAAACGGCTGCCTTATCACACACAAACAATGACTATGGAAAAGGCTTAGCTGCAAGTATTCAAAAAAACTTCACCTCTAAAGGAGGTAAAATTACCATAACAGCATCTCATGAGGATGGTAAAGCTGACTATAGTGCTGAAGTTGCTGCTCTTGCCCAAGCTGGTGGTGATATTTTGATAGTCGCAGGCTACCTTGATCAGGGAGGTAAAGGTATAATACAAGCATCATTAGATGCAGACGCATTTAATAAATTTTTCTTACCAGATGGTATGATAGGTGATTCTCTTCCAAAAGCTATTGGTCCAGATCTCAATGGATCAATTGGATCTGTTCCAGGTACAGACAGCCCAGGCGCAGCTAAATATTCAGAATTAGCAAAAGCGGCAGGTTTTGAGTCTGGGCCTTACGGACCTGAGTCTTATGATGCCGCAGCTCTAATTATGCTTGCAATGGAAAAGTCAAAATCCACTAAAAGTAATATTTTTAAAGCTAGTGTTATGGATGTAGCTAACGCTCCCGGAGAGAAAATTTTTCCAGGTGAACTTGGTAAAGCACTAAAATTAATTAAGGCAGGAAAGGATGTAGACTATGTTGGAGCAACAGCCCTAGAGCTTGTTGGTGCTGGCGAGTCCTCAGGAAGTTTTGCCGAAATATTAATCGACAACCAAAAAACCAACAAAGTTGGTTATAGGTAAAATTAGAAAAGGCTTAGGATATTTTCTTAAGCCTTTTTTTTTATATGCTTAGAGTTAAAAATCTTTACAAAAGTTTTGGTGGTATAAGAGCCATAAACGACATTACTTTAGAAATTGAAAAATCATCAATTACAGCACTAATTGGTCCTAACGGCGCAGGTAAGACTACTTTATTTAATATAATTAATGGATCTATTAAACCAGATTCTGGAACTGTAGAACTAAATGAAATTGACATTACTGGTTATGAACCTCACCAATTATTTAATCTTGGTATTTTAAGAACTTTTCAAATTGCACATGAGTTTTCTTCTTTAACAGTTAAGGACAACCTAATGATGGTTCCTCCAAATCAAACTGGCGAGTCAATATTACACACTTGGTTTTCACAAAAAAAAATTAAATTAGAAGAACAAAATATAGCTAGAAAAGCTGATGAAGTAATGGAGTTTCTGCAACTCAAACACTTAGCAAACGAATACGCAGGAAACCTTTCAGGAGGACAAAAAAAATTATTAGAGTTGGGTAGAACAATGATGGTTGATCCCAAGATTGTTCTTCTTGACGAAGTTGGAGCTGGTGTTAATAGAACTTTATTAAATACAATAGGTGATGCAATTTTAAGGCTTAACAAAGAATTTGATTATACATTTTGTATGATAGAACACGATATTGAATTTATCAGTAGATTGTGTGATCCGGTCATTGTCATGGCAGAAGGATCAATTCTAATGAAGGATAAAATTTCAAAAGTTAAAGAAAACGATAAAGTTATAGAAGTATATTTGGGTAAAAATTAATAGAATATGTATTTATTGTCAGGAGAAAATATAACATGTGGATACGGTGCTGTTGACATCGTAACCAATTGTAATATAGGAGTTTACAAAGGCAAAATATCATCTGTAGTTGGACCAAATGGAGCTGGAAAGTCCACTGCTATGAAAGCATTATTTGGCCTTCTTCCAATTAAAAATGGGAAAGTTGTTTTTGACGGTGAAGATATTACAAATTTACCACCACAACAGAGAGTTTTGAAGGGAATGGGTTTTGTACCACAAACTAATAACATTTTTCCCTCTTTAACTGTACAAGAAAACTTAGAAATAGGATCTTTCATAGATCAGAATAATAAAAATGAAATGTTAAAATATGTTTATGATTTATTTCCTATCCTAAAAGATAAAAAAAATCAGGATGCAGGAGAATTGTCTGGAGGACAAAGACAACAGGTAGCTGTTGGACGAGCATTAATGACAAAACCAAAACTTTTAATGCTGGATGAACCCTCTGCTGGTGTTTCTCCAATTATAATGGATGGTTTATTCACTAAAATTAAAGAAATAGCAAATCAAGGAACAGCAGTATTAATGGTTGAACAAAATGCAAAACAAGCATTAAAAATATCTGATTTAGGTTTTGTTTTAAGTCAAGGTAAAAATCTTTTTACAGACAGTGGGAATTCTCTTTTAGCAAATAAAGAAGTACGTCAAGCTTTTTTAGGAGGTTAAATAATTGTGGATTTTATAAATGGTATTACTTTAATTGCGAACTATATTGTTATTCCTGGACTCACCTATGGAAGCCAATTAGCGCTTGGAGCGCTGGGCATCACTATAATTTATAGCGTTTTAAGATTTTCAAATTTTGCTCATGGTGAGTTTATGTCTTTCGGAGCAATGAATTCAATTCTTCTGAGTTGGTTATTTATTAGCCTTGGAGTTACCTTAAATCCACTTCCAACAGCTATAATTGTTTTACCAATAGCTATAGTATTAACTATTTCTTATTGTATTATTATGGATAAATTTATTTTTAAATTTTACCGAAAACAAAATTCTAAAAGTGTAATTAATTTAATAGTGTCTATTGGAGTAATGTTTTTTACAGGTGGGTTAATCAGATTTATAGTTGGTCCAGGAGATAAAAACTTTTTTGACGGAGAGAGATTTATTTTAAAGGCTAGAACCTTTAAAAATATAACAGGCCTAAACGAGGGCCTTACCCTTAAAACAACCCAAGGTATTACAATTATTTTAAGTGTTCTACTAGTTATTTTATTATTTTGGTTTTTAAATAAAACTAAAACAGGCAAATCAATGCGAGCGTATTCAGACAATAAAGAGCTAGCATTGTTATCAGGTATAAATCCTGAAAAAGTTGTTTTAATAACTTGGATAATAACTGGAACATTGGCCTGTGTTGCTGGAACTCTATATGGATTAGACAAAAGTTATAAACCATTTACATATCTTCATTTAGTGTTACCAATTTTTTCTGCTGCTATTGTAGGTGGTGTAGGAAACCCAGTTGGTGCAATTATAGGAGGATTTGTTATAGCTTTTTCAGAATTAATAATAACATTCGCTTATAAAAAAATATTTTTTTACTTTCTTCCAATTAATTTTGTACCAGAAGGATTATTACAAATTCTCTCAACCGATTACAAAATAGCTATATCTTTTTTGATATTAGTTTTAGTACTACTAATTAAACCAACTGGGATCTACAAAGGTAAAATAATTTAAAGATTTAAAAATGACCAATGCTTCACGAATAAAATTCCTTTATATTTTAATGACTATAACATTACTTCTAGTTGGTTTTTTCCAAAGTTGGAATGTGGCACTAACAATATTTAATTTATGTTTAATTTCATCGATAATGACCCTCGGCATAAATATTCAATGGGGTAATGCAGGCATCGTTAACTTTGGTGTAATGGGTTTTGCTGCATTAGGTGGGCTGGCAAATATTATTATATCTATGCCACCTACCCAAAATGCTTGGAAAGTAGGTGGTGAAATTATAATAATTGGATTATTGGTGTTTACTTTATCTGTCATTTTTTCAATTTTATTATTTAAAAAAAGTAACTTAAATAACAAAATTAAGTACTTAATTTCATTTGCCTTTATAGTTTCTGGTTATTTTGTAATGCGTCTTTTAGTTGATGCCCCTATTGAAAAAATAGAAGCTATAGAGCCTGCAAAAACAGGTTATTTAGGAGGATTTAATTTACCAGTTTTATTATCCTGGCCTGTAGGAGGTTTGTTAGCAGCTTTCTCAGCTTTTATAATTGGAAAAATTTCTCTTGGCTTAAGATCAGATTATCTAGCTATTGCAACTCTAGGTATTTCAGAGATTATTATTTATTTCTTAAAAAATGAAGATTGGTTATCTAGGGGGGTTAAAAACGTTAACGGCTTACCAAGACCAGTTCCCTATGAAATTGAGCTTCAGTCAAAAGAATGGGTTTTAAAAGTATCAGATTATCTAGATATGCCTATTACTGAACTTTCATCAATTATAGTAAAATTATCTTACTCAATATTATTTTGTGTAGTTTTGTTAATTGTTTTATTTTTGCTTGAAATAGCAGTTAAATCACCATGGGGTCGAATGATGAGAGCAATAAGAGACAATGAAGTTTCAGCAAATGCAATGGGTAAAAATATTAAGCAAAGACACTTACAAGTCTTTATAATTGGATCTGCAATCGTTGGACTTGCTGGAGCAATGTTGACTACGCTTGATGGTCAATTTACCCCTGTGTCATATCAACCTTTAAGATATACGTTTTTAATATGGATTATGGTAATAGTTGGTGGATCAGGCAACAATTTTGGTTCAATAATTGGTGGCTTTTTGATTTGGTTTTTTTGGGTTCAGTCTGAACCTCTTGGTTTGTGGTTTATATCTCAAATCACTACTCATATATCTGATGCCATTATAATTAAAAGTCATTTATTAGAAAATGCTGCCCATATAAGGTTGATGTTCATGGGTATGATATTATTGATCACATTAAGATTTGCCCCTAAAGGCCTAATACCTGAAGTGAAACGTTAAATATGATAAAAATTGAAAGTTTTCCAAATTTGATTGAAAAGGTGAATTTTAACTACACTAAATTAATGTTAATCTTTTTATTACTTAAAACCTTCCCTTGCTTTGCAACAAATAGTTTAGTTATAAATATTAATAATACCGAAATCATACTTGAAGGTAATTTTGTTCAGGGTGGTCTGGTAAAAGGTAAAATTAATAAAGATCTTAATATTAAATTTAAAGAAAGAGTTCTGAGAAAAACTTCCAACGGAGATTTTGTAATAGGTTTTGGAAGAGATCATCCAAAAGAAGCTAATTTGTATTTTTTTATTAATCAAAATTGGATTTTAAAAAAATTAGACATAAAACAAAGAAAATATAAAACTCAAGTTATTAATGGACTTGAAAAAAAAATGGTAACCCCACCCAAGTCTTTTTGGGATAGAATTAAAAAAGAAAATAAAGTAATTAAAGAAGTTAGAAGTTTAGATAGTGATGTAGATTTTATATTTCAAAAGTTTGATTGGCCTACTAAAGGTATAATTTCTGGAGTTTTTGGTAGTCAAAGAATACTTAATGGAAAACCGAAACGTCCACATTATGGTATTGACATAGCTGCTCCAGAGGGAACTAATATACTTGCTCCCACAGATGCTATAGTAAGAATGGCACAAAAAGACTTATATTATACAGGTGGAACTGTCATGTTAGATCATGGACACGGGGTAACTTCAGTATATTCTCATTTGTCGTCTATAAATGTAAAAGTTGGTGACAAAATAGATAAAGATCAAAAAATTGGTGAAGTTGGATCAACTGGGAGATCGACAGGGCCTCACTTGGATTGGAGAATAAATTGGTTTTCTGAACGCTTAGATCCAGCACTATTAATAAAAAAATAAATAAATAGAAAATTGTTTAATAGAATGTAAATTACATGATCTTAAAACTTGACAGATTGCAGTATCAAGCTATATTCCGATAACGATTTAGACATAGTTATTTCAATAATATTTATTTAAATAATCATTATACTAATTAATTATCGGATTATAAAAATGTATGCAGTAGTTAAAACCGGTGGAAAACAATATCGTGTTCAAAAAGAAGATGTAGTTTTAGTTGAAAAACTTAATGCTAATGATGGTGACCAGCTAGTGCTTAGTGATGTATTAATGGTAGGTGATGGCAAAAAAGTTACACTAGGTACTCCACTAGTTAATGATGCTGCAGTAATGGCACAAGTTATTAGACAAACTCGTGGTCCAAAAATTACAATGATATATAAGCGAAGAAGAAAGAATAGTAGAAGAAAACAAGGTCATAAACAAGATCTAACACTTCTTAAAATAATTGATATAGCTGAAACTGGCGGATCTAAATTATCTCCAAAAAAAGCTACTGATAAATCAAAAGAAAAAAAGACTAAAGTTGAAACTAAACCAAAACCCGGATCTAAGTCAAAAGTAGTTGAAGAAAAAGTTAAAAAATCAGTTAAGGCCAAGTCAACTGCAAGTAAGACAACTGAAAGAAAAACAAAATCAGCTTCTATTAACCCTGAAACAAAATCTAAAACAAAAACAACTACTAAAACAAAAAAAACAAGTACTAAAAAATAATAAAGGATTAAAAAATGGCACATAAAAAAGCTGGCGGTAGTTCTAGAAATGGCAGAGACTCAGCCGGAAGAAGATTAGGTGTTAAAAAATTTGGTAGCGAAGCTGTCATTGCTGGTAACATTATAATTAGACAACGTGGAACAAAGTATCATCCAGGATCAAACGTTGGAATGGGAAAAGATCATACAATTTTTTCACTTATAGATGGGTATGTTAAGTTTAAAGAACATAAAGGGAAAAAAATGTTTGTTTCTGTAGAACCAAATAGACAAGCTGCTGAATAATCAATTCTTTTTTATTTGAACTCTGGAATAGCTTCATAGCTATTCCTTTTTTTTATTTTAACTCTTTTCATCTAGAATACTATATATTAGGGTTTTATAATGAAGTTTTTAGATCAAGCTAAAATCTATATAGCTAGTGGGCGTGGTGGACCTGGATCTATTTCTTTTAGAAGAGAAGCACATGTTCCTTATGGTGGACCAGATGGGGGAAATGGTGGTCGAGGGGGTGATGTAATTGCTTTATGTTCAGATGGTCTTAATACGTTAATAGATTTTCGTTATCAACAGCATTTCAAAGCTAGACCCGGAGAGGGTGGTAAAGGAAAAGATAGAAGTGGAATAAGTGGCAACGATATTATTCTTAGACTTCCTATTGGAACACAGATATTAGATGAAACTAATAATTTTATATTAGCAGATATGACAGAAATCGGACAAAAAATTGTTTTAGCCAAGGGAGGTGAAGGGGGTAAAGGTAATGCTTTTTTTAAAACATCTATAAATCAAGCACCAAGAAAAGCACAACCTGGAGGTCCATTAGAGGAAAAATGGATTTGGCTTCGTCTAAAATTAATAGCAGATATAGGCTTAATTGGACTACCAAATGCAGGCAAAAGCACATTACTTTCCAGAATTACAGCTGCAAAACCTAAAATAGCCGACTACCCCTTTACAACACTTCATCCAAATCTTGGAGTGGTTAACCAAGATGATATGGAATTCGTAATAGCGGATATTCCTGGATTAATAGAGGGTGCTCATGAAGGATCTGGCTTAGGTCATAGATTTTTAGGTCATGTTGAACGTTGCCAAGGATTATTGCATCTAATAGACGTTACTTCTAAAAATATTAAAAAAGATTACCTCACTATTGTTCATGAAATTAAAGCATATGATAGTAATTTATCCAAGAAAAAACAGATCTTAGTTTTAACAAAATGCGATGCTGTTGAAGATAAAAAAGTTAAGTCTGCGAAAGAAATTTTAAAAAAACTCAATGTAGAAAATGTTATCAATATTTCTTCAGTTTCAGGAGAAAATATTATTTACCTTATTAGAGAGTTACAAAACTTTATAGTAAAGACAAAAAATAAAGAAAATAGTAAAGATCAAAGAAAAAAAATTATATCTTGGTCTCCATAAAGAATAATAAAAATGAAAAAAGAAAACTTAATAAAAGACTCAAAAAGAATTGTAATAAAAATAGGCTCCTCACTTTTGATAGACAAAAATGAGGGTGGTCTTAAGAGTGAATGGTTAAGGTCTTTAGCTCAAGAAATAGATCAACTTATTAAACAAAAAAAAGAAATTATAATCGTTTCCTCCGGGTCTATTGCACTTGGTCAAAAACAATTGAAACTAAAAGGTAATTTATCTTTAGATGAAAAACAAGCCGCTGCTGCAACAGGTCAAGTTAACCTTGCTCATGCTTGGAAAGAGATTATGGAAAAATTTGGTCTGAATATAGCACAAATTTTACTCGCACCTGACGACACTGAGACAAGAAGAAAACATCTAAATGCAAGAGCAACGTTATTAAAACTCATTGAATTAAAAGTAATTCCTGTAATTAACGAAAATGATACAGTCTCTACAGAAGAGATTAGATTTGGTGACAATGACAGGCTGGCAGCAAGAGTTGCACAAATGTGTAGCGCAGATTTACTTGTATTACTGTCTGATATAAATGGTCTTTATTCATCTGATCCCAATAAGAATAAGGGTACAGTCTTTATAGAAAAAATTCCTGAAATTACAGATGAAATTGAAAGAATGGCAGGCCCACCAATCACAAGGATGTCATCTGGAGGTATGGTTACCAAAATTGCTGCTGCTAAAATAGCCACCAAAGCAGGTTGTCATATGATCATTTGCAATGGACATTTTAATAGTCCTTTGTCAAAGATAGAGATTGATGGAACACAATTTAGTTGGTTTAGTGCGATCGAAAAACCGTTAAACTCAAGAAAACAATGGATTTCTGGTGCATTGCAAGTTAAAGGGAAAATAACTATAGACAAGGGTGCGGTCGAAGCCATGAAAAAAGGGTTCTCTATGCTGTCTGCTGGTATAGTCAGTACAGAAGGTATCTATGAAAAAGGCGATTTGATACAAATAGTAGATGAACAACAAAACTTTGTAGGAAAAGGCTTAATACACTTTAATAATTCTGAAGTAGATTTAATTAAAGGATCAAAAAGTAATGATATTGAAACTATCCTAGGCTATAGAGGTAAGGACGAAGTAGTCCACAGGGATGATCTAGTTCTAGAAAAAAAATAAGAGTAAAAAAATGAGTGATAGCAATATTTTTGAATATATTAAAAATATAAACAAAAAATCAAGAGAGGCTTTTAATTTAATATCGAGAAGTAGTTCAAAAGATAGAAATTTAGCAATATTAAATACATCTAAAATTATAAAGCTAGAACAAGGAGAGATCCTTAAAGCAAACAAAATTGATATTGAAAATGCTAAAAGAAAACAACTTAACAATGCTTTTATTGATAGGCTTTTGCTAAACGATGAAAGAATTGATAAAATTGCAGATGGCTTAAAGCAAATTTCAGAAATGAGTGACCCAATTGGTGTTGAGTTGTCGAAATGGACGCAACCGAATGGTTTAAAAATTTCAAAAATTTCAGTCCCATTGGGCGTAATTGGCATTATTTACGAATCGAGACCTAATGTAACCATTGATGCTGGTAGCCTTTGCATTAAATCTGGGAATACGGCAATACTTAGAGGTGGATCTGACTCAATTAATTCTTCTAAAATATTAGCTAAATGCATGCAAAAAGGCCTAGAAAGTGCCAACTTACCTGTTAACACTGTACAATTAGTCGAAAATACCAATAGAGAAGCTGTTTCAGCGATGCTTATATCAACTGGAGAAATTGATATAATCATACCTCGCGGAGGGAAATCTCTTGTTAAAAAAATTCAAGATGAAGCAAGAGTTCCTGTCTTCGCTCACTTGGAGGGAATATGCCATATGTATGTAGATAAAGATGCTGATATAAACAAAGCAATAAAAATCATTGTAAACTCAAAAATGAGAAGAACAGGGATATGCGGTGCCTTAGAAACTCTACTTGTTGATAGAGATATGTCTGAAAAAGCTATACCAATTATAGTTAAAAAGTTAACAGAATTAGGATGTCATATTAGAGGAGATATTGAGACAAAAGAAATTGTAAATGAAATTGAATTAGCATCTGAAAAGGATTGGCATACTGAATATCTTGACGCTATTTTATCCGTGAAATTAGTTGACGGAGTATCAGGTGCCATAGACCATATTAGAAAATATTCATCAAATCATACAGAATCTATAATTACTGAAAATTCCAAAGTTGCAGAAACTTTTCTAAATAACGTTGATAGTGCAATTGTTATGCATAATACTTCAACTCAATTTGCTGATGGAGGGGAATTTGGAATGGGTGCAGAAATAGGAATATCTACAGGAAGAATACATGCTAGAGGTCCAGTAGGAGCTGCTCAGTTAACTAGTTTTAAATATATTGTTAGAGGAAATGACCAAATACGTGAGTAAAGATCTGAAAGTCAATTTTAAAAATAGAATTCCAGTTTGTTATTCTTACTCTAGAAAAAGAAAAATCGGTATTTTAGGTGGTTCATTTAATCCAGCTCATGTTGGACATATTCACATCAGTAATACTGCACTTACAAATCTTGGATTAGATGAAATTTGGTGGCTGGTTGCCCCTCAGAACAGATTAAAATCTAGTTTAGATATGGAGAATTTTGACAAAAGACTTCGTTATGCTAGGCTGTTAACAAATAATATTTCTTATATAAAAGTTTTAGACCTTGAACAAAAAAATCAACTATATGCAACATTTAAAACGGTTAGTTTTTTAAATCAAAGAACCCGAAAGGTAAAACTTATCTGGCTAATGGGAAGTGATATTTTAGACAATCTTGATAAATGGCTTTATCCTAAAATCATAGCTCAAAATATTCATATTGCTATCATTTCTAGGCCAGATTTCATAAATTCTTTTTTAAACACCTTAAAAGTTCCATCACTTGGTAAAAAACTTAAAACACATAAAAGTAGAACTATATTTCATAAAAACAAACCTGTCTGGGTTTTTTTAAAGAATAAATTATTAGCTATCTCGGCATCAGAGATAAGAAAAACCAAAACTTACACTTAATAGGATCATGTAATGGCAAAAACAAAAAGTTTATCTTCTAAAGAGTTATTAAAATTTACATTAAAATCACTGGAAAATGATAAAGGTATAGATATTGTTAGTATCGACCTCATTGGAAGAAGTAGCATTGCAGATTATATGATAGTAGTAAGTGGGAATACTGTCAGACAGGTAACTGCTATGGCAAATAATCTAATAAAAAAATATAAAGAAATTGGCCTTCGCCTGTCGTCTCCGGAGGGAATGTCAAATGGAGATTGGGTTTTAATTGATGCTAATGACATTTTAATCCATATTTTTCGACCAGAAGTAAGAGTCTTTTACAGCTTAGAAAAAATGTGGGAAAAAAAACAAGATAATATATCAAGTGACGCTATAAAAAAATAAAATGAAATATATAATTTCTACAATTGGTAAAATTAAAAGTAATGACGAAGATTTAATTACTAACAAATATATTAAAAGGATAAAAAATATTGAATTAAAACAATACGAAGTTAAAACAAAAAACAAAGAAAAAAAAATAAACGAAGAAGCAGAAAAATTAATTAATTCAACACCTAGGAATAGTAAATTGATTTTGCTAGATGAAGAAGGTGAAAATATTTCTAGCAAAGATTTAGCAAAATTAATATTAAATTGGAGCAATAACAACATTATTAGTGTAAATTTTGCAATTGGTGGTGCTTTTGGAAATGGTATAAAAATTAAAAAATCGGCAGATAAAATTATCGCTTTGGGTAAACTTACTTGGCCTCATCAAATGGTCAAAATGATGGTTGCAGAACAAATTTACAGAATAGAAACTATTATTAAAGGTCATCCTTATCATAAATAAAAATTTCTTAATGGATTTAATTAATGAGTGAGAAACCAAAAAAACCAATCGTTTTATGCATAATGGACGGATGGGGAATTAATAAAAACTTTGAAAATAATGCTGTAAAATTAGCAAAAACTCCAAATGTAGATTTTTTAACTAAAACTTTTCCATATTCAACACTAGATGCTTCTGGCGAAGATGTTGGTTTACCCACAGGTCAAGTAGGAAATTCAGAAGTTGGTCATATGAACCTTGGCTCTGGAAGAGTAGT
Source organism: uncultured SAR116 cluster alpha proteobacterium (assembly GCA_902595515.1). Classification (GTDB taxonomy): domain Bacteria; phylum Pseudomonadota; class Alphaproteobacteria; order Puniceispirillales; family Marisalimonadaceae; genus Marisalimonas. Next base: position 192,148 of record CACJQK010000001.1, read on the forward strand.
TCTCCAAACTCTACCAAAGATAAACAAAGCTTTTGCTAATAATGAAATAGCAAATAATAATAATTTTCAAAATTTTTTGTTAAAGCATAATAAAAACAAAACAGTTCACCTACTTGGTTTGTGTAGTGATGGCGGAGTGCATTCTCATTCAAGTCATATAATTGAAATGTCAAAACTTTTAGAAAAAAATAATTGCAAAGCCTGCATCCACATTTTTTCGGATGGACGAGATTGTTCTCCAAAGCAATTAGGACAGCAAATTAAAAAATTTGAAATGTCTCTTCCAAAAAATATAAATGTAGTCTCACTTATTGGTAGATACTACTCAATGGATAGAGATAATAGGTGGGAAAGAGTAAAAAAGGCTTTTGATCTTATTGTATACGGAAAGTATGAAAGAAAATTTTCAAACGTATCTGAAGGATTAGAAGAAGCTTATAAAAATAATGAAACCGACGAATTTATATCACCTACTCTTGTCGGGGATTATAAGGGATTTGAAGATGGCGATAGCTTAATCATGACTAACTTTCGAGCAGACCGAGTTAGCGAATTATTAACAGCATTGCTTGATCCTAAATTTAAAGAATTTAAAAAGGATGCTAATACTCCAATTTTGTCCAACAATCTTGGAATGACTGAATATTCAACAGAATTGTCAAATTTTATGAATTCTATTTTTGTAAAAGAAAAAATTAAGGATACTCTTGGAGAAGTTATTTCGAAAGCTAATTTAAAACAACTTAGATTAGCAGAAACAGAAAAATATCCACACGTTACTTTCTTTTTTAATGGAGGGAAGGAGACAGTTTACCCAGGTGAAACTAGAATAATGATCCCCTCACCCAAAATATCCACATATGACTTAAAACCAGAAATGTCGGCTAAAGAAGTCGAAACTGAACTAATCTCTTCTATAAAAAATAAAACTTATGATCTAATTATAGTAAATTTTGCAAACCCTGACATGGTTGGACATACAGGTGATTTAAATGCTGCAATTAAAGCAGTAGAGACAGTTGATACAGCCATTGGGAATATAAAAAATATAATAGTTATGTTAGATGGAATTATGCTATTAACTGCAGACCATGGAAATTGCGAAATTATGTTTGATGATATTATGAATTTACCACATACCTCACATACATGTAATAAAGTCCCCTTAATAATAATTTCTAAAAATAATAATTATAAATTAAGAGATGGAAGATTGGCTGATATTGCTCCAACAATTTTAGAACTTATGTCTATTAAATTACCAAATAGCATGAGTGGTAAATCACTGCTAAAATAATAAAAATTTAATTAAATTTTCTATAGTTGTTGTACTAAATATATTCTATATTGATATAATGTTTTAAATGAAATTAAGGCCTGATTAAATGATTAAAAAAATCTATGATAATAACATCCATTGTAAAGTAAAAATTTTTTTAGTATTTCTTTTGGTTTTTAATATATATTTAATTAAACAAAATTTAGCTAAAGCTGAAAATCGTCAAGAAACATATAAACAACTAAATCTTTTTGGTGATGTTTTTCAAAGAGTACAGGAACAATATGTAGAAGAAATAACTGATAAGAAGCTTATTGAAGCTGCAATTTCAGGCATGCTTCAATCTCTAGATCCACACTCTTCTTATTTGAGTCCAGAATCATTTAAAGATATGCAGGTAAAGACCAAAGGAAAATTTGGTGGCTTAGGTATCGAAATAACTATGGAAAATGGAGTGGTTAAAGTTGTATCGCCCATAGACGATACTCCAGCTGCTAACGTTGGTATGAAATCAGGCGATTTAATAATTGGTATAAATGGAGAGTCAATTAGAGGACTTTCTATTAATGAAGCTGTATCACAACTTCGAGGACCTGTTGGAAGCAAGGTTGTTATAACTGTAGTTCGTGATAAAAAAGATCCTTTTGAAATTGAAATAATTAGAGACGTTATAAAAATAAGATCTGTTAGACACAACATTATAAAAAATATTGGTTATGTACGTTTAACAACCTTTTCAGACACAACCACTTCTGGTCTGGAAAAAGCTCTCGATGAAATTAAAAATGAACTTGGCAAGAAATTTCAAGGGCTCATTTTAGATTTAAGAAATAATCCAGGTGGTCTTCTAAACCAATCAATTTCAGTTACTGATGCTTTCTTAAACCAAGGAGAAATAGTATCTACTCAAGGAAGAAAAGATGACGACACATCTAGAATTTTTGCAAAAAAAGGTGATCTGATTGATGGTAAACCAATGATAGTTCTTATCAATAGTGGGTCAGCATCTGCTAGTGAAATTGTAGCAGGAGCACTTAAAGATCATTCAAGAGCAATAATAGTTGGCACTCGTAGTTTTGGTAAAGGATCAGTTCAATCTATAATACCTTTAGCAGGTAATGGCGCAATGAGACTAACAACAGCAAGGTATTACACACCAAGTGGAACATCAATACAATCTAAAGGCATTGAACCAGATATTATTGTAAAAGCTGGAATAGCTGAACTGAATGAACAACTACCAAAAAACAGGCGAGAAGAAAATTTAAGAGGAGCCTTGGACAAAAAAGAAAAAGGCACAAAAAAAGATAATGATGACAAACTAGAATTAAACCCAGTTGAAAAACTTCTACAAGATAATCAAATATCTAGAGCAGTTGATCTTATAAGAGGAATTAATTTATTCAGTAATAAAAAGAAAATAACCGCTACTGCCAAAATTATAAAGAAACCTATACAGAATAAAGTTAGTAGTTTTAGCAATTGAGTATAATTAAAAATAATATTCCTCTTTTAGAGAGACCATATCGTTCTTGTGTCGGGTTAATGGTTTTTAATAAATATGGAAATGTATTTTGTGGACAAAGAATTGATAACAAAGCTGAAGCATGGCAATTACCCCAAGGGGGTGTTGACAAGGGTGAACTGCCTATTGAGGCTGGATATAGAGAATTAAAAGAAGAGACTAGTATAACTAATGTTGAGTTTGTTAGCGAATATCCAAAATGGTTAAATTATGATATTCCTTTACCATTAGCAGATAATCTTTGGGAAGGAAAGTATAGAGGACAAACTCAAAGGTGGCTCTTATTTCATTTTGTTGGCGATGATAATGAAATAGATATTAATACCAATCATCCTGAATTTAAAAACTGGATTTGGCTTAATCCAGAATTATTACCTGCAAAAGCAATTTCATTTAAGAAAGATGTTTATAGAAAAATTAATGAAATATTTATCCCAATAATCAATAACTTTAACGCGTCAAACTTTGATTAATTATTATGAAAAAAGAGATAAAATCAAACAATGAAAATCTTGTTAATAAAGTTTTTGAAATACTAACAAAATTTAAAGACAACCCAAAAAAATTTGAAAATATATTTACTGAGCTTTTTGAAAAAGATTTTAAAACACAGCTAAATGAGATCAGTAAACTTAAAAGTGGCTTATTGAAAGGTTTGATAATATCTGTAAAAGAGTTATTTGATGTTCGGGGATATCATACCAGAGGAGGAACTAAATTTCTAGAAACTGATATTTGTTTAGACGATGCAAAATGTATCTCTAATATAAGAAAAGCTGGTGGTTTACTTCTCGGACATACAAATATGACTGAACTTGCCTATTCAGGTTTAGGAATAAATCCTCATTATGGAACTCCAGATAACCCTTTATATGCTGGTTCTGTGCCAGGTGGATCAACATCTGGTGGAGCTGTGTCAGTTGCTCTAGATTTGTCTGACATTGCTATAGGAACTGACACTGGAGGTTCAACGAGAATACCTGCTGCTTTCACAGGAATTACTGGCTTTAAACCTACACAAGATAGTATTTCAAGAGATGGTGTCCTTACCCTCTCCGGCAGCCTAGATAGTGTTGGATTAATGGCAAGAAACGTTGAACTTTGTAAACTTGGCTACCATGCTATGAGAAAAAAAATTAATGCTAAACAAGAGAAATTACAAAATAAAAATCCAAAATTAATAATTCCTACTAATTTTGGATTTGAAGATATAAATAGTGAAATTAAAATTGCTTTTGACTTAGCTAAGAAAAAAATTACTGAAAGTGGATACAAAGTTATTGAAATGAATTTGCCAGTTTTAGATTTATACAAAAAAGTGCCAATATGGCAATTTGCATCAGTAGAGTGTGCAACAGAATATTTTAATTTATATGAAGATAAAAAACATTTAATTGATCCAAACGTATTAAGGCGAATAGAACGAGCAAATCAAGTTATGGCTGTTGAATATAATTTACTAAAAAAAATTAGAGCAGATTTAATAGAGCAGTTTAACAAATTTTTAAAAAATAATTTTCTAATTATGCCAACTGTAACAATAAAACCACCTCTAGTAGAAAAATGTAAAGATAGTGTATTCTATGATAAAGCAAATTTAATATCGTTAACAACCACGACTCTAGCTAATTATATGAATGGTTGTAGTATTTCTATACCTTATTTTGAAAATAAAAAGCCTATTGGGATCATGTTAAACGCTAAGACCAATCAAGATGATTATCTTTTGAGTATAAGCTCTGATATAGAAAAAGTGTTGCAGAAATAAATTAACCTATTATGTCTAAAACAGCCTTTATGAAAGATGAATTTTTGATTGCAAGATCTGCAATATTTTGATCGTCATGATTTTTTTGAGACTGATAAGCTAGAAGTTTTTCTTCAAGAACTTGTTTATTTGCTTTATCAATCTTTTCGGCTCTTTCTGCTAATATTGTAACTGTAGTTTCATTTATTTCAGCTATTCCACCATCTATCATTATCTGCGATGAAATTTTATTATCATTAAAAATATTGACCAACCCTCTATCCAGAGTAGAAATAACTTTAGAATGTCTTGGAAGGGCTCCAATTTGTCCGTCTGAACTTGGGATAACAACCATTTCCACAGGTTCAGATATAATTGTAGCTGAGGGTGTAACTACTTCTAAATTAGTTGTTTCTGCCATTCTTACCTCATATGAAAAACATTCAAAAGATTAAGCAGCATCTTTTGCTAATTTCTTTGCTTTTTCTATTGCTTCTTCAATAGTACCTACCATGTAAAAAGCAGCTTCTGGTAAATCATCATACTCACCGTCAGCAATTCCCTTAAATCCTTTTATAGTGTCTTCTAAAGGTACTAAAACACCTGGTGATCCAGTAAACACCTCAGCGACATGGAATGGTTGAGATAAAAATCTTTGAATTTTTCTAGCTCTACTGACGACTAGTTTATCTTCTTCAGATAATTCATCCATACCTAAAATCGCAATGATATCTTGTAATGATTTATATTGTTGAAGAACTTCTTGAACTTTTCTTGCAACATCGTAATGCTCTTCACCAACAATTCTAGGATCTAGCATTCTTGAAGTTGAATCTAATGGGTCAACCGCTGGATAAATTCCTATTTCTGCTATCTGTCTTGATAAAACAGTGGTTGCATCTAAGTGAGCAAAAGATGTAGCAGGAGCAGGATCAGTTAAGTCATCTGCAGGAACATATATTGCTTGCACAGAAGTAATAGATCCTTTTGTTGTAGTCGTAATTCTTTCTTGAAGTGCTCCCATATCAGTAGCCAACGTTGGTTGATATCCTACTGCAGATGGTATTCTACCTAATAAAGCTGAAACTTCGGATCCAGCCTGGGTAAATCTAAAAATGTTATCAACGAAAAATAAAACGTCTTGACCTTCTTGATCTCTAAAATATTCAGCTAGAGTTAATCCTGTCAAAGCCACTCTTGCTCTAGCTCCAGGAGGCTCATTCATTTGACCATATACAAGTGCTGCTTTAGAACCTGGGCCATCTGGGACGATAACTCCAGATTCTACCATTTCATGGAAAAGATCATTACCTTCTCTAGTTCTTTCACCAACACCTGCAAAAACAGAATATCCACCGTGTGCTTTAGCTACGTTATTGATAAGTTCCATAATTAAAACTGTTTTACCAACACCAGCACCACCAAAAAGTCCAATTTTACCTCCTTTTGCATAAGGTGCTAAAAGATCAACCACTTTTATTCCTGTTACTAAAATGTCAGCAGAAGTGGATTGATCAACATATTCTGGGGCATCTCTATGAATAGGTAATGTTGTCTTAGATTTTACTGGCTTACCATCATCTACTGGATCACCAATAACATTTAGAATTCTTCCTAATGTTTCTGGTCCAACTGGAACTGTAATTGGAGCACCTGTTTGAACAACATCCATTCCACGGACTAGACCATCAGTACTATCCATAGCTATAGTTCTTACTTCGTTTTCACCTAGATGCTGCGCTACTTCTAAAATTAGTTTTTGTCCATTATTATCTACTTGAAGAGCATCTAATATTTGAGGAAGATCTGCATCAAACTCAACATCAACAACTGCTCCAATGACTTGAGATATTTTACCATTTTGTTTAGTAGACGGTTTTTTTGCCATAATGTTTCTCCATATTTATATTATAAGGCTTCTGCACCTGATATGATTTCAATTAATTCTTTTGTGATAACAGCTTGTCTTGTTCTATTATATTGTAGGGTTAGATTATCTATCATCTCTCCAGCATTCCTTGTTGCATTGTCCATTGCAGTCATTCTTGCAGCTAATTCACTCGCTGTACTTTCAATTTGAGAACTATATAACTGTGTAGCTAAATTGCGAGGTAATAGATTATTCAATATTTCTTCTTCACTTGGTTCGAATTCATATATTGAAGTAGAGACATTTTCATCGATCTCGTCATTTTTAACTTCTACTGGTATGAGAGATTTAAAAGTAACTTCTTGAGTGATAGCAGAAACAAACTTATTAAATATAACTCTGCATACACCAAATTCGTCATCTTCAAATAAATCAATTATTTTTTTTGCTAATACTTCTGCATCTGTATAATTTGGTTTTGCTGAATTACCGTCTATTTTTTCAACAAATAATTCTCCAAATTCTCTATTAAGCGCGTCAGCAGATTTTTTTCCAACCATAAGCAACTTTACATTTATACCATCGTCTTTTAGTTTTTTAATTTCAGACCTAACTGTCCTTGTAATTGATCCATTAAAACCGCCGCACAATCCTCTATCTGCAGAAAAAACAACTAATAAATGAGTTTTAATTTTTTCTTTGCCACTTAGTAGATCTATGGAGCTTCCAATTGCTTTAGAAGAAATTTTGGATACAATACTATCCATAATAGATGTGTATGGTCTCGAGGCTAATGCTTGCTCTTGAGCTTTACGTAATTTAGCAGCAGCAACCATTTTCATTGCTGATGTAATTTTTTGTGTAGACTTGACTGAACCAATTCTATTTTTAAGATCTTTTAAAGAAGGCATTAACCTAATCCTTACTTATTCAAATTATCTAAGCAAAATTCTTTACTAATTCGTCTAGTTTGTCTTTAAGAGCCTTTTCAGTATCATCTGAAATAGATTTATCTTTCCTTATTGATTCTAAAATATTAGAGCCCTTGGCATTTAGTGTTTGGATAAGTGACTGTTCAAACTCACCAATTTTCTGTGTTGGTATTTGATCTAAATAACCCTTCACGCCAGCAAAAATAACTGCCACTTGTTCTTCAACATCCATTGGAGAATATTGAGGTTGCTTAAGTAATTCAGTTAACCTTTCTCCTCTTGATAAAAGTTGTCTTGTTGAAGCATCCATATCAGATGCAAATTGTGCGAAAGCGGCCATTTCTCGATATTGTGCTAAGTCTAACTTGATAGTACCAGCAACTTGTTTCATTGCTTTAATCTGAGCGGCGGATCCAACCCTTGAAACAGACAAGCCGACGTTAACAGCTGGCCTAATACCTTTATAAAAAAGTTCAGTTTCTAGAAAGATTTGACCATCTGTAATTGAAATAACATTAGTTGGAATAAATGCGGAAACATCACCACCTTGTGTTTCAATTATTGGAAGGGCTGTTAGAGAGCCAGATCCATTTTCTCCATTTAATTTTGCAGCTCTTTCGAGCAAACGAGAATGTAAATAAAACACATCACCAGGATAAGCTTCTCTTCCTGGAGGTCTCCTTAAAAGGAGAGACATTTGTCTGTAGGCGACTGCTTGTTTTGATAAATCATCATAAACAACAACCGCATGCATTCCATTATCTCTAAAAAATTCTCCCATAGCAGCCGCAGAATAAGGTGCAAGAAATTGCATAGGAGCTGGATCAGATGCCGTGGCTGCTACCACAATTGAATACTCTAATGCTCCTCTTTCTTCCAAGGTTTTAACAATTTGTGCTACTGTTGATCTTTTTTGACCAACTGCTACATAAATACAGAACAACTTTTTTGTATCATCTTTACCAGCTTTATCATTAGTACTCTTTTGATTTAAAAAAGTATCTATTGCAATAGCTGTTTTGCCTGTTTGTCTGTCTCCAATAATAAGCTCTCTCTGCCCTCTTCCAACAGGAATAAGGGAATCGATTGCTTTCAAACCAGTTTGCATAGGTTCGCTTACTGATTCTCTAGGCATTATACCTGGAGCTTTAGTTTCAACCCTTGATCTTTTAACATTTTTAAGAGCACCCTTTCCATCAATAGGATTACCAAGTGCATCAACAACTCTTCCTAGGAGACCTTTACCTATTGGCACGTCAACAATTGAGCCTGTTCTTTTGACAACATCACCTTCTTTAATGGTTTTATCACTACCAAATATGACTACGCCGACATTATCTCTTTCAAGGTTTAAAGCCATACCAGCAATACCACCTGGAAACTCTACCATTTCACCAGCTTGGATCTGATCAAGCCCGTATACACGCGCAATTCCATCACCAACTGATAAAACCTTACCAACTTCTGTAACTTCAGCATTAGCTCCAAAATTTTCAATCTGATCTTTTAATATAGTTGATATTTCTGCTGCACGAATATCCATTAGTTTGTACCTCTCATAGCTATTTCAAGTCTATTTAATTTAGTTTTTAGTGAGTTATCTATCATTTTGGAACCTATTTTAACAATAAGGCCTCCAATCAAACTTTCATCAACGCTTGCTGATAATATTATTTTCTTAATACCTGTTGCTTCAGATATTGCTGCTACAACTTTTTTTTGTTGATCCTGGTCAAGTTTGAAAGAAGATGTGACTTCAGCTTTAACCTCACCGTTAATTCTAGATACTTCTGATAAAAAGTCATCTATTACTTCGTTGATTAAAAATAATCTTCCATTATTTGCCAAAGTTCCAAAAAATTTGATGGTTAATTTTTGAGCATTAGCTTTATTTAAAATTTTAAGTATTGAATTTTGTTTTTCAGATTTAGATAAAGCTGGTGACTTGATTAAATTAGACAAGAAATTACTTTCTTCAAGCAATTTTTTTAGGCTCATAAAGTCATCAACTATTTTTGTTAAAATTTTTTTTTCTTCAGCTAATTCATATAAAGCTTTAGCATATCTACCTGACAAACCAGATGAAACGCTCATCTTAATACTTCCTTTTAAGTAAATAAAATAATATGGATTGCTACCACAGCATTCATATCATTGCAAGTAACAAGGGCACCAAATTGGATTAATTTTACATAAAAGAAAATGGGTCAATATCTATAGTTAATTTAATATGGTTTGGTGTGTTGATTTTTTTTGTCCAATTCAGAATTACATCTTGAATATTTACATTTTTATCAGATTTTATTAAGAATCTTCTTCTAAATCTCCCCCTTAAAAAATATATTGGTGCAGGGGCAGGTCCAAAAATCTTAACATTTTTGAAATATGGTGCTAATTTCAACAATTCTGATGAAAAAATTTCTAACTTTCTCTCTAATCTTGATGACAATATTATAGATGCTAACCTACCATAAGGTGGCATATTAGCGTATTGTCTTGACACTAACTCTTTATCAAAAAATTCATTTCTATTATTTTTGGAAATAGCATTAATTATTGGATTTTTAGTATCAAAAGTCTGAATTAGAACAACACCTTTGTCTTCATTTTTTTTTGAATGTCTACCTGATCTTCCTGATACTTGCTGTAAAACCTGAAAAGTTCTCTCTGATGCTCTCAAATCACCACCAGACAATCCAACATCACTATCGACAATACCAACTAATTTTAAATTTGGAAAATCGTGACCTTTAGCAATCATTTGTGTTCCTATAATAATATCTACTTTGTAATTTTTTATTTTTTCAACTGTGTCATTCAGTATTTTATGATTATTCATAGTATCACTCGATAATACTATTAATCTTGCCTTAGGAAAAATTTCTTTAATCTCTTCTTCGATTCTTTCAACTCCAGGACCACAAGCTTTAATTTGATCTTCAACGCCACATTTCTTACAAACATTTTCAAATATCCTTGAATATCCACAATGGTGACAAACTAATATATTTTTAGATCTATGCTCTACTAACCAGGCATCACAATTAACACACTTAATTTTATCTCCGCATGAATTGCAAATTGATAAGGGTGCATAACCTCTTCTGTTTAAAAATAATAAACTTTGTTCTTTATTCTTTAATTTACTTTCTAGTTCACCTACAAGCACGGGAGATAGCCATTTTCCTTTATCAGGTGGGTGTGCGATTAAATCAATTAGTTTAATATGAGGTAAAGTTGCCCCCGTAGCTCTTTTTGGCAAAGTTAAATGAAAATATTTACCATTTTTTGCATTGTAAAATGTTTCTAATGACGGAGTTGCAGAGGCTAAAACTATTGGGGCTGAAGATCTTGTAGACCTGTAGATAGCCATATCTCTTGCATTATACCTGACATTTTCTTCTTGTTTAAAAGCTTGTTCATGTTCTTCATCAACGATAATTAAGCCTAAATTTGAAATAGGAATCATTAGCGCTGATCTTGCACCTACAACGACTCCTGCCGAACCTTTTAATGCAGACAACCAAATTTTTTTCTTTTTTTTCTTTGTTATTTCAGAATTCCAAACTAATGGAGCAAAAGAAAATTTTTTAAAAAATCTTTTTTCCCAATCCGGCGTTAAAACTATTTCTGGAAGCAAAATTAATGCTTGCTTACCTTGATCTAAACATGTCCTTACTGTTTCGAAGTAAGTTTCAGTTTTACCAGAACCTGGGACCCCGTCAAGCAAGAAACAATTTGCATTTGTCTTAATAATTGAATCATTGATTTTATCTACTGCAAATTTTTGTTCTAAATTTAAAAAGTCATAATTTTTTTTATTTTCTTTAGAGTTTTTAAAAAAACAGGAATATAAATTCAGTGTTTTGTAGACTTTCTTTTCTTGTATCAAGTTTTTTTGGGCCATATCTTTCAAAATTGCTTTTGAAACGCCTGTTTGTTTAATTATATCATTTTGTGATTTTCCCATATCTAAATTTAATAGAATATCTAAAACTAACTTACGCTTGTTGGTAATTTTTATCTCTTCGATTTTTTTTATTGCATTTTCATTATGAAAATTACTTTTGTATACTTTTTCAAAATCTGGCGAAGTAATAGCTTCTATTGGAGATAATATCATCTTTAATACTAGACCTCTAGAGACACAATACCAACTAGCAACAAAATTCATTAATTCAATTGAAGGTTTTGGTATTGGTTCAAGATCATAAACTTGAAGAACTGCTTTCAATTTTGTTTCAGGTATGGTTTTAGTTCCATTCCCAATAATTATACCAACTATTTTTCTTTTTCCAAAAGGAACTAAAACGATTTGACCAACACTTAAATTTGTATTTTTATCTTCTAAAACGTAGTCAAATGGTTCGTTGAAAGGCCCACTAACTAAAACAGACACTTCTTTTGAATTTACATTTTTCATTTACTATCTTTATGAAATAAGTTTAAAGCTAAATATAGTTATAATTTTTAAATAGTGTATTATAAATTCATATTAATGAAATGTTTAAACTTAAAAAAAGTTAAAAGGAATCGAGATGCAATTATTTATAGACACTGCTGAAATTGAAGAAATTAAATCGTTAAATATTACAGGGTTAATTGACGGTGTTACTACTAACCCGTCTTTAATAGCCAAATCTGGAAGAAATATAATTAATACTATTGAAGAAATTTGCAATGAAGTGTCAGGACCAGTAAGCGCTGAAGTTACCTCAACAGATTTTGATAATATGATTTTAGAAGGTAAAAAACTCTCTTCAATTGCTCAAAATGTTGCAATTAAAGTTCCTTTAACATTTGACGGCTTAAGAGCATGCAAAGCATTTTCTGAAGATGGTATTATGGTTAATGTCACCCTATGTTTTAGTGCGGCTCAAGCCCTATTAGCCTCAAAAGCAGGCGCAACTTTTATATCTCCTTTTATTGGTAGATTAGATGACATTGGTGCTGACGGCATGAATTTAATCTCTGAAATTACTGAAATCTACGATATTCATGGATTTGATACTAAAGTTCTTGCAGCATCAATAAGAAGTGTTCAAGACATTGTAGATTCTGCAAAGTTAGGTGCAGATGTTGCTACAGTACCACCAAAATTTTTAAAATCTATGTATAACCATCCTTTAACTGATAAAGGCTTATCAGATTTTCTATCCGATTGGAAAAAAACAGGACAATCAATTTTGTAATAAATATGGAAGAATTGAGTAAAAATAGTATTTCTAAAAATGAAAATGATACAATTTTGTCCTGGATAAAATATCTAGAAACAATTCGTGGTTATGGGGAACATACCTTAGATGCATATAAAAGAGATGTGTTAGAATTTTCAAATTTTTGTACTGACAAAAATTATGAATTTTTATCACCAGATAAATATATTTTTAGAGAATTTTTGTCAGTTTTATCTGAAAGACAATTATCTAGACCAACAGTCGCTAGAAAAGTATCTAGTTTAAAAAATTTTTACAAATTCCTTATACGAGATAAAATTATTTCTTCACTCGATATGTCCATCTTTAAAAGTCCAAAACTTAAAAGATCATTTCCAAAGTCCATAGAGTCAAATCTAGTAGCACAGGCTTTAGAATCAATTATGAATAATGAATCTGATCATTGGATCAATCTGCGTGACAGGGCAGTTTTACTTCTATTGTATGGCTCAGGTTTAAGAATAAGTGAGGCGTTGTCCCTAAAAAGAAAAGACACACCCAATGGGGAGTGGTTAAGAGTAAAAGGTAAAGGTAACAAATATCGAGATGTACCTCTTTTACCAATTATTTGTGAAGGAGTTAGGGAATATATAGATCATTGTCCATTTGATACTAATGGAGATGAGCCGCTTTTTTTGGGAAAACGAGGAGGAGAATTATCTCCAAGAATTATTCAAAGAAGAGTAGAAAATCTGAGGTATGAATTGGGCTTACCATCCCATACTACTCCTCATGCTTTACGGCATGCATTCGCCACTCATTTATTATCTGGTGGCGCAGATTTAAGAGCTATACAACAATTGTTAGGCCACTCAAGCCTTTCAACCACCCAAAGATATACAGATGTAAACGAAGAAGAACTTTTGAGATTACATAAAGCAATACATCCACGCTCATAAAAAAAGGCGATTTAACATAAACAAATCGCCTTCTTGAAAAATCATTATATATCTGATTATAACAAATCAAACCTATCCATATTCATAACCTTATTCCAAGCTGCGATAAAGTCATTAATGAACTTGTCATGAGAATCACTACATGCATATACTTCAGAAATAGCTCTTAGTTGAGAGTTTGAACCAAAAGCTAAATCCACACGAGTAGCAGTATTAACTTTTTCTGAAGTGGATCTGCTTACACCTTGATAAGTATTGCTGTTTATTGGCTTCCACTCAATACCCATATCAAGAAGATTTACAAAATAATCATTAGACAATTTACTTGTATCTTTTGAGAAAACGCCATGACCATCTGCACTAATACCAAGAGATCTTAGTCCACCAATAAGAACAGTCATTTCTGGTGCGGTTAAACCCATTATCTGGGCTTTATCAAGCAACATTTCTTCAGGACTAATACCATAGTCTTCTTTTTGATAATTTCTAAATCCATCAACAACTGGCTCAAGAACCGCAAATGAGTCAACGTCTGTTTTCTCTTGGGTTGCATCTCCTCTTCCTGGTGTGAAATTCAGGCTTTGTCCTGATGCTTTTTCAATTCCGACATTTCCAGCAAGAACAATTACATCAGCAATAGACGCACCAGTTTTTTCAGATATTGATGTATATACATCTAGAACTTTGGATAGTTCGTTTGGTTTATTTACCTCCCAACTTCTTTGAGGTTCCAGACGAATACGAGCACCATTAGCTCCGCCACGCATATCTGTCCCTCTAAAAGTAGAAGCACTTGCCCATGCTGTCTCAACCATTTGCTTTGTAGACAATCCACTATCTGAAATTAGAGATTTTACTGCGCTGATATCATAGCTTTTGTTCCCACCAGGGACTGGGTCTTGCCAGATCAACTCTTCTTCGGGAACTTCAGGTCCAAGATAACGAGTCTTTGGTCCCATATCACGATGTAGTAATTTAAACCATGCTCTAGCAAATGCATCCTGGAATTGATCTGGATTTTCATGAAATCTCTTTGAAATAACTTTGTAAGCAGGATCTTCCCTCATGGCCATGTCAGCAGTTGTCATCATTGTTGTAACTTTTTTTGACCCATCATGAGCATCTGGCGCCATGTCTTCTTCTTTAGGATTTATTGGATGCCATTGAAAGGCTCCTGCAGGACTTTTTACTAATTCCCACTCGTATCCAAATAGCAAGTCAAAATAACCATTATCCCATTTTGTAGGGTTAGCAGTCCAAGCACCTTCAATTCCACTTGTTATAGTGTCGCTACCAAATCCTGTACCATAAGAATTCTGCCACCCAAAACCCATTTGTTCTATTGGTGCACCTTCTGGCTCAGCACCAACATACTTATCTGGATCAGATGCGCCATGTGCTTTTCCAAATGTATGACCACCAGCAGTCAGAGCAACTGTTTCTTCGTCATTCATTGCCATTCTTGCAAATGTCTCACGAATATCCCTTGCACTTGCTAAAGGATCAGGATTTCCATCTGGACCTTGAGGATTAACATAAATTAATCCCATCTGAACCGCGCCAAGAGGCATTTCTAATTCACGATCGCCTGTATATCTTTTGTTTTCTAACCATTCGTTTTCTTGTCCCCAGTAAATATCTTCGGGTGGAGACCAGATATCTGCTCGTCCTCCACTAAAACCAAATGTTTTTCCGCCCATAGACTCAATGGCAACATTTCCAGTTAAAATAAAAAGATCAGCCCAACTAATTTTATTTCCATACTTTTGCTTGATTGGCCACAATAGCCTTCTCGCCTTATCAAGGTTTCCATTGTCAGGCCAGCTATTTAGTGGGGCAAATCTTTGATCACCAGTACCCCCGCCTCCACGGCCATCACTAGTTCTGTATGTTCCAGCGGCATGCCATGTCATTCTAATAAAGAAAGGACCATAATGACCATAATCAGCCGGCCACCATTCTTTAGAGTCAGTCATCAAATCATTTAAATCTTTTTTTAAAGCCTGATAATCAAGTTTTTTGAATTCTTCTCTATAATCAAAGTCCAAACTCATTGGATTTGATCTTTTGTCATTTTGGTGAAGTATATTAAGGTTGAGTTGGTTTGGCCACCAATCACGATTTGTTGTGCTAACACCACTATTCGTTGTGACTGAGCCATGCATTACTGGACATTTGCCAATATCATCCATAAGGAATCCTTTCTTATAATGTAATAGAAACTAATATAATGAAAATATGAATACTGAGGGTTTATGTCAAGTAGTTTAGAACGATTTCAAAGTAAAAAACTTTAATTTTGTCTCTTTAATTTAATTAAAACTTCGACACCGCTGTTCATATAACCTTTAGGAATTTCTGGAAGTTTAAATAAGTTAATTTCTTCATTTTCAATATCAATTAATTCACCAGTTTCTTCATCTAAAAAATGATGGTGTTGATCTATATTGGTATCAAAAATAGCCGTTTCTTTCGAAGACTCTACTTGTTTAATAAGACCACAATTTCTAAATTTTTTGAGACAATTGTAGATAGTAGCAATCGACATTGAATTACCTGAAGAATTAATCTCATTTTGTAAATTTTCAGCTGTAAAATGTCGGTTAATACCATTTAAAAGAATGTTTGCAATTATCATTCTTTGTTTTGTAGGCCTTAACCCAGCTTTTCTTAATTTTTCTTTGTTATTCATTAACATCATATTACACTAACTGATAATAATTCTCAATAAACAATTAATTTAATGTATTATTGTGCCTTTTTGTTCATTCACCCTTTACGTAAGCAAAATAAAATGTGATGTTCTTCATATTTAAGGGAGTAATTATGACTAGGCCATGTGATCTAGATGCTGTTGAAGCAAGAAGGTTAATTGGAAACAAAAAACTTTCACCATTAGAGCTAACAAAAAGTTGTATTGAGCAAATAGAAAAATTAAACCCTTCTATAAATGCAGTTGTAGCAATTAATAATGCAGATGTTCTAAAGCAGGCAAAAAAAGCTGAAGATGATGTCATGTCCGGATCAGAACTTGGTTTACTTCATGGTTTACCTGTTGGCATAAAAGATTTAAATATTGTAAAAAATCTTCGCTCAACTTCTGGCTCTAAAATCTATAAAAATAGAATTCCTGAAAATGACGACACTATTGTAGAAGATATAAGAAGTGAAGGCGCAATAATTTTTTGTAAGACAAACACACCAGAATTTGGTGCAGGTGGTAATACAAAAAATTTTGTTTACGGAGCTACTTCTAATCCATTTGATATAACAAAAACTCCTGCAGGCTCTTCTGGCGGCAGCGCAGCAGCTTTAGCCTGTAATATGATGCCATTGGCTAATGGTAGTGATTATGGAGGAAGCCTAAGGACCCCAGCTGGGTTTTGTGGTGTTAATGGTTTTAGACCTTCTCCAGGTTTGGTACCAGCAACTGAAGCTGCTGTAGGTTTAAATCCTTTTTCAGTTCAAGGCCCAATGGGTAGAAGTGTGTCGGACACTTATTTACTATTACAAGCTCAAGCAAGTCTAAATAGAATGGATCCGTTCTCAAGTTTTAACAGTATTTCATTGCCTCAAGAATTGAATGGGGCAGACTTATCAAATATAAAAATGGCATACTCACCAGATCTTGGATGTGCTCCAGTTGACAATGAGATTAAATCAATTTTTCTTGATAAGGTAAAAACTTTTAAAAGTAATTTTCAAAAGTCAGAGCAAGCTGAACCAGATTTTTTAGATGTGCATAATTGCTTTGAAGTCATACGAGGATTTAACTATGTTGCATCACATAAAGAAAGATTTGATAATTCAAAAGATCTGTTGGGGCCAAATGTAATTGATAATGTTGAAAGAGGATTAAAGTACTCTCTTTCAGATGTGTCATGGGCTCATGTGATGCAAACAAAAATTTATAAAAATTTTCGTATTTTTTTTAATGAATATGATGTTCTCATATGTCCATCTGCGTCAGTTTCTCCATATCCGCATGAACAATTATTTGTTGATGAAATTAATGGAGAGAAAATGCCAACTTATATGAGGTGGTTATCACTTAGCTATGCAACCACAATGGCAATCCCTTGTGTTTGGGCTTTGCCGTGTGGATTAGATCATCAACAAATGCCCTTCGGAATTCAATTAATTGCGCCAGCTGGAAGAGATATAGATTTATCTGAGATTGCAAAAAGTTTGGAGTCAATTTTAATTAAAAATGAAGCTACTAAAAGGCCAGTTCCACAAATAGTTTAAGGTTTAAAAATGATTGAGACAAGATTAGATAAAAATTTCAAAATTACAGGTTTTTTTGATGAGGAAACATCCACTATCAGTTATGTCGTTTATGACATGACCTCAAAAAAATGTGCCGTAATAGATAGTGTTTTAGATTTTGATTTTTCATCAGGTACAATAGATTATTATAATGCAGAAAAAATTATTTCTTATATTGAAAAGATGAAATTAGATCTTGAGTGGCTTATTGAAACACACGTTCACGCAGATCACTTGTCTGCATCTCCTTATATTCAAAAAAAACTAGGTGGGAAAATTGGTATATCTGAAAAAATCTCCGATATACAAAATATTTTTGGTAAAACATTTAACGCTGGGACTGAATTTCAAAGGGATGGTAGTCAGTTTGATAGATTATTTAAAGATAATGATGAATACAAAATTGGAAGTATTAAGTGTAAAGTAATCAATACTCCAGGACATACACCAGCTTGTACGGCACATGTAATTGGAAATTCTATTTTTGTAGGTGACACCTTATTTATGCCAGATCTTGGTAGTGCCAGAGCTGATTTTCCTGGTGGGGATGCTCGTGAACTTTATAGATCAATTCAAAAAATATTGAGCTACCCAGACGATACCTTAATTTTTGTTTGCCATGATTATCCACCTACATCACGAAAAGTTGAATGGGTTACAACAGTGGGTGAGCAGAAAAAAAATAATATTCATGTAAAAACTTCAATAGAAGAAGATGAGTTTGTTAAGGTAAGAGAAGCTAGAGACAAAACGTTAAGTATGCCTAAACTCATAATACCATCAATTCAAGTAAATATGAGAGCTGGCAATCTACCGCCCGCAGAGGACAGTGGAGATGTCTTTATCAAGGTGCCAATTAATAGCATGAAAAATTTAGTCTAATTCTTTTAAAACAGATTGAACAATTTCAAAAATTTTATCTATATCATGATTTTCTGCAATTAAAGGGGGAGAGAATGCAAGTGTATCTCCTGTGACTCTTAGCATTAAACCCTTATGCCAAGCTTTTTTCATAGCTTCATATCCTCTAGCGCCTACAGCTCCTGGTCTCGGAGCAACTTCTATTGCAGCTACTAAACCTAAGTTTCTTATATCAATTACATTTTTATCATTTTTAAGCTGGTGAACAATGTTCTCTAAATATTTAGCTGTTTTACCAGCCTTATTGAACAAGTCCTCATCTCTATAAATATCTAGTGCAGCAAGACCGGCTGCAGATGCAATAGGATGTCCTGAATATGTATAACCATGAAAAAGTTCTATGGGCATATCTGCTTCGTCCATCATGGTATCATATATTTCTTTAGACACTACAGCAGCACCCATAGGAATAATTCCATTGGTGATTGCCTTTGCACACGAAATAATATCAGGAGTAACGCCAAAATACTCTGAGGCTGTTGCTTTCCCAAGGCGACCAAAACCTGTTATAACTTCATCAAAAATTAATAAAATGTCGTGTTTGTCACATATTTCTCTTAGTCTTTTTAAATAATTTTTTGGAGGCGGTAAAACTCCTGTAGAACCTGCTACAGGCTCTACAATCACAGAAGCAATATTGGATGCATCATGAAGTGCGATAATGTCTTCCAATGTATCTGCCAAATAATCACCATGTTCAGGTGAACCTTTAGAAAATCTATTCTTTTCTGGAAGAAATGTGTGGGATATATGATCTACACCCGTTAGCAATGATCCAAAATATTGTCTGTTTCTCGGCATCCCACCAACTGAAATCCCACCAAATCCAACACCATGGTAACCTCTTTCGCGACCAATTAACCTTGTCTTAGTTCCTTTACCTCTAGCACGATGATACGCTAAAGCTATTTTAAGAGTACTATCAACAGCTTCAGAACCAGAATTTGTAAAAAAAACATGGTCTAAACCTTTTGGAAATATATCAGCAACACGACTTGCAAGTTCAAATGATTTTGGATGGCCATATTGAAAACTTGGAGCAAAATCCAAAGTTGCGGCTTGCTCAGAAATAGCAGATGTTATTTCTGGTCTATTATGTCCTGCATTAACACACCATAATCCTGCTGCACTATCTAGAATATCTTGCCCAGTTTCACTTTTGTAATACATACCATCAGCTGCAACAACCATTCTGGGATCTTTCTTGAAATCCCTATTAGCCGTAAATGGCATCCAGTAAGATTCTAAATTATTTAATCTTTTCATTATAAATCTCCAAGAGCTAAATCTTACAAATCGCTAATGTACTATTCTGACAACATGTATTAATAACGTCAAGTTAATGATTTTTAAATTAAAAAAATTGATCATTAACATCTCCAAGACTTGGAGCAGAAGCTCTTTTTTGGTCTTTTCTAAATTGCATATCTACAGGTATAGGAAGAGCAGGAATTTCATCACCTAAATTATTTAAGATTTTGTTTTCAAAAATCTTTCTAACTTTGAAGTGGTTGTCATTGATTGCTTCTTCCATTGATTTAACAATTGAGCAGCAACAATCTGCTTTGTTAAATACATCAAGCCAGTAATTTTTTTCTTTTTGTCCGATGATTTTTCTAATTTCTTGAATGACCTTTTTTTGATCATTCTGCATTATAATAAATTTTTTTGGGAGTTCTATTGCCTCACAAAACTTATTCCAAAATCTATCCTCTAGGGGCGCTGCAGCTACATAACTTCCATCACTTGTTTTGTAGATATTATATCTAGGAGAACCTCCAGATAAAACTCCATCACTATTGCCTGGCCATTTGTTATGAGCAAACCCAGAACCTAAACCCCAAAACATAAAAGGAAAAAGATTTTCTGTCATAGATACATCTATATATGAGCCTTCTTTTTTTAAATCCCTTTTTCTTAATGCTAATAAGATATTAATTACAGCCGGATAAGATCCACCCGCTATATCTGCTACGAGTGCTGGCGGTACAACGGTATCATTTTCTCTACCCATGCTTATACTCAGAAGACCTGCATTACCTATATAGTTAAGATCATGGCCAGCAACCATACTTTTTGGTCCATATTGACCATAACCTGTGATAGAAACGTAAATTATGTCTTGATTAATTTTCTTTATACTTTCGTAATCTATTCCAAGTCTTTTCATTACGCCAGGCCTGAATTGTTCAATTATAATGTCAGCTTCTTTTAAAATTGGCATC
The DNA here is from genome assembly GCA_902595515.1 of uncultured SAR116 cluster alpha proteobacterium. Classification (GTDB taxonomy): domain Bacteria; phylum Pseudomonadota; class Alphaproteobacteria; order Puniceispirillales; family Marisalimonadaceae; genus Marisalimonas. The sequence goes on from CACJQK010000001.1 coordinate 213,031, forward strand.
ATGATTTTAAGATTTTTAGGATCTTTTAAATCAAGTGATAAACTTTTTTTACCTCTATTAAGCAAAGAAAAAGATACACTTTGTTCACCCCATTGAGGATTAGACAATCTTATTTCATCACCAACACCAGGTTTTTCAATCTTAATTACCTCTGCTCCTGTTTCTGATAAGAACAAGCTTGCAAGTGGTCCAGGTAAGAGAGTTGAAAAATCTATTACTTTTATGCCCTCTAAGGATCCTTTTAATACTTCTTTCATGATGAATTCCTAAAATTTAATTTATATCAAACCTCTTTGACTTAAATTTTTAATCATTGAAGATATGCCAAACTCCCATTGTGGACAAGCTGTGGATAAATTCACATAATTTACTAATTCGCCCAAATTAGGCTCTGAAATAGTTACCTTATCACCAATTTTATGAGTAAATCCCTCACCTACGACGTCTCTATCTTCAGTTGGGGCAAATAAGGTTCCTAAAAATAACATAAAACCATCTGGGTATTGATGATGTCTTCCAATTGTTTGATTTACCAAATCTTCTGGATCCCTACTTATTTCTGACATAGAGCTTGATCCATTTAATATATATCCTTCTTCACCTTCAACTTTTAATGTAATATGAGCTGATTTCATATTATCTAGTGAATAAGTATCGTCAAAAATTCTTATGAAGGGTCCAATTGAACATGAGGCGTTATTGTCTTTAGCTTTGCCCAAAAGAAGAGCCGAACGCCCTTCAACATCTCTTAAGTTAACATCGTTACCAAGAGTAGCTCCTTTGATTATGCCTTTGCTGTTAACAGCTAAAACGATTTCTGGTTCAGGATTATTCCAATTTGAAATAGGATTTAGACCTACTTCTGATCCGAAACCAACTGATGATAAAGTCTGAGCTTTAGTAAAAACTTCAGCATCTTTACCAATTCCAACCTCTAGGTATTGTGACCATAAACCTTCTTTAATAAGTGCATTTTTTACTTCAATAGCTTTTTCTGACCCAGGAATAATATTTTGCAGACTGTCACCAATCAATCCACCAATATGATTTCTAAGACTCTCTGCTTTTTTAGGATCACCTGCTGCTCTTTCTTCAATAACTCTTTCAACCATTGATTTAGCAAATGTTACACCGCATGCTTTAATTGCTTGAAAATCACAGGGAGCAAGTAGGTGATATTCTGAATTTTTTTTAAAGCTTAATTCAAACAATTCTTCAACTGGAATTAATTTTATACCTTGAACGTTATTTAAATATTTTTTTATATCTTCTAATTCAAGCAAATCTCTTACAGTAGGGATCTGTTTAGATGTAATGTCATACACATCTCCATCTTTTATTTTAATTAAACATGGGCCATTTTTCGAATTGTCCCATATTCGCCCAACAAAACATCCCTTTGAGTAATCCATTCAGCTCTCCTTAAAAAACTACTGATGATAATATAAATGAAAATTTGAATATTTAAATTTAATTATATAGTGTTTAATTTTATTTACTTTTAAGAGGTGTTGTAATGAGTGCTTTTTTTGAATTAAGAATTTATCAAATTGCTCCTGGAAAAATGAATGAATGGGTTTCGTTTATGGAGAAAACTATAATGCCTTTTCAAGTAGAAAAAGGTATGGTTATACATGGCAGTTTTGTGATGGATAGTTCAGACCAATTCGCTTTAGAGAATGGTGAACGTGTAATGAATTCTGAACAAAAAGGAAATACATATGTCTGGATTAGAAGATTTGAAAATCAAGATGAAAAAGTAAAACTTTACAAGGCTGTTTATGAAAGCAAAGAGTGGTTAGAAAATATTGCTCCAACAGTCGCAAAACTTGTAGATAGAAATTCTATACTTGTTCAGAACTTAAGCTCCACTCCCCTATCTGTAATGAAATAAAAAGGATAAATTTTTGATACAATTATATGGTAGAAGAAATTCTATAAACGTCCAAAAGGTCTCATGGGCTCTTTGCGAACTAAATCTTGAATTTAAATGGCATGATGAGTATGGAAAGTTTGGAAAAGTTAACGTAGAAAATTATGAAAAAATAAATCCTCAACTTATCGTCCCAACTTTAGATCACAACGGATCTGTAATTAAGCAGTCAAATGCGATTGTGAGATACTTATATAGAAAATATACAGATGTATATGAAATTTCTAAAGACGAAGATATTGCAATTGCTGAGTCATGGATGGAATTTCAAACAACTGATTTGCAACTAAATATGACGCCGATATTTTGGGGATTAGTTAGAAATCCACCAGAAGATCGTGATCAAGAACTGATTGATAAAAATATTATTTTATTAAATGAAAAGTTTGAAATTTTTGATAAATTTTTAGAAGGTCATGAATATATTTTAAATAATAAATTTGGTATGTCAGATATTATAATGGGCGCTGCTTCTTATAGATACCTTTCTTTACCTATTGAACGCCCAAATCTTTTAAACTTAAAAAGTTGGTATGATAAAATAAGTAACCGTAATTGTTTTAAAAAAAATATTCTTGGTACTTTTGGATAAAATTATATTCATATATGTCTAAATTAATTTTAATACGTCATGCTAAATCTGATTGGAGTGGTAATGTTAATGATCTTCAAAGGGGTTTGAATAAAAGAGGTTATAATTCTTGTAGAGTTATTTCTAAGGAATTAAAAAAAAGAATAAATAAACCAGATTTGTTTTTAATCTCACCTGCATTAAGAGCAAAATTAACTTACGAAAATATCTTTTTAAATTGGGATGATAAAGATAATAATTTATTCGTTGAAGAAGATTTATATCACGCATCAATAGAACAGATTGAAAAAAAATTAGCTTCCAAAGTGCTTGGATTTAGTACTGTGGTTATAATAGGTCATAATCCAATTTTAAATTTATTAATGTATGAACTAACAACTAAAGGTCATAATAAATTACCAACTAATTTAGTTACTTGTGGTGTTGTTGTGATAGAATATTCTAAAAATAATTTTAAAACACCATTTTTTTTAAACGGAGAAGTTGTCGATTATTTTTTTCCTAGAATGTATATGTAGAATTTTAAATCTTTATTCTTAATAAAGATATAATATTATTTCTCTTCTGCTAATTTTATATTAGATTATTTATAGAAAAATTTTTTTAGTTGGAGGTAACAACTTCAATGAAAGTTGGTTTCATTGGTTTAGGTAATATGGGCAAACCACTTGCTGAGAGGTTACTAAGAAATAATGAACTTTTTGTTCACGATCTTGATCAAGAAAATTTAGAGTATTTTACGAATAGAGGGGCAACAGCATGCTCTACTCCCTCTGATCTAGCTTCAAACACATCTAGAATTTTTTTATGTTTGCCAACAAGTGCTATCGTAGAGAAAGTCATTAATGGTGAAAATGGCTTACTTACTACAGTTGCAAAGGATTCTTTCATAATTGATATGACCACTGGAGAACCAGAAATCACAAGACAAATTTCTAAAACACTTTATTCAAAAAAAATTAATTTTATTGATGCTCCTGTAAGTGGAGGTCCAAAAGGGGCTAATCAAGGAAATATAGCGATAATGGTAGGTGGAACAGAAAGCCAATTCGCAAAAATAAAACCTTTAATGGATAATATAAGTTCAAATATTTTCTATGCAGGTAAAATAGGATCAGGACACTCAATTAAAGCTGGCAATAACTTACTTAATTTGATTTGTAGGATGGCAACTTTTGAAGTTATTTCATTACTTGTCAAAGATGGTGTTGATCCAAAAAAAGCAGTTGAAATTATTCAAAAAAGCTCAGGTAGAAACTATGCTACTGAAATCACACTACCTGATAATATTCTTTCTGGTAAAATGGTTCAGGGTTTTAGTACTGGCTTAATGAAAAAAGATGCAGGAGTAGCAACTAAAATAGCTGATTCAAATAACGTTGAAATTCCATTAGGAAAATTGTCTCAAGAACTTTTAAAAAATACTATCGATGAATTTGGTGAAAACGCTGATATGAGCAATGTTGCTCTTACCTATGAAAAATTAACTGGCGCTAAAATCCGTCCATAAAAATTTATATTCTTACTAAATAATACGATCCAGTGTTGCTTTAATTTGTAAAGCTAAAAACTTAGAAAAAATTCTGCACTGAGCTAAACTTCCTGCATGAAACCAAAGTCCTGGCTGTTTGGTTTGCATCCACATATTTCTTAACTCTTGCCTTTCATCATCAAATCCCCAAATAGGGCCAATTTTGTCTATAACTGATTTGCCAAATAATTCATCAACAACATATTCTTGGCCTTTATATCCAGTAGCCGTAACCATCAAATCTATGTCAAACTTTTCACCTGATTTCATTTCAATACCAGAGGATGAAAAATTTACAATATTTGAAAATTGTAAAACTTTTATCTTACCATCTGCGATTAAATCTGATGCTCCTACATTGAAATAGTAACCACCGCCCCTTGTTAAATATTTAAATTGCCACCCAGAGTTATCTTCTCCATATTCAAGGTTAAAGCCAACTCTTGTAAGTTTATCCAAAAGCGGTTTATCAATTCTCTTTGTTTTTTCAGTTAATAACTGGTGTGTCTTTTTGAGTACTTCTAGAGGTGTTGAAATGGTTATTAAATCACAATCGTCAGTATTTGGACCTTCACTATATAATTGATATGGCAATTGTGCGCTCGGTTCCACATTGACTACCATAGATGGTGAGCGTTGCACGATTTTTACATTTGCTCCGTGCACATAGAGATCTTGTGCAACATCATGTGCACTTGTGCCAGTCCCGTAAACTAGAACATTTTTTCCATTGTAGTGTTTTCCATTATCATAATCTGCTGAATGAATAACCTCACCTTTATAGTCATCTAGACCAGGTATTTTGGTGCGATTTGGAACTGAACTTACACCAACAGCCATCACAATATGCTTTGGCTTCATAATCTTAATAGTGCCATCAGATAATTTGAGTTTTACTTTCCAGTGCTTTTTATTTTCGTAATATTCCGCCCCAATAAATTTTGTATTAGTCCATGCATTTAATTCCATACTTTCAACATAATACTCAAACCAACCTGCCAACTTATCTTTCGGAATATATGTTGGCCAGGTAGAAGGAAAAGGCATATATGGTAAATGATTGACATGTGTCTGATTATGCAATTTTAAAGAATGATATCTATTTCTCCAGTTATCACCTATTCTTTCATTTTTATCTACAATAAGTGTGTCTATATTTTGTTGTTTAAGCCTTGCTGCAATTGAAAGACCAGCCTGACCACTTCCAACAACAATCACTTCTGGTTCCCTGTTTTTATAAAGTCTATCTTCATTTCTTTTATCTAACCAATTAGGTCCTTCTATAATATTTTGATATTGTTCAATATTTTTTTTATCAGAAGAACTTAGATCACTAAGGGCAGTCAGTAGACTCCATGCTTTGAAAGAACCCTTTCTTTCTTGATCTTCAAATAGACGAACTACTCCCTCACAATTTCCAAACTTTGTTTTGAATCTTAAAATAACTTCTATAACATTTTTTCCAGCTCTTATGACTTCTCTAGGAAGTGTTCTTTGCTGGTCAATTTGGAAACTCTTGGCATAAACTTCCATTATTTTGTTGTAAAGATTTTCAATTACTTTCGATTTTCCCGATACAGTTTGTATCTTCCATGTAAGGGCTAAAATGTCTCTCCAATGACTATCTTCAAAAAATAGATTGGAAAGAATTTTTATAGATTCATCTTTATTTTTTTGCTGTGAAATAGCTTCATTGAAACTCTGTAGCCAATTATCCACTTCACTTCTGATATTAATGATTTGGTTGTCTAACACAGTAAGCCTCAATAAATTCGGTGTAATTTTAGATATCTATAATATCAAACTATAGTTTGTAATAATATAAATTTTTTATAAGATATTTCTACATGATTTTTGTGAAGGATTAATTATGAATAGATTAGAGCAAATTGCACAATTTATGTTAGATCAACATAATTCAAAACAAAACTATGAAAACTTACCAGAAACATTAATGCCTAAAGATTTTGATGAAGCATATAAAATACAAAAAATCTTTCAAGAAAATTCTGGAAGAGGTAGCTTGGGTGGTTTTAAAATTGCTTTAGCTTCCAAAGTGCAGCAACAACTATGTGGGATAGATCATCCTGTTGCTGGTGGTATTTTTGCAAATGAAATCAAGTCAAGTCCTTCAACCTTTGAATTAGAAAACTTTCATGGATTAGGGTTGGAATTCGAAATAGCTGTAACATTGTCAGATGATTTGAAACCTGAAATGAGACCATTTAATAAAGATAATATTAGAGAATTTATAAAATCCCTGTCACCTACTTTTGAATTAATTATAGATCGAAATGCGGATTATTCTAATATAAATCCACTATCAATGATAACAGATAATGCTTGGTGTTCTGGTATAGTTATGGGCAAAGAACTTCCAAATTGGGAAAAATTAAACCTAGATATTGTTAGATCACAATTACTTTGGAATGATGAAATTCCCCAAGACGCAATGATAAAGGACGCTAACCCACTTGAGTCATTATCTTGGGTTTCGAACCTATTAACTTCATTGGGAAGAACTATCCCAAAAGATAGTGTTATAATTACCGGAAGTGTGATTAAGACTCGTGCTCCTAATAAAGGTGATCACATAATATATAAAGTTCAGGATCTATCAGAAGTAGAGATTAAGATAATTTAATTTAAAATATTATACTCTAACAATGATCGTATGATCATGTTTATAGCTGATATACTAAAAAAAATGAGCAACAAATTTTTAAATGTTTTAGCATTTACTTTATTTCTAAGCTTTTCTCCTATTTGAAACCCTATTACTGCAACCACTGACCCAAGAGCTCCATAAATAAACATATTAGGTTGAAAAACACCTGTTGCTATATATCCAATTGATACAGGTATACACCCAATGGTAATTAAAAAACCACTAACATCAACAAATTGTTTAGGTTTTACATTTTTCATTAATAAATACATAGTTACTGGAACTGCCCATATTGATGCTGCACCTCCTACTAAACCTCCTAATGCCCCAAGACCACCTTGCCAAAAATTGTCATGATTAGGTTTCATTTTAAAATTAAAACCAAAAACTTGCAGACAAACAAATAAAAGAACTGCAACCGCAAAAATGAGACGAACTACATCGTCTCCAATTTGATTTGCATAAAAAGAAGTAATTAAGATACAAACTACCAACGACGTAGCGAAATATTTATAATTTTTTATTAATTCTCTAGGATTATCTGCCTTACTCAACTGCCAAATATTTGCAACGGTCATTGGTATTAGATTAAGTCCTAATGCCATTAATGGTGAAACGAAAAAAGTCATAATTGTAATTGCTGTTGTTGGAAGACCAATGCCAATTACCCCTTTAACAACGCCAGCAACAAAAAAAGCAAAGCTAACTATTAGTGCAACTTCGTTTGAGTTAGTTGATATATCCAATTATTAAACCTTGAAAAATGTCATTTTATAAAATTTTTAATATCATGTATTTCAAAATTAATTTAGTCATTTCTTTCTAAAAAAAATCAGTTCAGCCTTAAAATTTTTACCCCAAAAAATAGCTTAATATTTTTGTAATAAATAAATGCATAAATTCGACATTTAATAAATTATAACACAACAAATTTTTTAAATGACGTTAATATCTCAATATATTTTTATTTTCATATGAATAAACTCTCAAAAAACAAACCATTAATACATTCTAATTGCAAAATTGAAGATAGTGAATTCAACAAATATGTTGAAATAGGTGAATATTCAATTATTTCAAATTTATTACATTAAAAATTTTTTATTATAGGCATTAAGAGTATTTCTAACTTAAAATGGTATCTTGCCATTGGAAACGGAGAGCTAATTGCTATTTAATTTATATCATTAAATAAAATTAACCCGTGAATTAAGACCCATAAAATTAATGTCAACATTACAGCAGCGGATCCGTAATCTTTAGCTCTTTTAGATAAACCGTGATAATCAAATGATATTCTATCAATAGCTGCTTCAACACTAGAATTTAATAGCTCTATAATTAAGACAAGGGAAGTTGTAAAAATCATAAGCAATATTTCAATAGTACTGACATCGCTGACTAAAATTATAGATAATGAAATTATCACTAAAAATATTTCTTGTCTAAAAGCACTTTCTTCTCTCAGAGCAAAAGTTAAACCTGACCACGAATTTTTAGCTGCATGAATTGCTCTTGTAATCCCAGTATTGCCCTTATGAGGGTTGTCTTCAATATTATATGTAGTGTCTTTTTTTCTTATATTTACCAAATAAGTCTCAAAGGTTTTACTTGTTGATTCCCATGAGAAGGATTTAGCATATTCTCTTGGCACTTTTCTTTGTATAAGCAAAGCTTTCTTGCACGCTTTCTTTAAATTAGAATTCAGAATACCTGCATTTGAGTTACCAATAACATCTAAGGGACCACTGACAGGTAAAGCTGCAATTGGCAAACCACAGGCCATAGCCTCTAATAAAACTAAGCCAAATGTATCAGTTTTGCTTGGGAAAACAAATACATCCGCCTTGTTATAGTAGTATTCTAATTCTTCTTTACTCTTAGCGCCGTGGAAAATAACCTTAGGGTATTTTTTTTTTAATTCTTTCAATGCAGGACCGTCTCCTACAACCCATTTCTCATATGGCAGATCTATTTTTAAAAATTCTTCTAAATTTTTTTCTATAGATACTCTTCCTACATTTAACATAATAGGTTTTTTATTTTTTCTTCTTCCTTTTTTTGGTTTAAAAATTTCTAAGTCTACGCCCCTCGCCCAAATTTGAGGGTTACCAATTTTGAATTTTAATAAATCCTTTTTTACTTCTTCAGTTGGCACCATCACCAGCTCAGATCTTTTATGAAACCATCTTAAAAATGAATAGGTAGTTTGGAGTGGGAGTTTTGTTCTTGCATGAACATACTCTGGAAATCTGGTATGATAGGCTGAGGTGAAAGCTAAACCATTTCTAATAGCATATCCACGCGCGGAAAGACCTAAAGGACCTTCAGTAGCAATATGTAAACAATCTGGATTAAATTCTCTGATCATAGATGAAACTCTAGCACCTGGGAAAAGAGATAATTTTACTTCAGGATAAGTTGGACATGGCATTGTTAAAAAACCTTCTGGTGTAATTAACTTTACCTCATGGCCGAATTTTTTTAATTGCTTATATGTCTCATCTAAAGTTCTTACTACCCCATTGACTTGAGGATACCAAGCGTCTGTTACAATTAAAATTTTCATGCTATTTTTTTAACTTTAGTTATATCGTTTTGATATGGATGATCGTGACCCAATTCAGCCCAATTAATAATTTCTAACTCTCCATTCTTGTGTTCTACAAGAGCAGTAAGTGATTCAACCCAATCCCCATCATTTGCATAAATTTTATTATCGATCATTTTCAATTCAGATTTATGTATATGCCCGCATACAACTCCATCACATCCACGTCTGGAGGCTTCTCTAACCATAAGTGTCTCAAAAGCGTTAATGATTGAAACTGCCTTTTTAACTTTTAATTTTAAGAACTGTGATAACGACCAATATGGTAAGTTTATAAGACGTCTTATTCTATTAAACCACTTGTTTAACCACAGAAGAAAGGTATATGCAGAGTCTCCTATGTAGGCTAACCATCTGGCATGTTGCATTACTTCATCGAAAAGATCGCCATGTATTACCCACAACTTTTCATTCTTAGCCGTTTTATGAAAAGCCTCATTTTTTATCTCAATATCACCAAACGTAATACCTAAGAAAGTCCTCGCACCTTCATCATGATTACCAGGAATAAATGTAATTTTTGTACCTTTTCTAGCTTTTCTAAGAATTTTTTGAATTACGTCGTTATGAGATTGAGGCCAATACCACCGCTTAGTTAAGCTCCATCCATCTATAATATCGCCAACTAAATATAAATAATTACTATCATTATATCTTAGAAATTCAAGAAGATGTTCGGCCTGTGCACCAGATGAACCTAAATGAATATCAGAGATCCAAATGGCTCTATAATTTTTACTTTTATTTTTATCCATATATAAACAGAGTTTATTTTAATTAAGATCTCTACATATATTGGATTTATTACAAATTTATTTCTGAAAAATTTTTACAAATTAAACTAAGCTTAACATCTCTTCTAAGCTTACATTAATTTTGTTATAATAAAGCCCATTTTAAATTCATTAATTTATCAACTTACAACTACAGGACATAATAAGTTACCTGCCAATTTAGTTACTTGTGGTGTTGTTATCATAGAGTATCCTGAAAATACTTTTAAAATACCTTATTTTTCGAACGGGCAAGTAATAGATTATTTTTTTCCTAGAATGCTTACATAAAATTAAAAACTTGATTTGTCACAAAAATTTAATAATATTGTAATAAATTTGTAACATTTATGGATTCTTTCTTTGATTCTTAGAATTATTTTCTCAATCTTTTTATTTATTAATTTTAATTCGGTACTGTTAGCAGCATTGCCCACTAACGACACTTTCATCAAACTACCCAAAATTAATTTTGTTCAAAATGTAGAAGCAGCTAAAGAAAAGTTTCAATTAAAAGATTACCAGGGTGTCATAAATCTACTTTCTATTAACATTAAGAGTAAAGATATACCTAATAGTTACCTTGTTGAGAGCTTAATTAATAGAGCTAATACTTATTTCTTTATTAAAGATTATAAAAATGCAAAGGCTGATTATTTAAATTGCTTGAACATTGATCTATGTCAAAGAGCAGATGTAAATCTTAATTTGGGAAAATTAGAGGTAAAGCTGGGTAATAATGAAATTGCAGCTTCCTACTTTAAAAATGCTATTTTATTATCAAAAAATAACATTAGAGTACTTTCTGAAGCACTTAGTTTCTTTAAAAACCCTTAATTCATAATTTTTAAGCAAAATTCTTAATAATTTTTAGGAATTAAATAAAATATCTACTCATTATTTGCTTAGGGTTATGAGACTTACTAAATTGACAAATATTTGCAACTGTCATTGGGACTAAATTTAATCCTAAAGCTAGTAACGGTGAAACATAAAATGTCGTGATGGTAATAGATGTAGTTGGAAGATCAATACCTATAATTCCTTCTACAATGCCAGCAATTAAAAAGGTAAAAGCAACTATAATGGCAATTTTATTTGGGTTATTTGTGATGTCCAATGCTAGCACTTTCTAATTTCTGAAAGCATTTTTAATATCATGTTCAAAATCATTATCCTGATATTAATATTATAACGCCTACAAAAAATCCAAGTGTTAGGAGATACTCAGTAAAATTAAGCTTTTCCTTTAAGAAAAGAAAACAATATAAGATTGCAAATAGAGTCCGTTCAGTAATATTGAGCTTAATATTTTTGTAATCAATAACTGTATACTTAATTTTATGGTAGTTAATTTAAAATATGAATTACAAAAAGATGATCTAATTACATGGATACCATTAAAAGATATTTATTTTAGCGAATTTCATTATTCTCAAAACTTTGGAAAACTAGGGTTATGTGGCTGTCCTGGCACATTGTTAGATTCTAACAACCAAATTATTGGAATTGAGAATACACTAAAAATTTTTAAAAATCACCAAATTGACATTATTGTGTCTCTTTTAGAAACATCAGAATTAAAATCACTTGGATCCGAGAATTTAACAAAGGAAATTAAATTAAATAACTTCGCTTGGTTTCACTTTCCAATAACTGACTTTGATATACCTACTAAAAATTCACTTTTAAAGTTAAATTTACTTCTCTCGGATCTAGAAAATTTTTTAAAAAAAGAAAAAAATATTATTATACATTGTAAGGCGGGATTAGGTAGAACTGGTACAATCGCATCATTATTATTAGCTAAATTAGGAATATCCACAAAAGATGCCATTAAATTTATAAGAAAATATAGACCAGGATCAATTGATACAGATGAGCAAAAAAACTTTGTTTTAAATTGGAAATGTTAACAAGATGATTCTTTAATCATCAAAAAATTATTTTTTATTTTGATCATTCATATAACATTCAAATAAGAAATAATTTTTTTCTATAATTAAACTACTGATTTCTATAACTAAATTTTAATTTAACAATTTAGAAATAAAAATTAAACAAAACTGAAATATTTGAAGATCAAAAAGTTAAGAATCATGGAGATTTTTTATGCTTAAAATAATTAATATTTCTAAATATTTTGATCAAGTTAAAGCTGTTAATAATGTAACAATAAATGTTGAAAATTCCTCAATGATTGGAATTATTGGAAGATCAGGTGCTGGTAAATCTACATTATTAAGAACAATAAACAGACTCACTGACGCTACCTCTGGCGAAATTCTTTTCCAAGATCAAAATATATTAGATTTGAAGAAAAAGGATAAACTCGCATGGCAAAAAAATTGTGCCATGATATTTCAACAGTTTAATCTTGTTCCAAGATTGGATGTTCTTACAAATGTTATTTTAGGCAAATTGAATGAGATGTCTACTGTGCGTGCTAGTCTAAAACTTTTTACATCTGAAGAAAGATATGCCGCATTAAACTTATTAGACAAATTTGGCATGATACAGACTGCTCTACAAAGAGCTGAAACACTCTCCGGTGGTCAGCAACAAAGAGTTGCAATATGTAGAGCTATGATGCAAGACCCTAAACTAATCCTTGCAGATGAACCTATAGCTTCATTAGATCCTTTAAATGCTAGACTTGTTATGGAATCTCTTAGAAAAATTCATGATGAACAAAATATCACAGTGATTTGTAACCTACATACTCTAGATACTGCAAAGCAGTATTGTGATCGTATTATTGGTATGCAGAACGGAGAAATAGTGTTTGATGATTTACCATCAAAACTTACAAATCAAAAAGCTAGAGAAATTTATGGTGCTGAAGCTGACGAAGCTTTTGAAGGCACTATGACATCAGTTTCATTAGAGAGCGCAGATATTAAGAAGACTGCATGAACTTATGAAAATTAGAAGACCAAACTTAAATAAATGGAGAAACATAAATGTTAAAAAAATTATATAGTTTTTTAGCTGTAGTGACCGCTTTTTTAATGGTTTCTACAGCTAATGCAGATAAAAAATACGATGGACCAAAAATGGACCTCAGTAAATTTCAGCCCGAGTTCAGAATTGGTTTTCTTGGAGATGAAGCATCGCAAGATATCATTGCAAGAAATGGATGTCTAAAAGATTATGTTGAAAAAGCATATAGTGTACCAGCTAAATTGTTTACATTCAAAGATTATGCTGGAACCATGGAATCAATGCTTGGTGGCAACCTTGATTACACATGGTTTGGTTCTTCTGGCTATGCTGGAATTTATCTACAAGATCCAAATGCTGTTGTACCAATTTTAACTAGAATGCAACCTACTGGCGATACTGGATATTATTCAGTAATGGTAGCTAGGAAAGATTCAGGTATTAAATCTCTGGATGATCTTAAAGGAAAAAAATTAGGTTTTGCTGATCCTAATTCTACTTCTGGATATCTAATCCCATCTATTGAATTACCAGAATTATATAACGTTAATATTGATACTTACTTCTCAAAGACACAGTTTTCTGGCGGACACGAAAACAATGTATTAGCTGTTTTAAATGGAGACGTTGATGCTGGTGTTACATGGGTATCTGGTGTTGGTAAATGGGAAGAAGGATACTCATCTGGTAATTTAAGAAAAATGGTTGATAAAGGTATCTTAAATATGGACGACCTAGTTCAGGTTTGGTCATCAAAGTTAATTCCTAATGGCCCGATTGTAATGCCAAAGAAATTACCACAGGAAGCTAGAGATGTTATGGTTGGATTGAAGCAATGGATACACAAAAATGATCCAAAATGCAGTGAAGATGTTGCAAATGGCATTGTAAAAGCTTGGGTTCCAGTTGATCATAGTTTCTATGAAGTAATTGTAAAAGCTAGAAAAGCAAAATTAGAAGCCAAGAAGAAAAAAGGCTAATTACTAATATGCAAAAGACAGTAATTAGTTGTCTTTTGCATACTTTATTAACTCAATCAATAATAATATTATAGTTGGAAGTAAAATGTATTCAGACAATATTTTAGGTTTTGAGACAATTGAGAAAAACCTAAAAGCAATGGCTTTTAAAAGATTAATTTATTCTTTCATAAGCATTTTGGCTATTTTATTTCTTCTTTCCAGTGGACTTACAATAGCAGAAGAAAATAATGCAGGAAGCTTTCAAAGGGGATTGAGTAAATTTTTTGACTACCCTGTTGATCTTTTCAAAGAAGCATTTGAGTCTGGTTGGAGATGGTATGCATATGTATTCAAATATCTTCCAGATTTAATATCAACAATAAACATGGCTTTTTTTTCAACACTATTCGGGGCAATTTTTGCTCTTCTCTTGAGCCTGTTTGCAAGTAAAAATTTAATTAAAAACCAATATATAGTTACTTTCTCAAGAAGAACCATGGACATTTTGAGATCATTTCCTGAGTTGGTTATTGCTATGATATTTTTGTATCTGATGGGAAAATCAGAATTACCTGCAGTTATTGCAATAGTAATTCATACTGCTGGAGCTCTAGGAAAATTATTCTCTGAAGCTATTGAAAATGCTGATAACAAACCAATTGAAGGTTTACAATCTTGTGGAGCAAGTTGGTGGCAACGAGTTAGATTTGCAGTTATTCCTCAAGTAATACCTTTGTTTATCTCATACACCCTTCTGAGGTTAGAAATTAATGTAAGAGCGTCAACCATCCTTGGTTTTGTAGGTGCTGGAGGTATTGGAGAAGCATTGTCTGCTGTAATTCAGTTTAGATATGGAGACGAAATTATAGCTATTATGTTTTTATTAGTTATCACTATAATTTCCTTAGATTATTTCTCCAGATTTCTTAGGGGTAGATTAATTGGAGACAATAAGTAATGGAGCAAGTATTAAATCAAAATGTTATTGATGCAGTTGATCTAAAACATAAAAAACATATTAGAATTCTTATTATAACTGGATTTATGTTTATGGTTTATTTAATTGGGTCAATAATACACTTTGATCTACCTAACTTAGCTAAAAAGTGGAATAAAGATCGAGCGTCTATGTTTATGTTAGATATATATGCTCACAAAGACCATATAAAAATGAATTGGAAAGATCCTCAGAAAATTGATGTAAGATTTGAGGGTGGTCATAGGCATGTTTATAAAGATGATCCCACTTGGCTTATTAGAAATAAAAATAATCAATCTACAATTGTTAACTTTGATAATGGTGGTCAGTTTGTTTTCTTTCCAAATAGAGTGGAAATGAGAAATTTTCCTAATATCAATGAACCATTCATTTTTAAGCTTAATAAAAATGGTAAACCTTATGTTGATGGGTATGTTGGAAAGGAAAGTATGTTGCCAAGTTGGATGCGTGCAACAGAAAATAAAGTTGAAGTGAGACCTTCTTTATATGAAAGGCTTCAGGTATATGGATCAAAAGTCGAAGTTCATAGATACGAGTTAGGATGGAAATATTTTTGGTTTGATTTCGATAGCCCTCTTGTTGGAAAGGGATTTCTTGACGCTATATCACTTATGTTTAATGAAGACAGAGTAGATCCAAAAATTTCAAATTTTAATCTTGTTGTAAATGAATTTTTAGAAAATGAAATATGGCACCACAACACCGTTTTGTTTGCTATGGTTGAAACATTATTAATGGCCATTCTTGGAACATTAATTGCCTCAATGGTTGGTCTTCCACTAGCTTTTCTTGCTGCTTACAATGTTACTCCACTTTCCTCAATAAGGTTTTTTCTGAGAAGACTCTTCGACATGCTTCGTGGAATAGATATGTTAATTTGGAGTTTAATATTCCTTAGAGCTTTCGGTCCTGGACTTTTTACCGGAATTTTTGCAATCGCATTTACAGACACAGGCACTCTTGGTAAATTAATGTCTGAAGCTATAGAAAATACTGATAAAAAAGATAAAGAAGGTATCCAGTCAACTGGTGCAAACAAAGTTCTTCAACATAGATTTGGTATCATTCCACAAATACTACCAATTTTCATTTCACAAAGTTTATATTACCTAGAATCTAACACAAGAGCTGCCGTAATTATTGGGGCAATGGGTGCTGGAGGTATAGGCTTACATTTCCTTGGGGCATTAATGACTGGAAATGATTTTGAAAACGTTGCTTACATGGCAATTTTAGTTTTAGTTGCTGTAATGTGCATTGATACTATGTCAGCCAAACTAAGAAGATTATTAATTGGTATAGAGATTAAGAAATAAAGGATTTACTATGAATAGATATATTTTAATAATAGTTTTTTTAATTTACCCGTTACTTGTTCAAGCTCAAAGCAAAGATACAAAAAATATAAGCAATGAGGTGTCTTCTCAGGAAGCTGGAACATTAGTTAATACAGAAGAAATTTTTCAAAAACTTATAGATAAATGTGATGATGTTAACCTTCTTATGTTAAGAGCCAGAATAAGATTAGAGTTACCTAGAATAGATAAATCTGACGCTGATACAGTCGAAAAAATGCTGTTAGAAGGTTTTGAAATGTGTGCACAAAAAAAACCTGAGGAAGCTAAAGTAAAATTAACAGAAGCATACGAAATCGCAAAAAAAGCTGCCTCGGAAAAATTTGGCCAAACTGGTACAGGTGGATTAGAAACTGTTAAAAAAGATATCGAACCTCTAAAAGATACAAACTCTTCTAATGGTACAAAAGATAAGCCATGGTGGAAATTCTGGTAATTGAAATTTAATTTTTTATTAAAATATTTGTTAAAAAAATGAAAAATTATTTCGTAATGATCTTCTAAAAAAGGGGATAGTATGAAATTAAAACCATTTGACAAATCTGGAAAATTTTACAAAGGCAATTTGCATGGACATAGCGATTACTCTGACGGACTGCTTAAACCAAAAACTGTGATTGAGTTTTACAAATCATATGGCTATGATTTTACATGTCTTTCTGATCATTTATGGCATGACAAGAGATTTGCTGCAGAAAGTGTAAATGATGTTTCTGATTTTAATTTTAAAGATTTTATTACAATTCCAAGTGCTGAAATTCATGTAAAAGGGAAAAAGTACGAAAGAGCTGGCTTGTGGCATCTTGTTGCTAACGGTTTGCCTTTAGATTTCAAAATTGCATCTGATAATGAAACAGTAGATGAACTACTTAACAGAATCATAGAGACTGGAGCATTTTTAACAATAGCTCATCCAGAGTGGTATTCATTATCTTCTGATGAGGCCATTAAAGTAAGTAATGCTCACGCAGTTGAAATCTATAATCACGCAGCAACAATTAGCTCAAATAGAGGTAGTGGAATAGCTACAGCTGACTTCCTACTAAACAATAATAAAAAAATTTTACTAACTGCATCTGACGATTCGCATTTTCATAAAGAAGATGCTTTAGGAGGTTGGGTATTCGTAAAATGCAAAAACCTGTCTATACAAAATATTTTATATTCTCTTAAAAATGGCAATTATTACTCTTCTACAGGGATAGCAATACATAATATAGAACTTGATGATAATGAACTTTTAATACAATGTAGTCCAGCTTCACACATAATTATTTCAGGCTCCTCTAATACCTGCCTTTCCAAAAATGGTTACAACATTACAAGTGCCAAATTTGATTTAAATAAGCTTGATACAAGTTTTTTTAGAGTAACAGTATTAAACGAGTATGGTAAATATGCTTGGTCTAATCCTTACTGGTTAGATGAAATTTTTTATAGATAGGAGTAACGATTGAAGATACTAGAGTTAACATATCTCAATGTTTTTATTTTTTTAGCACCTAGTTATTAACATGAAAAAACTTGATAAAAACAGACCTTTAATTCACTCAGATTGTCAAGTTGTAGACAGTGATTTTGGTTCATTTGTTGAAATAGGTGAATATTCTATTATTTCAAATTCTAATTTCGGTGATTATTCTTATTGTACAAGATTTTGTGATATAGCCAATACAGACATAAAAAAATTTTCTAATATTGCAAGCTCCGTTAGAATAGGTCCAACGGACCATCCAATGGAAAAAGCAAGTCTTCATCATTTTTTATATAGATCAACTGACTATTGGGAAGACAAAGAACATGACAAAGATTTTTTTAAAAACCGATATTCCAGAAAAACTATAATTGGCAATGACACATGGATAGGACATGCTGCTATTGTTAAACCTGACATTACAGTTGGAGATGGTGCTATAATTGGAGCTGGTTCTGTTGTTACCAAAGATGTGGAAAGTTATACTATTGTAGCAGGAAATCCCGCTAAAATTATTAGAAGAAGGTTTTCAGAAAAAATTGCAATTCAATTGTCTGAAATTCAATGGTGGAATTGGTCTCATGAGAAAATAGGATCTTCCTTAGACGACTTTAGAACTTTAAGTGTTGAAGATTTTATATCAAAATATAAATAGATTAGGATACTGCATTTGATGATTTAATAAATCTGTCAACAACGCTTTTACAAACACTTGCAATCTTTCCATTACATATTGTTGCTTCTATCTCTCTTGTTTTTGGGTTAATAATTACTAAATCTGCGTAATTTTCTACTTTGATAGCTCCTCTTTTGTCAATATTTAGTGCCTTTGCGGGATTTTCTGATATTAATGCCCATGCATTTTCAATAGAACATATCTTATGATCTAACAAATACCAAATTGACTGGAGTAGTGATGGATAATAATAATCTGATACTAGAATACTACAGTATCCTAGTTTTAATAATTCTAATGTAGATATATTTCCATTATGTGAACCACCTCTGACTAAATTAGGCGCACCCATTATTACATTTTCATTATTGAAGTATGCTTCTTTAGCAGCTAAAATACTTGTTGGAAACTCACAAATATTAGCACCAAAACTTCTAAACCATTTTCTATCCTTTTTGCTTTCATCATCATGCGAACCAAATTTAATATTATTAGATTTCATAAAATTGCTTAATGTTTTTAAACTATCACTTACTTCATTTTCTTTTGTTAATCGATAATTCACAATATTTGCAAGTTCACTTTTTTCCATAGACATTTTATTAGCCCATGTTGCAAATGCTGTTGGTTTGTTTTGAATTTTTTCTATGGCATCAGGTATATGGTTGTTGAATACCACATAATTAAGTTTGTATTCTGTAATTAAATCAATAAGTTCTTGAACTTTTTCTACAAGATGCGTTTCGTACCTTACCTGAACATTTATATTAGTTATCATAGAAGGTCTGTATTTATTGAGATTTTCTAAAAATATTTTAGCGTATTCAGGACTTCTTATTCTACCTTCCCAGCTATAGCTACATGCTAGGTAAGCCGTAGTAATGCCATTAATGGAAAGTTCTTTGTCAACTATTTTAAGAGTATCATTCATATCAAAACTTACGCCTGGCCTTGGAAATAATTGTCTTTCAAATCCATCTCCATGTAAGTCTATTATTCCAGGTAACACCCAAAAACCCGTCAAATCTATAACTGGATAATTTTTTTTTGGGTATTGATTAGTTTTATTAACTTCAATTGAAGTTAAAAATTTATCTTCAATAGTTATGGTTCCCGATTGCATTTTATTATGATGCAAAAATTTACTGCCCTGTAAAATATATCCTGAAAATTGATTTGATTGTATTTGATTCATATATTTTAGTTATCTTAATTTTATTAATTTTATATTACAAATATCAAAAGCTTAATCTTCTAATGTTAATTGAATTCTTTCGCCAACAAACCATGTCTGAGTGAACTCTATTGGAATACAATTTAAATCTTGATTCACATATGTTGTTTTAAGAAGTGGGCTATTAATTTTACAATCAAGTAAATTTGCTTGAATACTATCAGCTAGCTCTGCGATTATGTTAGTGTTTGACCTAATAAAATCATTTACACCCAACAACTTTAGTGTGTTTGTGACAGATAATTCTTTTTGAAATATTTCTAGAAAACTGGGAAACCTTTTATTTGGAATTATTCTTTTAGTTATAATAGTTGGAATATTATTAATTTTACCAGTTGTTTCTATTAAAAGAATCTCATCTTTTGAATTTATTTTTAAATTATCAGCTTCTATCTTAAATGCTTTTCTATACTCTGATCTAATAATTGTTGTTTTAGGAATATTGTTTTCATGAGTAATATTCTCTGAAAATCTTACTCTTTTTCCAAGTTTATATTTTAACTTAGAAGCTTGAACAATTACACCAGAACCTCTTTTAGAAAACAAAATTCCTTCATTTTTTAATATTTGCAAAGCTCTTCTAACCGTGTGTCTATTTACTCCAAATCTTTTTGAAAGATGATTTTCAGAAGGTAGTTTATCACCTGAATTGTATATGTTATCCGCCACATCTTTTTTTAATGCTTCATAAATTTGATAATAAATGAGTTTAGAATTCATGTAATAAAAACTTAATAAAAATATAATTGTATAATTAATGTTTTATAATTATAAGTTGTATAGTTGTATAGTAAAGAAGTAATTAAATGATTGAAAAAAGAAAATCTTGGATGAGTTTGTTAGCAACATCTAGCCAAAGTGATTTGTTAAATCTCTGGGAACAAAAAAAAATAAAAGTCAATTATGTATGGTTAAGAACACCTGAAATTGGAAGCATAATGGCTCAAGGAAGAATGGGTGTAACTGGAGATAAATTTAATATTGGTGAAGTTACTATAACTAGATGTTCCTTAAAATTGAATTGTGGAACAATAGGTCATAGTTATGTTCAAGGAAGAAGTAAGAAAAAAGCTGAAATAAGCGCATTATGTGATGCTCTTATGCAAACTAAAATGTCTAAAGAAATAAATAAAAATATTATTATTCCTTTAGAAAAAATTAAAAAAGATAATAAAGACAAAATTCTCTCAAAAGCTGAAGCTACAAAAGTTGATTTTTTTACTCTTGTAAGAGGAGAAAGCGATTAATGGAAAATTATCCTTTTTCTGAAAATTCTATAAATAGTTCTATTGCTTTTAGATCATTAGTAAATGCAACATCATATCCAGGTAGAACTTTTCAGATAAATAAACTTAACAAACCAAGTGTATTGTCAAATGCAGCAGCGACAATATTAATTACGTTATGTGATAATGAGAGTAATGTTTACCTCTCAAAAGAATATAATACAGATGAAGTAAGGAATTGGTTAATTTTTAACACTGGTGCCATTATTAGTAACAAAAAGAATGCTGATTTTGTAATTGGTACATGGAAATCTTTATTGCCATTAAATGATTTCAAAATAGGAGTTCCTGAGTATCCAGAAAGATCTGCAACTTTAATAATTGAAGAAACAAAATATAAAAAAGTAAAATGCAACATTGATGGTCCAGGCATAAAAAATAAATTAAATATTGATTTACCTAATCCTGAATTATTTATCGAAAATAATAATCTTTATCCTTTAGGTTTAGATTTCTATTTCACAAATGACTTAGAAATTTTATCTATTCCTCGTTCAACAAAAATTAATATCATAAAATCGGAGCTTTAGATGTATGTAGCTGTTAAAGGTGGGGAAGTAGCAATTGATAACGCTCATTCTTGGATGTCAGAAATAAGAAGAGGTGATACATCCATTCCAAATATTTCCCTTGATCAAATATCAGAACAACTCACACTTGGCGTTGATAGAGTAATGTCTGAAGGTTCTCTATATGATAAAGACCTTGCTGCATTAGCTATAAAACAGTCTAGAGGTGATTTGATAGAAGCTATATTTTTGTTAAGAGCTTACAGAACAACTCTTACAAGATTTAGTTACAGCAAACCAGTTAATACAGCAAATATGACATGCCTTAGAAGGATTTCAGCAACTTTTAAAGATATACCAGGTGGACAAAAATTAGGTCCTACTTTTGATTACACGCATAGGCTTTTAGACTTTAAATTACTAGCTGAAAATGAAGCACCTATTAGTCCAAAAAAAAAATATAATGACAACAAAATGCCTCACGTTTTAAGTTTTTTAAATCAAGAAGATTTAATGCAAAACGAAAAAGATAACAATCTTGATCCTATCGATATAACTCGAGAACCTATTAGCTATCCAACATCTCGTTCGGCAAGGTTACAAGCATTATCAAGAGGAGATGAGGGTTTTTTACTTGGTCTCGCATATTCTACTCAAAGAGGATATGCAAGAAATCATGCATTTGTAGGGGAACTAAGAATTGGCATAGTTGACATTGAGCTTTATATTCCAGAATTAGGTTTTGAAATTAATGTTGCTGAGATCATTTTAACTGAATGTGAAACGGTAAATCAATTTCAAGGATCCAAAATTGAACCTCCACAATTTACAAGAGGTTATGGTTTAGTATTCGGACAGACTGAAAGAAAAGCTTTAGCAATGGCCTTGATCGATAGAGCTTTAAGATGGAAAGAATTAGGTGAAGATTATTCTGGCGCACCAGCACAAGACGAAGAATTTGTTATTTCACATTGCGACAACATTCAAGCGACTGGTTTTTTAGAGCACATAAAACTACCACATTATGTTGATTTTCAATCTGAACTAGAGCTCATTAGAAAAATTAGAGCTGACGCCAAAGTTAATATGAAAAGGTAATAAAATGAATGAAATGAGTAAAAATGAAAATTTAGATATTCAAATTTATAATTTTGCTTATTTAGATGAAAATACAAAAAGGATGATAAGACGAGCTCTTCTGAAAGCATTATGTATACCTGGCTATCAAGTACCTTTTTCCTCAAGAGAAATGCCAATGCCTTATGGTTGGGGTACTGGTGGAATTCAGGTAACATCTGCGTGTTTAATACCCAAAGATGTTTTAAAGGTAATTGATCAAGGCGCCGACGATACTACAAATGCTGTATCAATAAGAAAATTTTTTCAAAAAACTGCAAATGTAGCTGTGACTGAAAAAACTTCAGATGCATCTCTTATACAGACCAGACACAGAATTCCTGAAACAAAATTAAAAGAAAAACAAATATTAGTATATCAAGTACCAATTCCAGAACCTCTTAGATTCTTAGAGCCAAGGGAGGTAGAAACTAGAAAAATGCATGCTCTTTCTGAATATGGATTAATGTATGTAAAACTTTATGAAGATATTGCAAAACATGGTCATATTGAGACAGCATATGCATATCCAGTAAAAACAAATGGAAATTATGTTACTGACCCTTCTCCTATTCCAAAATTTGATAATCCCAAAATGAATAATAGTCCAGCTATTCAACTTTTTGGCGCTGGAAGAGAACAACGAATTTATGCTATTCCACCTTATACAAATGTTAAAAGTCTTGATTTTGAAGACTATCCTTTTGAAGCTATGAAAGCTAATTTCAAATGTTCAATATGTGGATCCAGTGATAGTTATTTAGATGAAATTATTGTTTCAGATGATGGTAAACGATCATACATATGTTCAGACACAGACTATTGCAAAGAACAAACCAAATTAAATTCAAAAAAAGAAGATTAATTATGAAGCAAAATTTCTTATTTCAAGCCTCTAATATTTCTAAATACTATGGCCAAAATATAGGTTGCAAAAATGTATCTTTAGATATTAATCCTGGAGAGGTCCTTGGAATTGTTGGCGAGTCAGGTTCTGGGAAGTCTACATTATTAAACTGTATTTATGGAAATTTAGAAGTTGATGAAGGAGATATTTTCTTAAACGACAAATCAAAAACAATCCTCAATTTTACAAAAATTTCGGAACCAAAACTTCGTTTAATTCAAAGATCTGATCTAGCATTTGTGCATCAAAATCCTCGTGATGGTCTCAGAATGAATATAAGTGCAGGAGGAAATATTGGTGAAAGATTAATGGCAATTGGTCATAGAAATTATGGTGAAATTAGAGAAATTGCTGCAAATTGGCTAGAAAAAGTTGAAATTGATGTTAGCAGAATTGATGATAAGCCAAGTACTTTTTCTGGAGGAATGCAACAAAGACTTCAAATTGCAAGAAATCTTGTAACTAGACCAAGATTGATTTTTATGGATGAACCTACTGGAGGTTTGGATGTATCTGTACAAGCTAAAATCTTGGATTTATTAAGAAACCTTGTAAGAGAACTTGGCATTGCTGCAGTAATAGTTACACACGATCTTGCAGTAGTTAGACTTTTAGCTGATCGTATAATTGTAATGCAAAATGGAAATGTAATAGAAGCTGGTTTGTGTGATCAGGTTTTAGATGATCCACAGCATAAATATTCGCAATTATTAGTTAGTTCAGTATTACAGGTGTAAAATGATACAAATTAAAAATTTAAACAAATCATTCCAACTTTATAATCAAAACGATACAAACATAAATGTATTTAAAAATATAAACTTCAGAGTTAATAAAGGTGAGGTTGTTGCACTTACTGGTAACTCTGGCACAGGTAAATCTACTTTATTAAAATTAATCTATGGAAGTTATGTGATAAGTAAAGGTGATGTTCTTATTTCAGATATTAATATTAGAAAATCATCACCTAGAGATATTTTAACACTAAGAAAGAATAAATTGGGGTATGTTAGTCAATTTTTGAGAGTTGTACCTAGAGTGCCAACAATAGATGTTGTAATAGAACCCTTGCTTGAGATTGGATGTGAAAAAAAAATTGCATTAAAAAAAGCTCAAGAAATATTAGAAAGACTTAATATTCCAAAAAATTTGTGGAACTTATCTCCCTTAACTTTCTCAGGAGGTGAACAACAAAGAGTAAATATTGCTAGGGGTTTTATTCATAATTATCCGTATTTACTTTTAGATGAACCAACCGCAAGTCTGGACCAAAATAATAAAAATGTTGTATTAGATTTAATAGAAAAAGCTAAGCTAAATGGTTCAGCTATAATAGGAATATTTCATGATGAAACAGCTAGAAACAAAGTTGCTACAAGAGAAGTCAATTTAGAAAATTTATGAATTAATGAAAAAAACTAATGGCAATTTATTTGTGATTGTAGGAGCTTCTGGAGTAGGTAAAGATACTTTATTAAATGAAATAAAAGCTAGGCTAGAAAATTTTTACTTTGTAAAAAGGTATATTACCAGAACCCTCGATAAAAATAATGAAGACCATATCGCTATATCAAATACTGATTTTCAAAATAAGGTTAAAGATGGTTTTTTTGCAATAAGCTGGCAAGCACATTCCTTATCATATGGTATTCCAAAAAATATTGAAGATGAATTGAAAAAAGGTGTTAATGTAATTTTTAATGGATCAAGACTCGCTTTGAAGCAAATTAGGGAAAGTTATCCTGATGCAAAGATTATTTGCATTATTGCTTCAAAAAAAGCTATTGAAAGCCGTCTTATATCAAGAAATAGAGAAAGTAAGGATGATATTAAAAAAAGACTTAATAGAGAAGTTGGAAAATTACCTTCGGATACAATCTATGTTAAAAATGACATTGATTTAGAAACAGGCGTAAATAACTTAATTAATGCTTTAAATTATTAAATTTAAATCTTTTAATAAAATAAAATTTTTCATCACTCTTTTGTCCAAAAATACAAATATTATTAAAGTTTATCTTACTTAAATTAACTTGTTTTAAAATGTTTTGAAGAGATTTAAACACGCCATCAATTTCCTCAATATTTAATTTACTGGTAAGAGTTAAGTGAAATTTGAATTCATTAAATACGTAAGGATAACCCCACTTATAGAGCATTTTTTTTTGATTTGGGGTTAATTTTTCAGGATTTCTTTTTTTTAATTCATCTTCAGAAAGCTCATCTCTTAAATAATCTAATCCCTTTACAAATTTATTAGATACTTCATTTACTTTGAGATTATTAGTAGGAATTAATGCAATGAAATTACCTAATTTTTTAATAATTAGTTCGTCTAAATGAAAACTATGTATTTGTTTTGATATTTCACAAACTTTATTTTCAAGATCATTAAAGGTATACCCATCCTTTAATCTAAATGGAGCTTTTATTGTGCCATGAAATCCATATTGTTTTGGTGCAAGTACAAATCTAGAAAATTTCTGTAAATTGGGTGAACTTGAAAGATCTGACTTAGTAATTTCTAAACCTTTATAAGGATCCCATCCTAACCAACATTTACCAAACACATCTAGCTCTGAATTTTCTAAAGGTGCATAATATATTGCATATCTTTTATAATATTCTTCCATGAGATTTACATATTATAGTTTTGTTTCAATTTAATTAATATATTTTAACTTTTAAAAAAACTGTAATATTAGAGTCATATGTATGGAAATTTAAGGATTTCATGTTGTCTGATGTCATTTTAAATAATGTTAATATTGTAACTGAAGACGAAGTCTTTTTGGGAAGTATTCAATTAAAAGATGGGTTTATTAAAAGGGTCAATAAAGGAAAAAGCTATATACCTAGATCTATAGATTGCAATGAAGATTATTTAATACCAGGTTTAGTTGAACTACACACAGATAATTTAGAAAGGCATCTCAAACCAAGACCTGGTGTAAATTGGCCTATAAATAATGCTCTTACAGCTCACGATGGAGAATTAGCATCTGCAGGTATTACAACTGTTTTCGATGCTTTAAGAGTAGGATCTATTAACAGAGATGGTGTGCATAGATATGACAAATATGCAAGAGAAACAGCCACCTCTATCAATAACTTATCAAAAGACAAATCTTTTAAGATTGATCATTTTATTCATCTAAGAGCTGAAATATGTTCAGAAAATTTAATTCAGGAGTTAGAAGAATTCAACGATCAGGATAAGGTAAAAATAGTTAGTCTGATGGATCACACACCAGGCCAAAGACAGTTTCGTGATGTTTCACAGTTCAAAGTTTATTTATCAGGTAAATTTGGTCTTTCGGAATCACAAATTCAACAACACTTTTCATACTTAAAAGATCTTCAAAAAATGTTTGGTAAAAAACATAAAATTGAAACAATAAAATTTAGTAAAAGATTAAATGCAGTATTGGCTAGTCATGATGATACTACAATTTCTGATGTGGAAGAGAGTTGTTCACAAGGTATAAATTTAGCTGAGTTTCCAACCACTCTTGAAGCAGCAACAAAGTGTAAAAGCAGTAACATAAAAATAATAATGGGAGCACCAAATTTAGTAAGAGGAGGATCTCATTCAGGTAATGTTTCAGCTCAATCACTTATTGATAAAGACCTTCTAGATATTTTAAGTTCTGATTACGTGCCTTCATCATTGATGATGGCAGCGATAATGTGGGGCATAAAATCTAATAATTTACCCAAAAGTATCGCTGCAGTAACTGCTAACCCCTGTAAAGTTACAGGCTTAAATGATAGAGGAATGATTAAAGAAGGTTTAAAAGCAGATTTGGTAAGATTAAGTATTAAAAAGGATTTACCAATCATTAGAAAAGTATGGGCAAGTGGTCGAGAAGTTGCTTAAATAAAAGATGTATCCAAAACATAAAAAATTAAATCTATCATTTTTAGATAAATACCTAACTTTATGGATTTTTCTTGCAATGATTATAGGTATAGTTATTGGTAATGTTTTTCTAAATATGCCTAAATTTCTTGATTCAATAACTTACAGTAATACAAATATTCCTATTGCAATAGGGCTTATTTTAATGATGTATCCACCTTTAGCAAAAGTAAAATATGAAAAAATAATTGAAGTTTTTAAAGATAAGAAAGTCTTAGCTTTGTCTTTATTTCAAAATTGGATAATAGGCCCTGCATTAATGTTTTTTTTAGCTCTTACTTTTCTTTCTGATAAGCCTGAATATATGACTGGTGTCATACTAATTGGTCTAGCTAGATGTATAGCAATGGTTCTTGTTTGGAATGAGTTGGCTAGAGGAAGTTCAGAGTATGTAGCAGGATTAGTTGCCTTTAATTCAATTTTTCAAATTATATTCTTCGCGCCTTATGCGTGGTTTTTTTTAAAAATTTTGCCGGAATTTTTTGGATATGGTGGACAAATTATTGATATCTCCATATTATACATCTCCAAAATTGTTCTAATTTATCTTGGTATTCCATTTTTAGCAGGTTTTGTGACAAGATCATTATTAGTTAAAAGATATGGTGAAGAATGGTACGTGAACAATTTTCTTCCTAGAATAAGTCCTATTACTTTAATTGCGCTGTTATTTACAATAATTATTATGTTTACTCTAAAAGGAAATGAAATTTTGAAACTGCCTTTGGATGTTTTAACAATATCAATTCCTCTAGTCATATATTTTCTAATTATGTTTTTTATTAGTTTTGGTATCAGCAGGTTTGCAAATATTAATTATCCAACGGCTACTTCTTTATCATTCACAGCAGCTTCAAATAATTTTGAATTAGCTATTGCAGTTTCAATTGCCACTTTTGGCCTTGCATCAAAAGAGGCTTTCGCAACTGTTATTGGTCCTCTTGTTGAAGTGCCTATACTAATATTACTAGTTTCCGTTGCTTTAAAATTTAAAGAAAAATATTTCAAATAGACTTAAAATTACTAACTATACTACAGCGTAATCTTAGCTCAATTTAAACTTCATTAAATTGTAATATTAAAATAACAATTCAGTAAAAAAAGTTAGGCATATTCATATTAAAAATGGAGAAATTTATGTTTAATAAAAATATGTTAAAAATTTTAGTAACTTCTTCAGTTATTATACTTACAAGTTCAATTTCTACAAAGGCCATTGAAATTAATCAAATATCATCCTTTCAAATTGGAAAAGGTGAAGGTTACGCAGAAATGATACGTTATCACTCCCAATCTAAAAGTCTTTTAGTTACAGCTTCTGAAACTGGCACTATAGAAAGAATTTCAATAAGTGATCCTTTCAATTTAAAAAAAATAGCACCTTTTGATTTGTCAGGTGGTAATGTTACAGCAGTAGCGGTTCATAAAGATTTAATTGCAGCGTCGATAAAAGAAAAAAAAGCAGATGCCCCAGGTAATGTTCAAATATTCAATAATAATGGGGAAAAATTGGCCGAGTATAAAACTGGAGCTTTGCCTGATAATATTGCATTCTCACCTGATGGTAGATATTTATTAACTGCTAATGAAGGTGAACCCTCTGATGATTACAAAATTGATCCAGAAGGTAGTTTTACACTTATAGATTTGTCTAGCGGTGTACAAAATGCAAATGTTAAGCAGATAACGCTTAATAATATTAAAATGCCAGCAGGTGCAAGGATTATTAAACCAGGTTCAAGTTTTGCAGAAGATGCTGAACCAGAATATATAACATTTGCTCCAGACGGTAAAAAGGCTTATGCAACTCTTCAAGAAAACAATGCCATAGCTACAATTGATATAGCTTCTGCAAAGGTTATTAATGTGAGTGGACTTGGGTTCAAAAACGTATCTAGAACTTCTCATGATGTATCAAATAAGGATGGTGGAATAAATATGAAACGATGGCCAGTTTTGATGATGTATCAGCCAGATGCAATCGTATCCTATGAGACAAAAGGAAGCACATATTTAGTTACAGCAAATGAAGGTGACGCTAAAGACTACGATGGTTTTTCTGAGGAAACTCGCGTTGGCAAATTAAAACTTGATAAAACTATGTTTCCAAATGCTAATGAGTTACAAAAGAAAGAAAACCTTGGACGCTTAAAAACCACAAAAACACTTGGTGACACTGACGGCGATGGAGATCATGATATAATATATGCCTATGGCGGAAGATCATTTTCCATTTGGAAAGATGATGGGACTCTAGTTTTTGACAGTGGAAACGCATTCGAAAACATAATTTCGAAGCGTTCTCCAGAAATGTTTAATGCTAATGGTCCTACCAAAATTGATGATCGTTCAGATGACAAAGGTCCAGAGCCTGAGGCTCTTGCAATAGGCAAGATTAATGGAAGAACATACGCATTTATAGGAATGGAGAGAAATAACGCTATCTTTGCATATGACATTACGCTGCCATCTGACCCACATATGGTGAGTTATATAATGCCTAATGAAAATCACAATTCTCCCGAGGGATTAGAATTTATCCCGTCAAGTGTTAGTCCTACCGGAAAACCTCTACTTGCTGTTGCATATGAAATGACAGGTACAATTGGTCTCTATGAAATTAATAATTAGATTATTAAATTTTATCCTATTTTATTTGGTCAGGAATAATTTTAAATTTCTGACCAAATAATTTTAAAGAAGAATTTTAATGGCCGTAATTAATTATATTATTTGAAGTAATTTAATTTTAGAGTTAAGAAACAAAAATTTGGATTTTAAATTTTTTAATCTTGATTGTATGTATTTGGATATCAAAACACCTTGCATCCAAAACTTGGAATTTATTTCGGCTAATTTTTTAAATATTATGCCTTATTTAGGCTTTTCAATCTTATTTGCTGCATACGCAACTGCAACTATCCTCAAAAACTAGTATTCGACTAGATTTCCAGTCAAGGGAATTGAGTGTCTATCTTCTTCGTTATACTCTAAAAGAAGATGTCTTTGAGTATCTAACCAATTAACACCTCTGGTTGAGCTTTCAGATAACTCAGTTTCTGTTCTTAAAACTATAGCTATCACTTCATCCGACGTAGTCATTAAATAATGAGTAGGCGGTTTTGACAATGCCCTTTCTTTCGAACGTTCTTTTACATTTGTTAAAAATTCGTCAAAACATTCAGGTTTAGGTCTGAATCTAATTATGGATATTTTTGTTTTCATAGTTGTAATCTTTCTAATCAAAATTGGAAGTTCAATAATCTCATTTTTAAATTTTATAAAAGGATTTTTAATTATTTTAAAATTCAATGATTTATTTTGGAACTTTCCCATAAATATGTTTGACTATTTTACCATCTTGAATGTGATCAATTTCAAGATATGTAAAATTAGGATCAAATCCATCTACTGTCTTAACAACAGTGTTGGGT
This sequence comes from uncultured SAR116 cluster alpha proteobacterium, assembly GCA_902595515.1. Lineage (GTDB taxonomy): Bacteria > Pseudomonadota > Alphaproteobacteria > Puniceispirillales > Marisalimonadaceae > Marisalimonas. Next base: position 243,957 of record CACJQK010000001.1, read on the forward strand.
GTTTCTAATACGCATTGAATTATAGGTTCACTTACCCATTTCACGTCTTTAACCATATTTACCAATTCATCGTAGCTTTTAACTTTATTGCCCATACTAGATTTATGTATGGACTCACAGTGTAAATCTTTTGAAAAAAGTTCAATAAATGGTTGCAAGTCACCTTCATAATGTTTTATGAAAGCCGCTTTTATAGTTTCAAAATTCATGTTTTCGCCTCATAAAAAAATCATATTAATAATTAATCATTAAATAAATTTTACATTTATATTAAATTAACTTTACATCTTATTAGTGAAATTTGATTAAAAATGACAGGTTAAATACTGTGATCAAAATTGATTATAAGTGTCTAACTATGTGGCTAACTGCAAACAAAAACCTATATATACAGGCAAAATGGGGCAAAAATGTCAGGCTCATAACCTGAAGGTCGTAGGTTCAAATCCTACTCCCGCAACCAACTATATCAATAAAGTCAATGCCTTGGATCACCCTCAAAGACTTCGGTTTTTGGGTTTTTTGTGTTTGAAGCCTGATAACGATTACAGAGTGATAAATAAAGTAATAAATGTTCGTCAGGCAAAGTTCTCTTTTTCTCAATAATTAATAAAACCATCACTAAGATTATTAAATTATATTAGACAGGAGTAGTCATTTTTATTAGAGCTGATGTTGCTTCAGACTCATAATTATAAACAAAAACACCTGCATATTGATTTTCTTTAAACACAAAAGTTTGTTTAAGTTCTTGAATAAACTCACTAGACTCTTGTTCAAATTTTTTTAATTTATCAATAGTATTAAATTTTATAAAAATTGATAAATCACCTTCTTTACCGATCATTATATTCAAAGATTGAAAATGATATTTAGTAATTTTTTTTCCAAGATTATCCGAACAAAAAGAAGCCGCAACTTTAGCTTCAGTAACTGATGGAAATTTATATTGAAAGACTTTTGCGTACATGATCTACCTACTAATTACAATTCATCTAACATTTCTAAAAGGTCATTAGCTTGTTTGCCTTCAAGTTTAATGTTTTTCATTATCTTTGTGTGTAACCCCATTTTATCTTGGATTATTTTTCCTTTTTCTGTAATTTCTAACTTTAAATTTTCATTAATTTTCAATAATCCATTATCAGAGAGTATTTCTTCAAAATCTTTTGATATTTCCATTTTATTGCAAGCATGAATAAAATTTTTAAATATTATTATATCGCTTAAACCTGTTTCTTGATAAAAAATTTCTATAGCATTTATCAATCTATCAGAAGTTAATAGTTTTTGATCAGTCATTACATCTATCTGGTGAGCAGCTTTTTTTATTAGTTTTTCTACTAAATCAATTTTATCTTGAGACAACTCTATTATTTTGGAAAAAGTCATCATGCAAACCATACCAAGTGCGTAATTGTTTTGGTCTATAATAGGAAAACCTATGTAACTTTTTACACCCTTTTCATTACTGTGAGTTTTGGTTATTTCATGTTTTGTAACATCAAAGGCAACTAATGGTTTAGTATCTAGTAAAACATGAGCACAAACACTTCCATCTTTAGGTCTGCGTCTACTTAAATTTTGTGTTTTTTCTTGTTCAGGCTGAATTTCTGCTAAATAACATCTTTCTTTACTATCAAACAATTGAAATAAAACAGCTTCATATCCAGTTATTTCTTTAGCCAATTCACAGTAAATATTAAATAGGCTTGCTTGATTGGAATCTATTAGACCAGTTCTCTCAACTGCTTCTGCTCTTCTTTCTTCATTATCAGGTAATTGTGCTGATATAAAACTCATCTTTTCTCTACCTTTTTATAAAATTAAAAATCACATTAAGAATTATTAGAAAATAATCTCATAATTTAAATTACAGGCATTAGCAAAATTTTTAAATCTTCGTTCATTTTCTTTATCCATGAGAGCTTTGGCTTCAGATTTTATTTTACAAGTTAATTTATTTTTCTTAATCTTAAATTTAATATTATCCAAATTTTTTGGTAATCCTGCGCTAAAATTATATATAAATCTTAATCCTAGACCTATAGCATACGATGAAATTTTTTGCTTTTCTGAAAGTAAATTGGTTATTCTTTTATCAATTTGTTGTTTATCTTTAGTACCAATATATCTGTGATAAACAACTTTGGCCATCCATACCCTCTCAATATGAGTTAAATCTCTTACTGGTAGTGATAAGATTTTGTTTGCGGCAATATTACCTCTCATATCTGGCTGTTCGTCCCAAGAAATATCTGAAAGATTAGTACTAATTTTAAATACCCTTTCAAGATCTTTATCTGCAATTTTTTCAAATATAGGACCGAATATTTTTTTTATTTTAGTTTGCATGCCATTAAATCTTTGGTTTTTTGCAAGTACATTATAGTAAGCAACTTTATCTGGATTGATCCTATTTTCTTTATTTAATTCTGCTATCAATCCATCTCTTATACTTGTTCCACTAATCATAATATTTTTTACATTTGATGATAAAATCAGGTGAGTTATTATCTTTGCTGCAGTTGAAATAGTATCTGTTCTACCAGGAGGTATACCTAATACTTCTTTGTTTTCATCTGACATTTGATCCAAAAGAATTATCCCTATTTCGATATCGAATTTTAATCCATGCAATAATGAAAGTGGATAATTATAATTCTTTATATAGGCAGATCCTAGAGCTCTAAAACTTCCACCTGTTCCATACAATGTAAGACCTTTAGATTTATTCAGCCATTCAACTTTATTAATTTCTTTTCTGATTTCTTCACTAGTAATTTGAGATAAGTGCCCAATATCGATACTCGTTGATTTTATCTTTTTTCCATCTTGAATAAGAATAAGTTCTAAACTTCCTCCTCCTAAATCTGCTATAAGCCCTTTATCAACTTTTATATTGCTAAGAACTCCTAGACAGGCATAGTCAGCTTCCTCTTTAGCAGACAAGATTTTAATATTATGATTAAGAATTTTTTCTGCAGGACGTAAAAATTCTTTTGCATTTTTGGCTTTTCTAACAGCTGCAGTTGCTATAATTATTTGATGTTTTACAGACATTGTTTTTATTATATATGCAAAACGCTTTATAGCCGACAAAGCTTTTGAAATTGATTGACTTGAAATATTTTTGCTGAATGATAAACCCTCACCGAGTTTACAATTTATTCTTTCATTAAATAATGGAAAAGGGTATTTACCATTTTGAGGATATATAACAAGTCTAATAGAATTAGAACCAATATCGATTATTGCTAATTTACCTTTATTTATCTTCCTATAAAAACTTAAAGCTACTTCATTCATACTTATATTTTAGCTAAGCTTCCCTGACCTGATAAACTTGGGTTTTTCATAAAATAAGTGTGCGCACAAAATGTTTTGTCCTTATTATTTTTTTTGGAGTATTCTCCATTTTTATTTAATTGCCAAGTGTTTTTTGTGTCATTTATTAAAGCCGGTAATACTTGATCTAGGATTTGACTTCGAACTGTTTTATTTTCTAAAGGTATAAAAGCTTCAACTCTATGGTATAAATTACGAGGCATTATATCAGCAGATGCTATATAAACTAAATTACTTTCAGACTGAAATTTTCCTTTATTTGCAAAAACATAAATTCTCCCATGTTCAAGAAATCTTCCTATAATTGCAGTTACTGTAATATTTTCAGACATTCCTTTAACATTAGGGCGTAGGCAGCAAATACCCCTAACCATCAAGTGAATTTTAACCCCTGCATTGGATGCTTCATAGAATTTCTCAATTATTTTTTGATCTACAATCGCATTACATTTAATCCAAATTCCATTTTCAAAACCATCTTTAGCATTTTGTATTTCATTATCAATTTTCTCAATTAACCAATCATAAGAAGAATTGGGTGAAATGATCATTTTATTTAATTGTTTTGGCTGAACATGACTGGTAAGAAAATTAAAGACTGATCTAGCGTCCTCACAAATATTTTTATCGATAGTGAATAACGAAAAGTCAGTATAAATTTTAGCAGTATATGGATGATAATTACCCGTTCCACAATGAGCATAAGAAACTAATTTTTTACCCTCTTTTCTTGTTATTAAAGATAATTTTGCATGTACTTTTAAATCAACTAGGCCGTAAGCAACTTGCGCACCAGCTTGTTCTAATACTCTAGCTAGTTGGACATTATTTTCTTCATCAAATCGAGCTTTCAGCTCAATTACTGCAATAACAGATTTTCCTGATTCAGCAGCGGATACCAATGCTTGCACGATAGGAGAGTCAGGTGAAGTCCTGTATAACGTTTGTCGTATCGTCAAAACATTTTTATCAATAGCTGCCTGTTGGAGCAAACTTAAAACTACATCAAAACTTTCGTAAGGGTGATGAACAATTATCTCTTTATTTTTAATTGCCGAAAAGCATTCTCCTTTAAAGTCTAATATTCTTTGTGGCATTCTAGGTTTGTACGGTTTAAACAAATTTTGTTTAGGAAGATTATTTATTATTTCCGTAAAGTCATTGATCCCAACAAATCCTTGCGCAACATATATATGATCGTCAGGGATATTTAATTGTCTGGTTAAGAGTTTTTGAGCAGATTTAGATAAATCGTGAGAAAAGGTTAAGGATACAATACCACCTCTTTTTCTGGCTTTAATTGCAGTTTCAAATTGCCCTATTAAGTCATCTGCTTCATCATCTATTTCAATTTCGGCATCTCTGATCACTCTAAACATGCCTGATTTTAATAATTTATATTCAGGATAAATTAAGTGAACAAACTTTGTAACTAAGGTCTCCAGCATAGCATATCTCTGATCCTCACCAGGTAATCTTATAAATCTATCTATATTATCAGGAAGTAAAACTACACAGTTTATGTTATTGTTTTTTGTATCTTTCATCTCCATTAATACACATTTGCCTTTATTTTGGATAAAAGGAAAAGGGTGTGCGGGGTCTAACGTGGTTGGAGTTAAAAGAGGTAGAATATTTTGTTCATAATATTCTTTAAGCCATTCTAATTCATTTTTAGTCCATTTATTTTCAAACAAAATTGAAACATCACAATCATCCTTTTCATTCAACAAATAATTCAAACATCTTTGCTGTTTATTTTTTAAATCTTTGGAAGCATTAAGTACTGTTTTTAATAATTCATCTGCCCTCATTCCAGTTTCAGGAACTGTATTGAAACCTTGACTTATAAGCTGATGTAGCCCAGCTATTCGAACCATATAAAATTCGTCTAAATTTTCTGAAGAAATTGTTACAAATCTAAGTCTTTCACCATAAGGAATTGTCTTATCATATGCTTGTAGTAAAACTCTTTCATTAAAAGATAACCAGCTAATTTCTCTATCAAAATATCTATCATTTTGATTATAAATTAATTTTTTTGTGATTTTATTTAAAGACAATCTAACCTCAGAATTTGAGGTTTTGAGTTTCATTTGGCAAACCTAACTTAATCTCATCAGTTCAAACCAGATGAATTCTCAAAACTACGTCTTTGTAAATAATGTTTATTTCAAATTTATTACATTAAAAATATTTAAATCAAAACTTCAATTAGAAATGGGCCTTTTTCTTTAAGTCCATGTTTAAAATATTTTACTAAATCTTCAATGTTTTCAACTTTAACGGCGTCTACTCCCATTCCCTTTGATATAGAGACCCAATCTAATGCTGGATCTTTTAAAGACAACATTTCCATTGCTGATTTTCCTGGGTTATCAACGCCTACGTTTGTTAATTCTCCCTGAAGGATCTTGTAACTTTGGTTTGCAAAAATTAGTACAACTATGTCTAAATTTTCTCTTGCCATAGTCCATAAAGACTGGATGGTATACATGGCACTTCCATCACCTTCTAATGAAATAACTTTTTGATCTGGAGATGATATTGCCGCTCCAATTGCTACAGGCATTCCAAATCCTATAGACCCTCCACAGTTATTCAGCCATGTATGTGGATGTGATCCTGAAGTTTGATAAAAGAATTCTCTTCCAGTAGTTACAGATTCATCAACTATGATCGCATTTTCTGGGATTAATGCACCTAACACCATTCCCAATGACATTGGGTTAATTGGACCTTTAGGAATGTCAGGAATATCAAATTTTGAAATAGTACTAGGAGTATTATTTGATATTCCAATCCTATCTGATAACTCTTCGACAACTGTAGTAATATCATCTGATATAGAAGCTAATTCAAAAAATTTAGTAGAATCTTGTGTTAAGACTCCAGGCTTATTTGGATATGCAAAAAAGGCGACTGGTCGTCTTGCTCCTATTATTATAATGGTGTCAAAGTCTTTAAGAACTTCAACTGCTTTATCAACGACGTAAGGTATTCTTACTGAATTTATTCTTCCCGCACCTTTATCTAAACGAGCATTAAACCAATCAGTTTTAATTGAACAGCCCACTTTGTCCGCTACTTTTGCCAATTTAATAAGGTTGTTTTCTTCTAAGGCCTCACCACCAACAAGTATTAGAGGGTTCTTTGCATCTTGAAGTTCTAAAATTGCTTCGTCTATTATTTTAGCAGAAACTATCTTAGATTTCATATTTAACTCAATCGACTCAATTTTATTGCCTTCATTCCATGCGGTATCACCAGGCAAGATTAAAGTTGCAATTTTCCCAGGTTTTACATTTGCATGTCTAACAGCTTCAGCACCATCCATCGCAATATCTTTTGAAGATTTACTTGTTTTTACCCAATGGGAGACTGGACTTGCTATTCCTTCAATATCTGAAGTTAACGGAGCATTTAATTTTATATGATCAAGAGCGTGCTCGCCTACTATATTAACAATTCCTGAATTAGCTTTTTTTGCATTGTGTAGGTTTGCAAGGCCATTTGCTAATCCAGGACCTAAATGTAGTAAAGTTGAAGCTGGTGACCTTCTCATTCTAAAGTAACCGTCAGCAGCACCAGTAGCACATCCCTCAAAAAGACATAAAACGCTTCGCATATTTTGATATTTATCTAAAGCTGCAACGAAATGCATTTCTGATGTTCCAGGATTAGTAAAACAGACGTCAACATTACCTTCTAATAAAGTACCAACTAAACTTTCTGCTCCGTTCACAAGACCCTCCAATCTTACTTTTAATTAACATATCAAATTAAAAATCTAATTGGTAATAATTTAATTTTATGTAAAACTTTACAGAAATTATATTGAGAATTTTATGTTTAAATCTTTAATCGATGACAATGAAAAACGAAGCCAACTTTCTATTATGGCTCAATATCTAAACACAAGTTTTATGATTAGTACAATCGAAAACGAGTATTTAGTAAATATTGAAAAAGGTGTTGTAAAAAATGTAGAAGAAGGACCTTTTGTAATGCCAAGCTATGTCTTTAAATTAACTGCACCTAAAGATGAGTGGTTGAAGTTTTTGAAACATACTCCTCAACCAGGATCACACGATATTATAGCAATGCTTCGAAGAAAAGTTTTGAAATTTGAAGGAGATCTCCATCCTTTAATGTCTCACTTGCTATACTTTAAATTACTTCTAGCTTCCCTAAGACCAGTGGAGAATAAAAATGAAAATTGAAAAAGAACCTATTTCTGGTCAATATGGAAAATTTAAAATTGATGGTATTGACTATAGAGTATATTGGGAAGAAGCCGGTCAGGGTATTCCTTTAGTTTGCCTACATACTGCGGGATCTGATGGTAGACAATATAGAGCTCTTTTAAATGATAAAAAAATATTAGAAAAGTTTAGGGTTATTGTATTTGATATGCCATGGCATGGAAAATCTTCGCCACCCGAAAATGCTAAAGTTGGAAATTACAAACTATCAACTGACTTTTATATTTCTCAAATTATGAGCTTTATAAATGGTTTGGAATTAGTAAAGCCAGTTGTAATGGGCTGTTCTATAGGCGGAAGAATTATTCTTCATTTAGCAATAAATTTTCCAGATAAATTTAGAGCATTAATTGGGCTTCAAAGTGCTGGTCATTTGGATCCTTATTACGACATCAGTTGGTTACATAGACAAGATGTACATGGAGGAGAGGTTTGCGGAGGGATTGCTTATGGCTTAATGGCACCAACAAGTCCTGAAAGTGATAAGTTTGAAACGATGTGGCATTACATGCAAGGCGGACCTGGAATTTTTAAGGGAGATTTATTTTTTTATAAGTTCGACGGAAATATTGGCAATGAAATAAAAAAAATTGATAATTCAAAATGTCCAATTTATTTATTAACTGGTGAATATGATTACTCAGCAACACCAGAGGAAACAAAATCTCTAGCTGACACTATTGGTATCGAAATGATCAAAATGAAAAATGTAGGCCATTTTCCAATGAGTGAAAATCCAAAAGAATTTTTAAAATACCTTCATCCAGTCTTAAATAAAATTAGTTAGCTACCAGTCTTTTCCTGCTGTCCATCCCCCATCTACGATTAAATTTGTCCCAGTACAAAAACTTGCTTCGTCACTTGCAAGATATAATACTGCACTAGAAATTTCATTAGGTTCCCCCCAACGTTTCATCGCGTGCAAGTTCCTTACTTTTTGAGAAGCTTCTTCATCTTGGAAATATCTTTCTGTTAATGGAGTTCTAATAACACCTGGTCCAATAGCATTTACTCTAATATCATACTTTGCTAGATCTACTGCTAGTTGCTTAGTTATTCCGGCAGTAGCATGTTTAGAGGCAGTATAAGCACACCTATTAGGCGCAGAAGTTACGCTTAAAGTCGAAGAAGTAATTACAATATTACCCTTTATTTTTTTTTCGATGCAGTGTTTTGCAAATGTTTGTGCAGTTATAAAAACCCCAGTAACATTTATATCAATAACCTTTCTCCATTCTTCAATAGACAATTCTAATGGAGACACAATCTCCCTTATTCCGGCATTACAAAATGCAATATCTAAGCTTCCAAAATGTTCATATGCATTTTTCATGTTTTCAATAGTTTCATTTTGATTTGTTACATCTAATTTAAATGGCTCAGCATTACCACCTGCAGATTTTATTTCTTTAGCCACCCTGCTAGCCATATCAAAATCTAAATCTGAGACAGCTACATTTGCACCTTCTTTTGCAAAACTTAAACCTGTTTGACGACCAATCCCACCTGCTGCTCCAGTAATAAACACAGTTTTGTCTTTAAATCTCATTGAAAAATCCCCCTGTTAATGCAAAGTTTATTTGAATTAACCTTTTTGACAACATTAATCTTTATTGGAGTAATCGATTGGACATAGAACATTTAGTATTTGAAAACGGACCTAAAAGAGTTGGCCCCTTTAGTCATGCTGTTAAAGCTGGTGAATTTATTTTTATTACTGGACAAATGCCAACATTGCCAGAAAATCCTGACGTACTAGTCAGTAATGATGTTGAAAAGCAAACTCATCAAGTTATGAAAAATCTAATTAGTGTTTTAGATAATTGTGGCTCTTCTCTCGAGAGAGTAACTTTCGTAAGAGTGTATTTAGTTAACTTCCAAGACTTCGACAAAGTAAATAAAATTTATAAATCCTATTTCAATGAAGACAAACTTCCTGCTAGAACATGTATTGGTGTAACTGGACTTGCTGTAGGTGCTTCAGTTGAGATTGATCTTGTAGCAAAAGTTTAGATAAGAAAAATTTGTCTATGAAAAGAAAATATACCCCTTTTAAAAAAGGTATTTTTACTGGCTTTGGTTTCCCTGGCATAGGAATGAGCTCAGCAATGTTTGGATATGGTGTTTTTGCTGCAGAAGCTGGACTAGATCTATATCTTTGTTTAGGTTCAGTTTTAATTTTATGGAGCATGCCTGGTATGGTTATTTTTGTGTCTCTTTTTTCAATAGGCACACCAATATTCTTGCTATTTACTACTGTTTTATTGGCTAACATGAGACAATTTTTTTTGGTCTTATCTGGCCTTACATTAATGAATATTCACAAACATAAATTATCTTTTATTACAAAATTATTTTGGGCTCACCTCATTAGTCCTACTGGTTGGGCGGAATTAACCAAAGTAAAAAATGAAATAGACGAAAAAGATTTATTTAAATTTTTTCAGGGTCTTAGTTTGGCATTGGTAATATTTAATTCAACTACAACAATTATTGGTTACAAATTATATGATTTTTTACCTAGTGATATTGTTTCTATTCCCGTATTTATAATGCCATTATATTTAACTATCTTAATGCTAAGAGCTATTGAAATTTATTACAGATTAGCAGTTGTTACTGGAGGGATTATCGGGCCACTTTTATTTCCATATATTGGTGATTGGAGTTTGATTGTTGCAGGTTTAGTTGGCGGTTCCGTTGGCTTGATGATCAGTTATCTTTTGAATAAGGATAAAATTAATGTATGAGAATTCAATAATTATACCTGAAATAATCCCTTGGATAATGCTTTTAGTCGCTAGTTCAGGTATTTTTGTTTGGAGATTTTTAGGAGTAGTTTTATCTAGTAAAATACAAAAAGATAGTTTTTTTGCAAAATGGATCAATGCTATTGCATTTGCTATGACGACAGCTTTAATGACTAGAATCATAATTTTCCCAACAGGAGCGTTGGCCGAAACTGAATTGATTGAAAGAATAGCACCTTTTTTAATTGGTATAATTATATTTTTATTTTTCCCAAAAAAACCAATTTTTGGTTTAGCAATAGGAGTGCTCTTCTTTAGCGTTGGAATATTTATATCTTAGATATTTTAATCTTCAGACACAAGTTGCTTAGCTATTATCAATTTTTGAAGCTCATTAGTTCCCTCACCAATAGCTAACAAAGGAGCATCCCTATAATATCTCTCAATATTATACTCCGGCGAATACCCAAATCCGCCATGAATTCTCATTGCTTCTGTAGAGTTAAACAACGCCGTTTCAGTAGCAAAAAGCTTTGCCATTCCAGCTTGTAAATCTGATCTATTACCAGAATCATATGCCTTTGCAGCTTGTTCAGTTAATAATCTAGAAGCTTCAAGTTTCGTTGCCATTTCAGCTAATTTAATTTGAATTGCTTGGTGTTCACTAATTGGTTTTCCAAATGTCTTCCTTATTTTTGCATATTCTATTGAATCTTCTAGAGAGGCTCTGGCCACACCAACGCCACGTGCAGCAACATTAATTCTTCCTAATTCAAGGCCCGCTAAAATTTGTTTGAGCCCTTTTCCTTCTATTTCACCAATCAAGTTAGAAGTTGGTACTGTTACATTTTCAAGTTGAACTTCTCCTGTATCAATTCCCCTGTAACCCAATTTTTTGAGTTTTCTTGATACAAATCCATCTTTCTTTTCAACAAGAATTAAACTCATACCTTTATGGGCTGGTTGAATTTCAGTATTCGTTTTTACTAAAACAGCTAAAATAGTTCCTTGAACTGAATTTGTAATCCATGTTTTTGTACCATCAATAATATATTCATTCCCAACTTTTTTTGCTTTGGTTTTTATCGATTGAAGGTCAGTACCACAGTCTGGTTCTGTAAGTGCGATACCACCTCTTATCTCTCCAGATGCAAACTTAGGAAGATAATATCTTTTCATCTCTTCAGTGCCAAATCTTTCTACAGCAGCACACATTATAAGATGAGAGTTAAAGATACCAGAAACTGACATCCACACGGCTGACACATTTTCTACAATTTTTGAGTAAGTAACTGCTGATAAACCTAAACCACCATACTCAGGAGAAATTGTAGCACCAAAGAGACCTAAATCTGCCATTTTATCGGCAATCTCTTGTGGATATTTATCCTCTGATTCGAATTCCTTTACATATGGCTTTACGTCTTTTTCTAAAAATTTATTTATAGATTCTATTATTAAATTATCTTCAGAATCTGCTTTTTCATTTTCGACTTCAATTATTTTATGTTCATTCATTAATATCTCCTAAATTAATGATTATTGATCTATCTGACTATACTCAAATATTGAATTGATATTATTTGCTTGATCGATTTTAAGCATTAAATCTGTCAATTGGTTAACTCTTTCATTTGATAAATATGGCTCTGTTAAACCTTTAAACTTTGATATAAATTCTTCATCTTTCATAAAGTTTTCTGGTTCTCCTTTTGGAACCTTTACAAACTTTTCATAAGTTTTTCCTTTTATCACCATTTTTACCTTTGCACTCATAAATTCTGGACAGCAATTCTCAGCATCTTTATCCTGATTTACTTTTATTTTGTTACATAATGCGAGTGTTTCATTATTGTTTAAATGATTTTTATAATCGTCCCACTTTAATCCACCACTTTTGGCCGCAACGGCTGCACAAAAAGGCATTGAAAATTGTCCATCAACAATACTTTTTGGATTTTGTTTATCCTCTAGGGGATATCCAATTATGTTCAGTGCTGTTTCGGACAGGCCAATATCAATATCATCTAAATCATCAATGGAAAAATCTAATTCTTTTTTTAGATCTATTATCCCATCAATTGCTGCATGACTATATCTACAAGATGGATAAGGTTTTACTCCTAAGTTAAGTGTTTCAAATTTGCTACCTAAACCATCCAATGCTTTTTTTAAATCTCCTCCTGAAGCGTATGCGTGTAAATAACCCCACTGACCCTCAAAAGCTTGAGAAGGACCTTTGAAACCTTCCGCCGCCATTGTTGCACAATTTAGACCGTTCTGTGCTGCTTGTCCTACATGCGATCTTTTTGTCCAAGCACCATCTGTTAAAAATTGCATAGATCCAGCTGATTGACTTAGGGCTATTCCAAATGCAGAAACAAATTGATCTTTGGTCAAACCCATAAGATAGCCAGCTGAAGCTACGGCACCAAACACACCACATGTTGCCGTTGGATGAAATCCTTTTTTATAATGTGCTGACGAGCCTCCAGCTAATCCTAGTCTTATTTGTATTTCATAACCAGCAACACATGCTGTTATTAACTCTTGTCCTGATGATTTATTCATTTGTGCTGCAGCCAAGGCGGCAGAAAGTATTGGGGCACTGGAATGTAAAGAAGCTTCTGCATGAGTGTCATCAAAATCAAGAGAATGAGCTAAAGTTCCATTAAGTAGAGCAGCCGCACTTGGTGAGTAACTATTTTTATCTGAAAAAACTTGGCAACTTCCATTACTCATTTCTAATCTATCGATTGCTGAGACTAAACTAGCAGTTGATTCTGCATCATGTCTTGCTCGTATTATTATTCCAACAGTATCAAGAATTAACAATTTTGTTCTTTTTATAACGTCTGAAGATAAATTTTCATATCTAATTTCGGCACAAAACTCAGCAAACTTTTCGGTCATATTTTCCATTTATTTCTCCCAAAACATATTGAAAAGGTTAAACTAAAATTTCATTTTACAAAACTAAAAAATAATCATTAAGATATCGTTATAAAAGCATATGAGAAGATACCATGACAAATCCTTTTGAATTAACTGCAACTCATGCAATTAAACTGATTGATAACAATAAGTTATCAAGGTATGAGTGGGTACAAAGTTGTTTCGAAAGAATACGTGAAAAAGAAGATCTCATCAAAGCTTGGATATACTTGGATGAAGATAGAGCTCTAGAAAAAGCTAAGCAGTTAGATAATGAAAATAATGAATCACAACTTGGAATTCCATTTGGAATTAAAGATATAATTGATGCAAGCAATACACCTACTGGATTTGGAACTAATTTTTATCAAAATAATGTTCCTATGAGAGACGCCGCTTCGGTATCCGTTGCAAAACAATCAGGATGTATTGTTATTGGCAAAACTGTATCTACTGAACTAGGACACAGAGCTCCTGGATTAACAACAAACCCACATAATAAAGATTTTACTCCTGGAGGCTCAAGTTCTGGATCAGCTGCAGCTGTAGCATCTATGATGGCACCTGTTTGTTTTGGCACACAAACTACTGGGTCGGTAATAAGACCTGCTGCTTACTGTGGAGTTATTGGGTATAAACCATCTTATGGTGATTTTGATAAATCAGGCATTCTACCAAATTCTCCATCAATCGATACTTTAGGATTGATGTCTAGGTCAGTAGAAGATATTGCACTTTTTCGATCAATCCTTCTCGAAGAAGATTTAGTATCAATACAAAAAGTAGATTTAAGCAAAATTAAAATTGGATTTGTTAGAACACCACACTGGGATAAAACTGATGCTTCTACAAAGGAAGCTTTTGAGCATTTTCTTAATTTACTCCGTTCAGATAAATTAAATGTAGTTGATTTAGAAATTGACAACCTTATTTCAAAATCTGATGCACTTCATTTAGATATAAGTGGATATGAATTTAAAAGATCAATATCTCACGAAAGATTCAATTATTATGACCAATTAAGTGACCAATTAAGGAACGGCAGGCTTAATGATGGATATCAAGTGAGTAATAAAAATTACCAGTTAGCTCTAAAAGACTTGTCAATTTTAAAAAATCAAATAGACGCTGTATTTGACAAGACTGATTTAATAATTACTCCTAGTGCACCTGGCGAAGCATTAAAAGGATTAGAATATACAGGATCACCGATATTTAATACAACTTGGTCTTTAAACGGAAATCCATGTATTACCCTACCCCTATTTAAGGGTAAACAAGAATTACCAATTGGATGCCAACTTGTTGCCAGGTTTGGAGAAGACAATCAACTTTTAAATTATGCAAAAGCCTTCTTAGAACTTTAATTAAAGTGAGATTCAACTAATAGTTCTGGAAGTGTAAGTGCTAAAGCTGGAAATAGAAGCACTATGATTAATACAACTGTGTCAGAAATACAGAAAGGAAAAGATCCTTTTATAACGGTTGTAACTGGTAAGCCAGTTACTCCACTAACAGCAAACAAATTTAAACCAACGGGTGGGATAACACTTCCTATTTCTATGCATAATGCTGTTAAAATTCCTAAATGAATAGGATCTACACCAAGAGCCAATGCAACAGGGAAATATATAGGTACTGTTAAGACTAAAATTGCTACACCTGTTAGAAACATGGATAAGAACAATAACGATCCCATAAGTGCAAATAAAAATCCTGTTTTACTCAGACCTAATTCACCAGCCCATTCAGCAATCATTTGAGGCCAACCCATATTTGCAAGATAAAATTGGAAAATTCCAACACAACCCAATAGAAAAAACACAACTGCAGTTAGGTTCATAGTTCTTAGAGTTGTTGGCATTAATTCTTTCGCAAATGTTTTTCTTTTAAAGATTAATCCATAAAAAAGGGCATAACTAGCAGCGGCAGCACCTGCTTCAGTAGGAGTGAATAAACCTCCATATAAACCACCTAATATAATCACAGGCATTAACAAAGCAGGTAGAGCTTCTTTAAAACATCTCCAAACTTCACATAAATCAAATTTTCCTCGAGGTAATTTAATAAAAAGTGATACACTAACAATTATAACTGCATCACTCATAGCTAACATCAATCCAGGAATTATACCTGCAAAAAACAAGTCAACTATCGACATTTCTGTTATGACACCAAACAAAATCAAAGTAATACTTGGTGGAATAAGAAGTGCTATACCACCTGCGGAGGCAATAACTCCCGCAGCCATCCATTTTGGATAACCTCTTTTAATTAATTCGGGATAAGCTATAACACTCATTGCAGCAGCCATTGCTGTGGATGAACCAGAAATAGCTCCAAATAAAACAGCTGCAAGCAATGTTGCATAAGCAAAGCCACCTGGAACCCATCCAACTATTGAGTCAGCAAATTTAAATAAACTGGCTACCAAGCCTGTTTTTTCCATTAAAAAACCAGCAAAAATAAAAAATGGAATAGCTACTAATGTATATTTAGTAAGAAAGCTAAAAAAAGCTTCGAACAAGGTGCTATACGTTAAAAAATCGTCAAACAGTACAAGAAGACCGGTAGCACCAGCAAGAGCTATACCTATTGGAGCACCAGCAAATAATAGGCTAAATAAAGATCCTCCTAAAGCCCACATTATACATTTCCTGTATTATTAGAATTAAACATCGGTAGCAGCTTCAACTTCTGCAGTAAAATGGTCACCCTTTATATAACTATGTATATCTTCAATAAATTGAAGAAAAGCTACTAGAGACATTAATCCCATACCAAGAGCCAATATAAAATAAAAAGGCCACATAAAGAAAAATAAACTCTCAGTTCTTTCACCAATTTGTATTGAATATTCAACCGTTGAATACGCAGTATATGTTAAAGAACCAGTGAATACAGAAACAAAGAGAGAAACAAAAATTTTACAAAAACCTACTGTTCTGTGAAAACCTTTTGTATTTAAAAGTTGTAAGACAGCACTCATTACAAGATGATTCCTATTGATCTGTGTAACGCAAATGTAAAAGGCAACTGAAGAAACCATCATGTAAATTACAGCATCTTGACCCCATTCAAAAACAACACCAAAAATATATCTTCTAATAATTTCAGCTAACGCAAAGAGTGTGACAGCTATCATTAGGAATGCAGAACACCTACCTAATATAGCAGTTATGGAAGACTGAATTTTGTTTGAGATTTTGTAAAAATTATCCATGATAATCATCTAAATAAAAAAGGCCTGACATAAACCAGGCCCTTTTTAATTGATTTATTTTCTTGACTTTTTCTTGTATAAAGCTGTTCCTTTTGCAAATTTAGCAAAGTCGGAAGCAAACGCTGTACAATCAGTCTTTTCTAAAGCACTTGATCCCATTGGATTAGCTGCAACTAAAGCTTTTGCTTCAGCAGTGAACTGGTCAACCATTTTGTCTCCAGTTGCATCAACCTTAGACTTAATCCAGTTATTAGTTGCACCACCTTCTTTGGCTTGAAGAACTCCAGCTTCTGCAGGGCTCATCACATAAATTCCAGGAGCGCTTTTATCAGTTACCTTAAACTTATCAACTAATCTTTTATCATTACAAAAGTTAATAGCCTTTTGATAAGGAATAAAATCATTCATAATAATATCAGTTAGAGCTGCCTGTTGTTTTTTATCAAGAGTAGCCCACCATTTATTTGATGCACCAATCCAGTAGTAATCACCAACTATACCATTAATTCCAGCAACTGTGAAATATGGAGCTTGTTCTTTTGTAGCATTAAATCCACCTAAACTTGTTAGCAGTCCATCAATAACACCTGTTTGAAGAGCTGGCGGAACATCGCCAAAAGCCATTGTAGTTGGGTTTGCACCTAAAGCCCCTAACAATGCATTTTCAGCTGGTCCCATACTTCTAACCTTCTTACCGGCAAAATCAGCAGGAACTAACATTCTACTTTTAACAGCACCAGCACCCATATACATACTTAAGTGACCAGAACCAAAGATAGTTATTCCGTGCTTGTCATTAAAAACTTTCTTTAATTGAGCAAAAGTTTTTGTTCCATCAAGGCCATTGATAGCACCAGGTGATGTTAATTTTCCAGCACCAACAATAGTATTAGCATATGGCTCAACACTTGAAGTTTTACCAAATTGACCGGTCATCATCTCAAGATTACCTTTTGTAAGAGCTTGAGTTCCTTTTGGAACGTTATAAAGAGACTTAGCCCAATAAATCTGAACTTTACTTCCAGGAATTTTCTTCTCAACCTGCTCTGCAAAAAACATTTCTGCAATAGCTGCAGGATGTGGCGGACCGGAATGGTCAGAAGCCCAACGCATCTTAATAGGTTTTACAGCATGTCCATCAGCTAAGGCTAAATTGGTTCCAGCTGCAAAAGTTAGAGCAACAGCGCCAGCTGCACCTAACAATGATAGTTTATTTAATTTCATTAAATTTCCTCCAAATATTTAGAATCACAAACTATAACGATATGCTTTTCAGGTAAACCCTTAATTGCAATAAAACCAATTAATTAGTTAATATGTTATGTAATTCTGATTAGATTATACCTTTGTTTTTGAAAGTGCTTATTTGTTCACCAGTAAAACCGATCCCTTTAAGTACATCATCTGTATCTTGACCTAGTTCTGGGGCAGTTTTATCTTGAAAGCTGCTATCTTTCACATGGACTGGTGTTTTCAATAAACTGATATCAACCCCCCTTTTTGTTTTTAATTTTTGGATGTTTTTTCTATCTTTTAAAAATGGGTTTTCTAAAGACTCTTTTAAATTTAAAATTGGAGCAGCTGGAACAATTCCACCAAATTCATCTAACCATTCAGAGGTGTTTTTTTTCATTAATTCTTCATCAAGAATTTTAGTTATTTCGTCTCTATGTTTTTGCCTTGATGAAAAGTTAACAAACTTTGAATTATCAATTAGATCTTCCCTATCTAGTTTTTTACATAATACAGGCCAAAAGCTCTCTTTATTGCACATCAAAAATATCCATCCATCTTTAGTCTTATACAATTGACATGGAACTAAAATTGGATGACCAGACCGATCTAATCTCTCACTTTTAAAATCAGTGTTTAGTGTCCAAGCTGCCATATAACTTTGATTAAACATGGCCGTATCAAATAAATTGACATCTACATCTCTTCCAACACCATTAGCCCTGGCAGACAATATCGCACTTACGAGCCCAAATGACATAGTAAGTCCAGACATATAATCTACTATTGAAAGTCCAAATCTTGAGGGAGGGCCATCAGGTTCACCTGTTAGAGAAAAATAACCAGCCTCTGCTTGCATAAGATAATCATATCCTGGCCAATTTTTTCTTGGTCCCTCTCTTCCGTACGCAGAACAATGTGCTGAGACAATTGCTTTATTATATTTCTTAAGCTGATCATAGGTTATTCCAAGTTTTTCAGGAACATCTCCTCTTAAATTGTTCGCCACTGCGTCAGCATTCTCAACTAATTTTTGAAGAATTTTTTTTCCATCATTTGACAGTATATCTAAAGTTATGCTTTTTTTATTTCTATTGAGAGCTTGAAAAAAAATACTAGAAGCAGAATTCCTATCTTCGCCATCAATAAAATAAGGACCAATTGCTCTTAAATAATCACCACTTGTACCTGCAGGTTCAACTTTAATTACGTCTGCGCCTAAATCAGCTAAATATTGAGTGCCAAATGGTCCCGCTCCATATTGTTCAAAAGCAATTACCCTGACCCCTGATAAAGGTAAATCCATATTATTATTCTCTAATTTGCTGCTTCTTTAATAATTTCATCAACTACACTATGCCCACGCTTAGCAACCAGGAAAGATCTTACCATATCCATTACAACAATTTTGTCTTGATTTTTACCAATGTGTCTTACCTTCACGATACCCTGTGTGGGTCTTGATTTTGATTCTCTTTTGTCTAAAACTTCCGTCTCAGAGTATAATGTATCTCCAACAAACACTGGAGCAGGTATTTTTATTTCTTCCCATCCCAAGTTGGCTATTGCTTTTTGGCTAGTGCCACTAACACACATCCCTGTTACAAGGGCTAGAGTAAAAGCGGAATTAACTAAATATTTTCCAAACTCAGATTTAGAGGCGTAATTTGCATCAAAATGAATTGGGTGAGTATTCATTGTTAAATTTGTAAACCATATATTATCAGCTTCGCTTACCGTTCTACCGGGCCAATGCTCATAAACGTCTCCTACTTGAAAATCTTCAAAATATCTACCTGGATCTTCTCTATACCTTTGGGGTCCTATTTTTTTTATTCCATAAGAATTTTCATCCATTTAATCCTCCCTTGATATAATTAGTCTTGCTGCCGCTAACACGGGTGCGTCAACCATTTTACCTTGATATTTAAAAGCACCAGAACCTGCTGTTTTTGCTTCTTCTAAAACACCTTTTGCCCATTCCAATTCTTCTGGAGTAGGTCTGTAAGCATCATGAATAGGTTTGATCTGATCTGGATGTATAGCAAAACGTCCTTTGAAACCCATAGTTTTGACGTATAATGTTTCTTCTTTACATCCATCAGGATCTCTGAAATCTAACCATACACCATCAAGAGCAAGTGTGTTGTATAATGCGGCAGCATTAATAATTTTACTCCTTCCATACGCTAAACTGGCTTTACCCATGTCACCACCGGTAGATGCACAATAATCTGCTGACCCAAATCCAATTCCAGAAAACTCTATGTTTGAACAATTCCAACTTTCAATAGTTGCGATACCACGCGGCGTTTCAATTTGAGGTAAGATTAATATATTAGTTCCAAGATCTTTTAAAAAAGTCCTACATTCATCAGCAGACTCTATTTTAGGAATGGCAATAGAGTATGGAAGAGAAGGTAAAGACCGTAACATTTCTATATCATGTTGATACTCTTCAGTATCTAAAGCATTAATGCGCAATAATAGCTTATCTGCTTGACCGTCATAATTTCTATTTGCCAGATCAGCAAAATTAGATCTACCCATAGCTTTGTTTTCATGGGCCAAACCATCTTCTAAATCGAAAATAACTTTATCAGCCCCAGATCCTATAGCCTTTGGTAACCTTTCAATTTTATCGGTTGGTAAAAATAAAATACTTCTCAAATTTATCTCCTTTTTTAAGAACTAAATTCAGTTCTAATTTTTTTCCCATGCTCATCTAATTCAGGCATTTTATTAACTTCTGGTATAAGGTTGTCATGTATTGCGCCTGGACCTAAGACCTTTACTTTGCCGTTTTTAGTTTCAATTTCTAAAAAATTGTTTTGGGGATGGTTTTTTAATTGTTCCATGTCAGATATTCTTCCATAAGCAACGCTTGCTTCTTCAAGTTTTTCAATTAACTTCTCGCGTTCAAAAGTAATGAATTTATCTTGAATAATTTTTTCTGTTAATTCTCGATTGGTGACACGATCTGAGTTTGTTTTAAAGCGAGTGTCATTAACCATAGTTTCGTCGTCTAATACAATTTTACAAAGTTTCACCCATTCTCTATCATTTTGTATAGCAATTAAAATTGTTAAATTATCTTTACAATTATATGCACCATAGGGAACGATTATTGGATGAGTCATACCGTTTCTTTTTGGAATTTTGTTATTATAAACATAGCCAAGGTAGAAAGGGTTCATCCAATCTGCGAGTGAATTAAACATAGACACTGATATATGTCTGCCTTTTCCACTTACACTTCTATTTATAAGTGCTTGCAAAATTGCTTGATAAGCTGTCATTCCTGCAGATATATCACAGACTGAAGGGCCAACCTTTGCTCTTCCATCAACCCCAGCTTTATCTGGAAGACCAGTTATATCAATAACACCAGTTTCAGCTTGAATTAACATATCATAAGCTTTTTGGTTTTTATATGGTCCTTCGTCTCCAAATCCAGAAATAGAACATGTAATTAATAATGGATATTTTTTTCTTAATTCATCTAAATTTAAACCAAGGCGGTCAAATGCACCTGGTGCTAAATTTTGGATTAAAATATCAGATTTTGAAATAATATTCTCAAAAATTTTAAAATCCTCACTGTTTTTAAGATCTAAAGCAATTGACTCCTTCCCTCTATTTAACCAAACAAAATAAGCGCTATTTCCAAGTGCATTGCTATCATAGTTTCTGGCAAAATCACCTTCAGGTCTTTCAACTTTTATAACTCTGGCACCTGCATCTGCCAGTCTGCACGAGGTATAGGGGGCTGCCACAGCTTGTTCAACTGTTACGACTAATAAACCTTCTAAATCCTTTCCGGAATTTTGTCTTTCCATTAGCTAACCAAACAATCTACTAGAGAAGAAACTTTACTTTCAGAGGGTGAGTTTAAGATTGTTGAAATTTCATGAGATTTATTTTTTGATAGCAATGACTCAGATTTGTTAACAATTTTATTTTCCAAAATATTTTGATCAATCTTGTCTGATAAATCATGTTTATTTTTTATATCTCTAGTTCCATCTTTAATATAAATTGAAGACTGAGTATTTGTTAATTTGTCATTAGGTATGACTCTTACCTTGTCCCTAACATTATTTATTTTTTCATCAAAACAAATATCATCGTTGTACGTCCCTAAGTCGGCTGTGTCTTTGCCATAAATTGACATGGCTGCCGTTAATTTATAAGAAAATTTTGATTCCAAACCAGTTTTTGGTTCTTGAATATTACACACTTTGAGCCAAGAAGGATTAGTTTCAATTGCAATCTCTTCAATTGATTCAGGATTAAAGTTGTTTTCTTGTTTTAATTCCTCAAGTGCTTCTAGAAAAGAATGTAAACCATGACAACAGGCATGAAATTTATACTTAATTTCAGGAAATAGGAAGTCTGTTCCTAAGTTTTCTACAGCTCGTGTAGGAGTTTTTTTATCCCAACCATGAGTTTGAAAAAACCCTTGATCACACTCAATACCATCTTCTCTTGACACAAACCCAAGTTTAGATAATTTGGCAGCCTCAATACCATTTGATGCAGCCATTCCTGCGTGATACGGTTTACCCATAGTACCAAATTGGGATTTAATTCCAGATGCTCTTGTTGAAACTAAACCAAGCGCATTTATTGTCTGGCCCTCGCTCAAATTTAGTAATTTTGATGCAACAATTGTCGCACCAAATGATCCACTTGTAGCAGTTTGATGGAACCCTGCATTATAATGAGAATAGCCTAAGATATGACCAATTCTAGTAGAGACCTCAACTCCAGACATATAAGCAAGTAATAAATCTTCTATAGATAATTCTAATTCTTCGCCTAAGGCTAAAGCAGTTGGTAATGCACTTGAAGTTGGATGGCCAACAAAAAGAAAGTGAGTGTCATCATAATCTAATGCATGACCAGTAGCTCCATTAGCTAAAGCTGCGCCTCTTGATGAAACGTTGTATCCAGTTGAAATCACTCGTGCTTGATTAACGCCATTTTCTTCTTTAACCATTTCAGAAACTATTTTTGAAACCGGTTCTTGTTTTGCTGCATAAGCTACTCCACACCAATCCAGTATTGACATCTTGGCAAAAAACTTCATTTCATCATTGAAACTATCTAATTTAGTATTAAATCCATAACTACCAAATAATTTTGTAATCGACATAATTTATCTCTCCCCTAAAACTATTCAAAATGTGCTTCAGCTTGCATGGTCATTCCTGAACCCTTTACTGCACCCCAACAACTAACACTACCATCAGTATTTTCCTTTGCACCAATGATATAATCGCTATTTGCAAAAACAGGGGCCATAACTTTATGACTAAATGATGTTACAGTCTTACCTTTAAGCGTTTCAGCTGCCCTTAATAAAAAAGTAGCTTGCAAAGGACCATGAACAATTAAATCAGGATAATTCTCTTCATTTTTAGTATATGGATAGTCGTAATGTATCCTATGACCTACAAAACCAATTGCTGAATAACGGAACAAAATTGTTGGATGCATAAAAATAGTTTCTGTATAGTCTGCATCTTCAGGTATTGTGTCTGACACACCAGAACCACCACCTGCTTTAGTTACATCTCTATAAACAATATTATGAAGTTCATGTAATCTTACCTCTTCATTAACTAAAAATTCATACTCTGCAGTAACAAAACAAAGCTGTCCTGTCCTACCTTCCTTTAGTTTTATGTCAGCTACCTTAGATTTTTTTATTACTTTATCACCTACTCTTAAAGGTTTTATTACTTTGATCTGACTACCAGCCCACATTCTTCTTGGAAGTGGAACTGGTGGCAAAAAATCACCTCTAGCTGGATGAGAGTCAACTCCAAGTTCATCATTTTTTTTCAAATCCCAACCTAACATCCAATGCAAACCAGAGGTTGCGTCCTCACCAATTTTGGGATCGCCTGGATCAATATTTAATGTTGCTCTGTACCTCTGTTCAACAATTGGTGTAAGGTAATCTGTTACAGTCTCTATATTACCTAACCATTTATTTAAATGATTAATATCAAGTGCTTCATTCTCCATTTGCCGAACCTTTATTTTTAAGAATATTTGAAACTATTAAATATAAAAATTATATTAATATCAATTAATAAAATATTTATGTGACAGGAACTTTGATATGCCTTCTTTAATTTTACATATAGATGAAACCTTAGAAAATATTTTTGAAATTTCTGCGGTTAAAGCAATAGAAAAAAGCATAATAGATATTATTCAAGAAGAGTTAGATGCTGAACAAAATAACTGTCAAATTATATGGGTTAAGAGTAAGATAATTTGCTCAAATTATAAAATATTTGGTGAATTGAAGTTTAGAGATAAAGAGACTAGAAATATTGACAAAAGAGATAAATGTTTAAAAAGAATTGGTAAAATTTTACAAAATAAATTTAATGTTTTTATAAGACTTAGGGCATTCTCAATTCAAAATGCATCAATAACTGCACTAGATCTTGTAAATTAAAAATGTATTTCAAGTGATAAAAATAGAAGGACAAGTAATGAGTGAAAATATTGTATTAACAAGCGTAAATGAAAGAGGAATTGCTGAAGTTATTTTAAACCGCCCTGAAAGAAATAATGCATATAACGGAGATATGATTATTGAATTAATCAAAAGCTTTGAATCTTTATATAAAAATAATTCTGTAAGAATAGTGCTCATTAAAGGTAATGGAAAACATTTTCAAGCAGGAGCTGACTTACAATGGCTTAAAGAAATTGGTAAACTTAGCCAAAAAGAAAATATAGAGGTTTCAAGAAAAACAGCTTCAGCGATTCAAGGTCTTACAAATTTCCCTAAGCCAACAATAGCCTTGATCCATGGAGGATGCTTTGGAGGTGGAACTGGAATTGCCGCAGCAGCTGATATAGTAATAGCTAGTGAAGATGCTATTTTTTCTATTTCTGAAGCTAGATGGGGTGTAATGGCAGGAATAATAATACCTCATTTAAACTCTAGTATTGGGGTAAGAAACGTTAGAAGATATGCTCTTACATGTGAGCGTTTTAGTGCTAGTCAAGCCAAGGAAATGGGTTTAGTTCACCAAGTTTGTAAAACGGGTGAGCTTGAAAATGCTGTTCAACCCGTTATTGAGGACTTGTTAATGTGCGCTCCAGACGCACTGGAAGCTACAAAAAGAAGAACTTTAATTGAAAGTGGTTTAATGTTATCAGGTGAAAAATTTGACGAACTTGTTTTTGAACATTCTCAAAAAAGGATGACTGATGAAGCAAAAGAGGGTCTAAATAGTTTTCTTGAGAAAAGAACTGCATCTTGGTATCAAAATTAAATTATAGGAAATATAAATGCCTGCATTAGTTACAAATTCAAAAATATGGGGAGAAATGTTTGGTACTAAAGAAATGCATTTCTTATTCTCTGATGAGGGTACTACACAGTTATATTTAGATGTAGAAGCGGCTTTAGCAAGATCACAGTCAAAGTTGAATATTATACCAAAAGAAGCTGGAGAAAAAATAACCCAAGCAGCAAAAGTTGATATGATTGATTGGGAGAAACTTGAAAAAAGGACATCTATAGTTGGATATCCAATTCTTCCACTAGTAGAACAACTAAGTGAAAAAGTTGAAGGCAACTTTGGACAATTTTGTCATTGGGGCGCTACAACACAAGATATTATGGACACAGCAGATGTCCTTCAAATTAGAGAGGGTCTTGAATTATTATCTAAAGACCTAAAGTTAATTTCAGATGCTTTAGAAAAAATTGTTGAGCATCATATGAAAACACCCATGGCTGGTAGAACACATTTGCAACATGCTTTACCTATATCATTTGGTTACAAGGCATCTACTTGGTTATCTGGAATAGATAGGCATCACAAAAGACTAGAAGAAATAAAGAAACGTATTTTCAATGTTTCATTTTTTGGAGCAGCAGGAACACTTGCTTCTTTAGGAGAACATGATGGTCTTAAGACACAGTCAACTCTTGCAGAAGAATTGGATCTGAATGTACCTGACGTTAGTTGGCATTCAATTAGAGATAATTTTTGTGAAGTAACTGGTTGGCTTGCAATGGTCGCCGCATCACTTGGTAAAATAGCTTATGATGTGATGTTAATGATGCAAACAGAAACACAAGAAGTCGCTGAACCATATCTTCACGGACGGGGCTCTTCTTCAACAATGCCTCAAAAAAGAAATCCTGTTTCTTCTGAAGTAATGCTCGCTTGTTCAAAACTATTAAGAGAACATCATTCTTCTATGCTAGATGCTATGGTACTTGATCATGAAAGAGCCACAGGTCAATGGCATGTAGAATGGCATGCAATACCTAACGCCTTTTTGATTGCTTCTTCATCTTTCAACTCAGCTAAGTATCTTTTAGAAGGTTTAGAAGTTTCACCTAAAAAAATGAAGGAAAACATTTATAAAACTAATGGGTTAATTGTTGCAGAGTCTGTTATGATGGCCCTTGCACCCAAAATGGGAAGACAAATTGCACACGATTTAGTTTATGATTGTTGTAGGGAATCAATCAAAAACAGCATATCATTTATAGATACGTTATTAAAAAATAAAGAAATTTCTAACTTTTTTAATGAGAAAGATTTGTTAAAAATTATAGATCCATCTAATTACTTAGGAGCGGCTCCTACTATGGCACAGAGACTTTTAGACAATAGAAAGTTACCTTAATATAATGCAACAATTGATGACAAAAGAAAGCCTTGATAAATTTTTAAATAAAGAATTTCCTCAAGTAAGCAAAAACTTCAAGATATTAAATGTAAGTGATCAGTCTTTTTCAATGTTAATGTATATTACTGAAGAACATTTGAGACCAGGGGCAACAGTTTCAGGCCCAACAATGTTTTTATTAGCAGATGTAACTTTTTATTTAGCAACTTTAAGTATTATAGGACCTAAAAGTCTTACTGTTACAACTAATTGTTCAATAAACTTTTTAAGAAAACCGAATGAGAAAAATTTGACTAGTAAAGCCAGAATTTTAAAATTAGGAAAAACTTTAAGTGTAGGCGATGTTTTAATTTATTCAGAAGATATTAACGAGCCTGTTGCCCACGCTTCACTTACTTATTCTATTCCACAAAAATAATTTTAGATTCTCTCTCTATGCCAATTTAAATGATCTGCCATAAAAGTTGAAATAAAATAATATGAATGATCGTAATTTGGTTGCATTCTAAGTTTTAAATTAATATTTGCGTTCTTACATGCATCGTCTAATAGCCATGGCCTTAACCCCTCTTCTAAAAAGCTATCGGCATCTCCTTGGTCAACAAGAATTTCAGGGAAATAATAGCCATTTTTAACTAAAGCTACGCTATCATACTTTTTCCAATTACTTTGGTCTAAACCAATAAATTTTTTAAAGGCCTCACTAGACCAACTGGCTGATGATGGTTCGACAATTGGAGCAAATGCTGAACAACTTTTAAACTTCTTTGGATTTCTTAGAGCCATTACAATAGCTCCGTGTCCACCCATTGAGTGACCAAAAATACTTTGTCTAGACATATCAATATCAAAATATTTTTCAATAACACCTGGAAGTTCATCAATTATATAACTATACATATTATAGTTTTTGTCATAAGGCGATTCTGTTGCATCTAAATAAAAACCAGCCCCACTACCAAATTGCCAATTATCTTTTTCGTCGGGTATATTTTCGCCTCTTGGACTTGTATCAGGACAAACGATTGCCATGCCTAATTCAGCAGCTTTTTTTCTATACTCACCTTTTTCCATTACGTTTAAGTGACTACAAGTCAAACCAGATAGATACCACAAGACTGGAGGTTTTTTTATCTTTGGAGGGATAAAAATTGCAAAAGTCATTTCACAATTATTTACTGCAGACTGATGACTGCAGACTAATTGTTTCCCCTCAAATGAATATGCTTTGGATATATATTTCATCAAAAAACTACAACTGATCTTATTGATTCACCTGCATGCATCAAATCAAAACCTTTGTTGATATCTTCTAATTTTAAGTTATGTGTAATCATTGGATCAATATCAATCTTTCCTTGAAGATACCATTCCACAATTTTAGGAACGTCGGTTCTTCCTCTTGCTCCTCCAAAAGCTGTACCTTTCCAGCTTCTGCCTGTAACTAGTTGGAAAGGTCTAGTTTTAATTTCTTGCCCAGCTCCAGCGACTCCAATTATTATACTTTCTCCCCAGCCTTTATGTGCGCACTCTAAAGCTTGTCTCATTACGTTGACATTCCCAATACATTCAAAGGAGTAGTCTGCACCACCACCTGTAAGATCAACTAAGTAATTAACCAAGTCACCTTCTATCTCAGATGGATTAACAAAATGTGTCATACCGAACTTTTTACCCCAAGGCTCTTTTTTGTTATTCATGTCGACACCAACAATCATATTGGCTCCTATCATTCTCAAACCTTGAATGACGTTGAGTCCAATTCCGCCCAACCCAAAAACCACTGCGTTACAACCTGCAGTTGCCTTTGCTGTATTGATAACTGCTCCAATACCAGTAGTAACACCGCAACCAATATAACAGATTTTATCAAAGGGAGCTTTTTTGTTTACTTTGGCAAGCGCAATTTCAGGAACTACAGTATAATTTGAAAAAGTAGACGTTCCCATATAATGCAATATAGGTTTCCCGTTTATAGAAAATCTACTGGTGCCATCTGGCATAACTCCTTTACCTTGGGTAACTCTTATGGCCTGACATAAATTAGTCTTTGGATGCAAACAATACTCACATTCTCTGCATTCAGGTGTGTAAAGAGGAATTATATGATCACCTTCTTTGAGAGATGTTACCCCTTTACCCACTTCTCTAACTATTCCTGCTCCCTCATGCCCTAAGATTGCTGGGAAAAGCCCTTCTGGATCATTACCAGAAAGCGTAAACTCATCAGTATGACATATACCTGTTGCTTTTATTTCTACTAGAACTTCTCCGGAACGAGGCCCTTCTAAATCTACATCCATAACTTCAAGTGGTTTTCCCGCCTCTACAGCAACTGCAGCTCTAGTTTTCATTGTGTCCCCCAAAAAATAATTTTCTTAAATGTAAAATTTATTATGATTTAATATCCATGACTTGCAAGATTTTTTAGTATATAAATTAGGTTTCAAGGATTTAGATATTAGGAGCATCTCTATGAGTTTTGTTGAAACTGAAATTAATGGCCAAATAATTACTATCAGATTAAATCGTCCAGAAAGATTAAATGCTTTAAGCACTGTTATAAGAAAAGGTATGGCAGAAGCGTTCAATAGGTATCATGAGGATAAAGATTTAGAAGTAGCAATTTTGACAGGAACTGGAAGAGGGTTTTGTGCAGGCGAAGACATGAAAGAGTCTATTGACAGAGGCATCCCAGGATCCCCAAAAGAATTTGTAGAAGAAAACTTAGTTGACCCATTTCAGACAGGTGCCCTTCAAAAGCCAGTCATAGCAGCAGTAAATGGATATGCAATGGGTGGTGGATTTATGTTAGTTGAGAGAACAGATCTGAGAATTGCTGTGAAAGAAGCAATTTTTGAAATGTCAGAAGCAAAAAGATGGCTTCTTGGCGGTTATAATCATGGACACTATGGCAACCTCCCACATCCCGTTGCAACTGAAATGGCTTTTGGATATAGAATTTCTGCTGAAAGGATGCATCAAGTTGGTTTCATTAATCGTTTAGTGGATGCTAAAGATCTTATGAGTGAGGCTTATTCAATGGCAGAACATCTGCTATCACTCCCTCCTGCTGCAAGAGTAAACACACTTTATATGATGAAGCATATGGCACCAAAAATAAATCCTAATATTGCAGACCTTGCTGAAAAGCTACATCTTCACGGTGACACTGAGGATAGAATGGAAAGTAGAAGAGCCTTCGCAGAAAAAAGAAAACCAAACTTCAAAGGTTGGCTTAACCCAGAAGATAGATATAATATGCCGAAATTAGAAGAAAATTAGAGGTCAAAATGAGTGAAATAAATGGAGCTCTTTCTGGGTTAAAAATAGTTGCATGTTCAACAGCACAAGCTGGAACTGTTCCCTATATGTTAATGGCAGATCTTGGTGCTGAAGTAATTAAAATTGAAACGCCAGGTAAAGGTGATAACAATCGTAACTCCGGTTTTTTAGAGGGAGAGATTGGATCATTTTTTGAGACTAATAACAGAGGAGTTAAAAGTTTAACTCTCAATCTTAAATCAGAAAAAGGACAAAAAATACTTCACAGTTTAATTAAGAATGCCGATGTGTTTGGTCAAAATTTTAGACCAGGCGTTGCTGAAAAACTTAATTTTGATTATGATACTCTTAGCAAAATTAATCCTAAAATAGTTTACGCTTCTGTTTCTGCTTATGGGCCTGATGCCCCAGACGGACACTTACCAGGAACCGACGCGGTAGGACAAGCTTTAAGTGGAATAGCTGAAGCATATTCAATTCCTGGAAATAATTTAAGAACAGGAGTAGCCTCAGTTGCGGATGAAAGTTGTGCAATACTAACTTTTGGAGGAATTTTAGCGGCATATATAAATGCTCAAAAAACAGGAAAAGGTCAAAAGTTAGAAACTTCTCTAGTTGGGAGTGCTTTCAGACTTCTTGGTTGGACTATGACTACAGCAATGTGGAGTAACAGGCCACCAATTACTGGAGCTAGAATTAATGGAACAAGAGAAAGGCCGGGTATTGCAGCATGTTTTAACGATATTAACGGTAAGCCTTTTGCACTCCAGCTTGATCCAGATGACTGGCGGGAAGCAATGAAAGCCCTTAACTTTTTTGATATTCTGACAGAAAATGGTCTCATTGACCTTGGTTTAGCGTTTGAATCTGAAAAAAAGAAAACTGAAATTTTGGATAAACTTGCTGAATTATTCTCAACTGATACCAGAGATAATTGGATATTAGTCTTGAGAAAAGCTGACATGATATCTACCCATGTTAATACAATGCTTGAAGCATCTAATGATCCAAATATAAAAGAAAACAATTATGTTACAGAAGTATGGTACCCAGAACTAAACAAAAATATGAAAGTACACGGTACTCCTTGGAAATTTTCCAAAACACCTGCTAACATAAAAAGAGCACCTAAACTCGGTGAACACAATACTGAGATATTGTCTGGTCTAGGCTATACTAATGATGAAATTGAAGGTTTTAAAGACGACAAGATTATTTAATTTCTCTCATTTCTTCTGCAAACTTTTTAAAGTTTGCTACGTAATGCTTTGAAGATCTTGTCATATTTTCAATCATCTCTTGACTTAGTTCTCTTACAGCTTTAGCTGGTGAGCCTACAATTAACCAACCATCCGGAAATTCTTTATTTTCAGTAACAAGTGCACCAGCGCCTACAAGACAATTGTTGCCTATTTTAGCATTATTGAGAATTGTTGCACCCATTCCAACTAAAGAATTATTACCTATTGTGCAACCGTGTATAATTGCATTATGTCCAATCGTACAATTATTACCTATGGTGACAGGACAATCAGGATCAACGTGAATTATAGTGTTTTCTTGTATGTTTGTTTCTTCACCAATCTTAATAACGTCATTATCACCTCTTAAAACTGATCCAAACCATACACCAACATCTTTCCCTAAAATAACGTTTCCTATAACATGTGCATCTGGTGCAACCCAATATAGGTTATTTTCAGGTAATTGAGGTTTTTTTTCACCTAAACTATAAATTGGCATTAGCACTCCTTTATAATAAGTTAACGTTAAAATTATATCTTATATAATTTTTTCTTGTTGTTAATATTTTATTAAAAATTATGAGAGTTCTTTATGGTTATTAAAGATAATATTGTTTCAAAAGTTACAATTTACAGACTAGATGTCCCTCTAATAAAGCCTTATAAATTATCCTATAATACTTTCTATTCTTTTGAACCGTTGTTGATTCATATTGTAGATGATCAAGGTAATGAGGGATGGGGCGAACAGCACATATCACCTGGCTCCAGCAGTGAAACTAGAGACGGTGGATGGACATTTGCCAGAGTTATATCAAAGTTAATTTTAAATAAAAAATTATACGAAGCAAAAGAAATCATTTTATCTAATTCCTCTATAAGTATTGTTGCTTCAAGTGCAATCTATACAGCAATCGAGATGCTCGAAAAAAATAATATTTTAAATAATAAGAGTTCCCTAAAACTTAAATTATTAACTTCATTTAATGCAGAGGAAGAATCTGAAATAAAAGATGAATTGGACAAAGTAACTGAACAAGGATTTACAACAATAAAAATTAAGGTTGGAAAGGACGTTAATGCAGATATTAAAAAAATAAATAATATACAAACTTATTTGAATGGCAGAGCTACCCTAAGAATAGACGCTAATAGGGGGTACACAAAAAAAGACGGTTGTAAATTTGTTCAGGGGTTAAAGCCTGATTTCATAGAATTATTTGAGCAGCCTTGTGATGCTAATGATTGGGATGCAAACGCTGCGGTCGCTAAACTATCACGCATCCCAATAATGTTGGACGAACCTATTTGTAGTATTAAAGATATTGAAAAAGCTTCTAAATTAAAAGGCGTAGGATTATGCAAACTTAAGTTGAAAAGATTTTTATCTATTACAAAATTAACTGAAGCCATTAAATATGCACATAAATTAGGATTAAAAATTGTACTTGGTGATGGACTTGGTACTGAAATTAATTGTTGGATGGAAGCTAGAATTGCAAAAAACCTAATTGACAATGCTGGAGAATATAACGGTTTTTTAAAAATTGATCCAAAAGCAAGAATTTTGTCAAATCCCCTAAAATTTAAGAATGGTTTTCTATTGATATCTGAGAATTGGAATCTTGAAATTGACAGAGATAAATTAGAAAAATACAGTACTTATAAAGAAACAATTTATAACTAAAATATAACTGGAAATTTGTTATGAAATTATTAAGTAGTGATAAAAGCTTGGGTGGAGAAATTGTTGGGTTGGACATTAGTAAAAAATTAACACATGATCAAGTCAACTTCATTAATGAATCTTGGAATGAAAGACTGGTTTTAGTATTTAAAAAACAAAATTTAGACGATCACAAATTAATTAATTTTAGTAAAAATTTTGGTGAGCTTGATCCACCTGGACCTAATCCTTATGGAATAACTTTCTTACCAGAATTTCCTGAAATAAATGTAATTTCAAATGTCAAAAATGAACAAGGCACACCCATTGGTAATTTGGGAGATGGTGAAGCCGTATGGCATGCAGATATGACTTACCTAGAACTACCTCCAAAGGCTGGAATTCTATATGCACTTGAAGTGCCTGAAAACCAAGGTAATACTCACTTTGCAAATATGACACTAGCTTATAGTGATTTATCAGACGATATTAAAGAGAAAATTGATGGGAAAATCCTAATCCATGATTCTGCGCATAATAGTGCTGGTATGCTTAGAAAAGGATACTCAGAAGTAAATAATCCAACTGAGACACCCGGAGCTAGACACCCAATGGTAATTAAAGATCAAAGTACCAACAAAAAACTTCTTTTTCTCGGAAGAAGACCTCATGCTTATATCGTTGGTTTAGAAATTGAGGAAAGTGAAAATTTATTAGATGAAATTTGGAAACATGCAACACAAGAAAAATATACTTGGACACAGAAATGGGAAAAAGGTGATTTACTAATGTGGAAAAACCTAAATGTACTTCATAAAAGAGATGCCTTTGATCCAAATACAAGAAGAGTAATGCATAGAACCCAACTCAAAGGTGAAATGGCGATTACTGCTTAATTTTTATTTTAATATATCTGAAACACTTATTGATTTATTATAAAATCAATAGCAAACTAAATTATAATTTTTAATCGGGAGAGAAATATGACACAACTTAAAAATTCTTTTAGAAGAAGTATTGTAAAGGCAAGTTTAGGTGTTGTCGCTGTTGCAGGAATTAGTACTATTGGTTTAGTTTCTGTTGCTAGTGCTGACAAATATCCTAGTAAGCCGATAGAGTTAGTAATACATGCTAAATATGGTGGGGGAACTGACACTACTGCAAGAATGGTATCTATTAGAACAAGAAGAAATTTAAAAACTGATATATCTATTGTAGCCAAAAGAGGTGGATCTGGAGCAAAAGCTCAAAACTATGTTTTAACTAAGCCTGCCGATGGTTATACAATCATGGCTTTAACACAATCTCATCTCTACACAATGGCTAGAGGTAAATCTAACATGAAGATTGACGACATAGTAGGAGTTGCAAGAGCAATGGATGACCCAACCTTCATTACTGTATCAGGAAAAGGAAAGTTTAACACTCTAGAAGAGCTTGTAGCTGCTTCAAAAAAAGCTCCATTAAACTGGGGTGTAGCTCAGATTGGGGGAACTGAACATATAGGTTTGGCACAGTTCGCAAAAGAGGCTGGAATTAAGTTTAAAGTTGTGCCATTTGGATCAGGTGCGCAAATGGTACAAGCACTTATGGCAGGCAAAATTGACGCTACATTACCTAATGTGAGTGAGGCTGCTAATCAAGTTGCTGATGGAAGCTTTAAAGCTCTTGCTGTAATGGCTGAAGACAGACTTAAAGACTATCCAAATGTTCCTACTACTTATGAAAAAGGAATAAAGGCAAAGTGCTCAACAACTAGAGGTTATGCTGTATTAGCATCTACTCCTCAACCAATTATAGATCAGATTTCAAAAGCTATGGTTAAAGCAATGAAACACGACGTCTTTGCTAGTTACCTTGCTGGAGCTGGTCTAACAGTTGAAGGAAGCGTTGCTGGAACAAAAGTTTGGGACAAACAACTAAAAGCTGAATATAAGGTTGCAGCATCCGCTCTTAAAGAACTTGGTTTAATAAAATAAATTTTTAGGTTTTTTAAGATATGAAGAATAAAGAAAATGCATCCAATTCGTTGGGTGCATTATTAAATAAAAGTGATACAATAATTGCAATTATTTTAACTTTAATTATTGCTTTTTTGTGGTTTGAAACGACTAAATTTGAAAAAGTCCCTGACTTATTTTCAAATAATATTCCGCCAGAAATGTTTCCTCAAATATTACTCATAATTATTCTCGGGATGGTTTTAATAATACCCTTTGAACATATATTTTTGAAGAAAAGCGGGAAGAATATAGACTCTTCAAGGAAAAACCCTGTAGAGATTTCAACTATTGGAACTATGATCATTTTGACAGCAATTATAGCTTCTTCACAAATTCTAGGCGCTGCTCTAACAATTATTGCTGTTAGTATATCATTACCGTTATATTGGGGAGAAAGAAGATTAAAAGTATTAATATCTTATGTTGTTGGATTTCCATTATTCGTAATAGTTCTATTTAATGTAATTCTTGGAGTTCATTTTGAACCGGGATTATTAGATCTCATAAAAAATTAGAGAGGATCAAAATTTGGAAGATATCGTTAAAGGCATAGGGTTATTACTAGAATTTCAGAATATCCTCTTAATTTTGTCAGGCGTGTTAATAGGTGTTTTAGTTGGAGCCTTACCAGGTTTAAGCTCTCCTATGGCAATCGCACTGCTAATCCCTTTTACAATTTCTCTAGATCCTGTTGCTGCAATTGCTATGATGGCTGCACTGTATTGCGCTGGAACTTTTGGTGGGTCAATTACTGCTATTCTAATTAATGCACCAGGTGCCCCACCTGCGGTCGCAACTGCTTTGGATGGATATCCAATGGCAAAAAATGGTGAACCAGGAAGGGCTCTTGGTTTAGCTGCTGTTTCTAGTGTTTTTGGTGGTATTTTTAGTTTAATAATTTTTATATTCGCAGCTCCACTTTTAGCAAAACTTGCTCTAGAATTTGGACCCGCAGAATATTTTGGACTTGCCGTATTTGCTCTTTCTATGCTTGCATCTATGAGCGGAAAATCCTCCCTAAGAAATCTTATTTCAGGTCTTGTCGGTGTATTAATAGGTACAATAGGTATACATCTAACTACTGGTGTAGAAAGATTTACATTTGATATTCCAGACCTTGAAGAGGGTATTCATTTCGTTCCCGTTCTTATTGGTTTGTTCGCTGTAAGCGAACTCTTCAAGCAATCAGAAAAACTAAATGCAGTTGTTGAAAGAATACAAGCTAAAGCTCTTAGATTACCGTCTCTAATTGAGTTAAAAAAACTTAAATATACAATATTAAGATCATCAGGGATTGGAACCTTTATTGGGATACTTCCAGCTGAAGGTTCTACAGTTGCAGCAATAATTGGTTATAATGAAGCTAGACGGTGGTCTAAAGATAAAGATAAATTTGGTAAAGGCTCACCTGAAGGTATAGTAGGGCCGGAGGCTGCTAACAATGCAGCTGCAGGTGGAGCTATGGTTCCTACACTTGCACTGGGAATACCTGGAAGCGGATCAACAGCTCTTATATTGGCTGCATTAATTATGCATGGTTTTAGACCTGGTCCTTATCTAATTAGTGAAACACCAGAATTTGTATATGCAATTTTTGGGGCTATGTTGATTGCTAACTTAGGATTTTTATTCATAGGTTTAGTTGGTGCCAAGTTCTTTTCTTTAGTGGCTTTCATACCTAAGAAACTTCTTTGGCCAGCAGTTTTTATCTTCTCTATGATTGGTTCTTATTCTTTCGCATCGTCAATGTTTGATGTATGGGTAATGCTAGCTGCTGGTCTAGTTGGTTATTTCATGGATCGACATGGTTTCTCAGCAGCTCCACTCGTTATGGGTTTAATCCTTGGAAAATTAGTTGAGGAAAGCTTCTCTCAATCGATGATTATTCATGATAATAACTTCTTTGCATTATTAGAAAGTCCTGTTGTCTTATTATTTTTTGTGCTGACATTCTTAAGTTTATCATCTCCATTTTGGACAAGGTACTTTTCAAAAAAATAATTTTATTAGATAAGGTAAAATGAATAATATTGAAATTTCTGTTGCTGAAAAATTTTCAGATTGGGTTCATAAACTTAAAATAAAAGATATACCAGAAGAAGTCGTGAATAAATTACAACTTATTATAATAGACTCTTTTGGACTAATGGTTTCAGCTAAAAATGAGCCATACATAAAAAGTCTTATTAATGTACTTCAAGAACATGGAAGTTGCACATTAGTTGGCCACAATAAAAAGGTAAATCCTTTCAATGCATCTATAATCAATGGAACAGCAATTCATGGTGAAGATTTTGATGATACCTTTGAAGGAACACCTGTTCACGTAGGTTCAGTAATGGTCCCTGCAATATTATCTTCAGCACAGGCTAAAAATTTAGATGGACAAAAATTTTTAAAAGGTTTGGTTGTAGGATCAGAATTAATTTGTAGACTAGCCTTAGTTGCACCTACTGCAGTCCACAGACAAGGTTTTCATCCGACGGCAATTTTTGGAGCTTTTGGTTCATCAATAGGTGTGTCATCTTTGCTTGGGAATACCATAGATGAAATGAGTTCAGGATTAGGTATTGTGGGAAGTATGGCTTCTGGAATCATAGAGTATCTAGCCGAAGGCACATCTACGAAACGTCTTCACCCTGGATGGGCTGCTGGGTGTGGATGGCAGTCTGCCAATTTCGCTAAATCTGGTTTTTTAGGTCCAAGAACAGTTTTTGAAGGTCAACACGGTGTATTTAATAGTTTTGCTAAGAATAATATTGAACCTGACTTTTCACATATAACCTCAGATTTGGGAAAAAGGTGGGAAATAAAAAACCTTGCTTTAAAGCCATATGCTTGTGGAACAATGGCACAACCTTTTATTGATTGTGCTTTAAAATTAAAAGGTAAAATCGGCAATGTTAAGGACATAGATAAAATAATTGCTAGCGTAGGTGAAGGAACAGTCCACAGATTATGGGAGCCATTAAAGGAAAAACAAAATCCATCCACTCCTTATGGTGCAAAATTTTCTGTTCCATATTGTATTTCAATAGGATTAATTAATGGATCTGCAGGCTTAAATGAGTTCACTGAAAAATATTTGAAAAATTTGGAAGTGATAAAACTAGCAGCTAAAGTGAATTATAAAATTAATCCAAAAGATGAGTATCCAAAAAATTATAGTGGTAAAATAAAAATAATTATGAAAGATGGAATAACTTATTCCTCTTCACAAGAATGTTTGAGAGGTGGCAGACGAGATCCTCTTAGCAGAACTGAAGTTATAAAAAAATTTGAAGCTAATTTAAAATTTGCAAATGTAAAGTCCAGTGAGATAGAAAAACTATATAATTTCATAACAAATATTTTTAAATCAAAAAATTTAAACGAATTAAATGAGATTAACTTTAATTAATTAAATCTTTGCAATTTTTTCCTAACAGTAAATCATAGAATCTCTTCCATTTTTCTGCATAATTACTTCTATTTACAACCCAGTCTATATGTTCAGAATGCGGTTTATTTGGATTTATCCTAATTCCCCACAAACCATCAACCTCATTAGGAACTGCTGAATATCTAACATCTGTTATTATATCTTTATCAATTCCTTTTCCAAGATATCCTTGAGAGAACCAATCAAATCTTTTAATATCTTTGAATTGTTGGCTTTTTTTATTAAGATTAGAAAAATCAATTGAAAGATCAAGTTTCTTAATTTTTGTACCTTGGCAGTACTCTAATTTAGAAAATAATCTTACTGCATCAACATAGTAAACATCATTATGCTCATAGATTGTTTTCCATAAAAATAAATTTCCTAGACTAGGTTTTACAGTTAGATTTTTGATTTCATGACCTCTAAAATTAGCAATTGATTTTCCAACATATTCTGCACGATTTTCTTGAAAAGCACCAAAAGTTAGATAAATGAAAATATAAAAAATACCAAGAAGAGTGATAAATTTATTTTTCATAATTATTGCAAAAATTATAGCTAAAATTACCGGAATACTTAAAAAAGGATCAACTACTGATATATAATTCCAAGAAATTCTTTCATCAGAAAATGGCCATAAAAGCTGGGTCCCATAACTAGTACAAGCATCTAATAAACCATGTGTAGCATAACCAAAAAAACTAAACAGATATGTTTCAAACCAACTTAAATATTTTCTGAAAAGTATTCTCGAAAATAAAGTTACAATTAAAGCGCCAATTGGTATGAAAATTATGGAGTGTGTAAATTGTCTATGATATTCTAATTTTAATAAAGGATCCGACGCAGATCTAATAAAAATGTCTAGATCAGGTGCTAAACCAGCAAGGCAACCTACAATTGATCCCATTAAAATTTTTTTCTTATTAGGCATTGTTTGAGCAAAAATTGCACCAAATGCACCTTGAGTAACAGGATCCATTATATAACCAAAATTATTAAATAAAATATTTATACACTAAGTTGTCTTGACTGTTCATATTTTTTTCTTTTAACATATTAAATTAATTAAAAGAGACTTTTCAATGAACCAAATTAAATTAAATAATAAAGATTATGACGCAATAATCGTAGGAGCTGGTTTCTCGGGATTATACCAATTGATCTGTCTTCGTGACCAGCTTAACCTTAATTGTGTAGTTTTAGAAACAGGAGATGATGTAGGTGGTACATGGTATTGGAACCGCTACCCAGGTGCTAGATGTGATACAGAAAGTCATGCCTATTCTTATTATTTTTCTGAGGAATTACTTAAGGAATGGACATGGTCAGAAAGATATCCAGGGCATGCTGAAATTAGAAGATATATGAATTTTGTTGCTAATAAATTTGATCTCAAAAAAGATATTCTTTTTCAACAAAAAGTTACTAGTGCAACATTTAACAATAATAAAAAAAAATGGAAAGTAGTTTCTAACAAAAAAATAGAGTTTAATGCTAAGTTTCTTATTTCTGCAGTTGGTTGTTTGTCAAATGCTAATATTCCAAATATACAAGGATTAGACAATTTTGAGGGAAATTACTATCACACTGGGAACTGGCCGAAAAATGGTGTTTCATTTGTTGGCAAAAAGGTTGGCCAAATTGGAACTGGATCTACTGGTATTCAAGCTGTTCCAGTTATTGCTGAAGAAGCAAAACATTTAACTGTTTTCCAAAGAACTGCAAACTATAGCATTCCTGCAAGAAATAAACCTTTAACATCAGAATTTAAAAAACATGTAAAAGAAAATTCAAATATTTACAAAAAACTAATTAAACGAACACCTAATGCTCATCCTTTTGAAATAAGTAATCGTAAAGTTTCTGACGTAGATCAAGACGAATTAAATGAAATTTATCAAAAGGCCTGGGAGATAGGGGGACTTCAGTTTAGGGCTGTGTTTAACGATTTAGTAACTAATATTGATGCTAATAAAACAGCCTCAGATTTTATAAAAAAGAAAATAAGAGAAACTGTTTCAAATAAAAAGTTTGCTTCAATTTTATCAGATATTGACCACCCTTATGCTGGGAAACGTCCACCCATAGACAGTAATTATTTTGAAACTTTTAACAGGGATAATATCAATTTAGTTGATCTTCGTAGTGATCCTATTGAAAAAATAGACAAGACTGGAATTAAAACCAAAAATAATCATTTCGAATTAGATATAATTGTTTTTGCAACTGGCTATGACGCGATGACTGGACCATTATTAAACATGAACATAACTGGAAAGAATAATTTAAAACTTAAGGATGCATGGAAAGAAGGGCCGAAAACTTTTTTAGGTCTTCAAGTTCCTGGATTTCCAAATTTGTTTACAATTACAGGGCCAGGTAGTCCATCAGTTTTAACAAATATGCCGATGGCTATTGAACAACATGTAGAATGGATTAGAGATTGCATAAAATTTATGAATAAAAAGGATTATTCAACAATTGAAGCAAATACAAATTCTGCTGAGAAATGGGGTGCGGAGGTAAATTTAGTAGCCAATAAAACACTTTTACCAACTGTAAAACATTCTTGGTATTTAGGAGCAAACATTCCTGGTAAGCCGAGAGTATTCATGCCATATGCAGGTGGTCTTCCAAGATATACTGAAGTATGTGAAAACATTAAAAATAATAATTATAAAGAATTCAATTTGAATTAGTTGTTAATCATCAATAGTATTTTTTATTTGATTAATTTTAGTCCTAATTTTTTTCATTCTTTCTTCAAGAACGTTTTTCTTAGGCGGGTTATTTGAATCAAATTGATCTAAGAGATTCGACATTTCATTTGCTAATTCATTACTTTGTCTATTTGAGTCTAAAAGTCTTATCTGAGTTTTTCTAATTAAAGCACTTAATACGACATTAGATTTAATCATTTTTGTAAAGTATGATTTAGGTATTTTTTTTGCTACTAACTTTTGTGCGCATACTTTAGCAGTAACTGTTCTTGGAACGTTAAGTAAAATGGAAGTTTCACCAAATATTTCTCCCATGCCAAGCCTATTAAGTTTCAAGCCATCTTTGGTTTCAATATTTACATATCCTTCTAAAATTAAATATGCTTCAGAGGCTTCGTTTCCAGCTTCATATATAACTTCACCAGGTTCCCAAATTGCTGACTTACCATTGTCTTGCATCTAATACTCCTCCTGAAGAAAAAGTAAAAAAATTTACACGGGAATATCTAATGGCTCCATCCAAAAAATGTATCCATAAAATATCAAGTAACAGTAAAATAATAAATAAGCCCACCATGGTTTAGGCTTAAAAGTTTTGCTTTTTTCTTCAATAACCTCTAATTCTTCTTTATAATTTTTATAATAATTAACCATAAAATTTGATCTACCCAATTAACTTCTCCGCTATAAATTTAAATTTTAAATATCTAAAAATATTGTTTCTTCTTCCCCTTGTAAAAATATATCAAATAAATAACTATGCTTAGAAATTTTTTTGGCAATTAAACTATTTTCATTGCAATTTTTTATTATAGATAGAAGTGGATCATTTTTCAATTCATCACCTTCAAAATATATTCGAGTATTAAGTGTCATATTAAGGCCTCTTGAGGAAATAGATAATGAAATATATGGACTATGAATTTTCCCGTCAAATCCCTTAAATGATCCAGGTTTAACGGTTTTCAGTATAAACTTTTTTGTCAAATTATTTGGAATAAATCGCGCAAACCCACTTTCTTCTCTGAATTCTCCATTTTCATCACACTGCCAAGTTTCTAGCATGACATCATCTAAAGCAAAACCATTACCGTCAAAAACAGAACCTTCAATAGTTATTAATTCGCTTTCATTTTTATTCTTAAATGGTGTTTCTCCCAAATCGTTTTGATAAAGTTTTTCAATTTTAATTGCATTAGGCATACAACCTATATGAAGAAAAGGGCCTGCAGTTTGAAAAGGAGTTTCGTCAAGATTTTCTTTTGAAGTAGTCAAATTAAAGGC
Source organism: uncultured SAR116 cluster alpha proteobacterium (assembly GCA_902595515.1). Taxonomy (GTDB): domain Bacteria; phylum Pseudomonadota; class Alphaproteobacteria; order Puniceispirillales; family Marisalimonadaceae; genus Marisalimonas. The sequence goes on from CACJQK010000001.1 coordinate 286,021, forward strand.
CTTCTCTTCTATTTTCAAAATATGTTTGTTTAATACCCCTTAAAACAATATTAAATTTATAAGCTAATAGATTTTGTGTATTTGATCTAGAAGTATCCAATGCCCCAATTAAACTTTTTTTCGCTTTTTCATCTGCAATAGAATTAACCATTGGGCAATGTTTCAAGAGAGGATCACCCTCAAAATACATTTGCGTTATTAATCTTTGTCCAAAACTTTTGCCAAATATAGAAAAATGTATATGCATTGGCCTCCATTCAATTCCTCGATTTGGATATGGATATGGTCCAGGTTGAATAGTTAAAAATTCATAATAACCTCTCGATGTAGTCAGACACCTTCCACAACCAGCAAAATTAGGATCAATTGGTGCTGAATTTTTATCTTTATCATGTAAATATTTACCAGCTGAATTAGCTTGCCAAATTTCGATAAGTGCTCCTTCGATTGGATTAGAAAATTGGTCAGATACAGTTCCATAGACAATAATTTTATGACCAAGTGGAGATTTTTTATTTTTAGAAAAATTTAACGTTAAATTGTTGTCTAGTTCACCAATAATATTTTTGTTAAAGATTGGCCCTAAAATTTCACTATCTGAAGATGGAAAAGAAATTTTTTTATTTTTAGGAGCTCTAAAAATACTAGATTTATAATCGGGAAAATCTAGTTCAGGTTGTTTGTTATAATTTCTTCTAATTAATGATTTAACACTCATACTTTTTTCCAAATTTACCAAATTATTTATAATTAAGGTTAATAAGGTAAACCAACATAATTTTCTGCCAAAACCCTCTGAGATGCAACAGAATTTTCTAGATATTCTATTTCTGAATCCTGTATTCGTTGATCAAAAGAAGACTGTTTAGGAAATTTATGAAAAGTTGTTGTCATCCACCAGCTAAATCTAATAGTTTTCCAAACTCTAGATAATGCATTTTGTGAATACATTTTTAAATCATCTTTTGTATTAAATTGGTAATAATTTTTTAAAGCATTATGTAAATAATATACATCTGAAACAGCTAAATTTAAACCTTTGGCTCCAGTTGGAGGCACTATATGAGCAGCGTCACCAACTAAGAACAATTTTTTCCAACTCATAGGCTCACAAACAAATGAACGCAATGGAGCAATTGATTTTTCAATTGAAATTCCTGTTACAATTGTGTCAGCAGCCTCAGTTGGAAGTCTCTTTTTTAGTTCATCCCAAAATTTTTTATCTGTCCAATTTTCAACCTTTTCATTTATCGGAGTTTGTATGTAATATCTACTCAATTTTTTGTTTCTCATCGAGGCTAGTGCAAAACCATTACCATGATTTGCATATATTAATTCATCACTCACTGGAGGAGTTTCTGATAAAATCCCCAACCAACCAAACGGATATATTCTCTCATAATTTTTAACTATTGATTTGGGAATAATGCTTCTACTTACTCCATGAAAACCATCACAGCCAGCGATCCAATCACACATAATTTTCTTTTCCGTACCATTTTTTTTGAATGTTACAAATGGAGTTTCTGTACTAACAGCTTGAGGTAAAACATCCTCAGCATTGTTTATTATTTCCCCATTTTCTTTTTTTATTATGCTATATAAATCCTTAGTTACTTCTGTTTGTCCATAAACAGTTACATGTTTATTAGTTAATTTTTTTAAATTAATTCTAAAACCGTGATTTTTAAATGATAGTTGTATACCATCGTGTTTAAAGCTTTCTCTTTCAAGCCTATTCGAAACACCCGCTCTTTTAAGCATTTCAATTGTTCCACTTTCCAAAACTCCAGCCCTAATTCTACCAGTAACATGCTCTTCAGATTGTTTTTCGAGAACTATATTGTTAATGCCGTCAATAGACAAAAGTCTTGATAATAATAAACCTGAAGGACCACCTCCAATTATTACAACATTTGTCCTCATACAAATTTATCCTCAATTAATAATTACTTTAAATAGGTAACCAATAAAAAAATACTTCCAATTATCTGTAGAAAATTTATAAATACTGATAATTTGTGTAATTTGTTAAACTTACTTTCATCCCCCAAATCTTTCGATTTATTAATCATAGGCATCAAGACTTGCCTCGAGAAAATAAATCCAAGCATTATAAGTAAAAAAATTAACATGGATAATTTAATTTGATAATATGATGAAAGGGTAAGCCCGATTACACTCAGAACAAAACCATAAAGATAGTATTTTGGAAAAAAGATTCTAAGAAATTTAGATGACTGTTTTTCATCTAAGACTTTAAATACAGAAGTAGCTACAACTAATGGAAAAAAAATCATAAAACTTAATATTGCCGCAGCCACCAATGTTAACAAATTTCACTCCTATTAAATGAATAATTTTTATTTTCTTATATCAATTATTATCATAGAGTATATTTTGTTTTAATAAAGTATTCATGAGCAATAATAATGAACAAAAATATCATACATTATTCTGTAGATACATTAATTTCAGAAAAAGAAATAAAGAAACGTATTATTGAACTAGGCGAAGAGGTGAACCTTTTCTACGAAAAGACAAAAAAACTTTTAGTTGTTGGATTATTACGAGGTTCTTTTGTATTTATTGCGGATTTAGTAAGAGAGCTTAAAATACCTGTTGAAGTTGATTTTATGACTGCCTCCAGTTACGGAAACTCTATGCAATCTTCAAATAATATTAGAATTTTGACTGACTTAAATACTGATATTAAGAATTTAGATGTACTCTTGGTAGAAGATATTATTGATACTGGACACACTCTTAATCAAGTAATCAAGTTACTAAAAAGTAGAAAACCTAAAAGTTTAGAAGTATGTTGCTTATTAAATAAATTTTCGCGACGGGAAACAGATATTGAAAGTAAATGGGTAGGTTTTGATATTCCAGACGAGTTTGTTGTTGGTTATGGAATTGATTACGCACAAGATAATCGACATTTGCCATTTATAGGTAAAGTTGTACAAGAATAAGTTGGGAATAGCTTTAATTATTTACCTTATTTAGGATAATCGTGGAGATTTTAAAAAGCTATTCCCTTCATAGTACATTTTGCAAATTATATGCCAAAAAATTTATATTTATTCTATTTTACTAAAATCTTTTAAATCAATTCTAGGAGAGTATTCTACCTCACACTCACCTTCAGTAAATGAAACTGTTCCTCCCATTTCCTTAATATCTTGCCAAAATTGATTAGTCCATCCAGCCCTTTGTTTATTGACATATTCCTTATTTTTGAAAAGATGAAATATCTCTATTGAGTTTTCGGTAACATTTGTGAAAGCTCTAATTATCATGTCTCCATCTTGAAACATATCTTTACTTCTACTTTTTAAAGCGTTTATTATAGCCTCTTTTGCCAATTTATTTTGAAACTTGATTGATCTAGTCACAGCCCACATCATTTTCTCCTATAAAATTCTATAATTACAATATTATTAATTCCATGGTTTGATAACTATTTTTATTGCATCATCTATTCTTTCTCTTGCATACTTTAAAGCAGTAGGTAAATCTGATAAATTAAAAGTATGAGTATGAACTAGTTTTGCATTAAATTTTTTTTCTTTCATAAATTGCATGGCTCTATGTGTAGCACTTTTACCCTCACCTCTTATTCCAAACATATAGATATTATTTATAACCATATGTGGTATGTTAATTTCAACAGGTTTGTGAGGGAAGGCTGCAAGGCATATTTTACCTCCTCTATTTGTCATCAAAATTGCATTATTCAAAGCTTCTTTTGTTCCTGCACACTCAATGACATAATCAGAACCTTTTTCTCCAACTATTTTTTTTACACTTTGAACAATATTTTTTTCATTCTTAACATTAAGCGTGAAATCTGCGCCAAGTTGTCTTCCTATTTCAAGTCTACTTTCTCTGGTACCAATTAATATCACCGGCCCTGCCCCTAGAGCTTTAGCTACAGCTACGCCTAACAATCCTATTGGACCAGGTCCTATTACTACTAAACTTTCACCAGCAATTAATCCCCCTAATTCTGTAAGACCATACATTGTAGTTCCTGCAGTAACTACTAAGGTTGCTTCTTCGTCTGACATACTATCTGGAACTTTTATAAGTGTATTTACATTATTTATAGCATATTGTTTAAATCCACCATCTGTTGTAAAACCGTTTGCTCTGTGACCTTTATTTACATTTCCATAGTTAAGACCATAATTATGACATGAAGTATACATTCCCATCCTACATCTTTTGCACTGACTACAACCAGAATGAATTTCTACTGTTACCCTATCACCAATATCAAATTCATCTACTGATGGGCCTAATGCTACAACTGTACCCATGTACTCATGTCCAGGAGTGAAGTTTTTATTAAATGGTAATCCACCTTCAATTAGAGCCGGCGGGCCATGACTAATAACGTCAAGATCTGTTGCGCAGATTGCTACTGCGTCAATTTTGACTAGAACCTCTGCTTTACCTGGCATAACGATAGGCTTGTCAATTAACATCAGTTCGTCTGGGTCTCCTAAGACCCATGCTTTCATTTTTTCTGGTAAAGGAAACTTATCTGAGGTCTTACCATTAAATCTAATTGACATAATAAATCCTTAATAAAATTTAATGAATCCATTTAATATAAGATTTGTCAAATAAGATTGAATATCAAATCTTATCTTTTAATTTATATTCCCGCCATGTTGTAAATAATCCTGACCCAATAACTATTAGTGAGCCTAAAATAATCATCAAATCTATACTTTCAGAAAAAATTGTAACACCAATAATTGATCCAAATACTAACTGAAGATAAGAAAATGGTTGTACAACTGAAGCTTCAACTACTTGTAATGTTTTAACCATCATAAAATGAGAAGTAGCACTTAAAAGACACATAATAAAAAGCCACAAATAATCCTCTCTAATAATATTATCCCATATAAAAAGACTGATTATACTCATCGTTACGGCACCACCAATCCCTGTCCAGAAAAAACTAGTTACTGCAGTATCCGATTTTGAAACATATCGTGTTAAGATAAGATAAACTGCAAACATGATTGCACCAATGATTGCAAAAACAGAACCTTCTGAAATGACATTTGTAGTTGGTCTTAAAATTACAATCACCCCTATAAATCCTGTGAAAATTGCTAACCATCTCCTCCATCCAAACTTTTCTCCTAGAAAAGGAACAGACAAACCTGCAACTATCAATGGGTAACAAGCTATAATTGCATGAGTTTCAACTAAACCTAATAAAGTGAATGTATAAACAACTAAGCAATTATTTAACGAAAGAATTACCCCTCTAGAAAATTGAATGTAGGGTCGATTTGTTTTTAAAATTTCTGATATTGGATTTTTAATAAATAAGCACGAGATTAAAATAACTAAAGCAATAAACCAGTAACGCATTGTCACAAGTGTGAATACATTATTATTTTCAGCAAGGTATCTGGAAAATCCATCCATGCTTGAAAACATAAATGTTGTAATAACCATAAGGCTAATTCCATAAAGAACATTATTTTGCATTAAAAGAACTCAATATTAGAGACAAAGTTAGTATATATTAACTAAAAAATTAATAATAAGAAAAAAATAGAGACCAATTGGTCTCTATTTAAATAAGGAGGAATTTATAATAATTACTTTATAGTTCTAATAACGACTCATTAAAAAAATGTTTAATTATTATTTAAAGAGTTTTGCAGATCTAATACTTTTTTAATATGTAAGTTAGCTTCTTTAATTTGAAATTGATCAAAGTCCTTAACTGGTTCTCTACAATAATTTGTATTAAAAATTCCTTCTTTTACACGCAACATTTTTGAAAATTTAATAGATATGTCTATATGCTGATGTGTAAATGATAAAATTGGTAAAATTTGGGAAAATAATCTTCTCGAGTCTTCTTTTTTATTTTCTAAATATAAATCATAGATTTTGTTATAGATTAGCTCCATAGTTGAAGGAATTAGGGCATGCACTCCTCTATTCAAGGCTTCGATCATTCCCATAATTGCCCATCCACCACTCAGATGTAACTGGTGATTAGTTATATCTAAAACTCTTGTATATTTTGGACCTGAATTAAGAACCTCAATTTTCAAACTTTTAAATTTATCAACATTTTTATGTAATAAAATTATATCCTCATCACTCATTCCATAATCTATCCATGATAAATCTTGTATCATAAGATTATCTGGACCAGCTTGAGCAATTTCATTAAAACATTCTACCAATTCACTACCAAAAATATTTTCAGGTGCTTGACATAATATCCAATCAGCACCTGATTCTTTTGCATTTTTAGACAAAGAAATTCTTTCAATCTGATTTTTAGCAGTGCAACTTACAATGATTGGAATTCTATTTCTATTGTAACTTACACATTCATTCAATAGAGTATTTTTTTCATCAAAACTGAGACTTGAATTTTCCCCAGCAACTGCACCAACAAGCATACCAGCACATCCGGTTGCAATAGTATGGTCTATTAATTTTCTTAAACAGGGTATGTCAATTTTATTTTTTTCATTAAACGGTGTGTGCAAACTGGGTATGATACCCTGCAAATATGGAATATCATTTGATAATTCAGCCAATTAATGTACCATTTTCGAGTTTGATATCAGGACTTAGTAGATGAACATCCTTACCAGAGATTGCACCAAGTACAAGAACTTCAGAGGTAAAACCTGCAATTTTTTTTGAAGGTAAGTTGCAAACAGCTACCACTTGTCTATCAATTAGTTCTTCTAACGAATAATTAGTAATCTGGGCAGATGTTTGTTTTATACCAATAGCTTTACCAAAATCAATTTTTAAAATATATGCTGGTTTTATTGCTTTTGTATTCTTTGAGGCATCTAAAATGGTTCCTAAAACAATACTCAATTTCGTAAAATCATTGATAGAAATTTGTTCTTTATTTAATAAATCCATTATTTTAATTTTTTATTTAATTCAACTAAGTTATTCATTTTAGACATATTTTGTACCATTTGAGATTTTAATATGCCACCCGATTCTATAATAATATTTCTATAAAAAACATCACCATCTATTATCCCTGTTGCTTTTAAATGTAAAGTTTCGGTTTCAATATCAGCATTAATTACACCCTCAACAAAGATTTTTTCTGCAGATACTGCTCCATTAAATACACCAGTTTTTTTTATAAATAAGTTTTTTACAAATAAAGTACCGTCAAATTTCCCCAAAAGCTCTATATCATCTAATCCTGAATAAGATCCTTTAAATGACGAGTTTTTTGATATTTTAATTAATTTATTCAATCTATTTTTCCAATTAGCTGATCTTGGAGATAATGTTGAAATAAATCAATAGTAATTGATTTTTCTATTCATTATTTCCAATACATTTTAAAACTATATTTTTAGTAAAAATTTCATTATAGTTATTGTTAATTGATCTCAAATTAGCATTGAATGCTAATGATTTGTCTTTAATTATAAATACGTAGTTTAATATTGGATTTTCTTCAGTTGATACCTTGCTGATGGCCATTAAAGCTATTTTTGAATTTTCAACTATTTTATATTCTACCGACTCACCCTTTTGATCTTCATATTTTACCGATTTACCCTTTACAGTCATTTTAGACAAATGACCATGTTTTTTGTCTATGCATGAGTATTCAAGAGCATAACTACTTGATAAGAAAAACAATAAAAAAAATATAGAATAAAAAAAATTCATCAAACTTTCCATATTGAAATAAAATTAGTACAAAAAATTTAAAATTATAGAAAAATATCTTATTATACTTATGAATAAACTTACAAAAAATTAAAAAAAATGAATAGAAAAAATTTATTATTATTTGTCTTTTGGGGTTTAGCTATTATTATGATTGCTTGGTCACTCCCTTTTTTAGCTAGGGAAAATCAAATTATTAGTAGTCTTTTCTCTTACTGTATATCAATTATAAAATGACAAACTTTTAAAAAAATGTAAAAAGATGTGATCTAAAATTACAAACTGATTTCTAATGAATTTGGCAAGAAAAAAATTAATCTTACTTTTATCAATAATTATTTCTTTCATCATTATTTTGATTCTGACTTTTATATTTGCAGAATATCTATCACGTAAAAACACTCCACAAAAAATTTCAGAGATAATTGATAAAGTTCATTTAATAGATCATTATGGAAAACCTTTTAAGAATAGCACTTTAAAAAATAAACCCTCATTGTTATTTTTTGGGTTTACAAATTGTCCTGAAATATGCCCAACAACACTGGCTGATTTATCAGAAATTACTAGAGAAGCATCATCATACGTTGATGCAATAAATATAATTTTTGTTACCTTAGACCCAAAAAGAGATAATAAAAAACATCTTGAAGATTACATCCAACATTTTGATGGTAACATTATTGGTGTAACTGGTAATAAAAGAGAAATAAAAAAATTTGCAGAGAATTGGGGAGTTTTTTATGAAACTGTCAAAACTTCAAATAATAATTATACTTTAAACCATACTGCAACTGTATTCATGATTGATGAATTAGGAAACTTTAGAGGAACAATATACTGGGGTGAAAATGAATCTTCTATAATTCAAAAAATAAATAATTTAAGAAAAATTAATTAACAATATACCCTAAACTTACCAATTTATCCCTTACTTTCTTTGAAGATAAAAATTTTAAGAATATTTTTGCCTCTGGTTTTTTTTCTCCATTTTTTAGTAAAATTGCATCTTGATTTATAGGTGAATAAAAATCCTGAGGTATATCCCAAACTTTCCCTTTTTTATTTTTAATAATAAAATCAGATTTCGCTATGAAGCCTATATCTAAATTACCATAATAATTCATCAGAAAAACTTGATTGACATTTTTACTAAAAATTATTTTTTTTTCTAATCTGTTAAAAACTTTGAGCGATTTTAAAACTTCTTTAGCGGCCGTGCCATAGGGTACATATTTGGGATTTCCTATCCCAACATATTTAATTTTTTCTGATAAAATTATATTTGGAAATGTTAAATCAAAAAGATCTTTGTTTGCGCTAAACAAAAGTAACTTTCCAGTTGCGTAAGTAAATCTTGTTCCTTTAACTCCTTTAACTGTATTTTCGAGTTTTTTTGGAAAGTCTTGATTAGCTGAAAGAAAAATATCTAATGGTGCCCCATTCATTATCTGAGAATATAAACTTCCACTTGAACCACTTGATAGATAAATTTTAGTCTTATTTTCATTCTCAAAATTTTGTTTTATAAAATTCATAGGCATTAAAAAATTTGAAGCCACACCTATACGTATCTCTTTTGCATACGAATGTTTGCAAAGAAAAATTAAAATATATAAAACTGTAATGAAAGTCTTTATTGTTTTAAGTACTAAATACATTAATTTAATTAAATAGTGAAATTACATAGTAAAAGATAAATATCAATATTGATAATGACAAAATAAAAAAAATTAAGATTGTTTGAACATAATCTTGAATTAAAACAGTAACAAACTGTTTTGTTTCTTTGTATCCAAAGAATATCAAGCAAAATAAAAGCGAAATTGGGAATGTTACAAAAAATAGGGTTGAATAAAACCAAAACTTAAAGAACCCCATTTCTTTAAATTTGTTTTTGTGTTGCGTTGAATTGATTTCATACCTCATAAAAAATAAAAATTAATTTAAAGATAACTTGTCATTAACTGAGATAACTCCAGTTTTTTTAACCTTTGCATAAACTCCCAAATCTAAGTGACCAAAATGAGAGTTAATTTCATTTGGTATGTTAATATCCCTCAGGGCATTTTCTGGATTAACATTAGTTGCTGCACATCTTTGTGTTCTTTTAAAAACTTCTAAAATACAATCCCCAATTTCAATTTTCTTGCCAACCCAATCAAATTCCTTCCAAGGATCAATATTATCAATCAACAAATTTGCTCTAAATCTAGAAGGATCAATATTTTTTCCAATTTTTTTTTCAAAGTCCAAAATTGTGTTTAAGTTGATAATAGAAATAGCCTTTTCTGGAAGGTCTGAAAATGAATGTTTAAGATTTTTATCATTTTCATATTTTGTTCCTTGAACTAATCTTGGCTTGTTATTGTTACCTAAATTTAAATATTTCTGAAAAAAAACTTCAACTTTGTTAATATTGATTTCATTAATAAGAATTTCGTCTAAAACTATTTTTTTATCAACTTTTATAATTAGTCTCTTTGATTTACTATTAAACTCTGTACTTAATTTAGCTAATTTTTCTTCTTTAACTAAAGCTAGAAAGTTTGTTTTTCTTAAATAAACTGGATTTTTTTCATCAAACGAAATATGCGATCTAGCAAATGCGTATTCACGGTCTCCAGACAAAACTTGATCTTTTTCTAATAAAGTTTCGTCTAAACTTTCACCAGAAAGACCTTTTATAGGGTATCTAAAAATTTTTTTTAGTATGGCCATATTTTATGTTTTCAAACTAATCTATCGAATAATTAAATCGTAGATTATATTTAATAATTAATAAAATGTAGATTTTAAATTGAACAAAAAATATTATTCATATTTTTAAGAGGCAGTTTCAAACAAAACCTCAGGATTTGACATTGTTTTAATTTCGAGAACATTCCCGTTAGGATCTTCAACAAAAAATGTCTCTTGTTCAAACTTGGAACCTATAAACCTTCTGTAAGGTTTATCAAAATAATCTATATCACTTGCTTCAATTCTTCTTTTTACTTCTTCAAAATCATTTTCTTCCAAATGAACTCCAAAATGAGGCACACAAACGTCACCCATATCAACATCATGTCTTTCTCTAAATTGTTTAGATTTGGTTTCATGCAACGTTAGTTCATTTCCCCAAAAATTAATATCGATCCAACGACCTTGTTCCTGATTTCCAGTTTTACATCCTAATATATCACAATAAAATTTTAGAGCAGTTTTAATATTACCAGCGGGTATTGCTAAATGAAAACAATTAGTCATAAATATATCTCCTAATATACTAGGTTTAAAGTTTCACCATATATCAGTTTCATGGTTTTAAGTATTAATTAAATATATAAATTACCTTATTTTATAAGTACTAATAAGTCAAAATTAACCAATGGATTTTAAAAGACCTTTTAGTAGTTTTTTTGACTTCCCGTAAACTTTAACTTTTTTAATTTTATCTAAATTACTTTTATCATTACCAACAATAACTAGACCTATCATACCCATAGCTTTGTGCGGTGTGCATTGATACAAATAAATACCTGGCTTTGTAAATTTGAATTTAGCATCCTTACTGATTTTGGATTTATATTTAGAAACGCCAGCTGGTATTCCTATAAATTCAACATTATGACCTTTATCTACAGACTTCCAAGTAATTTCATCATTAACTTTAATTGAAATAACTTTCTCAGAATAAACCATTCTTTCTTTTCCAAGTTTATTTAACATCTCAATAGTAAAATTTTCTGCATTAGCAAAATTTGAGATTAATAGGAATGAAAGTGCTGTTGAAACAGAAACTAATTTAGCTATAAACATATAATTTTTCCTCTTAATTTTATATATATAAGTATTGAGATCTAAAATTTAAACCCATATTATGATAAAGATTGTATTAAATAATGCATAATATTTAACATATAATTATTGAGTGAAACGTGGAAGAAATCCAATTTGGTACGACAGTCATTGTGTTGAAAATAATTTAAAAAGCTTAAATTTATTTATACTTGTCATACAAAGTACTAGAATTGATACTAAAAACGCACGATGTATGATTAATAAACATGATGATATTTATTATGTTAATTTTATAAATGACTTCAATAAAGATAATGACATAATTTTGTTAGAAAATACTCGTCACTATATAACAATTGAAAGACCTCAATGGATAAATGAAACAATTTTAAGTTGGCTAATTAAATTAAAACTTCATTTCAGAAAGTAGGACGGCCAGTTGAGCCCCATGCATATCTCTATCAAAAATATCTCCTTGTATTATCTTCCTAGGAAAAGAAAATTTAATTACATTTAAATCGTCAATCTCAAATCTCTTTAGCTGTTGTTCACTTATCATAAGTAAATTTATTATTTCAGAATTTGTTAATTTATTACAAACTTCTTTGTATATTTTTTTATTGCCACAAAAAATATCAATAGTAATCCAAAAAGGTCCTGCATTCTTAGATCTGATTTTTCTAACTTTTTCACCTAGAGTTAACAAATTATACCTCTAATATTTCAATTTGAAATGCATCCATTGGATTATCCAATTCTAAAATATGGTTTAATGCAAACTCATAAACACACCCTCTATCTGAATGCACTGGAGAAAATGGAAACGCAAATGTTGGGAGTTCTTCATTAGAGGAAAGTGGAAAATGTAATAAAAATGGATTTATTAATTTTGCTATTTCGGTAGATATTTGGTTTTTTGACGTTATCAAACATAAAACACCAACTTCAACAGGACTTCTTATATTTTTTTCTAACTCTCCCAAAATTGAGTTGAGACCTATGTGTCTAAATTCCAATGAATACTCAGAAGTGTCTATATCCATTCTATCATTAATTTCTTTTTTTAGGAATTTTGATAACTTATCTGTCCATTTTTTTACATTTTCCACATATTTTTTTTCTCTTAATAAAACTAATAAAGAAGATTGATATCCTGCAATCTTAGCTCCTTCTAACTTAACACTATATTGTTTTGACGGATGCCATTTTGCACCCTCTACTCGAACCTTTTTTTTGTCAATATTATAATAATTTGAGTAAGTTACATCCATATATCCTCCTGGTTCATTTAAAATATAAGGATCAGCATTTTCATAAAGCATATGAGCGGCAACTGTTTCAGAAGTACAAAATGCATTTTTAGACATTGGCTCGACAGTGAATCCAGTTTTATCAAACTCTACCATTACAACACCAGATGTGGGATTTGTTGAACATAGTGCACCACACTCAACAACTTTAGCTCCATGCCAGGAAGAACCAGGATTAGCTCCTTTCATTAATGGCAAAGCTGAAATAATTGCAGTATCAGTTGTTCTGCCAGCTAGAATAATTTCAGCCCCTGTGTTTATACATTCTTGTATTTGTTCAGCACCTGCAAGCGCAACGATATTTGTCATTTCTTCAATTAATTGATCAGTTAGCATAGGGGCAGGGTTTAAAGGAAAAATCTTACGTAACTGTGAATTTTTTTTAATAAAGTTTTTTTCTTGTTGGCAATATAATTTGGCTATTTTTATGTTTTGATTTAATTCTTCAGCTAATTCAGTTGTAATATTTTCCATCCAATCAACCATCTTATTAGTTCCACAGGTGCCACAGGAACCAATTACAAGTGGTACATTAGCTTTTTTTCTTGCTATCATTAGACTTTTCCACTCTGCTTTTATAGCAGCGCGTGAATATTTCGATGTTCCTGAACCTAAATAATATGGACCGCTATCTGTAGAGCCTCCGTCAATACTAATAATGTCTGGGTTATTTTTAACACCATTGTTAAGAGCTTCTAGATCAAAACCAAGACCAAGAACTCCTGAGGGAACTAATACTTTAATAGGTATCATTGTATAACTTTAGTAACAGTTAACTTTTCATAGAACTTAAGTTTATTTATTATTAATCTAATTAACACAGTACATCCAATTTCTTTCATTAACAACTTCGCCTATAAATAAAAAGGGGCTGTTTCCTGTCTTTTTAGCATAATATATTAAATCAGTGCTCTGATCTGATTTTATTGTTAATCTGTTATTCTTTGATAATCCTTTTGACCCAACAACTAATACAAATTTAGATGACAAATCAACAAGACCGCTTTTTGACTGTCTGGGAGCCATTATCTTATTGTATTCATATCCCCATGAATTCAAACAATTAATAGAAATATCAATATGTTTAGCCTTAACTTTAATTAGGCATTGTTGGTAAATATTTTTATCTAAACCTTCTAAACTACGAATTGGATAATCAAAATTTATATCTTTAATAGAGGAAAAATTTTTCCATTTATCAATCTGATTATCTGACGGAATAATAATAATAGTATTAAAGTATAATTTTGATTTAACTAAAATGCTTAGCTTAATTTCTGAATTAAATTTTTTATTATCTAAAACTTTAGTCTCAAAATTTTGAGGATTAATTTTTTGTTTATGCAATTTTATAATTTTATTTATGTCATTCCTTTGAGACAAAGGTGTTACAACTTTATTTTTAAAAAGTTTAATAAACTTTTTACCTCCCTTTTCTTTTCCATAATATTTGTAATACTGATTGTCTAAAACACTCAATTGATATAATGAATCAAATGATGGAGGCGCTAATTCTCTGATTCCCATTATATTATTATTGGAACCAATTGAATGCCATTTTGAAAGAGTACCTTTTGACATCCCAAGCTTTTGAGCTAACTCAACTTGTCTATTTTCTAACTGATTCAAAGCATTTGTTATTGCATCAGCCATCTCAAATATACTGTTTTTGACTTTGTTTTTGACCAAATTAATTTTTATAACATGATCATCAATTGACATTATGTTTGGAATTTGTGTTTTCATTTTTTAGATTTAATTTTGTTGTTATAGTTAAATAAATATTTTACTAAAATTTTTTTCCACCTTCTTGAAGGCGATTTGTAAGTTTATGATCTGCTCGAGACTTATTATACTCTAATTTTTCATAAATTGTTTCACCTAAGTTAAAACTCCTAGATTCAGCTAGATCAAATATCCGAATGACAGCATCAGCCAGTTCAACTTCCATCATTGATTTGTGTTTTAAATGATTGTCCATTAATCCTTTTCTTGCACCTTCCATAGCTTCACTTATTTCTGAAT
>CACJQK010000002.1 GCA_902595515.1 uncultured SAR116 cluster alpha proteobacterium
GTATTTGTTGATGTTTGTTCTATTAAATTCTTATTTTTTTTTATTTCGCCAATCTTACTGACATTAATCTTCTTGTCTTTATTCTTCTTGTCTTTTTCAGAGATAAGTTTTGTTTCGTCATTTTGTTTCTGATTTTGTTTTGTATCTTGATTTTTTACTTTAGAGATTTTTTTAATTTTCTTTTTATTGCTTTTATCTTTTGATAATTGAATAGGAGTTATTGCTTCGACGTCATTTTTTTCATCCTTATCATCAATCAAATCTGAGAGATAACCTTTTCCAACTTTATAAGCTGTTTCCATCCCTTCAATAACTGTTGCAGCATCAGTAAAATCTTCATGATAATCGTTAATTTCTGCATCAGCGAATCTTATTATTGGATTTAATCTCCATACTCTTCGCAACGCTATTTGACGCAATCTGTCAGGAACTCCATCTTTAAAAAACACATCTAAAGATTTTTCTTTTTTAATTTTCTCAGGATTTGGTAAATTATATTTCTTTAACAATTCATCATCATTAAGTTTATCGTTTTCACTCACTTCTGATGTTGAAGATTTTAAAACTTCATCACCATGGGAACTATTAAAATCAGCAGATTCTATTTTAGAAATTTCATTTTCAGACTTTTGTTTAGATTTTTTCTTAGACCATCTAGAAAGAAAGTTATCATTTAAATCCTTTTTATCTTCTTCCATTTTAAATTAACCTTTAAAATCTATTATCAATTATAATAATTTTTCTTTAGTCTTTGATCCCCACCTCGATGAATATTTTCATCAATATTTTTTTTATCTCTTTTTCTTTTCTTAAACTCCTCAGGATGAAAGTGAATACTAACAAACTTATTTAAGAGCTCTAAAATAGGACCATATAATGGAACTTTTTCAACTTTATCTTCTCCACAATCTTCATAATCTTGAATATGATAGGGAGATAGTGAGACTTCTGCTAAATGAACGTCAATATTTCTCTTCTCATCACTTTTTTTTTCATTTTCTTCAGTTAAATCTCCATCTCGCAGAACTATATATATAGAAGGGTCTGAAGATTGGAGATTTTCAGCATAACCTTCAGCCTCTGCACGATGCAAATCAATTGATGCATCTGCAACGAATAAATTTTTATTATCACTATTATGTCGAGAAACATCATTTAAAAGTGGACGAATTTTAACGTCATTAATTGGAGGATACCCTTCTCCACTTGTTACATCAAGAGGTATCAAATCATTAACTATCCATTTATGACTTTCCCATTGATTATCAATTTGTTTTTTTTCAAAAATGATCCTTACACCGTATAGAAGATGCTTATTATTTTCTAAGCTTATCATAATTCCTCATTTATAAACCTTAGACAGGTGAGCTAAATAACAACATTAAGAATAAAAAACAAACTAATTTTTTTTGTGATGAGAAATTAATTGACATTATACCACAATTAAATAAGTTCTTGTCTCAATCTTGGGAGATTGTTTTTGGAAATTAATAATAAAAAAATACTTATTTGCAATTGTGAATCAACAATGGATATTGATGATGAAGCATTATCAAAAGCTTGCAAGTTGGAAAGTAAATGTAAAATACATAACAACTTATGCGGTTCGGAACTAGATATTGTTTTAGATCAACTAAAAGTAGGAAATAAAGAAAATAAAAATTTGCTAATTGCGTGCACTCAACAAGAAGAGATTTTTGAAAATTTAGCTGAAGAAAATAATTTCCAACCACCTGGAACTTTTAATATAAGAGAATATGCAGGATGGTCTAAAGAGAGTAAAAAATCCGTTCCTAAAATAAGCGCCTTGATAAATTCATCTGTCAATGAAACAAAAAAAACTCCTAGTTTGACTTTAAATTCTCTAGGAAGATGCTTTGTTTATACTAATTATAAAAATGGTGATGACTCCCTTGGTATTGCTTTTGATTTCTGTAAAAAATTAAATAAACACCTTGGTGTAACACTAATGATTTCTAATTGTGAAGACGAAATAGTTTTAGAGCCTCAAAATTTCAAAATAACAAAAGGAAATATAAACAGAGCTCAAGGTTACTTTTCTCAATTCCAACTTGATATAAATAATTTTTCCGAAGCACTTCCAAGTAGTAAGTCAAATATGACGTTTGGAGATTTTTTTAAATCAGTAGATACTGAATGCGATATAATAATAGATCTAAGTGAAAATACACCTATGTTTATAGGTGATCATAAACGTGATGGTTATTTTAGAGCAAGCACAAATAGTCCAAATGATTTACTAGAGATTTTTGCGAAAGCAATTGATATGATTGGAGAGTTTGAAAAACCAATTTATGTAAACTATAATGATAGTTTATGCGCACATTCACGTAATGAAAAAACAGGATGCTCAAAATGTTTAGATGTTTGCCCTGCTGGCGCTATCCAAACATCTGGTGACGTTGTTTCTGTAGATCCAGGTATATGCGGTGGTTGTGGTTTTTGCGGATCTGTTTGTCCATCTGGCGCTATCCAAACTGATTATCCAAGCCTTGAAGTTATATTAGGTGATTTATCAAACCTACATGATAATTATATCAAAGCGGGTGGTAAAAATCCTACTTTAGTATTGTTTGATAATGATTATGGAAATGAAGTTATAAACATTCTTTCAAGACATGGCAGTGGTTTGCCAGCAAACTTGATACCCTATTCAATGCATTCTGTCGGTAGAGTTGGTCATGATATTCTTGTGTCTTCAATAGCTATTGGATATAAAAAAATTTTTATACTTCTAAACCCTAAAAAAATTAAAGAATTTGATTTCTTACCAAAAGAAATTGAATTAGCCAATGCCTTACTTTCTGGCGTTGCAAAAAATGATAATAATACAATTAAATTAATTGAGGAAAGTGATCCTGA
Source organism: uncultured SAR116 cluster alpha proteobacterium (assembly GCA_902595515.1). Lineage (GTDB taxonomy): Bacteria > Pseudomonadota > Alphaproteobacteria > Puniceispirillales > Marisalimonadaceae > Marisalimonas. Next base: position 2,884 of record CACJQK010000002.1, read on the forward strand.
AAAAATTGGAGATAAATTTTATGAAAAAGATGGTTATACCAAAATCAAACCATCTTCTTTTGTTGCAGTTGGAGCGCCTAGAGGAATATTGAGAGCCGGAATACAAGGTTTATCAAAAAGTAATAACAACAAGAAAGACATTATACCATTACCTAAAAATTCACCTTATGGGACGGTTGATGTTAACATCGATAGTTGTACTATTTGTTTATCATGCGTAAGTGCTTGCCCTGCTGGCGCATTGCAGGACAATCCAGACTCCCCTCAGCTTTTATTCAGAGAAGATGCTTGCTTGCAATGTGGTATATGTGCAGCAACATGTCCCGAAAAAGCAATATCTCTTAACTCTCAATTCAACTTAAACGATAACGCAATGTCAGCAAAAGTTATAATTGAGGATCAACCTTTTGATTGTATTGTTTGTGGAAAGACTTTTGGATCTACTAAATCTATAGAAAGAATAATTGAAAAACTCTCTACTCATACGATGTTTGAAAAAGATGGCAGGACTGAAATGCTTAAAATGTGTGAAGACTGCCGTGTTGGGGAAATGTTTAAGGAAAATGATAAAATGCTTGATGCCCAAGACCGACCTAAACCAAGAACAACTGATGATTACTTGAATTAAGAATTATTTAATAAAGGTAAATTTGTTAATATATTTTGAGGTTTGAATTTTATCTTTGAACTATCACTCATTGCTAATCCAACATATACTGGCTTACCATACATTTCCTGAACAAATCCATCTTCAGCATCAAGTTGAAATAAACATAGTATCTGTTTGAGTCTTTCGTCAGTGACGTCAAGTCCATTATAAAGATCATTTAAAATATTGTTAGAGTCACTGTCTAAACCAAGATGCCATGACCATTTCTCATCCTCAATTTTTTGCATGGGTTTTATTGAAACCTCGATAGAAAGAAAATGATGAACCCATTTTTCAATCACTCGTGCTAATGCATCTAAGCCTGGTTTAGTGTAAGCAAGATCAATTGAGGTATCGAATTTATCTGATCTACCCCAATAATTATCAGCAGAACTCTCTCTCAAAATATCTATATCAACCTCTAATTGTTTTGGAACATTAGCTTTAGTGTTTTTTTTCTCAGCATAAAGTTGAACTGTAGCTTCATCTGCCACCATTATTTCATCTTCAGCTATAGTAACAACCTGTGTCCTAAAGAATATTTCTGACGCCCTCACTTGAAGAGCATAGGGTGATTGATTTAAAATGTTCCTTAAAATAATTTGAACCATTTGATCTACAAAAAGAGGAGGAAAATCTACAGCTTGTCCTCTTGCTATTGCAAGATAAGCACTATCTAATGTTGGATACTTTGATAAAAAATCTCTAAACTTTAAGATCACTTCATAGTTGAAAATTACGTCTTTATCTCTAATTAAGTTAAGTTCCTTTTTATTAACAATGTCAAAAGGTTTATCAACCAATCTTTTGTGAAGTTCAATTTCAGCTTCACAAGATTCTTCAATTGGAGCCACTTCTGGTCTATAAAAATAAGCTCGCATAAAGTCTTCGGTAGGAACAAGATGACCATCATTATTATGATCTAACAAATGCCAACCAGAAGTTAACCAAAAATCATTTTGAACCATTCATCAATTCCTAATAATTAGCTCTCATCAACAAAAGCCCAAATTTTTTGCTCTGAGCAAGAATCAGCTTTAGGTAGATTTCTAAATTTTTCTTTAATTCCTTCATCTTCCCAAGTTCTTGTCAAACTTAAAAGACTTCCAATTTCATGATTTTTGCACAAATCAAGCATAAAATTTATTTCTTCTGTTGCTGCTTTTTCAGCCATCTCTTTTGTTGGAGCACCAAAATTATCAACCAAATACTTTCCTAAGTCTATCGTTAGTTGTTGTAATTCTTTTTTACTAATATTCACTAAACTAACAAACGTACTATAGCCAAAAGAATTACAGCCCATGAAACCATTAGAGAATGCCTGCTTTATTTTACCATTTAAATCTTGCTGCTTTAAATTATAAAAGTTAAAAGTGCCAACCACAGCTAACTCACCTTCTTCTGAAGCCAAGGGGAAAATATTTAAATCAGATTTGTCGAAACGAATTGTTTTTGCAAACTTCATCTTAAATTTATATCTCCAATTTCTTTTGTTATTTCAATTGGAGATAAGAATATTTCTTTATTCTTAGATTTGACAATAGCTAATCCATTTTCGTCTAACCCAACCCATGATACTGTTTCTTTATTTTTTAATGTCAGCTCTTTATTTTGTTCTCTTCTGGAATTCCACATATCTACAACTGGTTTAAACCCTTCATCCTCCCATTGACTAATCCAAGCTAGAAAATGCCTTGATAAAGATTCAACAGCTCTTGTTCTTGAGATAAAACCTGCGCCTTCATCTGCAAGGGATGTTATATCTGGCTGAATATTATTTTCATCCATTTGAAGCTGATTATTTAACCTCAATTTTAATCCAACTACAATCCAATCTGGAATAGTATCCTCATTAACTGAAGAAATCTCTATTTTAACTATACCCGCTTCACCTTGATTCAAGAAAATTAATCCCGGGTAAGAATATGTAACGACTACTTCAGGTGGTGCAAGTGCTCCAATTGAGTCTCCAGCTGCAACCATCATAACATACAACATTTGATTACATTTAATTTTTTTCACTTCAGGATTTAAAACTACAGCTATTTCAACAAATTCAGTACTTTCTGAGTAAAATACTGTGCCTGCTTCACTATTTGAAGCAGCCGAAATTGCCTTGTTAAAAACATCAATTTTGTCTGGAACTGCAACAGGAGTTAAAATTGGTGGTAAAAGTGGTGGATCGTTATCATCTGCTGGATCAAGCTCATAATATAAACTCATACTAACGCCTCCTCATCTATTTTAACGGATGTGAGGATTGCTTTAGCAATTTTTCTATAATTTTGAGATTGAACTGATTTTGGATCAGAAATTATTATAGGAATACCAGAATCTGAGCTTTTTCTTACTTCAGAACTTATTGGTATTTCTCCTAACATTTCAATCTCTCTTTTTTTTGCTTCTGCCTTTACCCCACCTTCTCCAAATATATGATCAATTCTGCCACAGTCAGGACAACACCAATAAGACATGTTTTCAATCATTCCTAGTACTGGAACATTAGCTTTTTGAAACATTTTTAGGGCTTTAACAACGTCTAATAGTGCTATATCTTGAGGAGTAGAGACTATAACAGCTCCTGCTAGATTTACTTGCTGAGCAAGAGAAATTTGAATATCTCCTGTTCCGGGTGGTAAATCAATTACAATTATGTCAAGATTTCCCCACGCAACTGAGTTTAACATCTGCGTTAATGCTGACTGTACCATAGGACCACGCCAAATCATTGCAGTATCATCAGGCACTAAGAGCCCCATGGACATTAGACTTATTCCATAATTTTGAAGAGGGGCAACCATATCTCCTCCAACTGATGCAGGTCTTCCGCTTACTCCTAACATCCTGGGCTGAGAGGGGCCGTAAACATCAGCATCTAGAAGACCTACCTTATATCCTTCAATTTTTAGAGCAATAGCTAAATTTACAGAAGTAGTTGATTTTCCTACACCGCCTTTGCCAGAACCAACTGCGATAAATCGCCTTACTTTCGATTCTATTACTTTTTCAACAGTTTTATCAGTTTTTACATCATCTGTAGTCTTGTTGTGTTCATTATCATGCGCAGTAACTACAACTGTAGCACTAGTAACTCCATCAATCCTTAAAACAGTTTGTTGTGCTAGTTTTCTAATAGGTTCCATTGATGCTCCTCTATGCACTGGAACTTCTAGTGTAACTGCCACATTACTATCTTTTATAGTTATATTACCTATTAAACCTAGAGTGACAATATCCTTCGACTGTGACGGATCATAAACCTCTTTTAATGTGTCTAATATTAAATTTTCAGTTAAATTAGTCATCTTTTCCTGGCAAAGATAATGTTGAAGAAATTGAATGGTTGAGACCTAATTCATCAATCTTTAAATTAGCAGTAATATCAAGATTAGAGTTAGGACTCAATTCACCATCAGCTATTTTTTTATTAATCAATTTTTCTATTTCTTGATGTGTTGTAACACCTAAATTTTTTAAAAATTTCCTATAACTAATTTCTGAAGCAGTCATATCGGACATATCTTTTTTTTTACTCATAAACTTTCTCCTAAAAATTTTAAGTCCAAAAACAATACTATAAATTTGGATCCGCTAAGTGCTCTCTTATCATGTCAATAAATTGTTCTGACATATGCTTAACATAATCTTCGTGATTTTCTATCTCTAAAACATTTTTGCCAACATGAGCTGAATAACGAGCTGCGGCATAGAGCATTATATAATTTAGATCAGTAGACTTAATAGTTTTATTTTTGGTGTTAGCAAAAGTAATAAAATGATCTGCTAATTTTAAAAAATTCTTTCCATCAAGAATTTTCTGGTCCTTGATTTTTTCTTTCGAGGACTCTGGTCTTTCATGCCATTTTGGTAATTCCATCTACACTATATCTCCCCCTAGTGTCACAAAATACATATAATGTCTCAATAATCCTACATAATTTTTATCTTTTTATAAAAAATGTTTCTTATTTTTTTATTATGAAATAAAATTTAAATTATTTGGGGGATTATAAATTGCAAGATTTATGGAAACTTAATGGTCACGAAATTTCTGATTTATTAAAAAAAAAAGAAGTATCAGCTGCAGAAATATGCAACAAACTTATTGAGCATATTGAAAAAATAAATCCTAAAATCAACGCAATTGTTGTAGAAACCTTCGAGGACGCGAAAAAGCAAGCAAAAATTTTAGATAAAAAAATAAAGGAAGGTGAAAATATTGGGACGCTTGCAGGTGTTCCTACAACAATAAAAGTTAATACTGATCAAATTGGCTATCCTAGTACCAATGGTCTACGAATACAAAAAGATCTAATCGCAAAAAAAGATAGTCCAGTTGTAAAAAATCTTAGAAATTCAGATGCACTGATGTTAGGAAAAACAAACACACCCGCTTTTAGCATTCACTGGTTTACCAGAAATAGTTTACACGGACATACTCTGAACCCTCATAATAAAAATATTACACCCGGTGGATCATCTGGAGGTGCCGCTGCTGCAACAGCCGCAGGAATGGGCGCAATTGGTCATGGAACCGATATAGCTGGATCAATTCGTTATCCTGCATACGCTTGTGGGATACATGGGCTTCGACCAAGTATTGGACGAGTTCCAATGATCAACTACACTACTCCAGACAGGCATATTGGAGGACAAATTATGGCAGTTTCAGGTCCTTTAGCCAGATGTATTAAAGACATTGAAATTGCTTTAAAAGCGATGAGTCTAGAGAATTATGATGATCCTTGGTGGGCACCAATACCATTTTCATTCCCTATGCCTGAAAAAAAAATAGCTTTATTAACAAAAATCGAAGGTCTTAAAATTGATCCCATAATAGTAGAGGAATTAAATTCAGCTGCTAAAAAACTTGAGCAAATGGGATGGATTATAGAAGAGCCAAAAAGCCCAAATTTTCAAGAAGCCGCAAATTATCAAGCCACTTTATGGCTTGGTGAATTTAGAAGATCCGGTGGAGAAGCAATTAGTAAAGAAAATGACCCAGATGCAAATTTTATTTATAGCCAAATGTGTATAAGATGCCCTGACACGAGTCTAGAAAAATTTATGGACACTTTACAAAATAGAGCAAGAATAAGTAGAGAATGGAATAAATTTTTTGACCAATACCCTATAATATTATGTCCTATTACTGGAGACATCCCATTTCCAGATCTAAAAGATCTAGAATCGGAAGAATCCTTTAATTTAGTTTTTGACTCGATGCTTCCTCAAATAGCACCTCCATATATGGGACTGCCTGGATTTTCTTTTGCAACAAATAAAACAAAAGAAAATATTCCATTAGGAGTACAGTTCATTTCTAGAAAGTATAGAGAAGATTTATTATTAAACGTTGCATATGACTTAGAAAAACATTATCCAAAAATTGACCCTGTACTACCAAGTTATTAGAACACTCTCTAAACAAAATAAAAATGGTTGAAAATATTAAAATTTGTATATTAATATAAAATCAAAATTCTTTGTCGGTTCGATGTTTAAAACCAATGTAAAAATAACATACGCTGAATCATGGCTTCCAATTCATCATAAGTTTTTCATACATACTGTCGAACTATTATCAGCAAGAATCGCACTAGAAAAAAGATACAAAACCTTTATTTCTAATTCTATAAATAAAACTGGTACAGAGTTATGGAAACATGCGTTAAACTCTATGGGAATAGAAACTCCAAAATTAACTCCAATAACTAAAAGAAAAAAAGGTAAAGGACTAATTATTGCTGCCAATCATCCTTTTGGAGTTACTGACGGAGTGTTTTTATCTTGGTTTGCATCTACATTTGATAATAATTTTAGAGTAATTGCGCATGGCGTTCTTCAAAAAGAACCAACTCTTGCAAACAACATACTTCCTATTGATTTTAGTAATAAAAAAAATGCTATGAGAGACAATGTTGTTACTAGACAAACTGCAATTCAAATTTTAAAAAATGGAGGTGTAGTAGCAATTTTCCCGGCAGGAGGAGTTGCCTGGTCTAGAAAGAAGGGATTACCTATTGAAGAAGATGATTGGAAACCCATGCTAGGTAGATTGATAAATGACTCAAAATGTGATGTTATTATTACTAAATTTGGTGGTCAAAACTCTAAAGCTTTTCAGGTTGCATCTCGAATACATCAAACTTTTAAGCAAAGTCTATATTTATATGAAATTAGAAAAAGCTTAGATAAGCCAGTAGATTTTAAAGTTTTAAAATATTTGAAAAATGAAAATTTACCAAGGTTGGATGATAAAAGTTTGGCACTTTTTCTTCAAGACAAACATAAAACTGCACAAACTAAGCGTTAAAAAGTTTTCCACTTTTTTTTGAGAGCTCAGGCGGTGCTGTAGGTCTTTTAAGAAAAGTGTCCACTTCTTTTACTTCTAAGAATTTATTACCTGCCTTAATTATTTCGCTATTTGGTAATTTAGATAGTGGAGTGTATTTTGGATGATGATGATCTATGAAGGGATTATTTCTTGCTGCATTGTAACAACATAAAAGTGTCCAACGTCTATTAGGTGAATTATTTTTATCCGATCTATGAAGAGTATTACAATGAAAAAAAAGTACATCGCCTGGATTCATCTCACAGTAGACTAATTCCAGATGTTTTTTTGCCTCTTCAACTCTTTTTAAATCGACACCAACTTGACCACTTTCTAATAACGCATGATCAACTCTTCCTAATTTATTTGAACCAGATAAAACCTGCAGACATCCATTTTCTTTTGTACATTTGTCCAAAGCTATCATTACAGTAGCCATAAAAGGAAATAAACAACCATTATTATACCAGTATCCATAATCTTGGTGCCATTCCCAAGCTCCACCTTCATAGGGTTCTTTAGCTGTTATTTTAGAATGATAGTGATAAACCTCTCCACCAAGCAAATCTTCCATAGTATTTACTATCTTTTCTGATCTAGCAGTGACACCATAGATACTGTCATCAGGATGGTTCCAAGCCATCATTTTAGTTGTTAATCCTTCAGAGTCTTTTCTTTCATACAAATGATCTCTTATAGCAGGATCTTGTTTTGAAGCATTTTGTAAAAGATGTGTTTCGTCTTTATTAAAAAAACTTTTTACAACCACATACCCTTTGTCATGAAAATCTTTTGTTTGAACCTCATTTAAATACGACGCCATATTTTGATCTCCAAATTTTTAAATAGATATTAAGACATATTTTTAAAATTATGCCAATTGTAATAATTACTTTTAATATCTTCGTTACAAGAAAATGCATTAAAAACTTGTTCCAAATATTTCAGCAAATTTTTACTTATTATTTTATTATTTTTTTTATTATATTTATTTTTTAATTCTTCTTCCCAAATAATCATTGCACTATGTATTATTGCGATTGGAATAGGATCTATCTTTATAATTTTTTTGTTTTTTAAATCTTTAGAAAAATTATCTACTAAATAATTAAATTCATTCTCTATGGAAAATAGTTTTTTTTGTAATAATTTTGTTGGGCCATCAATGCTTTCTCTAGTATTAGGATCTTTTTCCCACTTTCTGTCAATTAAGTCTCTTAAATATTGCGGGATATTTTCTATTTTGAAATTTAAATTTTTAAAGTCCTTTACAACTTCATTTAAAATTAAAATGTTTTCGTCATTATTATTAATTTTAAATTTTTCTCCGGATTTAAAATTTTCGTAAATAACAAACATTCTACGTGAAACTTCAATTAAGTTGGTTAAAGTAAAATTTACAAAAATTCCTTTTTTTGAATTTTTGATAATTGTTCGCAATTCAGACTCAATTTGTTCTTTTTTCTTCAAAATCTTCCCAATTAAAAATTATCAATTTTTTTTGTACAATTATATAAGGTATTTTTCATACAATTCGAATATAATGCGAAACCTTCATTAAATTCGTTTTTACTCATTTTTTCTTTAATCATGTTAATATTTTGACGTGCACCATCTATATTCAAATCTTCAGCTAAACGCCACCATAAAAAGGCTTTAGGATAACTAACTTCAACACCTTTTCCTTTAAAATACATATTTCCTATAATTAATCTTGATGTAGGATGATCTCTTAATGCAGAATATTTAAAAGATCTTAACGCTAACTTATAATTTTTATTTATTCCTGAGCCTTTTAAGTAAGCATGGCCTAGCGCATAGTTTGCTAGAATATTACCTTGATTGGCAGAAAGAAAAAACCAGCTAAATGCCTCATTTTCATCTACCGGAACACCTAGACCTTTTTTATACATAATACCTAAATTATACTGAGCTTTGTCATCACCTAAATTTGCATCATAACTTAAATAATAAAGAGCTGTTTTATAATCTTTTTTTTCTAAAGCTTGATAACCGCGAAGTCTTTCATTTGCAAATGTTATAGAGCAAGTGAGTATTAAAATTAGAAAAATAAGCTTAATCATATCAAATTATCCAGATAAAGATGCAGCTCCACCATGATCTGCAGACCAAGTCATTGGATCATTTAGAAAACTCTCAACCTCTCCAATCTCGTCATTTTCAAAATAATTAGATTCTTTAGCTACTTTTAATACATCCCACCAAGTAGCTAGAGAGTGCATTTGAAGACCAATATTATTTAAAACTTCTCTCGTTTGGGGAAAAATATCATAGTAGAATACTACAAAGGTGTGATCAACTTTTGCTCCCGCTTCACGTAATGCCTCACAAAACTTTATTTTGCTATTCCCATCTGTAGTTAAATCTTCAACCAATAGTATATGGGAATTATTTTCAAAATCCCCCTCAATTTGTGCATTCCTTCCAAAACCTTTCGCTTTTTTTCGAACATACTGCATTGGCAGCATCATTCTATCAGCTATCCAAGCCGCAAAAGGAATTCCAGCTGTTTCACCGCCCGCTATAGAATCAATGCTTTCAAAACCAATATTTCTTGTAATCTCAGAGGCCGCAAAATCCATTAATGTGTGCCTTACTCGTGGGTATGAAATTAATTTTCTACAATCAATATATACTGGACTTGCCCAACCAGAGGTAAATTTGAAGGGTTCCTTTGCACTAAATCTTACCGCCTCAACTTCTATTAACATTTTAGCTGTTATTCTTGAAATAACACTTTTCTCAGGAAAACTGGTTGAAAACATTTTTAACTATTCCTTTATTTTCATATTTACATCGAAATCTGACTTAAAATTTATTCAACATCAAGTATTCTAACAACTTACTATTTGAGTACACAGAATAATATATGTAATTCCATAAAGTACATTATTTATAATCATTTATAAATTTATTTAAAATTGAAACACTTTTAATAAAATCTTTAATTTCCATTCTCTCATCAGGATTATGAGAACCCCTGTCATTTCTAACAAAAATCATTCCTGTTTTAACACCTTTATTAGAAAAAATTGCTGCATCATGAGTAGCGCCACTTGCTACAGAAACTCTTGAAAAACCTAGTGATTCGCTTGCATCTAAAAGTTTATTTACAACTTCTTGATTGCATTCAGCTGGATCTGATTTGATTACATTATCAAATTCAAAATAAACACCCCTTTCTCTTTCTATTGTTTTACATTCGGATTTTAAAAGACCTTCTAATGCATCAAGAGTTGAAATATCTTGGCTTCTTGATTCAAAACTAAATAAAATTTCTCCAGGAATTCTTGACATCGCTTGATTTTCAATGTTTGTGTGGAAAATACCTGAAGTAAGAACAAGGTCACCACCATGTTGCTCTATTGTGTTCCAATGATCATCCATACGTGTTATTAAATCAGCTCCAGCAAAAACAGCATCCTTTCTTAAATACCTAGGGATAGTGCCCGAGTGACCTGCGTTACCTTTACATCGTATTTTATGATGTCGATAATTACCTCTAATCCCAGTTACTATTGCAATTGGCCAATCTTTATCAACAAGAACAGGACCCTGTTCAATATGTACCTCAATAAATACTTCTATTTTTTTACTGTCAATTAGAGGCTTAGATTTTTTTATCAGATCTAGTTTGGCTCCAGAAGAAACCATTGCTTTAGATAATTTATCACCTGTACTTCTGTGAGTAGAGTTTAAATCTTCTGAGGTTAACAAACCGAACAAAGCCTTGGATCCTATGCAATTTTTACCATACCAAGCGCTTTCTTCACCTCTTAAAATTAATACTTTCACAGGGAATGATGTTCTTATTTGTTTTTTTTTAAAATTCACTAAAAGTAAAAAACCTGCAACCACCCCAGCCAAACCGTCAAAATTTCCACCCTGAGGTACAGAGTCCATATGAGATCCAATAAGGATATAATTAGTTTTAATTGATTTATCTAAAGAAAGAATTATGTTTGCAGCATTGTCTTTTTCAACATAAAAACCATATTCTTCTGCCAAATTTATCAAGTAATTTATACCAAGAGCTTCTCCTTTACCATAAGATTCTCTTGAAACACCAACCTTGTCTTTAGTCAATGATTCAATATCAGAAAATATTTTTTCTGCTAAATTTTCAATCCATTGTTCCTTATGTAAAGGAACTTTATCATTTGACATTATGAAAATCCTTCTGGTGTTTTCTAATAATAAGTATAGAATTTAATAATTTAAAAATTTTGTTTTATGATGAAAGATCATAATTATTACCTAATAAAGACAAGTTTGCCTTCACTAGATTTTTCAGCATTATAAATGTAGCCGTCTAAATCGAATTTCTGCAGATCTTTTTCACTCCGCAAACGATTTTTTATTATGAAACGAGCCATAGCTCCTCGAGCATTTTTGGCATAAAAACTTATTATTTTTTCTTTACCGTCTTTACTTTCCATAAAAACAGGCGTAATCACTTTTAGTGACAAATTATTAGTATCTATGGCGTTAAAATATTCGTTAGAAGCACAATTTACTAAAATATCACTCCCTATTGTTTTTGCATGTTGATTTAAGTTTTCAGAAATTTTATTACCCCAATATTCATACAATGAGGAGCCATGTTTTCCTTTAAGCTTGCTTCCCATTTCTAATCGGTAAGGTTCAATTTCATCTAAAGGTCTTAATAAACCATATAAACCAGAAATAATTCTCAAGTGTTTTTGAGCGAATTCTAAATCCTTCTTATCTAAATTTTCAACACTTAATCCTTTATATGTATCTCCTGCAAATGCAAAAACTGCGGCTTTTTTTTGTTGATTGCCAAACTCGATAAACCTTTTTTTATTTAATGCTGCTAAGTTAGAACTAATATCCATTAAATTTTCTAATTCTTTTAAACTTAACTCGCGAACGACGCTTACTAACTCATCTACATTTTTTTTAAAATAAGGCTCTGATACATTTAAGCCCTGAACTAAACTCATATTAAGTTTTTTTGCAGGTGAAACAACTACAAGCATAAATATCTCCTTTATATTTTACAAAAATAATGCATATCTAATAAAATGTCTAGATGAGCCTAAACTACTTAATTGTAAATTTTATGTTTATTAATTTATAACCAAGTTTATTTAATCAAAGATAGTTATTATAATGGGATTAAACCTTTCGAAGCAATTTTTACCAATTTTCTTATTAATTCTTTTAATCTTAGTTTGGACTTCAGTTTGGTCTTTGTTTAAGATTGCCATTGATGTAATTCCTCCCCTAAGCTTTAGAGTAATCATTGGCGTGCCAGCTTTTGCTCTTTTGTTATTTCTAGGATTTAAAAAAGTAAAAACAGTATACGTTCCCAAAAGTGAGATTAAACCTCTTTTATTAATTAGTTTATTTAATGTGACATTATGGCAGGTTTTAATGCTCTACGGGATAGACATGCTTGGCGGAGGAAGAGCAGCAGTTTTAACATATACAATGCCCGTTTGGGCTACAATTTTTGCTTCTATTTTTGGTTATGAAAAAATTAATATTTCCATAATAATTTCACTAATTTTTGGAATGATAGGAATATTATTTTTATCTTTAGAAATAAATATTTTTGATAATATGTTTGGGTTTCTTATCACTTTGTGTGCAGGTCTAAGCTGGGCGATAGGGACTATGATCGTAAAATATGGCGGGATTAAATCAGATGGATTAATTATTGCAGGGTGGCAACAAATAATAGGTGTATTTCCTATTATACCTTTTGCCTTATACTTTGATTTAAATAATTTTGGTTTAATAGATTATAGGCACATACTAATAATAATTTACGGTATTTTTTTATCCAGCGCATACACCTATTGGGCCTATTTTACTATATTGCAAAAATTTTCAGTAAACGTAACATCGATATCTGTAATGGCCGTTCCAATTTTAGCCACTTTAATAGACTATATTTTTATGGGCGTTGTGTTCTCTGGATTTGATTTGCTAGCACTGTTTTTCATTGTATCTGGAATTTACATCGTAGCTACAAAACCTCTTAACAAAAATTAGAGAACCGTATGAACTTTATTTTTTAAAATTTGTATCAATTAATCAATTTTAATTTTATTGTAAGATAGAATTTAAAAAAAAAAATCAGCTTCTATAATCTACGGTTTATTATTTCTTTTAAAAATGGTGAAATTGTTTTTGAAACTAAAAGATGTCCTTTTTCCCAATAATGCACTTGATCTTTAAAAATCAATTTTTCATCTGAATAGTAAGCTTTGGTTAAAGTATCTGTCAAATCAATAAAACGATTAGGGTATTTATTTTTTATCTTAAAGATAATTTTATTATTTAAAATTAGCTTAGCATTTTCTATTTCTTCAATGCTAGGAGAAAAAACTACCAAAAAGTCTAAGCCCTTACTTTCTAACCTATTAAGTTCATCAAAAAAAATATCCAAAGCAAATTGCCTATTAATTTTTTGTTTTTTAATATATTGTGCATTATTTTCTATTAAGTCAGAGTTTTTTCCAAACCATTCTTTTGGAATAATTCTTGCTGAAATAAAGTTTAAAACCTCCCATATAGCACTTAAGTGCGATGGTGGTTCCCTAAGAATGAAGTGAGCTGTATCAAATTTTTGTAACCCCCTGTCAAAATCTCCAGAAATAAAAGTAAACACTCTTATTGGAGCAGATGAAATCCGATCGTCATATCTACTTTTAGCAACCATGTTCATAATGCCATATGCATTTACACCCCCGTTATGACATCTCCAATTTTTCAGTTCTTTGCAAGCTAAAAAAGAAAACGTTTGATCATCATTAATGTAACTACCACCATAAGTAACTGAATCCCCAAGGAATAAAATATTCTTACCATTTTTATTCCATTTATTTGTACTACGTAAACCTACTTCATTTATAGTAATTTTATCACCATCGAATCGAGTATATGTTTTATTTTTTCTTGGACTATATCCCCACAAGGGATGAGAATCATAAACAACTGGTTCCCCTAAACCAAACGATTTTTTCCCCACCAAATCAGCTACATACAAAATACCAATACAGGCTGTAAAGGTAAATAAAAACAATATCAAAGACTTAATCCAATTCATATCTTTCCTTACTCAAGATTAAACGTAAACTTACTACCGTTTCGGAACACATTTGTAATAAAGCTGAAGAGATACTTCTTGTATTTCGATTTTAATTAATTATTACATTATAATTCTTACTAAAGATAACTCAGTTTGGAAAATAATCTATAAATTTTTAACCTCTATCTTAATTTTTAATATCCTTATAAATTTGAGAAAAAAGGTAAGGCTTATTATTTTTTATTAAACTCTCTTTTTTGTTATCACATTGAATAGAGTACATATGTTGATTTAAAATATTTTAAAGAATCAAAATGATTAAATTTGCATATTGATTAATTCAGTATGTTTTTGCAGTTACCTTAAAGCATTTTCAAATTTAATTGTTTGTAAAGTGTTATATCTTTAAAAAATTAGCAACTTCTTATGTATTTGGAACGTAACCTTTAACTTAAGAATGACTGAATAGATAAATTTAAAATTAATTATTTTTCTGAATAATTTTCCAAATCTCTGATGCAAGTATTTTATTACCTTTGGCATTATGATGCCTAGGGTCATGGTACACTGAACCAGTTGGAGGAACTTTATCTGAAATATCATAACAAAAACTTAGTTTTGAACATCGATCTTTCAATTCAGCATAAAGTAATCTAATTTTTTTTCTATATCCACGGCGTCCGGTAAATTTATATAAATGTTCATCATAAGAGCCGATTTTAGGTTGTGATTGGGGCCCTTTTAACCCGAGTCCAGGTTGCAAAAAAAGATAATATCTTGCACCTTCCAACTTAACTAAGCTATTTAATCTTGTTACGTTTTTTTCCCATCTATCCGCAGCATCTACTGCCACAAAAAAAAATTCTTTATTAACCTCTTTACTATTAACTAACTTTAATTTTTCTTTAGAACTAGATATTGGAGGTTGTTGAGATTCCGCTTTACTCATTTTCATTAGAATATATTTGTGTTTTAAATAGGCGAACAATGAGTATATGTTAGGCAACCATTTTTTTAGGTTTTCTTCCCAAAAATTTGGCTCGACCCTCTGATCAATCCAAATTTGTTTTTCATTCATGATATTTTGAATTTCAGTTAGAAAAGGATAATTCAGTCTTCGGTTTTTATTTTCACCATGATAGTTTGGTAATTCATTAAGACCATTTAATGAAACGACTAATTTCAAATTTTGAATACGGCTACCATCCCTTATAAACTTATAGAGTTCTTGTAATGAACTATAAGCACCAGTGCCTCCATTCAATAAGAAAAAATTATCACGTGCTAATAAGGCTAAATGTTTTGGATATGTTTCCCCTGAGGATATCTGTTGATAAAAGCCATCGGTCGTAGATCCTCCTAAAGTTAATAAAACTGGTTTGTCTAGTTGGGAACTATTATAAAAAACATACTCATTCAGAGCTTTTCCGCCATTAATTTTACATTTTACTCCATTGTAATGTGAATGACTAAGTAATGTATCTGTTTTCATTTGTAAACAAGGGTGTGATGGCACATAGCTCTGTATTTTTACTATTTCAGAACCTGGTAATTTAAAATCTTTCCCTAAAAAAAGTCTTGCAGAACCAGATATTATTTCAATAAAAAATATTGCAAAAATTAGGACAATTATATTTACAGTACCAATTTTAATCCAATTCATAAAGTTCCTCATAATTTTCTTTTAGAGCTTCAATTTGATGTTCTTTATATAGTATATAATTTCCAATAGCTAGTAAATCCATCTCGGTCCCCATAAAACATTTAAAGGCATCCGTTGGTGTGCAAATAATAGGCTCACCACGAACGTTAAAAGATGTATTAACAACAATTGGACATCCTGTCATTGCTTTGAACTTGGATATAACAGCATGGTAACGAGGGTTAGTATCAGCATGGACTGTTTGTATTCGTGCGGAGTAGTCTACGTGGGTAATCGCTGGTACTGATGAGCGCGGCACATTTAACTTATCGATACCAAACAACAATTCTTCTTCTATAGTCATAGCACGACGCTTATCTTTTGTAACATCTGCCACAAGAAGCATATAAGGACTGTCAGTATCATGCTCAAACCACTCACCAACGTCCTCTCGTAGTACGCTAGGAGCAAAGGGACGAAAGCTTTCACGATACTTTACTTTAAGATTAAGTTGCTTTTGCATTGAAGGTGAACGCGGGTCTGCAATAATACTGCGACCTCCTAATGCCCTTGGCCCAAACTCCATGCGTCCCTGCATCCAACCAACGACCTTCTCATTAGCTAAAGATGTTGCTACCTCATTAATCAATTTCTCTTCTGAACACTTTTTAAATATCGCACCACATGCGTTCAGCTCAACTTCGATTTCTGCGTCATTGAACTCAGGACCTAGGTATGCCCCTCTCATAGTGTCTCTTTTTTTTGTAACAGTTCGTTCATTATTGTGATGAAGATACCAAGTTGAGAGAGCCGCTCCCAATGCGCCCCCAGCATCGCCAGCAGCAGGTTGTATCCATATATTATCAAAGATTTTTTCACGAAGCAAAATACCATTTGCAACACAGTTTAATGCAACACCACCTGCTAGGCAGATATTACGTTCACCAGTTTCTTGAGCTATACCTATTGCTAACTTAAGCACAATCTCTTCTGTTACTTTTTGCACAGAGGCTGCCAGATCCATTTCTCGCTGGGTAAGTTGTTTCTCGGGACTACGAGGTGGACCTTCGAACAGAGCATCAAACTTCTTGTTTGTCATTGTCAAGCCAGTTGCGTAATTGAAGTAACTCATATCCAATTGGAAGCTACCGTCGTCAGCAACCGTAATCAACTTTTCTTTTATTAGTTCAGCATAACGTGGCACACCATAAGGTGCCAAACCCATTACTTTATACTCTCCAGAGTTTACTTTGAACCCTGTGTAATATGTAAATGCTGAATAGAGAAGTCCGAGTGAATGCGGAAAGTGTATTTCCTTTATAACATTTAAGTCATTCCCTTTGCCAACAGCAAGTGAGGTAGTCGTCCATTCACCAACTCCATCTAGCGTGAGAATGGCTGCGCTTTCAAAGGGGGATGGATAAAAAGCACTTGCTGCATGCGATAAGTGATGCTCATTAAATAATAAACGTTCTTGCCAATCTATATTCTCATCAAGTATTGTTTTAAGCTCTTTTACGAGAGCTGATTTTTGAAAGAGTTTATCTTTTATCCATATTGGCATAGCTTTTAAGAAGCTTGCAAACCCCTTAGGTGCAAAAGCCAGGTATGTTTCGAGTAGCCTTTCAAATTTTACAAAAGGTTTTTCATAGAAAACAACATTATTAATCTTTTCAGGATTTATTTGAGCCTCTTTTAGGCAATACAGTATTGCATTATGTGGGAACTTAGAGTCATGTTTTTTTCGAGTAAACCTCTCTTCCTGCGCTGCTGCAATTATTTCACCATCCTTAAGCAAGCAAGCCGCACTATCATGATAAAAAGCCGAGATACCTAAAATATACATTAATTGATCATCTAGAAAATTGTATATATGAATGGCGCTACAACCGAGCCCTGAGCAAGTATTAATAGTCCACCAAGTAATAACATTACGATTATTATAGGAGCTAGCCACAATTTCTTACGAACGCGAAGAAAAGCCCACAGTTCTCTAATAAATTCCATTACAAATCCTATTTCTAAAATTGACGCTTAAATGACATATGTTCAATTGGTTGATTACGAACGATCCAATGACTTTTTTTATTCTTAAATCTTAATCTTAATTCGTCTCTTCTAAATAATTTCATTAGTAAAGCAATAGGAGTAAAAATTCCAAAGAAAATTAAACCAAGAACAATTGGACTAACAATCATACCTAATAATAATCCAAAACTCATCCATAATTTATTGAGTGGTAAAAGGAAATCAGATTTTAACATAGATACTAAAAAAAATGTTATTGAAGTTCCGATAAGAGCATATGAATATGTTAGGGCATCAATGTAGAAAGAGTAACACGCACACAATCCAAAAATAAAGGTGAAGAAAAGTCCAAATTTTCGGTTTGATGGAAGCTCAATATTATTAAGTTTCATTTTGAAATTGTCCAAATAATAAATTTTTCAATATTTAAAAAAAGTTTTTTTCGTAACTGAGTGATCCTCTTCGAAATATCATTTTAACCATATGATTATGTGAATATTACAAAATTATAATTTTGCAGTCTACATTTTAGTCTGCAAATTGTTTATTAAATTTTTTTTATAATTTATACTTACTTCTTTTAATTTTTAATACCTTCAACAATAAGTATATTCGACCTAGAACTATTAAATCTTATTTTTTATAAGGCTTGTATTCCTCAGTATTATACTAATCTATAGCAGCCTGTTTGTTTGGAAATTTTACTAAGACTATTCTTGTGGGTTTCCAAAGCCCCTATTTCTTCACCTTTTACAAGATAATTTACTTCTTAACTTTCAATCATTGGTTTAGCTTTTTCCATATATTTTTTGGATTCTTCTAAATCATGTATATCCACATCCCCAATCATATATACTGAATTGCTACTCATTTTATTTTTCCTATGAATTATTTAAATTTATCAAATTCTTTAACCAAATCTGGCATTGAGATTAATTCATCTTGATCTTCTCCCGATGAATGAACAACTACCCATATTCATTCTTTATCACTTTGATTAAAAGGAGCGTGTGGTACATTCTCAGGAATAAATATTTGTTCCCCTTGTTTTACTAAAGTTTGTTTTTCTAATTTTTTACCATGAAATAGTGTGTATTCTCCTTCAAGCATATACGCAATAGTTTCGATTTCTTTATGAATATGTGGTGTTGAATGAACACCTGGTGGCATTGGAAGGATGTTCATACACACTTTTTCTGAACCAGCTGTATTTCTTGAAACACCAGCATTATATGAAATATTTTATAAACTGACATAAGTCTTACCTGGTTTAATAAGATTTACGTTTTAACTTAACACATTATTTTGCTTTCATGATTATTCATTATTCATTTTTGTGAGAGTATGAATTTCGGGTACTAGTTCGAGTTTTGATACAATTTCTGGAATTCTTTATGCCATTATTTTTTCCACTTTTTCATGGTCAGTAATAGTCACTTTTATCATAGCTGTATTTTCATCAACTTTTCCAACAAAATAATCTTTCATAAACTGTTATCTTAATTCTAAATCACCATCATAAACTGACTTCCACTAGTTATAACAACAAGTAAATTTTGCTATAAAAAATATTTCCATAATATATACTCCACCTCAAATATTATAACTAAAAGCTGTTATTTATAATTTTGTAGATTTCTAATTTAAAAATAATGATAAGTGCTACTTTTATTAGCATTATGAATTAACTTGATAATAATTTGAATGTTATTCTAGGCTTTATAGTATAGATCAGGGTTGATAATTCCTGTATCTACAGTAATTTTACAGGAAAATCTATCTTCATAATCTTTGTTAAAGTTTTTTATGTCAGATAAATGCTTTTTTAAGTTTGCTTGATTATCAAAAGTAAAAATGCCTAATCCCTTATCTGGAGTTAAATGAAATGATTTAAATTCTAAAAGCCCATTTAATGTTTTGGGATCAAAATTATCGGCCATATATTGATGTCCCACGTGCATTAATTTTGAGTTTGAATATCTAACACTACACACAACACAAAACATTCATATCTCCAACATCATATGTTACAAGTTACTATGTTATTGACGAATAAATAAAATTCAATTGATAAATTAATTTTATATAGCGACTTTTTTGTAAAATTCTTGAATGTCTTTAATTAAAGAAAAGGGTTGCTCAAGGGCTGCAAAATGACCACCTTTATTCATTTCAGTCCAATGCACTAAATTAAAAAGCCGCTCAACATAAGACTTAGGCGGCCAAGTTAAAAACTCTTTAGGATAAACAGCACATCCAGTTGGAACCTCTACCCTTTTCCCTACCTTTGAAAGTATTCGTCCTCCTTCTTTGACTCTGCCATAATAAATCCAAGATGATGTATTGAACGTTTTAGTTAAAATGTAGATCATTATATTGGTTAACAAAACGTCTTTTTTGTACGTTAAATCTAGACTTCCATCTTTTAAATCAGACCAATGGTAAAATTTTTCTATTATCCAAGCAGCTATACCTAATGGGCTTTCCATCATTGCGTAACTAAGTGTTTGAGGTTTTGTACTTTGTATAGCAAAATATCCACTTTTTGAGACATAATCTTTATTAAATTGTTTATCCCAATTTTTTTCTTCCTCTGTTTTTGGCCCATCGATATGTCTTGCTGGAAGCATGTTAATATGAATACCTTTACAATTTTTGGAGTGATCAAAACCAAGCCATGTAGAGATTGCACTACCCCAATCACCCCCTTGAGCAACATATCTTTCATAACCAAGGTTTTCAGTCATCAATTTATTAAAAATCTCAGCAATTCTTCTTGGCCCAATCGGATTATCAGGTTTTCCAGAAAATGCAAAACCAGGAATAGAAGGAGCAATAACATCAAAACAAATTTCGTCTTTATTCCCGTATTTTTCTGGTTCACATAGTGGTTCAATGATTTCAAGAAATTCGACTATTGAGCCGGGCCATCCATGAATTAAAATTAACGGAATAGCCTTTGGAGAGGAAGATTTTTTAAAAACGAAATGAATATCAATATCATCTACTTTTGTTATATAATTAGGCTGTTCATTTAATCTGAACTCTTGGGATTTCCAGTCATATTTCTTAGTCCAATAATCAGCTAAATTCTTCATGTAATCTATATTTGTTCCAAAAGACCAGCCACCTTCTTTAGGCATTTCGTGCCATGGAAACATTTCAACTTTTTGTTTGATTTCCAAAATTCTTTTCTTGGGATAGGATATTTTAAAAGTGTCTATTTTCATTTTAAAAATCAAAGTCATATAAAAATTAATAATATAAATATTTAATTGACATGAAAGCGGAATATTTCATCTACATGGATTTTTGCACAATCAATCAATTTAAAATCGACATTGTCTGATCGATAAATCAAGGCTAGGTCTGTCCCGCCCAGCATTACTGCATCGACCTTATTCCTAGTAAGAAATTGATTACATGCTTTTTTAAATATTTCTTTTTGTTCATTATTTGCACAACCCAAAGTTGCCATTTTTGCGTATGCTTCGTGCACTTTGTGTAAGAGGTTATCCTCTGGTATAAACACTTCGGCTGATGTTATCATTGAATAAAATTTTGATACCATAACCGGTTTGGTCCCAATGATGCCAATTCTTTTATAACCCTTTTGTTTAATTTCTTTTTGCACACAGGACAAAAGGTCTACCACTGGAAGCACAGATTTTTCTTTGAACTTTTCAATACAGAAATGACCAGCGATAGAAGTAACAGCGACAAAGTTAGCTCCTGCTTTTTTAAGTCTTAGAGTTAAATCATAATAGATTTCTACTTGTCCATCTTTGTTATCTTTCATTAAATTTTTAATTAGAGTTGGGGCATCCGCGTGTACAATTGTCATATCCAAATTCTTTTCTTCGGATGCAAATTTTTCTATCAAACTTCGATAGTAAAAATCCGTTGCAGCAGGTCCAATACCACCAATTAAACCAATTTGCATAGAAATTTTCTCCACATAATATATGTTAATTAAGCTAAATCAATTTTGTCAAATTGGTAAAATATTCAACTAGTTTAACAAAATTAGGCTTTTAATGATTAACTTTTGCGCATTTATTTCCCACCTGAAATACTAAAACCATGTTAAACTCTTCCTTATTCAATATTGATATTAGTTTTGTATCTTCTATTTGATGATCTAATAAATTAAAAATGATTGAAGCTAAAAATTTGATATATTAATCCATGTTAATGTGTTGATTAATCGAGCTATTTAAGGAGAGAGCCATTCTCCTTGCCAATTAGTCGTCTTTTTGTAATTAGCACAAATATGTTTTGATCCTAAAAGTAGTAGCTGAATGGACTGTATATGACATATCAAAACGGCGAAACGTTTCTGATTTGGGACATAATTATAGGCAAGGGGGCTTTCAATGACGGTGCCAGGGCTTGGTATAGTTCCATAAGCGACCCTAGAGTTAGTTGGAATGTTTCTCCAGTTTGGAATAGTAATGTCGCCAACCTTAACTTCAACATCAACACACATCTGAATTTGTAATTGGACTTTTGGTAGCCAAATGTGAATTACAGCACGAGGATTTTCCTCGAGGACCGTCATTTTTGAAGATGCGGTGTCTGTGTGGAACTCTATCTGGTAATTTTTTCTATCTAACCGTCTCATCACTAGAGTGCGAGCATTTGGGAAACCAACTGCGCTTGATGTCACAAAGGTAGGGTGTCTTGCAGGTGATTTTTTGTCAGCCTTTCCACGAGAAATCTGTGCCCAGCCAAAGTCCAAAAAATCATCTAATTTTGAAAAAACTTTCATTTGTTTAATCACTTTAATACATTATTTACAAAATCTTCAACGAATTTAAAATAAAATTTAGTATTTTTGTTTGTCTGAAATAACACCTCTTATCCCTTCTTTTGGGTTATCAATATCACCTTTTCTTCTAGGAATTATATGAATGTGGAAAGGAAAAATTGTCTGTCCAGCATCCTCACCTATATCCATTCCAATATTAAAACCTGTAATAGTTTCATCTGTTAATTTTAACTCAGTTTTTTGAGTATGTAGAATTAATGGTATTTCATCATATTCGCCTTTATTGCACTCAAAATAACTTACGATATGCCTTTTTGGAATAACAAGAGAATGAAGATTTGTAACTGGGAATAAGTCTCTAATTATTAAGAAATGATTATACTCATTTACGATTTCATCATTTGGTAATTACATAAAACACAATTACTCAAAATCAATCCAACACTTTAGTAAAAAAAATTATAGAAATTAAAAGTACTATATAAAACTTTGCTCCAGAAAATTGATAATATCAGGCGCTATAAGTTCACCATCATGTTCTAATGTTTCAAGCTCATTTAAAGATTTTAGATATATTTTAGGTTCAATACTAGACTTTCTTGCATGTAATAATTTTAAGCTAAAATCTTTATTAAACTCAGGATGGGCTTGAAGGGCTAAAACTGAGTCACCAATCGAAAAAGATGATATATTACAGAATGAATTACTAGCTATTAACTTAGCATTTTGGGGTAATTTTACAACTTGGTCTTGATGGAAGAAGATAAGATTTAATTTTCTAAAACTACCCAATAAGCTGTTATTTTTTTTTGTTGTTATTTCCTTTATACCAATTCCCCAACCTTTTGAAGATTTTACTACATGTCCACCTAAAGCTTGCGCAATCGCTTGGTGTCCAAAGCAAACTCCAAGCAAGGGTATTTTAAAATCAACGATTTTTTTTATAACTTCAAAAAGTCTTTTTATCCATGAATGATTTTCATATATGAATTCCAGATAAAAAAGTTTAGTAACAATGGTCAACTTAGCTTAGCTTCAGTTTTTGAAATTTTATTTTAAGAGATCATCCCAATCTTTACGCCAATTCTTTTTTAAATATCCATTGTCAATGAACCATGTTTCAAGTTCTTTTAATTCGCGTCGGATTATTCGTCCTTGCTCTGCTCTGGCTTTAGCTTGTGCTCTTTCTGATTTTGTAAAGCGTCCATGAATAGTTTTAGAATCGGCTAATCTTTTTAAACCATCCTTGGTCCTTGGACCTGTGCTTGCACCTCCATGAAGTCTGCACCGACCTACTGGTAATTTAGCTGGACGTTGACAAGGTGTGCCTTTTATAGTTTTTGCTTCACACCTTTTGCCTGGCCAGTTAGGGCCAAAACGCCAGGGTATGCCTTTTAAAAGGTTTCTTTTTGTTGTCTTTTTAAAATCACCTAACATGGGTTTTATTATAACAAAATTAATGTAAGCTTAAAAGATATGGTAAACTTAGTTTAATATATTTACATTACTTAAAATAAAACCATGGACCATTGACCATTGTTGATTAGGAAAAGGGTGCAGCAACCTCAGTTAAAATTAGAATTTTCAATATAAAATTTTTGTTAATTAATTATCTAATGATCATTATATTATAAAAATCAAATGATTAAAAGATGTTCACTTATAATATAAATTTAATAGTTTTTTAAAATAATTTCATTTTAATTTTATTAGAGCATACTCTGTAATACAGAGTATGCTCTCAAGCGGGGAAGGAGGATATTCTTTATATATTAACTATTTTGAAACTATATTGAATCTCTGATTAATACATTCAGAGTTGCATTAATTAGAATTGAAGAATTTCAAATATCAGAGATGTTTAAATATGAAATGGGATCGTTTAAAATATTTTCATATTGTTTCTCAAACTCTTAATTTGAAAAGAGCTTCTGAAATTATGAATATAAGTCATTCTTCCCTAAGCCGACAAATTAGTATTTTAGAAAGTGAAATTAAAACAAAACTTTTTTTTCGAAATTCAAAAGGTTTGTCATTATCACCAGAAGGTCAGGAATTATATAAAGAAGTAAATAAAATTTCTTCACAAATTGAAAATTTAAGAAACTTTTCTTGTTCATCCGAACCAATTGGAAAGCTAAAGATTGCTGCAACAAATGCTTTTGGCGCGCTTTGGATTACACCAAGGATAAATAAATTTTTATTACAATATCCTAAAATACAAATTGCATTAAACTTAAGAGATTCTGAGCCTAAAGTTTTACACTACGCCTCTGACTTAGAAATTAGGATGACAGAAAGTAATTCACAAGATGACGTTCAAATCAAAATTTCAGAATTCCGATATAAAATATATGCTTCTAAAGAATATATAAAAAAATTTGGAGTTCCTAAAACAGTAGATGAATTAGATTATCACAAAATAATTGCCTATGGAGAAACTGCTCAACCACCTCTAAACAGAAATAGATTAAATTGGTTGCTAAATATTGGAAGAGAAAAAAATAATATTAGAAATCCAATATTAGAAATTTCAAATATTCACGGCATTGTAGAAGCTACTCAAAACTCGGTAGGTATATCTTCTTTACCTAGTTGGATGGAAAGTTTTATTAATTTAGAAGAAATATTATCTGAATTAAAGGGTCCAAAATTAAATATTTCATTATGTTATAAATATCATTTAAAAGATGACCAAAGATTAAAGGCTTTCAAAAAATTTTTGATTGACGAAATTGGCCAACTAAAAACTTAATTGAGATTTAAGTAATTTTTTACCTAGTTTTTCTTTATCTCCTTCTATAATTATTTTCCCCCTTTGCATTACATAAAAATAATCAGAAAGATTAAATGCAAAATCAAAATATTGTTCGACTAAAAATATTGTAATTTTTTTTTCTTTTTTTAAATATAAGATTACCTCGCCTATTTGTTTAATTATATTCGGTTGAATACCCTCAGTAGGCTCATCCATCAATAATAAACTTGGTTTTGCAACAAGTGCTCTTGCAATAGCCAACTGTTGTTGTTGTCCTCCAGACAAATCTCCACCTCTCCTATGAAGCATTTTTTTTAATATTGGAAATAAGTTAAATATTTCATCAGGGATAAACCAATTTTTTTTATTCAAACATGCAAATCCAATTTCTAAATT
The DNA here is from genome assembly GCA_902595515.1 of uncultured SAR116 cluster alpha proteobacterium. GTDB lineage: Bacteria > Pseudomonadota > Alphaproteobacteria > Puniceispirillales > Marisalimonadaceae > Marisalimonas. The sequence goes on from CACJQK010000002.1 coordinate 28,549, forward strand.
TTCTTTAACACTTAAAAGGGGAAATATATCTCTTCCTTGAGGAACGTATCCAATTCCTAATTTTGCCAGTTTGTAAGAAGGAAGATTAAATATATCATTGTTATTATAGAAATAAGTTCCATTTTTTGCATTTTGTATTCCAGACAAAAATTTAAGTAAAGAAGTTTTACCTACGCCATTTGATCCCATTAAGCATGTTATATTGCCTTTTTTGGCTTTTATTGAAACATCAAACAAGATTTGAGAAGAGCCATAATTTAAATTTATTTTTTTAACATCAAGCATAATTATCTTCCTAAATAAACCTCTATGACTTTTTCATTTTGAGTTATAAAGTCAATTGAACCAGAAGAAAGAATGCTACCTTCATTAAGTACTGTTACTCGACAATTTAAATTACGTACAAACTCCATATCATGTTCAACCACAATAATTGAACTAGATTTTGCAATATTTTTTAAAATACTAACTGTTTGATTTCTCTCAGTTGGTGTCATGCCTGCAGCAGGTTCATCAATGAGCATTAATTTTGGATTTTGGCTTAAAAGCATCCCAATCTCTAACCATTGCTTCTGACCATGGCTAATCTCACCAGCAATTCTATCTTTAATCATGTAAAGATTTATATCTTTTAAAATTTTTTCAATGCTTGTAAGCTCAGATTTTGTATTTTTTTGAAATAAAACCTTAAATGGATTTCTATTTTTTTTCTGAGATAAAATTAAATTATCAATAATTGTTTTATTTTCAAATACCGTAGGTTTTTGAAATTTTCGTCCAATACCAAGTAATGCTATTTCTGATTCTGTTTTTCTGATTAGATCAATGCTTTTTTCTCCCCATAAAATATGTCCATTATCTGGCTTTGTTTGACCTGTAATTATATCCATAAAAGTAGTTTTCCCTGCGCCATTTGGTCCAATAATGGCTTGTAATTCATTATACCCTATTGAAAAACTTAAATTTTTTATTGCTTTAAAACCGTCAAAAGAGATTGAAACATTATCAACTTCTAACAACGTTTTCATTTGATTTTAACCAATAATGTATTTAGCATACCAATTAAACCACCCTTACTAAAAATTGTTATTGCCACAAAACCAATTCCTAAAAATACAGTCCACCAATTCACCCATTCAATTGTAAAAAAACCGAGGGGAATATTTGGAGCATTTCCTCCAGTAAACCAAGAGGATAGCAAAGAAACAGACGCTGCACCTAAAATTGCACCATACAATTTTCCTCGTCCACCAATAGCAACCCAGACAGCTAAATATATTGAGGCAATAGGAGCAATCTCAGCTGGGTTTATTATACCAGCTTGAGGATAATATATAGCTCCTGCTAATCCAGTAATTATGGCTGTGATAACAAATATAAAAAGTTTGTATATTTCTACATTGTATCCAAAAAAACGAAGACGCGTTTCATTGTCTCTGATAGCGGTAATTACTGATCCAAATTTACTTTGAATTATATAATTAAAAATTACAAATGAAAATATAAGTCCGATTGAACTTAACCATAAAAATAATATTGAAATTGTAGATTGACTTAAGTTTTCAAGATGAGGAATATTTTGCAATCCAGACAATCCGTTATTTCCTCTTAACCCGCTATCATTTTGAAATAGATATAAAGATAAAGCTAGAGTCATTGCTTGAGTCAAAATTGACAAATATACTCCAGTTACTCTTGAACGAAAAGCTAGCCAACCAAAAATAAATGCTATTAAACCAGGGATTAAAATAACAAAAATTATTTGAAAATATAAATTATCTGCAAATGTCCAAATAAGTGGTATTTCTGTTCCTCCAACAACACCAAAAATTTGATTACCTATCGCTTCTTGTAATTCTATCTCAGTAAAGGGTAATTGTGAGTCATCTAAAGAATTCAATACAATAATAGACGTTCTCTCATACATTAACCACATGCCTATCATGTATCCACCTAAGCCAAAAAAAGCAAAATGACCTAAGGATAAAATACCACAATACCCCCACACAACATCCATAGCAATTGCAGCAATACATAAGCAAAGAGTTTTTCCAAGGACTTTTACAAAGCTTGTTGATATAAAGTTTATACCAAAAGGTTCACTTAAAAAGGTGACTAACAACGTAAATAAAAAAATAGTTATTAAAAAAATCAGCGAATGTTTTTTTACAGATTTATTCATGTCAGTTATCATTTGCTGCTCTCCCTTTTAAGGCAATTAATCCCCTTGGTCTAAATTGAATAAATAAAATTATAAATATAATCATATATGTTTGAGCAGCTAATGTATTTGAAGGATTAAACCATTCTATAAACTTTTGTAAAAAGCCAATTAATGAAGCGCCTGCAAGTGTACCCCAAATACTTCCTACACCACCAACTACAACTGTCATAAAACTTTGAACAATGTATTCTGAGCCAAGTTCAGATGTGACCTTGGAAAACAAACCTATAGCAACACCAGCAACACCAGCAATGCCTGACCCAAAACCAAAAGTTAACATATTTATTTTTTCAGTGTTAACACCCATGTTCGATGCCATTACAGGGTTTTGAGTTACGGATCTAGTTTCTAATCCAAATCTAGTTTTTTTCATTACAAATAATAATATTAAAAAAAATAAAACTCCCAAAACAAATATAGCTATCCTAATGTAACTTATCGAAAGATCATCATTTATTATTAAAGATCCATCTAACCAAGAAGGTGATGTTAAAGGTCTAGCCTGGGTACCAAAAATATTTTTAGCAAGTTGTTGAAGAGCTATACTTATACCAAAAGTTGCTAGCAAAGTATCAAGAGGATTTTTATATAAATGTTTTATCACCAACCTTTCCATTATAACCCCTGCAATAAAAGTAATTATAAAAGCGAGAGGAAAAGCTATTATCAGAGATAATGTATGATTAGTAATATATGATTGAACAACATAGCCAGTATATGCTCCCATCATTATAAATTCACCGTGAGCCATATTAATCACACGCATGACTCCAAATGTTATTGCCAAGCCAATAGCACCAAGAAAATATATAGAACTAAGACTAAGACCATCAATAAATAAATCTAAATACTTATAGAATTTAACTTTAAAATTAATTGAATCTAAAACTTGTTTAGTCTTGTTTGTTATGTATTTATTTTTCTCAATGTAAATTTTGTAAAAATGTAGTTGTTTTAAATCATTTAATAATTCTGTTTCATCTCGATAAATATTAAGATTTTTTATCTTGGCTAATTTATTATAAACTTCGATTCTTTTAGAATTTTTATTAAATTCCTTTATATCAATTCCTAAAATTTTATTGTCAACAATGTTATTTTCTAAAATTAATTTTAATTCATTTAAACTGACTCTCTTATCTAAAAATCCATTTTTTTGTGCTATTTTGTAAGCATCAATAACACTAAGTTTTAATTTTTCTTTATAGAAAAAACTTTTTATAACTTCACCGAATTGTTTTTTACTAATTACTTCTGGTTTAATTATTTGAGCAATATTTAAATTATTTAAATCTTCAATATTTCTAGTAACTTTAATTTCAGATGTCCTTAGGAGTTTTGACAAAACTGCTCTTACTTCTATTGAAGTATTAGTCTTTAATTCATTCAGAACTTTAATTTTCTCTTTATCGTCAGTTCCATGTTGTAAAATTGCAAATTGTAATAATTTTTTTATTTTAATTTTTAACCTATCATCTTCCTCTAATAAAAATGCTTTTCTAAGGAGTTTTAAATGTTCAGGTAATATTTTTTTTTCAAGAGCATTTATGCTATTTATTCTTTTATTTTTATCATTACTAAATATTTGAAAGTTCACAAGTGCAGTTGCAATCTTTGCCCTTACACCACTATTCGGTTTTATTTTTTTGAAATCTTTTTTTTTCTTTTTTCCAATTTTAGCGTTGGAAAAAATATCAATTGCGTAATATGTTTTATTATCAAACTTGGAAATTAGTACAATTTTTTTTGTTTCTTTTATGTAAAATAATTTCTTATTTTTCCAGAGATTTAAAAATCTTGATACGGTATTTTGATCATAAACATTTATTTTTTCTAAAAATGTTCCAACTGTTTTTGAAGAACTATTTATAATCAGTTTAGAGTTTTTAAATAAAAAATTGTCAAAGTTCTCTTCTGAAAATGCAGAATTGAAACTTAATAATGAAAATAAAATAATTAATAAGTACTTCATAAATTAATATTGATAATGCTATGGAAACCATAGCATTATCCTCAATATAGTTTATCTAATAATTTGACTTGAGTTGAATACAAGTATTTGTCTTAGTATTGTACATACCACAACCAAGGGACTTCCAATCAGATTTTAAAACAGCAGATTCAGGTAAATGATCTGTCCATGCATCTCCTGGCACTTCCTTAGTTTGACTTATAATGTCAAACTGGCCATTTTCCAATATTTCACCAATTAAGACAGGCTTAGATAAATGATGATTTGGCAACATTTCAGCCGTACCACCAGTCAAGTTTGGAACTTTAATACCATACATAGCTTTTCTAACAGCATCAACATCTGTAGTTCCGGCCTTTTCAACGGCCTTAACATACATGTTAAATCCAATAACGTGAGCTTCCATAGGATCGTTTGTAACTCTTTTATTTCCCATTGTAGCTTTCCAATCTTTTATAAAACTTGAATTAAGATCAGATTCAGCTGACTGAAAATAATTCCATGCTGCTAAGTGACCAACTAAATTTGTTGTATCTAATCCAGATAATTCTTCTTCACCAACTGAAAAGGCAACTACCGGGATATCATCTGCTTTAACACCTGCAGCAGCTAACTCTTTATAAAATCCAATATTAGCATCTCCATTAATGGTAGAAATAACTCCAACTTTTTTACCATCAGCTCCTAAAGAAACTACATCTGAAACAATTTTAGACCAATCAGAATGTCCAAATGGAGTATAATTTACAAAAATATCACTTTCTGGTATTCCTTTATCTATAAGATATTGTTTCAAGATTTTATTAGTTGTTCTAGGATATACGTAGTCAGTTCCTAATAAAGCAAACTTTTTAACATCAAGCTCTTCTAAATAATAATCTGTTGCTGGGATAGCCTGCTGATTTGGAGCTGCGCCTGTATAGAAAACATTTTTAGAGCTCTCTTCTCCTTCATATTGTACTGGATAAAAAAGTAAACCGTTTAACTCTTCTAGAACTGGTAGTGCAGATTTTCTTGAGACAGAAGTCCAACACCCAAATAAAACATCAACTTTTTGAACTGTTAAAAGTTCTCTCGCTTTTTCAGCAAATAAGGGCCAATTTGAGGCGGGATCAACAACTACGGGCTCTATTTTTCTACCTAAGATGCCACCTTTTTTGTTTTGTTGTTCAATTAACATCAACATTGTATCTTTTAATGTAGTTTCTGAAATAGCCATTGTTCCAGATAATGAATGTAAAATTCCAATTTTTATTGGCTTCTTATGTCCATCTGCAAAACCTAGACTGCTAAAACATAAAAACAATATAGTAATTAATAATCTCATAATATTTCACCTTTCTCGAATTAAATAAGAACAGTAAATATTGATGAGTTATTTTTATGAATTGCAAATATTAGAACCCACGTCTGTTGAGATTTGAAATTTAAATTTTATTCAATTATATCAATAATTTGAAATTCAATTAAAATTAGTCCAATTTGAAATTGATTATTTTTTGGTCAAATTTAATTTAAAATAAATTGCTAATTATTTATAATTGGATTTTGATTGTACAGAAAATTTGTAATTTAAAATTAACTTATAGTTTACTAAATCAATCTTATTTCAAACCCATCATTGAACCCTGGTCCGAGTTCTATGGACTACGGTCATTATAATTTAAAATGCACAAAAAAATATCATTGTAATGAAACCTTAATAAAAAACTTTGATTATCAATATATTTAGTTTCTAATTTTAATATATTTAATGAGGAGGTAAAATTGACTATCATTTCAAGACGGATATTAACGCCAATTCTAGGTAAAAGTGATTTAGTATTTAAGAGGGCTAAATCTTTACAAGAAATAATGTCCAACCATGGTGCAAAGGCTAGAGTTGCAAGAATAGTTGCAGGTGATTTAGCGGGATCAATTCATTTAACCGCATCATATGAAAACATGGAAAAGGGCTGTAATTCATTTAACGAAATGTCACAAGATCCAGCTAGAATTGCTTTGATGAAAGAAAGAGAAGCTGATCCTGGAGGTCACTTAATAGGTCCTGAAGTTTTTAGAACAATATATGGTAATATTTCACCTGAGCATAATGTAATTATGATGAGGGAATATCAGTTATCTAGAGATAATATGTCTGAAGCTGTTCAAATATTTCCTGAAATAGATGCTATTTTAAAAGATGAGGACGCTTCTTTTATGGCAGTTGTACCCTTGTTAGCAACGAACATGGACAGATTAATTGCTTGTTATTATTTTCGTGATATGTCCTCTATGGGAGAACAAATTGATAGAGTTGGTATGTCAGAAGAATTTCAAAAAATTGTTTTAAAAGCAAGTAATGCTGGAACATTAATATCATCAAGGGTGTTATTAAATATATAATAAATAGCTATTATTTTAAATCTAGAAGAATAACATTTACTTATAATAAATAGGAGTAGTTTAAATGTCAGAAGAAATAAGATGTATTAATTTAGGATATGTGGTTCCGAAAGAGAGTGCAGAAAAAGTTGAAAGTATTTTTAAAAAACACGCATCCTGGATGGAAGAGTTTTATTCAGAAAATAACAATGGTCAGGAGCACCTTTTAAATTCTTATTTCACTAAAGCACCTGAATTTGTTGATCCAACTGATCCCTCAAAGGGCGAAACTGGAAATATAGTTTTCACTATCAATGAAAGATTTACTTCATTAGAAAGTGTTCAACGTCATATAGAAAATGCTATGAAAAATGATTATTTTGAAGACTTTGGTAATATACTTCACGATTATGGAAAAGTTATTAGTCCTGGAGGTATGATTTATCACTCAATAAGGTGAGACATTTACTGTAATAAAAAAATTTAAAGAATAAACATATTAAAAAAATATTAAAGGAATAAGATAATGGATGTTTTTTTTGTAGCAAAATTTACTTGTAGTTATAACGAATGGAAGTCAGTTTATGATGGAGATTTAGAACTAAGAAAACAATTTATGAAAGATGACATAGTTGGGAAAGTTGATGAAAACACTGCAATGATAAAAGCAACGATAACCGACCCTGAAAAAATGGAAAAGATAATGTCAGAAAGAATACCAGAAATAGCGCCTAAACTTGGACTAGAACATGAGATGTATACTTTGACTAAAATGGATAATAATTAAACATAACAAAATAGTGAATAGAAGTTACAATCAAGGTATATTGTATTTGAATGTATAATTAGCTTAAATATTAAACATTTTATTTAGAAACGTTTATCTTTAATTTCAAACAAATTTACCTAACAGTAATCTTACCAACGTAACTACCAACTCCAATCCATGCTCCATGGACTACGGTCAATGGGCAGGCCATCCACTAACAATTGACCGTTGTTGATTAGGAAAAGGGTGCAGTAACACCTTACTTTAGAAATTTCTTGTTGGACAGTTTGTGGGATAAGATTGTCAGTCCCTTATTTAATTGATTAAAATTAATAACTTATGGATTACTTTGGCTGTCTAAAAATAAATTACCTATATCAGCTATCAAAAAATTAAAAGCTCCTGGTAAATATAGTGATGGAAATAAACCTTATCTTACAATTTATGAAGTGTCACAAAAGTTTCATAATTTTTTTCTTGCTTATTACTAATAATCGATTTCAAAATATATATTTAATTATGGATTAGGAGATTGTGATGACACCATGGGAAATAAAAGGAAGAGAACTAGCCAATTGTAACTGTGCATATGGTTGCCCCTGCCAATTTAATGCCTTACCCACTCATGGAACATGTGAGGCGGCTGTTGGATATGAAATTGATAATGGCCATTATGGAAATATTAAACTTGATGGACTGCGTGTCTCGGCTACCTATAAATGGCCAGGTGCGGTGCACGAAGGAAACGGGGAATATCAGATTTTCATAGATGTAAATGCTACTCCGGAACAGCGTGACGCCATTGAGAAAATAGTAACAGGTGAAGACACTGAAGAAATGGCCACAATGTGGTGGATATTTAATGCAATGTGTACCAAACGTCATCCTACCGAATATAAAAAAATTAATACAGAAATAGACGTAGAAAATCGATTGGGCAGTGTGGTAGTAGATGGCACTTTAAATATCAAAGGGGAACCTATAAAAAATCCCGTAACAGGTGCAGAACATCGAGCAAGAATAGATCTTCCTGATGGATTTGAGTATAAAATAGCGGAAATGGGTAGCGCATCAACTATCACTACCGCTGGAGAAATAACTTTAACGAATAATAAAGATAGTTATGCTCAGTTCGCCGAATTGCATTTAAACAACTCAGGGGTCATAAGGTAAACAGAATTCCTAATAGGACGTGAGCAAAGCTTTTAATGCGGAATAATAATAATAATACTGTCAATCTGACTTCTCTTGAATCACTTGTCCAGAGGGACAAAATAATAACGATTATCGCTATTGCTATTTTAGTAGCATCGACTTTCATATATACAGTCTTGGGTGTAGGAATGAATATGTCGGCTATTGAAATGACACCTGGTCTAGATAAATCACTGATGTCTATGCCAAACATGAGTACCATTAAAAGCATGGCTATGAAACCTGCTATATGGAATTTCAATTATAGTGTTTTAATGTTTTTTATGTGGTGGATGATGATGATAACAATGATGCTACCTAGTGCTGCCCCAATGATACTTCTCTACACAGCGCTTATAAGGAAAACACAAAAAGCTCGAAATATTTTCAATGTCGTTTCTTTTTTTATTTGTGGATATTTATTAGCGTGGGCTATTTTCAGTGTTTTTGCTACGAGTATTCAATCAATTCTTGAACTTCAGGGGTTGATGTCTCCTATGATGATGGAGGCTACAAATACTTATTTGTCAGTAGGTATACTTATAGCAGCTGGAGTTTATCAACTTTCACCTTTAAAAACGGTGTGTTTGGAAAAATGCCGCCAACCTGCGAGCTTTCTGTCTGATTACAAAAACACTTGGGTTGATTCCCCATTACGAATTGGTCTCGTGCATGGTTTTTATTGTGTCGGATGCTGTTGGTTTTTAATGGGATTACTTTTCTTTGGTGGCATTATGAATTTATATTGGATTGTCGGTCTTATAATCTTTGTTGCTGTGGAAAAACTGCATGAAAAAGGTGCAATATTTGGAAAAATTTTGGGATGCTGCGCTATACTCTTAGGTCTAGCATTTTTGTTTCACTCGTAGCCATACATTAAATTAGCTTAACAACTTTTTTAAATTTACTTTTCATAGATATTTAAAATTCCCTTTAATACATGAATTTTCAATAAAGATACTAAAAAGTAATTAAATATAAATTATTATAGTTGATTAAAACTAAATAACTAGTTATATAGTTTATTATTATGATTGATAATGTGGTTGCTGCAAAAGGATTTAACGCTGTTGGTTCAAAGTCTAGATTAATTGTTTTAACAGAGCTGGTTAAAGTTGGTTCAAATGGACTAACAATTGGAGAAATTCAAGAATTAGTTAACATCCCCCTTTCAACTCTGGCTCATCATCTCGATCATCTAAAAAAAGCAAATCTTATTCACCAAGAAAAAAAAGGGAGATCAACTTATAACTTTGCACAATTCAACCATATTCAACAATTGACAGACTACCTTCTTAAAGAATGCTGTGTAAATGAGAGAAAATAATGAAAGCTCTAATTTTAAAAAATATCAACATAGAAAATTTTAATTTTAAATCAGTTTGGACTATAGTTTTGTTAATACCATTATTGGTATTCATTTTGATTCCAGAGGATTTTAGCCCAATTATTACTTTTGCATCGAAAGCTTTGATGGGAACTATCCCTTTTATATTATTTGCAGTTAGTTTGGTAGCTTATTTAAAAGCAAGTGGTGCTGAAAGTTTAGTTTCAAAAGCTTTTAAAGGTAAAGAAGTTAGAACTATTTTTATTGCAACTCTTGTTGGTGGACTTGCTCCTTTTTGTTCATGTGAAGTTATCCCATTTATAGCAAGTATGCTTGCTTTAGGTGTCCCACTTTCAGCTGTAATGGCTTTCTGGTTGTCATCTCCATTAATTGATCCTCCAGCATTATTAATCACTGCAAGTGCATTAAGTTGGGATTATGCTATTGCAAAAACACTTTCTGCTTTGGCAATTGGATTAATTGGTGGTTTTGGTATTTATTTTTTATCAAAATTTGGAATGTTCTCTCATCCATTAAAACAGCAAAACAAAAATAGTTGTGGATCTTGTTGTGGTACTACAGACCCTTTTAACCAAGATCTTGAATTAAAATTTTGGAATAAAACTGAAAGAATAAATATATTTAAAGAAGAATTCACATCAAATGGATTATTTCTATTGAAATGGCTATCTCTGGCTTATCTAATTGAAGCATTAATGGTTCAATACCTATCAGCACAAGTTATAGGAAATTTCTTGTCTGGTGACGGATTCTCTTCAATTATAATTGGTGCGTTTGCTGGGGTACCAGCTTATTTAAATTCATATGCAGCCCCTGCAATTGTATCTGGACTAATCGAACAAGGGTTAAGTTCAGGAGGTGCTATGGCATTCTTAGTTGGTGGCGCAATCAGTTCTATTCCTGCAATGACTGCCGTTTGGTCTTTAGTTAACCGTTCAACATTTATTGCTTATCTTGTATTTGGTTTTGGTGGGGCTATTTTATGTGGAATAGCTTTTCAAAGTTATATGAATATTTAAATACTATTTTTTGTATTTTTTTTGATGAAAGATACGAAATTATTGCAAATATATATGGTAAAAAAAAAGTTGAAATTTATCACAACAAACCATTATCAATAATTCAAATTTTACATCAAAATTTTGAAAATTTTCACATTCTTGTAACACTTATACGTATAATATAAATTAATAATCTTTATAAATTAAATGGGTTGATTTTAAGTAAATATTTTAAGTAATTTAATTGAGTGATAAATATTTATATTGAACAATTTTTTACCTTATACATAATCATAGAATGAAGTATTATATTTAAGTTATTTTGAAAGGTGTTTTTATGGAACTTGCTCCAGTACCATTTAACGAAAATGAAAGAGTCAAAACCGTTATTAAAACTGGATTAATTGACTCTCCTAACTCAGAGATGTTTCAAGTTTACTGCGATCTAGCTAAAGATTTGACTGGTTTCCAAAGTGCTACATTCAGTCTGTATGATGGAAATAATCAATGTAGTATTTCTTCATCCGGTAGAGATGAATTTGTATCGGGTTCAATAAGTGACAAGGGCGTAAATAATATTTGTGCTTACGTGTTGCTTGATACCGAACCACTTTTAATGCCTGACCTTAGAAAGGATCCTATTTGGAAGAATCATCCAAAAATCTTAAATGGCACAGCCACAACGCTAGGATATGCTGGTTTTCCTGTAATAAATAAAGATAATTATGCACTAGGGACATTATGTATGAAACATCCCAAGCCTAGAGAATTATCTCAAAAACAAATAGAGTTGGTAAAAAAGATCACTTCAAATATGGCTCATTTACTTGACTTACATATTGAGCAAAAGGAACTTACATCAAATAAAGTTTTAGAAATAATAAATATTTTTAAACAAAAATTTCCAGGTTTTACAATTAGTGATCTTGAGGCATTTTTATCTTTGGCAGCAAACTTTGATATTTTAGAAATCAATGCTTCTAATTTATTGAGATATAATTTATGTAAAAAAAACACAAATAGTTCTTTTAGTTTATCTCATTTAGGAAGAAAACTATTAGAAGATATGGAGCTTAAACCCAAAAATATGAAAAAAATCAAAATTAAAGGTCGTGAAGCAGATAATAAAATTGAAGAATTATTGTCTGAGATTAACTAAATGTTTGCAAAAATATATAATTTAAAGTTTTCTGGTGTATCTGAAGCGAAGGTCGCTTCTTCTTTTTGTTCCGATAATCTGGGCAAAAGAATTTCTAAATACAATATTAGATCGCTAAACATTTCTATTGGTTCATGTGGTAGTTTATCAATAAGTATTAGATTTCAAACAGGTGCTGACTTAAATAAATTTGATAATGACGCTACATCAATTTTTAAAGATTTAAAAGCCTCATTTACATTCAAAGAAAATCAGTACTCGGGTGTTTTTGTTTACAATTATGAGTCAGAGCCAATATCAGCTGAAATTTCAGTTAATTCTAAGATGTAAGATAGCTACACTTTAGAGTAATGCTATGTTAGTAAAAATAATAAGAATGAGAGGCTAGAATTATATTTTTGCATAAATGCGATATTTTTGTATGATTTATTATAATTTCGAAAACGGTATTTATAAATTTCAAATCTAAACAAAAAATCTTTGTCATTTATGTTATTTGATTGGGCTACCTCTCCAATACCAACTATTCATACCACTTTTATTTTTTCTGTGTACTTTGTAAATTCAATTGCAGATAACTCTGGAAGTTTTTATTGGGGACTTATTATTGGTATTGCTGGTGTTTTAACAGCTTTCCTTGGTCCTTTATTAGGAAGTTTTTCAGATAAAAAAGGGATTAGAAAAAAAACTCTATTTATTTTGGTTTTAATAGGTTTTTTAGCTACTAGCCTTTTATGGTTTGCAAAACCAAACGAAAAATATTTTCTATACGCAATAGTTTTTTCATTTTTATCTATCTTATCGATGGAATTAATTTTTGTCTCATATAATTCACTATTAAAAAAGGTTTCAGATAAAAATGATTATGGAAAAATTTCAGGTTTATCATGGTGTTCAGGCTATATTGGTGGTATCTCAGCTTTAATAATTTGTTTAGTTTTATTTATATTTCCTACTGAATTACCTTTTAATATCTCAAAAGATCAAGGTGGTGATGTTAGAAGTTGTATGGTTTTTATTTCAATATGGTTAGTCATATTTAGTATACCTATTTTTTTATATGTAGAAGAGCCAAAAAAAAATGTGACTCAAAAAAATACTATAAATTATTTAATTGAAGGATTTAAGATTATAGTTAAGAACAAAACACTACTTAGGTATTTCGTTGCAAGAGTTTTTTATTTTGATGCATTAGTAACAATTTTTGCCTTTGGCGGTATCTACGCATCTAAGGTATTTAATTTCTCTCAAACTGAAATATTATATTTTGCAATTTTAATTAATATTTCTGCTGCCCTAGGAGCTTTTTTAGGTGGGTTTTTTGATGATAAATTCAGTCCTTTTAAAGTAATAAAGATTTCAATTTTAGGGATTATTTTTTCTGGTATTATTCTACTTTTAATTAATGATAAAAATTTATTTTGGCTGGTAAGCTTTTCATTGGGAATTTTTATTGGTCCATTACAATCATCGAGTAGGGTGCTATTAACAAAAATAATACCTGAAGAAAGGGGAGGCCAATTTTTTGGCTTTGCAATCTTTTCAGGTAAAGTAACTAGTTTTTTAGGTCCTTTAATTTATGGTATTATCGCCACATCATTAAATAGTCAAAAATTTGCAATGACATTCGTCATTCTACTCTTCATAATTTCAATTGTTTTAATTGGAAATAAAGAACCTGATAAGATTTAAGCCAAAAATTGGATTAAATATAATGGTGATATACTAACGATCATCGTTCTTATTTTGAGCACCAACGCCACCAACCCATCAATGAACCCTGGTCCGTGTTCCATGGACTACGGTCAATGGGCAGACCACCCCCTGACCATTAATCAATGTTGATTAGGAAAAGGGTGCAGTAACCCCCAACAATATTTGAGTTTAAGATTACACTTTATTGTGGGTAGATTTGTGGGTAAAAAATATGTTAAATATAAAAATATAATAATATCAATATATTAAATACATATTATGGCGGAGAGGAAGGGATTCGAACCCTTGAGAGGCGTTAACCCCAACACGCTTTCCAGGCGTGCGCCTTAAACCGCTCGGCCACCCCTCCAAAAATTTAGATTTTACATCAACATTTTTTTTGGAGCAAGGTAATATAAGTTATTATTATATTGAAATATTTTATATACGTTTTAGATTAAGCTAATATTAAATAGGCTTTATAAAATGATAATTGGACGAATTTTAATTTTATTTGGAATATTTTCATTTATTCTTACTCTTATAAGCAATTATTTTGATATTGTTTTGCAAGTAGAGGGTAAAAACGAAATTACTCAATTAGGTCAATTTTGGTTTCATTTTGCACCTAATAGCCTTCAAATTGCTGAAACTATAATTAGCCGATATGTTGATCCTTGTTCAGCATTAGACATTTTAGATTGTTCAGGGTTTATATGGCATCCATTTATAACCTCTATATTATTAATGCCTGCTGCACCTATATTGGCCCTATTAAGTTTTATTTTTATTGCTTTCGGTCTTAAAAAATCAATAAGAAAGAGAAAAAAAACATAATTTAAGATATTTATAAACTATTTATCCCCCATTTTAAGGGCTTCAAAAAAAGCATTTTGAGGTATCTCAACGCTGCCAAACTCTCGCATTCTTTTTTTGCCTGCTTTTTGTTTTTCAAGAAGTTTCTTTTTTCGGGTAATATCACCACCATAACATTTCGCAGTAACATCTTTTCTCATAGCTGAAATAGTTTCTCTTGCTATTACTTTTCCACCAATTGCTGCTTGCAATGCTACCTTAAATAATTGTCTAGGAATGAGTTCTTTTAATCTTGTGCATATAGCACGTCCTCTTGTCTCAGCTTGATCTCTATGAGATATCATTGCTAAAGCATCAACAGGATCTCCATTAACTAAAATTGAGACACGAACAAGATCACCTTTTTTATAATTATCAATTTGATAGTCAAAGCTAGCATATCCTGACGTCATGCTTTTTAATTTATCATAAAAATCAAAAACGACTTCATTTAATGGTAGTCTATAAACTACCATAGCCCTGGTACCAGCATAGGTGAGATCTATTTGCTCTCCCCTTCTTTCAGTACATAGAGTAAGAACTGACCCAACATATTCATCTGGAACCATAATAGTTGCCTTAATCCATGGCTCTTCAATGAAGTTAATATGATTTATGTCTGGCAAATCTGCAGGGTTATGAAGTAATAAACTTGTGTTATCATTTTTATGAACTGTATAAACAACGGATGGCGCTGTTGAAATTAATTCTAAATTAAACTCCCTAAATAATCTTTCTCTGATAATTTCCATGTGTAGAAGGCCTAAAAATCCGCATCTAAACCCAAATCCCAGAGCAGCTGAAGTTTCAGCTTCAAAACTAAATGATGCGTCATTTAAAGACAATTTACTTAACGCTTCTCTTAGGTCAGAAAATTGAGCATTATCCATAGGAAACAATCCACAAAAAACTACCGGCACAGAGGGTTTGAAACCAGGTAACATCATTTCAATTGGATTTCTCTCGTCAGTTATTGTGTCTCCTACTTTACAATCTGCTACTGTTTTTACAGAAGCTGTAATAAATCCAATTTCTCCAGGACCTAACTCATCAACATTTATAATTTTAGGAGTGAATATACCAAGTTTTTCAATAGTGTGAGAAACCTTAGTGGACATAAATCGTATCTTTTGTCCTTTTTTTAAACTACCATTTACTACTCTTACTAAGGTTAATACGCCTAAATAAGGATCATACCAACTATCAATTAAAAGAGCTTGCAAGGGGGCATTAGGATCACCCTTTGGTGGAGCTAATCTTTCTACTAAAGAGGATAAAACATCTTTAATACCTTTACCTGTTTTAGCAGAAACCTCAATTCCATCTTCTCCAGGCAAGCCAATTACATCTTCTATCTGTTTTCTTATCCTTTCTGGTTCAGAAGCAGGCAGATCAATTTTATTAAGCACTGTTACAATTTCATGATTTACATCTATTGCTTGATAAACATTTGCTAAAGTTTGTGCTTCTACACCCTGTGATGAATCTACTACTAGAAGAGATCCTTCACATGCAGAAAGCGATCTAGAAACCTCATAAGCAAAATCTACATGACCAGGGGTATCCATTAAATTCAAAGTGTAAGTTTTATTATCGGTGTGCTTGTACAATAATCTAACCGTCTGAGCTTTAATCGTTATGCCCCTTTCCCTTTCAATTTCCATATTGTCAAGAACTTGTTCCTTCATCTCTCTCTCGGCCAAACCTTTACATTCTTGTATCAATCTATCAGCAAGTGTCGATTTGCCATGATCAATGTGTGCTATTATAGAAAAATTTCTTATTAGATTAATGTCTGTCATTAAGTTCCCACAAATTCTTTTAGATATAATGCAAATTAGTTTTAAAAAAACTATTTTGCAATATTTAAAATTTACATAAAACTGTAATAACTTGACTAATCAAACATACAATTGATAATGTTGATATGTTATGTATATAAATTATAATTCGATTCTTATTCAGGTTCTAAATTTTTTAATAAACCCGTGCTCTAAGGAGTCCGGGATGATTTTTAACAACTAAAGAAATTAAATTTTGAACTTAAAATATAAGGTAAAGAATTATGAAGAATAAATATGAAAAATATAGCGCTTATCCTCCCGTAAAGAACTTAGATAGAACATGGCCTAATAAGACTATAACTATGGCACCAATTTGGTGTTCAGTAGATTTAAGAGATGGAAATCAAGCTCTGATTGAACCAATGGATTCTATCAGAAAAATGCGCATGTTTAAACACTTGGTTAAAATTGGTTTTAAAGAAATAGAGATTGGATTTCCTTCTGCCTCGGAAACAGACTTTAATTTTGTAAGAGAATTAATTACTGATGATCATATTCCAGAGGATGTTACTGTCCAGGTTTTAACTCAATCCAGAAAACCCTTAATTGAAAAAACTATAGAAAGTTTAAAAAATTGTAAAAATGCAATAATTCACCTTTATAATTCGACTAGCACCCTTCAAAGAGAAATAGTTTTTAAGGAAACTATGGATGGAGTAAAAAAAATAGCTACTGATGGGGCTAAAATAATTTCGGATCAATTATATAAATTAAAAAAATCTAATATTCGATTACAGTATTCTCCAGAAAGCTTTACTGGAACTGAGTTGTCATACGCATTAGAAGTTTGTGAAGCTGTTTTAGATGTTTGGAAAGCAAGCGAGCAAAATCCTGTTATAATAAACCTCCCTGCGACTGTTGAAATGTCTACCCCAAATATACATGCAGACCAAATAGAATGGATGGGAAATAATTTTAGTAACAGAAAAAGGGTAATTTTGTCCCTTCACCCTCATAATGATCGAGGTACTGCAATTGCTGCTACTGAACTAGGATTAATGGCGGGTGCCGATAGGGTTGAAGGAACTTTGTTTGGTAATGGAGAAAGAACGGGTAACGTTGATCTTGTAACACTTGGTCTTAATTTATTTACACAAGGTGTTGATCCTAATATAGATTTTAGTAAAATTAACGATTTAATCGATACAGCGGAGTTTTGTAATAGATTACCTGTTCATCAAAGACATCCATACGCAGGTTCGCTAGTACACACAGCTTTTTCCGGAAGTCATCAAGATGCAATAAGAAAAGGTATGGATAGTATGGAAAAATCACGAAATAAATCATGGGCTGTTCCATATTTGCCAATTGACCCAGCAGATATTGGAAGAACTTATGAAGCCATTATCCGCGTTAATAGCCAATCAGGAAAGGGTGGTACAGCTTGGTTACTGGAAACAGATTACCAAATAAGATTGCCAAAAGGAGCAGAAGTTGAATTATCATCAAAAGTACAAAAGATAGCAGATAATAGTGGTAATGAAATTACAAGTGATATCATATGGAAAACTTTTAGTGAAAATTTTATTCTGCAAAAGCCGTTTCAGTTAATTGATTTCAAAGTTCAGGGTGCTAATAGAGAAAACAATCTTGAAATAATCAACGCGAAGGTTAGTTTCAACGACAAAGTACATCAATTTTCTTCTCAAGGAAATGGACCAATTTCAGCCTTTGTAAATGGGATAAGAGAAAATTTTAACTTGCATTTTACGTTAGAAGACTTTGGACAAAATACCAGAAGCGCCACCTCAAAAGCTGAATCAGCAGCTTATGTTGAATTAAAAATCAATAACGGCAAGGACTCAGTGTTTGGATGTGGTATAGACACTAGTATAACGGTAGCACCTATACTTGCAGTTTTAAGCGCACTTAACAAAATCAATATATAATGGACATGCCACGAGAAAATCTTTATCTAAAAAATAGAAAAGTTCTTAAAGTTTCAGGACTAAGCTGTGTTAGTTTTTTAAACAATATTTTAACATCTGACATTTCCAAACTTATACCGTTAGAAACAATACCTTCGGCATTACTCTCTCCTCAAGGAAGGGTATTGTATGATATT
This sequence comes from uncultured SAR116 cluster alpha proteobacterium, assembly GCA_902595515.1. GTDB lineage: Bacteria > Pseudomonadota > Alphaproteobacteria > Puniceispirillales > Marisalimonadaceae > Marisalimonas. The sequence continues at coordinate 47,039 of CACJQK010000002.1, forward strand.
TTAGTGAGTTTAGATTTTTCTAATAAATCTAAACAAAACTCAATACTCATAGAACATGATCTATTTTGTGAAGCTGATCTAATTAAAAAATTAAACATGTATAACTTAAGAAAAGAAGTAAAGATTGAGAAAACTAATTATAATGTTTTTGTAACTATGAAATTAAAGGGTGTTAAAAATTCATTAAAAGATAAAAGATTTTTAAATTCAAATATTCAAATCAATAGAATTTATAAAAAAAATAAATCTGTGAATTATATAAATAAGAGTGGCTCGTCTAATTGGTATGATTTGATTAGATATAAAAATTGTATTCCAGAAGGAATAAAGGAAATTGAAATGAACACCACTCTTCCTCTAGAAATTAATCTAGATTTATTAGGAGGAATAAGTTTTGATAAAGGATGTTTTATTGGTCAAGAGGTAAATGCAAGAATTAAATACAAGGGCTTGGTGAAAAAAAAATATGCACCTATTCATTTTACTAACAACAATCTTTCGTTACCTGATCTAAATAAAAGTAATAATAGGATTTTTCTAAAAAAACAAGAAATTGGTGAAGTTATTACTCTTTCATTAAATGAGGAAGATAATATCTGGTATGGATTGGCTAAAATCAAATTATCACAATTATATCTATTTGAAGAAAACATAAAATTAGAGTGTGATTTTTCAGGGTCTAAAATAAAAATTAATTTTCCTAATTATATGCTTCCTCTGCCAAGAAAAATCAAAACTTCTTAGATTGACAAATACTATGTTTGAAATTAATTATTATTCATAGTTTTTTAGATTATTTTTAACTTAATACAAATTTAATTTGTGTTTTTTAAAATAGTATTCTTAATTGAATTTTTATTCGTATAAGATGAATTGGAGTTTAAAATGACATCATTACTAATGCCAAAAGCAACAGCTGTTTGGTTAATAGATAATACTACATTAACTTTTGAACAAATTGGTGAGTTTTGTAGTTTGCATGTCTTGGAGGTTCAAGCTATTGCAGATGGAGATGTCGGTCATGGTATTCTAGGATTTGACCCAATAATAAATGGGCAACTTACTCAAGAAGAAATAGACAAATGTTGTAATGATACTTCTTTGTTTCTTACAAAATCTGATTCTTCATTACCTGAAACTACAAATAAAAATAAAGGTCCTAAATATATTCCACTAGCAAGGAGAGGTGATAAACCTGACGCAATTGCTTGGATAGTTAAAAATCATCCTGAAGTTAAAAATAATCAAATTTCAAAATTAATTGGAACTACAAAAGATACGATTGAAAAAATTAGGACAAGAAGTCATTGGAATATATCCAACATAACTGCTAAACATCCTGTTTTATTAAGTTTATGTACTCAAAAGGATTTGGATGAAGCTATAATAAAATCTGGGGGTTCAATAGATAATCTGCACGATGAAAGCTTATCCACTAATGATTAGATTTGTGTAATAGTATAAAGTTTCTTATTTTTAGGGAATTAGCATGGATAATCAGGAAACAAAGCCGACAGTTGCCATTATTATGGGAAGTCAAAGTGATTGGAAAACTATGAAATTCTCAGAGGAAATTTTAATTAAACTTAATATTCCTTTTATTACTAAAATTATATCTGCACACAGAACCCCTGATAGAATGACTCAGTTCGCAAAAAAGGCACATGAAAATTCAATTCAAATTGTTATTGCTGGTGCTGGAGGTGCCGCCCACCTACCTGGTATGGTGGCCTCCCATACTGAATTACCAGTTATAGGTGTGCCGATTGAAAATTCTTCATTAAATGGTCTTGACAGTCTTCTATCAATAGCACAAATGCCTAGTGGGGTACCAGTAGCAACAATGTCCATTGGAAAAGCTGGTGCTATTAATGCAGCCGTTTATGCTGCTAAAATTTTAAGTTTATCTAATAAAGAAATTAACAAAAAACTAACAAGCTGGCTGTTTTCGCAAACAGAAAATGTTCCACTTACACCAAATTCAAAAAATGACTAGAATGAATAATTTTCCAATATTACCTAATGACGAAAATGTAATAGGTATTATTGGAGGAGGCCAGCTTGGAAAAATGATCGCTTTATCAGCATCTAAAGCAGGATATAAAACACACCTATATTGTCCAAAAGGTGATAATCCAGCAGAAGCTGTGGTTGATAAAATTACATATGGTCAATGGGATGATTATAGTAATTTGGTTGAATTTTCTAATGAAGTATTTTGCGCAACTTCTGAATTTGAAAATATTCCATCCAAATCACTCGAATTATTATCTAACAAAACAAAAGTAGTGCCAAGCAGTTTAGTCTTTAGATGCGCTCAAATTCGGTCTAAAGAAAAAGAAATGGCGCTTAAGTCTGGGTTCAATACTCCAAGATGGTTTTTAGTAAAAAATACCGATGATTTAATATCTTCAATTAAAAAAATAAATACAGAAGGGATACTTAAGACTAACTCTCTAGGATATGATGGAAAAGGACAAATAAAAATTGATAAAAATTTTAATTTTTTTAAAGCTTGGGAAAATTTAGGATCTGTAGAATGTGTTTTAGAAGAAAAATTAGAATTTAAAAGAGAAATATCTTTGATGTATTTTAAAAGTCTTGATGGTTCAGAAGGATTCTTTCCTATATCTGAAAATTATCATGAAAATGGCATATTAAAAAAAACTTCTGCGCCTGCCTATTTAGATTCGAACATTGAAATTGAAATAAAAACAAAAGCAAAAAAATTAGCACAAAATTTAAATCTTTATGGTGTTTTAGCTATAGAGTTATTTGAATTATTTGATGGCAGTATTGTATTTAACGAGATTGCGCCAAGACCACACAATTCTTTTCATTGGACACAAAATGGTTGTAATAATAGCCAATTTGATATTCTAGTAAGAACAATATGTGGATTACCCGTTAAAGATGTTGAATGCAATGGTAAATGGGAAATGACAAATTTAATTGGCCAAGATGTAAATGACGTAAATATATATAAGGACCAAAATTATATATTACATATTTATGGAAAAAAAAATATAAAACCTGGTAGAAAAATGGGACATATTAATAAAAATATTTCTTAATTACTTGATATTTGTAAAGTTGAATGGAACATCTTGATAGACTTCGTTTATAAAATTAGTAAATAGTAAAAATGCGTATGGTCTCCATCTATTAATCGGTTCAAGGCTAGTATCGTCATTTGGAAAATAATTAACTGGAATATCTATTTTAGTATTTTGTGACTTATCTCTTAAAAACTCATCCTTGAGAGTAATAGCATCATACTCTAAATGATTAAAAATAAATAGATCCTTTGTTTTAGGACATCTGACCATTCCAACACCTGAACTTGGAGAAAAAGCTAGTATTTCAAGACCTGATTGTATAATTTCGTCCTTTTTATTTTCTGTATAACGTGAAACAGGCATTGGAAATCTATCAATAAAACCTTGCATTAATCTATATCTTTTTTCTTGATTTAAGTTATGATCGTAAACACCGAATAATTTTTTTTCCATAGAGTGTTTTTCTACATTATGAAGGACTTGTAAAAGAGCTTGAGCTCCCCAACATATGCCAATTCTTCTAAAAACATTTCTTAAAGACCATGATATAATCTCTTTCAATTCCTTCCAGTATTTGACTTCTTGAAAAGGTACAGTTTCAACAGGTGCTCCCGTGATTATAAGTACGTCGTAGAAATTGTTTTTAATTTCGTCTAATGTTTTATAAAATTCTATAAGATGTTTTTTTTTTGTATTTTTTGGTGAATATGTATCTGTAGTCATTAAAGTTAATTCTATTTGCAACGGAGATGCACCAAGCAACCTTGCAAACTGCACCTCAGTTTCAAGTTTTTTTGGCATTAAATTTAATAATAAAAACTTTAAAGGTCTAATATCTTGCTTTTCTGCAGTGCTACTGTCTATTACATCTACAATCTCATTTTGAAGAAGTTTTCTTGCAGGCAAATTGTTATGTATTTTAATAGGCATTTTTTTAACTTTTTTTTAGTTAATCAACTAATGCTTGAATTTTTAATTTTATTTATCTTTTTTAAAAAGCTAAAAACAGATTTAATGTTAATAGTATTTTTTAAACCATTAAAATTCTTTGTGAATTTATTTAAATCAGAAAGCGGCCTTTTTAAATTAGATATATTATTTATATCTTTTAGTCTTCTATCTAAGAAAAATTCGGTTTCAATATTATTATTAGATTTATCATTTAACCAAAATAACAACGTAGATGTATATACTGCAGCCAAGGATATTCTTCTTGTGTAGAAAGAGAAATCTGTAGACTTATCTCCTGCTATTCTCCAAATACTATTACAAGTTCTATAAAGTATATTTAAAGATATTTTTGTATTAAAGGGTATTGCAGTTAATGAAATCGAAGATCTAACTGCCTCCTTATATTTCTGGCATAAATTTAATCTAATCATAATAATTTTTTTAATTTTTTCAGGTACTCTTACTGGCTTTGGTTCTATTAAATTATAATTTTCTTTAACTTCTTGGTCGATTATCTCGGAAAAAAAATCAATAAAATCAATGGAACCATTTTTAAATAAATCTTTGAAAATATTGATTCTTTCTGAAGAAGTTTTTTTGTGTTCATAACCAATATCTATAGCACCTTGTTCCATTGCTTCCCAAGTCCAACCATCGAAAGGAACATGTGTTAACATTGCTTTAATTAGTTCGATTCTGATTTGGTTATTATCAAATGTATTAGTGTTCATTATTATTACCGTTATAATGTATGTTTATACCTAATTTATAATATGTGTAAATTCAATATAATATAAATAAAAACATTAAATAACTTGCAATTAACTCATGTATCGTGTTATTGGACATTCCTTAATTATTAATAACTATGGATTGAAATATGTACGTGTCCGTTCGAGACAACAATGTCGACCAAGCTCTTAGAGTTTTAAAAAAGAAAATGCAAAGGGAAGGCATGTTTAGAGAAATGAAAAACAGAAGAGCTTATGAAAAACCTTCCGAAAGAAAAGCTAGAGAAATGGCGGAAAGTACTAGAAGAGTAAGAAAACTCATGAGAAAAAGGTTGGAAAGAGAAGGCTACTAAGTCCAAATTTTTAAACTTTAAGTATGAACCGCATTTTCTAATTGCGGTTTTTTTTTGAAGCTAGTAAAGAAGAATTAGTTAAATAATGTCAAATTTATTTAATATCTTTTGGAGTAAATTAGATGATTATTGGTTGCCCTAGAGAAGTTGTTAAAGGTGAAAATAGAGTTGCGCTTACACCTGAAAGTGCAAAGCAATTGCAAAAATTAGGTTATACATGTCTCTTAGAGACTGGTGCTGGTATTAACGCTAACTTCTCAGATAAAGATTATAAAAATGCTGGAGTTAAAGTCATTAAGAATTCAAGTGAACTTTGGAAGCAATCAAATATAATATTGAAAGTAAGAGGTCCAGAAAAATCAGAATTGTCAAAAATAAAACTAAATCACCATATCATAAGTTTTATATGGCCAAATCAAAATAAACCTCTTCTTGAGGCTTTGAAAAAGAAAAAGGTTACGGCTCAAGCTATGGATATGATACCTAGAATTAGTAGAGCTCAAAAAATGGACGCTTTATCTTCTATGGCTAACATAGCTGGTTATAGAGCAATAATTGAGGCTGGAAATCAATTTGGAAGATTTTTTACCGGTCAAATAACAGCAGCTGGGAAAGTTCCCCCTGCAAAAGTTCTTGTAATTGGAGCGGGAGTTGCTGGGCTTGCTTCCATTGGTACTGCTCAATCAATGGGTGCAATTGTTAGAGCTTTTGATGTAAGGCCGGAAGTTGCTGAACAAATTGAGTCAATGGGTGCAGAATTTTTAATGCTTGATTTTGAATCAGATGGCACTGGTGAAGGAGGGTATGCAAAACCTGCTTCTAAAGAATTCATAAAAAAAGAAATGGAATTATTTAGAAAACAAGCACCAGAGATTGATATTGTAATTACAACCGCACTTATTCCTGGAATGCCTGCACCTAAGTTATGGCCTAAAGAAATGGTTGAATTAATGAAACCTGGTTCAGTGATAGTAGATTTAGCTGCTGAACAAGGAGGAAACTGCGAAGTTACCGTCCCTAATAAAATTATAGAAACAAAAAATAAAGTTAAGGTTATTGGATTTACAGATTTGCCAAGTAGAATGGCAACACAATCTTCTAGTTTATATTCTACAAATATACGTCACATGGTTGATGACTTAACTCCTAAAAAAGACGGAATACCATTCACTAATATGGAAGATGATGTAATAAGAGGTGCTACAGTTCTTCATGATGGTAAAATAACTTTTCCTCCACCAAAGCCAAAGATCGAAGCTATTGCAAAACATGAGACTAATAAAATAAAAGAAAAATCAGCAGCTGAGATAGCTCAGGATGAAATAAATGCAGAAAAAAAAGCTGGTAAATTACAATTCTTACTTTTAGCAATTGGTGCACTTCTAACTTGGTTTGTAGGTTATTACGCACCCTCAGACTTTATGCAACATTTCATTGTTTTTATTTTATCATGTTTCGTAGGTTATCAAGTTATCTGGAACGTATCTCATTCACTTCATACACCTTTAATGGCTGTTACAAATGCTATCTCAAGCATAGTTATAATTGGTGCCTTGCTACAAATGAGAACTGAGAACGATATAGTAAGTATCTTAGCCTTAATATCCATCTTTATTGCTACTATAAATATTGTTGGAGGGTTTATGGTTACAAAAAGAATGTTATCAATGTTTCAGAGAAGCTAAAAAAGGACTATTAGATGACTATTGGATTATTAACTGCCTCATACATTACATCTAGTGTGCTTTTCATTCTTGCATTAGGTGGCTTAAGCAATCAAGAAAAGGCAAAAAGAGCCGTTTGGTATGGTATTGTTGGCATGGCGATTGCTGTTTTTGCGACAATTTATGGAAATCAAGTTTTTTTTACCGAGTGGCTTAATTGGCTTATAGCTGCAATTTTAGTTGGCTCTATAATTGGAGCAATTGTTGCTAAAAAAGTACAAATGACAGGCATGCCTCAATTGGTTGCTGCACTTCACTCATTTGTAGGTTTAGCTGCTGTTTTTATCGGCATAAACTCTGCCATGTTACCTCACTCTGATATGAATTCTACTCAGTATATGATACATAACGTTGAAGTTTTTATTGGAGTATTTATTGGAGCAATCACCTTTACTGGCTCTATAGTAGCATTTGGAAAATTATCTGAATTGATAACTGGTAAGGCATTAATTTTACCTGGAAGACATTTGTTGAATTTGATGATGTTATTTTCTTGCTTAGCATTGGGATACATGTTTTTGATTCATGATGGTAATTGGACCTTAATTGTAATGACTATAATAGCATTTGTAATAGGGGCTCATCTTGTTTTAGCAATTGGTGGTGCAGATATGCCAGTAGTTGTTTCAATGCTTAACTCATATTCTGGATGGGCTGCAGCTGCAACAGGTTTTATGCTTGGAAATGATCTGTTAATTGTGACAGGTGCTTTGGTTGGATCTTCTGGTGCTATCCTATCATATATAATGTGTAAGGCTATGAACCGAAAGTTTCTTTCAGTTATTTTAGGCGGTTGGGGTGATGTAACAGGTTCTACAAAGGATATTGAAGGTGAGATGAAACCAATAGATATAGACTCTGTAGCGGCTGCATTAAATGATGCAAACAAAATTATAATCGTTCCTGGTTATGGTATGGCAGTTGCACAAGCACAAAGCACAGTATCTGAATTAACTTCTAGACTAAGAGCAAAAAACAAAGAAGTAAGATTTGGAATTCATCCTGTTGCTGGAAGACTTCCAGGACACATGAATGTCCTGCTAGCAGAAGCAAAAGTTCCATATGATATTGTTCTTGAAATGGATGAAATAAATGATGATTTTCCTGATACAGATGTGGTTATGATACTAGGAGCCAATGATATTGTTAATCCAGCTGCTCAAGAAGATCCAAATAGTCCAATTGCAGGGATGCCTGTTTTGGAAGTTTGGAAAGCTAAACAGGTTTTTATTTCAAAAAGAGGACAAGGAAAAGGTTACTCTGGAATTGAAAATCCATTATTTTTTAGAGAAAATTCTAGAATGGTTTATGGAGACGCAAAAAAATCTTTGGACACAATTTTACAGAATATAAATTAATTATATTAATCTAAAATTAAACCTGATTGCTTCATAGCTTTACTTTGTTTTTTAGACAAAATCTTTTCATCAAATTCTCCAACTAAATCGTGAAAAACTCTATACCAGTTAATTTCTGCTTTTAAATGCATGAAAACTGAACCTAATCCTACGGCCGCTCTGTCCATCAATACAAATTCTCTTGGTGGTTTAACACCGCCAATTTTTTTTAATTCTTCATGAACTTTTTCTGCCGTTTCTCTTCCATATTGCCCAGATTCACTTGGATTGATCAATCTAACTTTATCTTCTAGTAAAGGTTGATAGATAAAGTTTGCCCAAATATTTAAAACACCAATTAATTCTTTTGAGGGATTTTCAAAACCCCAACTTTTGTAGGCATTTACCGCTTGTTCTTCATCTCCATCTCTTAGAGCTTTATAGAGTTCAATTACGCCTGTTACAAAATCTGGTCTAAAGATTCTAATACACCCAAAGTCCATTAGATTAACTCCTCCATCAGGACGTATTGTATAGTTTCCAAGATGAGGATCTCCGTGAATTACTCCATATTTATAAAATGGTATATACCAAGCTTTAAACATATTTATAGCAACTTGATTTCTAATTTTGATATCACTATTTCCAGCAATAAAATCCATAATTTTAGAGCCATCTATCCTTGTCATTGTTAAGAGTCTATTTGTAGATAATTCGTAAATAGGATTAGGAAGTGTAATTTGATTTAAATCAGATAACATATATCTATATAGTTTTAAATTTTTAACTTCATGGGAGTAATTGAGTTCTTCTTTTAGCCTATCTGACAACTCCTCATGTATTGCTTCAGTTGAAATAGCAGAATCATATTTTTCATATAATGAAAATATTAGTTTAAGTTGCTTAAGATCAGCCTGAACTGCTGAGCCCATATCAGGATATTGCAACTTACAGGCTAATTTTTTTCCGTTGATGTCTTCAGCAAAATGAACTTGACCTAAAGATGCTGCAGCGGAAGCTTGTTTGTCAAAAACTTTAAAATGAGTTAACCAATTTTCTCCTAACTCAGCTTTCATTCTTCTTTTGACAAAAAGCCAGCCCATTGAGGGAGCATCTGCTTGAAGGTGAGATAATTCATTTACATACTCTCTAGGGAGAGCGTCAGGAATTGTGGCAAGAATTTGGGCGACCTTCATAAGTGGACCTTTTAATCCTCCTAAGGCAGCTCTCAAATCAGAAGCATGCTGTTCTCTGTTTATTTTAATTCCTAGATATCTTTCACCAGCCAGTCTTGCTGCAAGCCCTCCCATTGCAGAAGTTACCTTTACATAACGTCTGAATCTTCCACCTGTCATGGAGGAGCTAAGTTCATCTTGAATTATACTATCTTTACTCATAATAATTGAAACCTCTAAAAATAAGATTAGTTATCCAAATCATCGAGCTCATCCATTAATCCGGTTATCATTGTAATACCTTTTTTCCAAAAACTATTATCATAAGCACTTAAGTTAAAAGGTTTTAGAAGATCATTGTGACTTTTTGTCCCTCCTGAAGATAACATTTCAATATACTTATTTGAAAAAATATCTTTATCACTTTGTTGATATTCATACCAAAGTGCATTTACTAGACTATCTCCAAAAGCATAAGCATATACATAAAAAGGAGTATGAACAAAGTGAGGGATGTATCCCCATAAGAATCTATAATCATCACCAAGTTTAATATGAGGACCCACTGCATGAGACTGTGTCTCCATCCAAACATTACTTATTTCTTCAGGTGTTAATTCAGATTTTATTCTTGCCTCATGAAATTTGACTTCGAATTGGTGAAACCCTATTTGTCTAGCAACAGTATTTAACATATCTTCTATTTTACAAGACAATAGTTGTTTTTTTTGTGCAATCGAACTCTCATCTAACAACTTTCTAAATACCAACATTTCACCAAAAACTGATGCTGTTTCAGCGAGTGTTAGAGGTGTTTCAGCCATTAGTAATCCATTTTTCCCAGCGAGAATTTGGTGAACACCATGACCAAGTTCATGTGCAAGTGTCATAACGTCTCTAATTTTACCTTGATAATTAACTAATATGTATGGATGCAAGGAGGGAACTGAAGGATGGGCAAAAGCGCCAGATGCTTTTCCTTTTCTTAAGCTTGCATCTATCCAATTATTTTTAAAAAATAATTCTGCTAAATTAGAAATCTCTTGATGAAAGGAAGAAAATGAAGCTAAAATAATATCCTTAGCATCAGACCATTTTATCAAATTTTCAGAAGAATGTGGCAATGGTGCGTTTCTATCCCACCAATCTAAACTTGTTTGACCAAATTGGTTAGCTTTCCATTTATAATATCTATGGGTAAGTTTAGGCATAGCCTTATCAACTGTATTTACTAATTTATCTACAACTTCATCTTCAACATCATTATCAAGATTTCTTGAGGACATAATTCTTTTAAAACCTCTTTTGTTGTCTTCGATAAACCTGTCTCTAGAAATTACATTAAGTATCGTTCCAAAAATACGTTTATTATTTTCTAAAACTTCAGAAAGTGATTTACCTGCAATTTTTCTATTTTCTGGATCTGCGTCCGATAACAAGTTCAAAATTTCAGCTTCAGTAAGTGATTTATTTTTGAAAGGAAAACGTAATGCCGCAGATGTCTCATCAAATAATCGTATCCATGCTGATCTGCCAGTAGCAGATTTCTCAATCAAAATCTCTTCTACAAGAGGATCAAGAAGATAAGGGTTTCTTTTTCTTAATATATTGAGATAAGGCTCCCAATTTTTTGCTTCTTTATCATTTAACCAATTATTAATTGTATTATCATCAACTTTTGAAAGTTCTAAAGTAACAAAAATGAGAGTAGACAAAATTTCTGTAATTTTATCAGATATAGATGAGTTGTATTTTGAAATCTCGGGATCTTCCATATTTGTAGCAAAAGTTAAACTACTATGTGTTGCGATCTTATAAATAGCTTCATTAATTTCTTGATATTCATTTATAAAAATCAAAAAATCTGATGAACTTAAGACATTTATTTTCCCTTTCCATTTTTTAAGAAAATTATTTGCTGACCCTGTAATATTCTTTATGTCTCTACTAATTTTAGGATCATTTATATTTTTATATATCTCTGAAAGATCCCATATTGGTAATTCGTTGTTCATTTTATTTATATGCATTTCGTTCATATTAAATTTTCAACCTCAATTTTTTTATTTTAAAAAGTTATTAATACTATTTATAATTTCATCAGGATTTTCTTCAGCTAGATAATGACCAGCATTGACACCATAACCTTTAACTTCTTGAACACAATATTTTTGCCAAATTTTTAAGGGCTTATACCATTGTTCTATCTTACCTTTCTTACCCCACAAAACTAGTGCTGGCATTTTAATTTTTAAATTTTGTTTTCTACTTATTTCATCATCTTTAAAATCAATAGTTGCAGCAGCTCTATAATCCTCACAAATTGATCTAATAGTTTCAGGATTTTTAACACACTCTATGTAATCGGCTAATGCTTTGGGAGCAAAAAAATCTCTATCCTTTTTTTCTCTTGAAGTGTGTGCGAAGAACCACTCCTCTGGTGCTTTGTTAATAACTGATTCTGGTATGGGATATCTCTGAGCTAACCAAAACCAATGATAGTAACCCATTGCAAATTCTTTATTAGTTTTCTCAAAATGTTCAATAGTTGGTATTATATCTAATAAGATAATTTTTATAACTTTATCAGGATAATCTAATGCGAAACGATGACCTATTCTTGCACCTCTGTCATGCCCAATAATATAAAATTTATTGAAACCTAACAAGTTCATAAACTGGTTCATATCAGATGCCATACTAGCTTTTGAGTAATTTTGATGATCTTTTGATATTTTTGGTTTATAGGATTTCCCATAACCTGGAATATCTGGACAAATAATCGTAAATTTATTTGTTAGAGCTGGAGCTACTTTATGCCACATTACGTGTGTTTGTGGATTTCCATGTAACATAAGTAAAGCCGGTCCATGACCAGCTTTCCTAAATCGAACAAATCCATTTTTAATTTTAATTGTAGAATGTTCAAAATCTTCAAAAAAATTTATTGCCATTTTAATCCTTAGGTATTTTATGAAAACTAATATTTTCTTATAAAAGATATAATTATCTGGAAATATAATACAACATCATAAGTTTATTATTTCATAATTTGACTCTTTTAAGGATTTACTTAAAAATTTAATGGCATATGGAGTTTAATTAAGGTTGAAATTTTTTATAAAAATTATTTTTGTAATAATGTTAATATCAATTGTGACTGTAAGTAATTCAAAGAATATATTTGCAGATGATATTGAAAAATTTGCATCCAAGTTATTTAATCACTATGAATATGACGATAAAATTACAAATTATATAAAATCGTTTTTTTCTTCCAATAATGACGGGGTTAAAAGCTTTTCTATCGATACAATTAATAATCAAAAAACAACACCCAAAAAACAAAAATCATCTATAAAAATCAAATCAAAAAACAAAATAACTTACAACTTTGAAAATGGACAATCAGTTCAAATAAATCCTTCAAATATTAGCGAAAAGATAATCTATAATAGTTCTCCATATACATATTTTGAAATAAATAAAGACACTATTTTATATGGAATTAATATAGACTTCTAACTAATAATAATTTTGTTTATATATATTTGTTTAAATAAAATGGTGACCTCGACAGGACTCGAACCTGTTGCCTCAAGATTAGGAATCTTGCGCTCTATCCAGATGAGCTACGAGGCCAATAGTATAATTTAATATCATATAAAGAATAATTTTCAATTATTAGATGATCTTAATCAAATTGAAATATATGCTAGAAAATTAAAAAAAAATTCTTAATATTAATAATGACTTATTAAAGGGGTTGCATTAATGAATATCGATTTAGGGTTAAAAGATAAAGTTGCCGTTGTAACTGGAGCTGGTGGAGGAATAGGACGTGAAATTGCCTTAGCTCTAGCAAAAGAGGGAGTTTCAATTGTTGTTAACGATATAGGTGTTTCATTAACTGGCGATGGCGGTTCAGAATCCCCAGCTCAAGAAACAGTTGGATTAATAACTCAAAAAGGTGGTAAAGCTATAATTAGTAATGATAGTGTTTCTTCATGGGATAGTGCACAACTGATAATAAAAAAAGCATTAGATACTTATGGTAGATTAGATATTGTTATAAATAACGCTGGTATTTTAAAAGATACAATTTTTCATAAAATGGAACCTTCAGATTGGAATGACGTAATAAGTGTTCATTTAAATGGAAGCTTTTATGTAAGTAGGGCCGCTGCTCCATATTTTAGAGAACAAAATTCTGGAGTTTACATACATATGACAAGTACATCGGGATTAATAGGAAATTTTGGTCAAGCAAATTACTCAGCAGCAAAATTAGGTATCGCTGGACTATCAAAATCAATCTCCCTAGATATGAGCAGATTTAATGTTAGATCAAATTGTATTGCACCATTTGCTTGGAGTAGAATGACCAATTCTATACCTTCAAATACTGAAGCTGAAAAAGAGAGAGTTGAAAGATTAAAGAAAATGACTCCTGAAACCAACGCCCCTTTAGCTGTTTTTTTAGCCTCGGAGGCTGCTAAAAATGTTAGTGGACAAATCTTCAGTGCAAGATTGAATGAATTATTTATATATAATCAAAACAGACCAGTAAAAAGCATTCATTCAGAATCAGGGTGGACACCACAACAAATTGCGGAAAGAGCACTTCCATCATTTAAAAATTCAATGACACCTAATGAAAGAAGTGGTGATGTTTTTAGCTGGGATCCAATTTAAGACAAGCCTAGAAGTTTGATTATATCTTTCATGTTTTTTAAGGTGTGAGTTGCTCCTAGGTTGTTTACATCTTTATCAGTGTAACCACCCGCTACTGCAATTGATTTTATATTTGCTGCTTTAGCAGCATCAATATCGTTTGATGTATCACCAACCATGTAAAACATTTTGTTTGTTGTATTAAAACCTTCCATTGTTAATTTTATCATATTTGGCTTTGGTTTTAGCGGAATATTATCTCTTGCCCCAACAATTGTGGTAAAAAATTTATTTAGATTCATTTCTTGAATTAATTTTTCAGTTACGAATTGTCTCTTATTAGTACAAATACCCATTGATATTTTTCGCTCATAAAAGAAATTTAGTGTCTCTATTACTCCAGGCATTAAAATGCTATATTTATAGGGTTGTTCTGAATAGTTTTGCTTGTAACTATTGAAAACTACTTCATATAAACTTTGATCTCCACCACAAAAATCAACTACTTTTTTTGATAAAGACAACATTCCTTCACCAACAAAAGTCTGTAATTTTTGCTCAGATATATTTTTTAGATTATATTTAGTTAAAGTTTTATTTATTGCATGGTGCATATCAGGAACTGAATGTACTAAAGTGCCATCTAAATCAAAAATAATATTAAAATTTATTTTTTTCATATTTTAAATTTTATAACGAAGAGCTTTTATATTTTTTGAATAACTGTTGACACCATCCCCATTAAATACAGCTGAACCCGCAACAATTACATTTGCACCCGCATCAATCACCCTTGGTGCAACCACCTTATTAATTCCACCATCAACCTGAATTTTTATAGGCTTATCGTTAATTAACTTTTTTATTGATTTAATTTTATTCAAAGACGATTCAATGAAAACTTGACCACCAAAACCCGGGTTAACTGTCATTATAAGAATTAAATCTAATTTATCTAACAAAAACTCTATACCTGAAATGGAGGTTGCAGGATTAATAGAAACGCCTGCTTTACAACCCAATTCTCGAATACGATTCAAAGTTCTATCCAAATGTGGAGTAACTTCTTTATGAACAGTTATCATATTAACTCCAGCATTTACGTATTCTTCTAAAAAATCATCTGGATTAGTAACCATTAGATGGGCATCAAAAGGTTTTTTTGTATAATCTCTTATGGATTTAATAATTGGAGGCCCAAATGTAAGATTTGGTACGAAGTGACCGTCCATAACATCCAAATGTATCCAATCTGCACCTGCTTTATCAATAGCTTTAATTTCTTCAGCTAAACATGAAAAATTTGATGATAATATTGATGGCGCTATCAACACATCTGTCATGAAAATATTTCCTTTTTACTTTATAAAACTTAAAGTTTTTTAAATTGTCTTACCGATTGCTACAGCGGTATCTGACATTCTATTGGAAAAACCCCACTCATTATCATACCAGCTTAATACTCTAACAAATGTATTGTCCATCACTTTTGTTTGATCAAGGTGAAAAATGGAAGAACGTGAGTCATGATTGAAATCACTTGATACAAGAGGTTCATCTGTAAAGCCAAGAATATTTTTTAGCTTTCCATTTGCAGATTCTTTAATAATGTTATTAATTTCGTCAACTGAAGTCGATCTTGAAGCATTAAATTTAAAATCAACAACTGATACGTTTTGAGTTGGAACTCTTACCGAAACACCATCTAATTTTCCATTTAATTCTGGTAAAACCAATCCAACGGCTTTAGCTGCACCAGTAGAGGTTGGAATCATATTGCCAGCAGCAGCTCTTGACCTATAAAGATCAGAATGCATTGTATCCAATGTTGGTTGATCGCCTGTATAAGAATGAATTGTAGTCATAAAACCTTGATTTATTCCTACTCCATTATTTAACGCCATCGCGACAGGTGCAAGACAGTTCGTAGTACAAGAGGCATTTGAAATGACAAGATGATCTTTAGATATTTTTTGATGATTTACCCCATAAACAACGGTAAGATCCACACCATTAGCAGGAGCAGAAACAAGCACCCTCTTCGCACCTGCGTGTAAATGCATTGAAGCTTTTTCTCGGCTAGCAAATATTCCAGTACACTCCATGGCTATATCTACATCAAGCTCTTTCCAAGGTAAGTCTTTTGGATCTCTAATAGAAGTAACTTTGATAGGACCTTGTCCGACATACAGATCATTGCCACTAACTTTAACATCTGCTGGAAATTTTCCGTGAACGCTATCATATCTTAATAAATGAGCATTAGTTTCTACTGGGCCTAAATCATTTATACCAACAACAATTATATCATCTCGAGCTAATTCAACAATAGACCTTAAAATATTTCTTCCTATTCTTCCAAATCCATTAATAGCAACCCTTACTGACATTATTTTTTTCCTTTCTAAATTAATACATTACTTAATTATTTACTTAATACTGATATTCCTGGCAATTCTATACCCTCTAGCCATTCTAAAAAAGCTCCACCTGCTGAGGATACATACGTAAAATCATCGACAGCATTAGCATTGTTTAGAGCAGAAGTCGTGTCACCTCCACCAGCAACAGTGATTAGATTTTTATTTACCGTTAGTTTAGCAGCCTCCCTAGCAAGTTTGAAAGTTCCCTCTCCAAATGGTGGCGTTTCAAAGGCACCTACTGGACCATTCCAGAGTAAAGTATTAACTTTTTGAAACACAGAACTTATTTCTTTTATTGTTTTAGGACCAATATCTAAAGCCATCATTTCTGATGGGACAGCATCTGAAGACACTATTTCAAATTTTGTATTAGTCTCAAATTTTTCAGAAACAACTAGGTCTAAAGGTAAAATTATTTGACAGTTATTTGTCTTACTTATTTTTAATATTGATTTTGCAATATCAATACAATTTTTTTCGTAAAGGCTTTTTCCAACATTAAAACCCTGAGCGACAAGAAAAGTATTAGCCATTGCTCCGCCAATAACCAAATAATCCATTTTAGTTAACAAATATTCAATTATATTAATTTTTGATGATATTTTAGCACCACCGACTAGAGCAGCAACTGGTTTGATTGGAGAGTTCAGAACAGAAGTAAGTGCTTTAACTTCCTCATCAAGTAATAACCCAGAAAAGGATGGAAGAAATTTTGTTATTGCGTGCAAACTCGCATGAGCTCTATGTGAACAAGAAAAGGCGTCATTAACAAATATATCACACCCCTTAGATAATTGATTTGCGAAGTCTTTGTCGTTTTTAGTTTCGCTTTCATGAAATCTTACATTTTCTAATAATAAAATTTCTCCTTTCTTTAGTGTCTTCTTTTTCATCAAAGCTTCGTCACCAATACAAGATGAATTAAAATGAACTTTTGTTTTTGTAATTTTAGACAAAACATTTACTAAAGGTTTAAGAGAAAAATTTTTATCAAATTTCCCCTCTGGTCTACCCAAATGACTACAAATAACTAGTTTCGACTGATTTTCTAACAAATAATTTATTGAAGGTATTAACCTATTAAGTCTAGTCTGGTCTTGGACAACACCATTAACAATAGGAATATTTAAGTCAGCTCTTAAGATAACAACCTTATTGCTTACATCTTCATTAACTATGCTTTTGATGTTGGTAGACATTTAAAAATTCACTTATTGTTATTATAATTATCTTAATAATAATTTCGCAGAATCAATTATAGATTTACTAGTAATATTAAAATGATTGTATAAATCCGAGGCTGGTCCAGATGCTCCAAAACTTTTCATGCCAATGAAAATTCCCTTTTCACCTATGTACTTGCTCCACCCCATTTCAGAAGCAGCCTCAATAGCTATACGTGGACAATCTCCTAAAACTTGATTTTTATATTCTTCACTTTGTTTATCAAATAATTCCCAACTAGGAAGCGAGACAACCGTAGCTTTAATACCTTCTTTATACATAATTTCAGAAGCTTCCATGGCTATTTCTAATTCAGATCCTGTAGCTATCAAAGTAATATCTCTGTCTTTTGAAATATTATTTAGAATATATCCACCAAATGAAACTAAGTTTTTATTAGCTTTCTCAGATCTATAAGCTTTCAAACCTTGTCTTGACAAAGCCAAAACAGTTGGTCCATTGGTTTTGATTGCTACATCCCAAGCCTCTGCAGTTTCAACGATATCTGCAGGTCTTATCAAATTTAAATTTGGTGTAGCTCTTAAAATTGCTAAATGTTCAATTGGTTGATGAGTTGGACCATCTTCACCTAGACCAATCGAATCATGAGTTAATACGTAAATCACTCTTAAAGACATTAATGCAGATAGTCTTATAGATGCTCTCATGTAATCACTAAAAACTAGAAAAGTTCCTCCATAAGGTATAAAACCTTTATGGAGAGCTACACCATTCATAATAGAGCCCATAGCATGCTCTCTTATTCCATAATGAATATAATTTCCTGAAAACTTACTTGAGGTAATTGTTTTCATATCACTTGTTTTAGTTAAGTTAGATCCCGTTAAATCTGCGGACCCACCTAGCATGTTTATAATAGTTTTATTTATAACTTCTAAAGCTTTTTGACTTGCTTGCCTTGTTGCAAGTTTAGGCAAGTCGTTTTTCATTTGTTTAATAAATGAATTCATTTTTCTTTGATAAGAATCAGGGATTTTTCCTTTTATAAACATCTCAAATCTTTTACGCCTAGGACTTTCTTCTAATTGTTTTTCCCAAACTTTAAAAAGTTCTTTTGATCTCTCTGTAGTTTTTTTCCATTCTTTTAGTATTTCTCTGGGTATTTCAAATGGATTATTTGACCACCCCAACGCCTTTCTTGTTAAGGCTATTTCATCAGCGCCAAGAGGAGCACCATGAGTTTTAGCTGTTCCAGCTAAATTAGGTGCGCCGAATCCAATCTTAGTTTTACATGCAATCAGTGAGGGTTTTCTTGAGTTTTTTGCATTCATAATAGCAGTACTAATATCAGCATGATTATGACCGTCTGTGATTTGGGTATGCCAACCTGCTGCCTTAAATCTATTGATTTGGTTTGACGAATTAGATAATTCAGTAGATCCATCAATTGAAATTTTATTATCGTCCCAAAAAACAATTAGCTTTGATAACTTAAGATGTCCAGAAAACTCAATTGCTTCATGACTAATACCTTCTTGTAGACAACCATCACCAGCAATAACATAAGTAAAATGATTAACTAAATTATTACCAAACCTTGATGCCATTAACTTTTCACCTAAAGCCATTCCAACTGCAGTTGCGAGACCTTGTCCTAATGGTCCAGTTGTAGTCTCTATACCATCTGCATGGCCAAATTCTGGGTGCCCAGCAGTGTTATAATTTAACTGTCTGAAATTTTTTATATTTTCAATTGGCATATCTTTATAGCCTAAAAGATAATGAAGTGAATATAATAACATTGATCCATGACCAGCAGATAAAACAAATCTATCTCTATCTGGCCAATCAGGTTTATCTGGGCAAATATTAATAAAATCTTTGAATAGAACAGTTGCAACATCTGCCATACCCATTGGCATTCCTGGATGACCAGAATTGGCTACCTGCACTGCATCCATAGATAAAAATCTAATTGCATCAGCCATTTTAGAGGACATATCATCATTTGATCTTATGTGTCCTTGCATAAAAACACTCCTGAAAAATTAGTGTAGAGACATTAAATTTATCAATAACATTTATGTTAAAAAAATTACATAGAAGTTTTCAAAAAAATTTACAAACTTGAATATGATTTTTTATATTCTAAAACTTCCTCTTTTGATCCAAAAATTAATGGTGATCTTTGGTGTAATTCGTTGACTTCTAGGTTTAAAATATTTTTATGTCCATCAGTAGCTTCGCCGTTAGCTTGTTCTACCAGATAAGCTATTGGATTTGCTTCATACGTTAAACGTAACCTTCCATTTTTATATTTTTCTCTGGAATCAGAGGGATATAAAAAAATACCTCCTCGATTAAAAATTCTACTAGCATCTGCCACTAATGATCCAACCCACCTCATTCCAAAATTTTTCTTTCTCGTTCCATTTTCTCCATTCTGGCATTCAGTAATATATTTTAATGTTGCGCTGTCCCAAAATCTTCTGTAAGCAGCATTTATTGCAAATTCAGCAGTTGTTTCTGGTATAGTAATATTATCTTTGACTAGAATAAACTTACCTTTTACTTCGTCTAGTGCAAATAAAGATGTTCCAACCCCAACTGTAATAAATAAGGTTGTTTGTGGTCCATAAACAAAAAAACCTGATGATTTTTGATGACTTCCATTTTGAATAAATGCTTTTTCTAAAGGTAAATTATTTTTAGACATTATCGAAAATATAGTACCTACTGAAACATTTACGTCAATATTACTTGACCCATCAAGCGGATCAGCAAAAACAATAAAATTATTATTATTTTTGAAATCGATACAACCTTCTTGCTCTTCGGAGGCATACCCTGCTGCAGGTGATTTTTTTAAAAAACTAATCAAAATTTCATCTGAAATTATATCTAATGGTTTTTGAATATCTCCATCTGAATTTAATTTTCTAACATTATTTGAGATACTTGCCTGTGGTTTGATACTTCTTATAGTATTAGATATTTTAGTTGCAGCATCACCTAATGATTTGACGATTAATGAAATCTCTTCTTCTTTAGAATTTTGTAATAAATAATTTTCTAGATCCATTTTTAATTCTACTAATACGATATTGAAACGAAATTGAAACGTATGTAAGTTTATATAAGATAATAAATTTTTTTTGGTTTGTGAATGCTTTATAAAAAACTAAATTTACCAATTAATTTGCCATTAGCAAATGATGAAGAAATAGAGGTAAATGAAGTTGAAAATAATATCATTAATAAATTACGAAATGTAAGTAATATAAATATAGATGCAACAATAAGACTATTTGAAAGTTTGTTTGAAAACAGTCTATCTTCGGCAACAAGAGAAAAATTGTCTAAGATTTTTGAAGAAATAGTTCCAATTATTTTTCGAGATAAACATAAAGAAGAAGGTCTTTATCAACTTTTAAGATATGTAAATTCTATAAACTCAAATCTTGATTATATAGAAATGATTAAAAATAATACTTTTATTTATGAAAATTTATCGAAAATTTTGTCATTTTCAGGATTAATTACAGATATTCTTTCTAAAGATATAAAGTTACTTGAGGTAATCCAACCAGAGTATGCAGTAAGATTAAATGGAAATATATCTTTTTATAAGAATATTTTTGAGAAAATTGATTTTGGTAACTTAGATACTGAAAGTATGTTAAATATTATAAGGAAGCAACATAGATTACTAAAATTTCAAATTTTATATTCTTTAATAAAAAATGATATTAACATTGAAAGAGCCTCTACTGAATTTTCTTATTTAGCACAAGCTACAGTTGAATTAGTTTTACAAATAATTAAGACCAAAATTTATAAAACAAAAAAAATTAAATGGGAAAATTTTTGCATAGTAGCATATGGAAGATTTGGTACTTTTACAATGACAGCTAATTCAGATTTGGACTTAGTTTTCATTTATGAGGGAGAACGTGACAAAAAGACGTATTTAGAAATATTTCGACAACTTATAAATATTTTATCTACAAAAACATCGGAAGGCATTTTATATGAAGTTGATACAAAGTTAAGACCCTCAAGAAATAGGGGTCCAGTTGCATGCACCTACAAAAATTTTGAAAATTATCACACTCATAAATCTTTTTCTTGGGAAAAACTAGCTTTAAAAAAAACGCGCGTTGTTACAGATGGTAAATTTAGCACAAAAATCTCTGATCTTTTAGACAAATTAAATGCATATCCAATATCTGACAGAGAAGTGGCAAATGAAATTTTAAAGATGAGAGTAAATATTAATGAAAATAAAGAAGACACCAAAAATTTAGAAAAAAAATTTCTGCCAAAATGGTTTGAAACTAAATATGTAGCAGGTGGGCAAAGGGATATTGAATTTTTAAAATTTTTTTATGAAAATGACTCAAATCTCATTGATCAACACGAAAAAGAAAAAAAAATTTTGCTATTTAAACGGATAGAAAACTTATTTTTTAAATTAGACCAAATTGTAAATATCTGTTTTAAAGAAAAAAAGCAAAGTAACTTACCAAACGCAGCAATTTCATTATTGATTAATGAAACTGACAAAAAAGATTTTGGAACATTCAAAGCACAAATTAATCAGGGAAAAATTGATATTTACAAAATTTTAAATGTAATATTAGAATCCTAAAAAAAAGTTATTGAATCAATAAATATCAAAATTTGATGAATGAATTATGTGCATAAATTTTCATCATAAAAAATTTTATATGTGTTTATTGTTTAAATTTTAATCAAATTTGATCAACTGCTTCATACTTTTTTTATTATCTTTTAATCAACTTATTTTCGTTAGATCTTGCTTAAATACTAATTTAAACGGAGATTTATTATGTCTAATTTTATCAGGTTATTTTTACTAATACCTGCTTTGCTATTGAGTATTACAGGAACAGCAATAGCTGCGCCAGATGCTGAAACAGCATACATATTCAATTCCTTCTCTTTTCTAGTTCATGGCTTTCTTGTAATGTTGATGGCCGCAGGTTTTTGTATGTTAGAAACAGGTTTAGTGAGAGCTAAAAATGCTGTTGTCCAGTGCGCTAAAAACATTGGTCTTTACTCAATTGCTGGTATTATGTTTGCGGTTGTTGGGTACAACCTAATGTACATGGATGTATCAGGATGGATAGGTTCTTTTTCTATCTGGAGTCCATCTGATGGTGAAACATTTGGTGGTGAAAATGATGCAACATATTCATCTGGTTCTGATTGGTGGTTTCAAATGGTTTTCTGTGCAACGGCCGCTTCTATAGTTAGTGGTGCAGTTGCTGAAAGAGTGAAATTAAAGGCATTTTTTGTATTTGTTGTATTATTATGTGGTTTTATTTATCCAATACAAGGATCTTGGTCATGGGGAGGGGGCTACTTAAGTGAAGCTGGTTTCCTTGATTTTGCTGGTTCTTCTATTGTTCATGGTGTTGGTGGTTGGGCTGCTTTGACAGGTGCTATCATTTTAGGTGCCAGAAAAGGTAAATACTCAGACGATGGTAGCGTTAATCCAATGCCTGGATCCAATTTACCATTAGCTACATTAGGTACTTTCATATTGTGGTTTGGTTGGTTTGGTTTTAATGGTGGGTCACAATTAGCCATGGGATCTGGTGCAGATGTAACTGCTATTTCAAACATTTATATTAATACCAATCTTGCAGCTGCAGGTGGTGTAGTAGTAGCGCTTATATTAACAATGTTATTTTATAAGAAAACTGATTTAACAATGGCATTAAATGGCGCTCTTGGTGGTTTAGTAGCTATTACAGCTGAACCGTTAGCTCCATCTCCTATGCTTGCAATTTTCATAGGAGCTGTTGGTGGATTAATAGTTGTATTAACCATACCAATGCTTGACAAATTTAAAATTGATGATGTTGTTGGTGCTATTCCTGTACATCTATTTGCTGGAATTTGGGGAACTATAGCTGTTATTTTCTCAAATTCAGATGCAACAATAGGTGCACAGCTTTATGGTATTTTTGCAATCGGCGCATTTACAATAATAGCATCAGCAATCGTTTGGTATGTAATTAAATTTACAATAGGTATCAGGGTTACCGCCGAAGAAGAACTTGAAGGTGTTGACTTAGCTGAAATTGGTATGGAAGCTTATCCAGATTTTAAAAAGTAAATTTGATCAAAAAACTTATTGGGGGGGGCTTTGCCCCCCTTTTTTATATTCCGAGTGAATTATAGCTTTGAGCTATTCTTTTGACTGCCACAATCATAGCGGCAGTTCTTAAATCAGGTATATCACTATATTTGTTCCATACATCACTAATTACTTTATATGTTTCCAACATAGTATCCTCTAAACCAGAACGAACTAAATCTATTTCTGATGATCCTTCAATAGATTTTGATTTAAAATCAGCAGGAAAGCTTTTTCCTGTCATATTTTCAATTCCTTCAATTAAATTAGAGACCTGATTTTCTTGGGCTCTTCTTTGCAATCTTCCTAGTCTAATTCTGCTCAAATTCTTAATCCACTCGAAATAACTAACAGTAACTCCACCAGCATTAGCATATAGATCTGGTATAATTATTATACCTTTTCTGTTGAGTATTTCATCAGCACCTGCTGAAATAGGGCCATTTGCAGCTTCTACAATAAGTTTAGCTTTTATGCGTTCTGCATTTGTTTCATCTATAACTAGTTCCATTGCGGCAGGAATTAGAATATCTGTCTCTTGTTCTAAAGCTTCTGGGCCAATTTCAACAAAACCTTTGAAACCTTTTACAGTACCTTTTTCAATAATGTGCTTTTTAAGTGATGATATATCTATACCATTTTTATCTATGATTGAGCCATCACGTTCTATAACATGAGTAATTATTGCTCCATCTTCGATAGATAAAAAATAAGCTGCATAATAACCTACGTTTCCAAGCCCTTGAACTATTATTCTTTTTCCTTTTAATCCTGGAGTTAAACCTGTTTTTTTTACATCTTTTTCATTTTGGAAAAACGCTTTAAGAGCGAGTTTGACACCTCTTCCAGTCGCTTCAGTTCTGCCAGAAATTCCCCCTTTATTTACAGGTTTTCCAGTAACACAAGCCCAAGCGTTCAAGTCTGTTGGATTTAGCCGACGATATTCATCAGCCATCCATGCCATTTCACGTTCACCCGTTCCAACATCTGGTGCTGGAACATTTTGAGATGGGTGTATTAAATCTCTTTTAGCTAATTCTTGAGTAAAACGTCTTGTTATTCTTTCTAATTCTTCTGGTTTCCACTTTTTTATATCAATTAAAAGTCCACCTTTTGAACCACCAAATGGAACTTCTACTAAAGCACATTTATATGTCATCAATGCAGCTAAAGCTTCAACTTCTTCCTGGTTTACAGCTAAATCATATCTTATGCCACCTTTTACTGGTTCAAAATGATCGGAGTGAACTGAACGATAACCAACAAATGTGAACACTGTACCCCTAAGCCTTACTCCAAATCGAACAACATATGTCGCATTTGCCATCATAATTTGATTTGATAAATCTTTTGAGAGTATTTCACTTCCATAAATTTTTTGAATATATTGAGTTGCTTTTTTAAAATTAATTTCAATAGAATTTAGAAATGCGTCACTAGCCATTATTCTTTCAATCCTTATAGGATTGCCCCCTTATAGAATTTCAAACTGTTAACAATTTTTAGTAAATAACAGTTGCACAAAAACCAAAAAGTGAAAAGGAGTAAGTAACATCTATTTTAAACTTGAAAAAATTTATATTTTATTCATCTTAGAAATAAGAAACTAACAAATCGCTATTTCAATTTTATAGGTCAAAAATGCTTTCAAATCTTAAAACTGCCTTTCAAAATATTACTTCAAAAGATAAAAAAGAAGATATCTATGAAGGAGAGGATATTCAAGCTGTCATAATATTACTATTAGAAGCATGTCAAATTGACGGAGATACTGGTAAAATTGAGCTTGAGTATATAAAGAAATTATTAATCAACAAATTTGGTTTTACTTCAGATAAAGCTGAAAAGAATTTACTTGATGCGCTTAAAAAGAGTGACGAAAGAATCGAAATTTTTTCTCAAATAAAAATCATATTAAATGAAATGGATCACGAAGAAAGAATTGATGTTATTGAAATGATGTGGGGAGTAATTCTTTCAGATGGTAAAATAGACGACTTTGAAGCTAATTTAATGAGACGAATGAATGGATTACTTTATGTGTCTGGGGAAGAAAGTGCTTTAGCAAAACAAAGAGCTTTAAGCCAAACTAAATAGATTTAATCAATAAGTTTTAAGGGGCTACAACTTTATGTTTTTTCATTCAATGAATTTTTCAATCGGCAAAGATAATGAAATCTTAAGAGAAACAGTTTTTAAGTTTGCGCAAAAAGAGATAGCTCCTCTTGCTGATGAAATTGATAAAGAAAATTCCTTTCCAAATGAAATATGGAAGAAACTTGGAAAATTAGGACTTCTTGGTATAACCGCTGATACAAAACATGGTGGTAGTGAAATGAGTTACTTAGCTCATTGTATAGCAATGGAAGAAATAAGTCGCGCAAGTGCTTCAGTTGGTTTGTCTTATGGAGCCTTTTCTAATTTGTGTGTCAATCAAATAAACAGGAATGGCAGTGAAGAACAGAAAGAAAAATATTTACCAAGTCTATGTAAAGGTGAAAAAGTTGGTGCTCTAGCAATGAGTGAAACAGGATCTGGTTCAGATGTTGTATCAATGACACTCCATGCTGAAAAACAAGGAAATAATACTTATTTATTGAATGGTTCAAAAATGTGGATTACTAATGGGCCTGATGCAGATACTTTAGTTGTGTATGCTAAAACAGACCCTAAAGGTGGCTCAAAGGGTATCACAGCTTTTATAATTGAAAAAAATATGACAGGATTTTCTACTGGCAAAAAACTAGACAAACTAGGGATGAGAGGATCAAATACAGCAGAACTTATTTTTAAAAATTGTCCTGTACCTGAAGAAAATATTTTAGGTGAAGAGGGAAAAGGAGCCGCTATTTTAATGAGTGGGCTGGACTATGAAAGAGTTGTTCTTGCTGCAGGTCCTTTGGGTATAATGGCAGCTGCAATGGATATAGTAGTTCCTTACATTCATGAAAGAAAACAATTTGGAAAATCAATTGGTGAATTTCAAATAATGCAAGGAAAAATAGCTGATATGTACACCACTATGAATGCATGTAGGTCATATGTATATGAGGTAGCTAAAGCTTGCGACAGAGGAGAGACTACTAGAAAAGACGCCGCTGGTTGTATTTTATATGCTGCAGAAAAAGCTACTCAGTTATCTTTAGAAGCAATACAAGCTTTAGGTGGTAACGGATATACTAATGATTTTCCAGTTGGCAGACTTCTACGGGACGCAAAATTATATGAAATTGGCGCTGGAACTTCTGAAATAAGAAGAATGTTAATTGGTAGAGAGTTATTCTTGGAAACCTCGCAATGACGGTATTAAAATCAAAAATTAACCCTAAAGATGTAAAATTTATTAAAAACCAAAAACAACTTTCTGTTGATTATAAACTTACCAAAGAAGCCATTGAAATGGCAATGAACGGGGGTGGGAGAGAATTAAATGACCGTCATCAAAAACGTGGTAAAATGTTACCAAGGCATAGAGTTTCCAAGCTTTTAGATCCAGGAAGTACATTTTTAGAGGTAGGAATCACTGCAGGTTATAATATGTATGGTAATGCGTGTCCTTCAGGGGGTATTATAACTGGAGTTGGGAAAGTACATAACACCGACGTTATGGTTATTTGCAATGATTCAACTGTTAAAGGAGGTACATACTATCCAATAACAGTAAAAAAACATTTACGAGCTCAAGAGATAGCTCTTGAGAACAATTTACCTTGTATTTATTTGGTAGATTCTGGTGGAGCTAATTTACCAAATCAAGATGAAGTTTTTGCTGACAGAGAACATTTTGGAAGAATTTTTTTCAATCAAGCAAATATGTCATCTAAAAAAATACCTCAAATAGCTGTTGTTTTAGGAAGTTGTACGGCAGGAGGTGCATATGTTCCTGCGATGTCTGATGAAACTATAATTGTTAAAAATCAAGGCACAATATTTTTAGCCGGACCACCTTTAGTAAAAGCTGCAACTGGTGAAATTACTGACTCTGAAAGTCTTGGTGGAGGAGAAGTTCACACAAAAATATCTGGTGTAGCTGACTATCTTGCTGAAAATGATGAGCATGCCCTAACTTTAGCTAGACAGTGTGTTAAAAATTTAAACTCAAACAATAAAATCTCTAGAAACATTTCCTCTTTTGAAGAGCCCTTATATGACCAGAGCGAACTAACTGGCATAGTTCCAGCTGATCCAAAAGAAACATTTGACGTCAGAGAAATTATTATGAGGATAGTGGATGGATCTGAGTTTGACGAATTTAAGAAAAACTTTGGTACAACTTTAGTTAGTGGATTTGCAAAATTAAAAGGTGATTTATGTGGAATTGTTGCAAATAACGGTGTTCTATTTTCAGATAGCTCATTGAAAGGCACACACTTTATAGAACTATGCAGTCAAAGAAAAATACCTTTAATTTTTTTACAAAATATAACTGGTTTTATGGTAGGCGAAAAAGCTGAACATGGTGGGATAGCAAAAAATGGCGCCAAACTTGTAAACGCCGTAGCAACAACAAAAGTACCAAAAATAACATTGTTAATTGGTGGTAGTTTTGGTGCTGGTAACTATGGAATGTGTGGAAGGGCCTTTGCTCCAAGATTTCTATGGACATGGCCTTGCTCGAGAATTTCGGTAATGGGAGGTGAACAAGCAGCAAGTGTTTTAGCCTCTCTAAAAAGAAGAAACACACTCAACAAAAAAGCTAAATGGAACAAAAGCATCGAAAGTGCATTTAAAAAACCTATTCTAGAACAATTTCAAAATCAATCTCATCCTCTATATGCCTCTGCTAGATTATGGGATGATGGAATAATAGATCCAAAAAAATCAAGAGAGATATTATCTGCTAGTCTTAAAATTTCGTTAAATAAAGAAATTGAAGATACTAAATTTGGTATTTTTAGGATGTAACTTATACAATTATGATTAAAAAAAAGATAAAAAAATTATTAATTGCAAACCGTGGTGAAATTGCATGTAAAATAATTAAATGTGCAAAAAATCTTGATATACCAACAGTTGCTATATATTCAAATGAAGATGCTGATAGTTTACATATCCAACTTGCTGACGAAGCTGTAAACATTCCTGGTTCTTTAGTCTCAGAAACTTACATGAATGGGCCTGCGATAATTAGTATATGTAAAAAATATAAAGCTAACGCAATTCACCCAGGATATGGATTGTTATCTGAGAATGCAAAATTTGTTAAAAGTGTTGAAAAAAATAAGCTAATTTTTATAGGCCCTAAAAGCGCAATTATTAAGAATATGGGAGAAAAAGATAAAGCAAAGCTTATAATGGAGAAAGCAGGTGTCCCAGTAATTCCAGGGTATCATGGTGACAATCAAAATAAGGATTTCCTCAGAAAAAAAGCCGATGAAATTGGTTACCCAGTTCTTATAAAAGCTAGATCTGGTGGGGGCGGAAGAGGCATGAGAGTTGTACAAAATAAAGAGAATTTTTTTTCCGCTTTAGAAGAGGCCTCAAGTGAAGCTTCAACAAATTTTAATGATAAAAATATTTTAATTGAAAAATATATTACCAAAGCTCGTCATATTGAAGTGCAAATATTTTCAGATCAGCACGGAAATGTAGTACATTTTTTTGATCGAGATTGCACATTACAAAGAAGGCAACAAAAAATTATTGAAGAAGCACCTTCACCAAAACTTAGTAAGGATATTCGCAAATTTTTAGGTAACTTAGCTGTAAACGCTTTGAAGTCTTTAGACTATCAAGGCGCTGGAACAATAGAATTTATTGCAGACATTACTAATGGCATAAATAAAAATAAAATTTATTTTATGGAAATGAATACGAGAATTCAAGTTGAACATCCAGTTACAGAGAGAATTACATCAACTAATCTTGTTGAATGGCAGTTGCACATAGCTAATGGCCTAACACTTCCTAAGTCACAAAATGAAATATATTTAAATGGTTGGTCTTTAGAAGCTAGACTTTACGCTGAAGACATAAATAAAAACTTTCTTCCACAAAGTGGTTGTCTACATCATTTAAAATTTCCAAAAATTTCTGATCATCCCAATTGCATTATAGATACGGGAAATAAAAAAGGTGATTTTATAAGCCCTTATTATGATCCAATGATTGCAAAAATAATTTCACATGGCAAAAACAGAAAGGAGGCAATAAATCATCTCAGAAATTGTTTATCTGATATAGAAGTTGCAGGTATAACTACTAATTTAAACTTATTAAAAAAATTATTAAAAAATAATCACTTTAGAGAAGGAAATATTTACACAAAGTTTGTAGAAAACAACATTGAACAATTTATGGATAAAGATATTGAACCTCAACTTAAAGCTTTAGCATCATTAATTATTTTTAATAATCTGACACCTTTACAACAAAATTATTGGTATAATTGGAAACCAACTACTTATCCAATAAATATAACTATAGGCAAGAAAGTAACAATTTTTTTCATTACTAAAACTAGTAATAAAAATTTTGAAGTTGCATTTGATAATCAAGATTTTTATTTCTCTTCTGTTTCGTTTAACGATTCAACTTTTAAAGCGAAGATAAAAAACAAAAAATTTGAAGTAAAATTTTATGTTTTTAAAGATAAATCAACAGGTAATAAAAATTTTACCATATTTAGTGATGAAAATACATTTGATGCTGTCTTAAAAAATTCTTTAACTCAATATTCAGTTGAACAGAGTAAATTCGAAGATAGTGTTATTGCTCCTATGCATGGAATAATAAGAATTAATAATTTAAAAATAAAAAATAGGGTTAAAAAGGGCGATATATTATTGAAATTAGAAGCCATGAAAATGGAATATTCGTTAATTGCCCCACGAGACGGAATCATTAAAGAGATTTTTTGTAAAAATGGTGAACAGGTCACTGAAAATTCCAAACTCTTGAATTTAGAAAAAATAAAATAATAGGTGCTTGCTTGAGAAATTTAGTAAATATTTTTGAAATGAGCCCAAGAGACGGGCTTCAAAATGAGAAAAAATTTATTTCAACTGATGAAAAAGTTTTTTTAATTGACCAACTATCTCAATGTGGTTTTAGTAAGATAGAGACATCAAGTTTTGTGAGTCACAAATGGGTTCCTCAACTGGCTGATGCAACAGAAGTTTTTAGTAGAATTAAAAGAAATAAAAACACTAAATACACTGCATTAACGCCCAATGAAAGAGGGTTTAATGACGCATTAAATGCTAATGTCGATGAAGTAGCAATTTTTACTGCAGCATCTGAGACATTTTGCAAAAAAAACACTAACTGCGACATTGAAACTAGTCTCAAACGATTTATTCCAATAACTGAAAAAGCTTCAAAATTAAATATACCTGTAAGAGGTTACATTAGTTGCGTAACTCACTGCCCATATGAGAATTTTGTCAATCCTAAAATAGTAGGTCAAATTGCAAAAGATTTGTTTAAAATGGGGTGCTACGAAATTTCACTTGGCGATACAACAGGCAAAGGAACACCAGAGCAAACACTAGAGGTAGTAAAAGAAACCTTAAAATATCTGTCAGCAGATAAATTAGCTGGCCATTTTCATGATACTTATCAAAATGCGCTTAATAACATCAATGTCTGCTTAGAAAATGGTATAAAAACGTTTGACTCATCCGTAGGGGGATTAGGTGGCTGTCCATATTCACCAGGAGCGAAAGGAAATGTAGCAACAGAAAAAGTTAACAAATTACTATTATCTAAAGGTTACAAAACGAACCTTGATAGAGATAAATTAAAAGAATGTAGTGTAATTGCTCAGAAATTAATCTTAAACTGAAATCATGACTGAAATTAAAAAAAAATCGATAATATTAAAGAATAAGGGCGGTGTATCTCACATTATTTTAAATCAACCTGATAAACATAATGCTTTATCACCAACAATGATTGAAGAATTAAGTGATACTTTTGAAAATCTATCAAAAGATGAAAATACTCGAGTATTAATTTTGTCAGCCAATGGAAAATCTTTTTGTGCTGGAGGAGATTTAGATTGGATGAAAAAACAAATTTTTTCTGATAGAACAACTAGAATTAATGAAGCTAAAAAATTAGCAATACTTCTTTTTAAAATGTATAATTTTCCAAAACCTTTAATTGCAAAAGTTGAAGGAAATGCTTTTGGAGGCGGCATTGGAATCATATCTGTATGTGATATAGCAGTATCTTTAGATAATATAAAATTAGCACTTACAGAAGCGAAGCTTGGCTTAATTCCAGCAACAATCAGTCCATATGTGATTTTGAAAGTTGGATCGAGCAATGCCATAGATATGTTTACCAGTGCACGAACATTTTCTCCTCAAGAAGGACAAAAAATTGGTTTGATAAAATCGTTTACTACAAGTGATAAAATAGATGATACTATTACAAACGAAATTTTACCCTTTTTGAAAAATGCCCCTGCTGCGTTATCTGCTTCAAAAAAGCTAGTAAGAAATTTATCTTTAAAAATAGATGAAAATACTATTCGATTTACTGTTGAAGCTCTCGCAGATGTATGGGAAAATCCTGAGTCAATAGAAGGAATTAATGCTTTTTTTGAGAAGAGAAAACCAAATTGGTTAATGGAGAAGTAAATGGCAACGATTACAAAGCAAGGCCAAAAGGGTAACTTAACTAAATTAGATCTAAATTATGAAGGCACTAAAGATGGAGAAGATCAAGTAAAGAACTACTTAGAAATTGTTCAACAAAAACTTGGCTTTATACCAAATGTTCTTGCTGCTTTTGCAAAATTTCCAAAACAATTTGAAGGTTTTACTAAATTATATAATGCTTTAATGTTAGGTGAGTCTGGTTTAACAAAATTAGAAAGAGAAATG
This sequence comes from uncultured SAR116 cluster alpha proteobacterium, assembly GCA_902595515.1. Lineage (GTDB taxonomy): Bacteria > Pseudomonadota > Alphaproteobacteria > Puniceispirillales > Marisalimonadaceae > Marisalimonas. Next base: position 79,654 of record CACJQK010000002.1, read on the forward strand.
ATTGCCGTGACGGTTTCTTCAGAAAATCATTGCTTTTATTGTTTAGTAGCTCATGGATCTGCAGTTAGAGAATTATCAAAAGACCCTCAATTAGGAGAACGAATAGCTGCAAACTTCAGGTCTGCAGAATTGCCAAAAAAACAAGTGGAATTACTTAATTTTACAAAAAAATTAACAAAAGATCCATCTGAAATTGGTGAAAATGATAGAAAAAAATTGAGGAATGTTGGATATTCAGATAGAGATATTTGGGACATCAGTGCAATTGTTGGTTTGTTTAACATGACCAATAGACTAGCTTCGGCAACCGAAATGGAACCAAATAATAATTATCATAATTTAGCAAGATAAGTTTATGGAATTCAATCTAAATCAAACTCAGTTATCTATTATTGATTCCGTGAATAATATTATGAAAAACTACAATGATGAATATTGGCTTCAATGCGATAGAGAGAGTAAATTTCCCCAAAAGTTTTATGAAGAGGTAGCTAATGGGGGTTGGTTAGGTATTTGTATGCCTAAAGAGTATGGAGGAAGTGCTTTAGGTGTGAGTGAAGCATCAATTTTTATGCAAAAAATTTCAGAAACAGGCGGCGGTATGGCAGCCGCATCTTCTATACACATTAATATTTTTGGACCACACCCAATTGTAGTATATGGAACTAAAGAACAAAAAGACAAGTGGTTACCACCATTAATATTAGGAAAAGAAAAAACTTGCTTTGGTGTCACTGAACCAGATGCAGGTTTGGATACTGGTAGATTAAAAACTTTCGCCAAAAAAATGAATAATGGGTATTTAGTTAATGGTCAAAAAATTTGGACATCAACTGCTAAAATTGCTGATAAAATACTTTTATTAGCTAGAACAAGTCCCAGTGAAGAGTGTAAAAAAAATACAGACGGTTTGACTTTATTTTATACAAATTTAGACAGAAAAAAAATAGAAGTTAGAGAAATCTCCAAAATGGGCAGAGCTGCAGTTGATAGCAACCAAATATTTATAGATAATCTTGAAGTACCTGAATTTGATAGAATTGGTGAAGAAGGTAAGGGATTTAAATATATTCTAGACAGCCTTAACCCAGAGAGAATTCTTATTGCTGCAGAAGCTTTAGGAATAGGTAAAAACGCATTGTCAAGAGCAGTTAAGTACGCAAATGACAGAGTGGTTTTTAATAGACCTATTGGGAAAAATCAAAGTATACAACACCCATTAGCAGAAAATTGGGTTGAATTAGAAGCTGCGGAACTACTAATTGCAAAAGCAGCTTATCAATACGATAAAGGTGAAAACGCAGGAGGATTAGCTAACGCGGCTAAATATTTTGCAGCTGAAGCAGGCTTTAAAGCAGCCACTCAAGCAGTCGTAACTTTGGGTGGAATGGGATATGCTAAAGAATATCATGTTGAGAGGTTGTTGAGAGAATCTTTTATCCCAAAATTGGCTCCTGTCAGCGCCCAAATGATCTTAAATTATATTTCTGAACGTGTTCTTGGTCTACCAAAATCTTATTAATTGTTAGAAAGTAATATAATGATAGAAAAAAATAAAAATAACCATGCATTAGATGGGATTAAGATTTTAGACCTTACAAGAGTTCTTGGTGGACCATACGCTACGCAAATATTTGCAGATCACGGAGCTGAGGTGATTAAGATAGAGTCAAAGATTGGTGATGAAGTTAGAGCTTGGGGACCACCTTTTATAAACAATATGGCATCATATTTTATAAACGTTAATAGAAATAAGAAGTCTATAGCAATAGATCTTACCAAACAAGAAGGTAAAGAAATAATTTTAGAACTTTTAAAAAACTCAGATATACTTTTTGAAAACTTCAAAACTGGTACAATGGAAAAATGGGGTTTGGGTTATGAGGAAGTTTTGAGAGAAAAATTTCCTAAATTAATTCACTGTAGAATTTCAGGATTTGGAGCTAAAGGTCCACTTGGTGGCGCACCAGGCTATGATGCAATAGTTCAAGCTATGACTGGTATGATGTCAGTAAATGGTCATGCTGACGGAGGCGATGTAAGAATTGGTGCTCCTGTAGTAGATATGGGAACTGGACTTTATTCAACAATAGGAATTTTAATGGCACTGCAAGAAAGAGAAAAATCTGGCTTAGGTCAGTTTTTGGATATGTCTCTTTATGATTCAGCACTTGCATTAATGCATCCGCATACCGGCAATTATTTTTTATCAAAAAAACCAGGTAAAGCTACTGGAAATGCACACCCAAATATTTCCCCATATGATAAATTCAAAACAGCAACTAATGAGATTTTTATGGGAATTGGAAACGATGCTGGTTTTATAAGACTCTGTAAAGCTCTGAATTTAGACCATCTTGCAAAAGATGAAAGATTTTTAACTAACGGTGATAGAGTAAAAAACAGAATAGAACTTACCAAATATTTAGAAGATGCTCTTAGTAATGTGGATGGAGTTGAATTTTCAGAAAAACTATTGTCAGCAGGCGTTCCTGCAGGGCCCGTAAGGAATATAGAAGAAGCTCTAAATCATCCTCAAACAATAGAAAGAGAAATGACTATCTCAAAAGAGGATTACAAAGGTGTTTCTTCACCAATTAAGTTTAGTAGATCTGAAGCAGTAGGAGTTAAACATAAACCACCTGTTATTGGGGAACATACAAGAGAAGTCTTAAGAGAAAATGGATATACAGAAGATGGAATTAATAGACTTTTTGAAAATAAAATTATTTTTGAAAACAAGTCTTAATTCAAATATATAGCTTATCGAAATAATGTTTTCTTAACTTATGTATATGATTTGTAAGATCGTGAATATTTTCTTTGTTTTCAGTAAAATATAAAAAAGAATCTATTGCTTGAAAAATAAAAAGATCAATGCCTGAAATAATTTTTGCTCCAACTTGTTCACCCTTCTTAATAAAATTAGTTTTAGCTGGTGTGTACACTGCATCAAAAATCCATTGTTTCTTATTCGGCATTAGATTACCTAATGGACATCCTGGAAAATCATAATGACCAACTGGTGTGCAGTTAATTATACCATCAAAACTATATAAATTTTTTTCTATTTGATTAGGTTTAGTTACAACACAATTTATATTCAAAATGCTTAAATCTTTAGATAAGCTGTTCGCTTTTATTTCATCTTTATCAATTAAAAAAATCTTTTCTGCTCCTAGAGAAGCTAGACTAAAAGAAATTGCTCTACTTACACCACCAGCACCTAAGACTAAAATTGTTCCAGGAGTATTTTTACCAAAATGAAAATTATAAGTTTTCAAAAAACCTGTATAATCAGTATTCTGAGCTGTAATTTTTTTTTTGAATATAAGTGTATTTGCTGATCCAACATTTCTTGAGTTCTTAGATATATTATCAACATGCTTGATTACTTTTTCTTTAAAAGGAAATGTAATATTCACTCCTTTGAACCCAGCAGCTCTTAATTCTTCTAACAAAACTACGAAATAATTTTCATCTTTATCTTTCAAATCAAACAATAAATATTCCAAGGAGATTTGAAATATTTTTGCAAGACGGATATGAATATCTGGAGCATTTGAGGATGAGATATTGTGACCTATTAATCCAATTTTCATAATCTAAAGCGTCTTTCGAATAAGACGTATAACTACTGTTCCAAACCATCTCTTTATCTGAATTCTAACGGGCACATAATCTTTATTCTGATCTTTGCCAAAAAATACTTTGATGTCAGAAATCTTATCTTCACTTGGTTTCCATTTTGTTTTAAGCCTATGACCACCTATTGGAAAAACTCTCAATCCACATATCAGCACATTGCCTTTATATGATTTGGGTCTGTCATTATCAATTGTGCTATTTCCAATCGTTTTAATTTTCAAATCATATCGCCTTCTGCCATCGAAAACCTTGAAGTTTTGGTCACAGGTATTTTCTTCATTGATTTTTTCAATAACTCTCATAAAAGCTGTTATAGGATCAATTACATTAACCAAACTTGACTTTTGAACTTCATGATATTTTTTAAGATCTAAAGTAGGAACATTTACATAACTTACAGTTTTATAATCATTGACCCATGCAATATCCGAAGTCCGCTTTTTCTTATTAAATACTCCACTAGCTGAAAATTTATTTGGCAACCAAATAGCTTTTTTTTTTATGGATGACGATTTTAATACGCCATCGTACTCATATAATGCGTCTAAAATACCAGCAGTTTGTGATTTAATATCAATATTTAAATTTTGAGATGTTGATCTAAAAAAAACTTCTGCTTTACCAACAATTAAATTTCCAAATTGAACCTCATAGTAATAATTTTCTTGTTTGGAACTTGCTGAAAAATTAAGTAAGGAAAAGATTATTAAAAAAATTATAACATTTAAAAATTTATTCATTATCAAATTATTTTCATCTAACTGTTAACTGCTCTTTTTTAATAGCAAGTACAGAGGAAATAGTTGAAACACAAAAGGGCACACAAAAAGTAATTAAGATTTTAGTCCAATTTGTTACTGTCATCGTTCCTAAAAAAATATGATCCCCATGATTAATTATTGCTAAAATGATTCCTACTATCAAAGCCATTTTAAAAGCTCTAAGAAAAACATCTTTTCTAAATGCTATATGAAACATCAATTTTCCACCAAAAATTTATATTATTTGCAAAAACTAACATAATATACAAAACTTAAAATTGTAATAAATTTAAGATGTTTTTTAGTCTGGAGAAACAATGTTAATAAAAATTTTTGTAAGAACTTTCTCATCTACTGAAGATTGTGAATTATTTGAATCAATACTTGAAACTAGATGGCCTAATTTACTTCAACAAGTAAAAGGAGTTAGGTTTAGAGCTATGAAAAATCCGCAAACACCCAACGTAAGTGTGGTTTTATGGGAGTTTCCTGATGCTGAATCAATGAAAAAAATTGATAAGTTAATTGACGAAAACATTGCTAAATATGTCAAAACCTTATCACCTAAAACAATCCACTTTGTTGGTGGAGTTACTCAAGATTTTGGAGAAACATCATTTTAGAAAACAAAATGAAACTTAGTAATATTTTTCCAAGACATTCAAATTATGATCTACCCACAGCTATTAAAGGTGAAGGATGTTACATAATAGACAATAATGGAAAAAAATATATTGATGGTTCAGGTGGTGCTGCAGTTTCATGCTTAGGTCATTCTGACAATACTGTAAAAGACGCAATTATTAATCAAACTGAAAAATTAGCTTATGCCCATACATCTTTTTTTACTAACGAACCTGCTGAAAAACTAGCAAATTTATTAGCTAAAATTTCTCCATCTGGACTAGATAAAGTATACCTTGTTTCAAGTGGTTCTGAAGCGGTAGAGGCCGCAATAAAACTTTCAAAACAATATTTTATTGAAATAGGAAAACCAAAAAAACACAAGGTTATATCTAGACGACAAAGTTATCATGGAAACACTCTTGGAGCTTTAGCATCTGGGGGTAATATTTGGAGAAGAAATTTTTTTGAAGATTTACTAATTGAAACCAGCTTAATTTCACCTTGTTACATATATAGAAATAAAAAATCAGATGAAACAGAATGGGATTATGGACAAAGAGTTGCAAAAGAATTAGAAGATGAAATTTTAAATTTGGGCCCAGATAATGTTATGGCTTTTATTGCAGAGACAGTTGTTGGAGCAACTGCAGGTGCTCTTACAGCTGTACCAGGATATTTCAAGCTTATAAGGGAAATTTGTGATAAATACGATGTTTTATTAATTTTAGATGAAGTTATGTGTGGTATGGGAAGAACGGGATCTTTATTTGCTTGCGATGATGAACTAGTTATTCCTGATATTATCACTATCGCTAAAGGTTTGGGAGCAGGATATCAGCCAATTGGAGCTATGATATGTCAAAATCATATATATGAAGCGATAGAAAGTGGATCTGGATTTTTTCAACATGGACACACATATCTTGGTCATCCTATAGCATGTGCAGCTTCATATGCAGTTTTAGGTAAATTAATAAATGATAATTATCCGTCTAAAGTAAGAGAAAAGGGTGACATACTTCAAGAAAGCTTCACAAGATCATTAGGCCAAAATCAATATATTGGCGATATTAGAGGTAGAGGTTTATTCAGAGCTATAGAACTTGTAGCTGATAGATCAACTAAGGAGCCTTTTCCTAAAAAATTAAATGTAGCAGGAAAAATTAAGAAAAAGGCTTTAGACGAAGGATTAATTTGCTATCCAATGCAGGGAACAATAAACGGAGAAATTGGCGATCATATTCTAATTGCACCTCCGTTTATTATTAATGAAAATGAGATTGATGAAATTTCTGAAAAACTCAAAATCGCTATTGATTCTGTTTGTAACTTTTGATTTGATGAATTTAAATATAATCTTAACTTTGAATAGAAAATAATTTCATGTATGTAAGAGTAGTAACTATTAAATGCCCAAACCAAACAGCAAAAAAAGCTATAAAGCTACATAGTAATCAAGTAGCACATGAGCAAATGAAAGTTGGTCTTATAAAACAAACAACTGTTGACATTTCTGAAACAAATTTTCTTACTGTGAAATATTGGATTTCAAAGTCACACTTTGAAAAAGGTAGAAAAAATTGGATTAAAATTAGTCAAGAATTTAATGAAATGGGGGCAATTGTTTCTGGTGTTGGAGGTGAAGCTGATATTAATATGCTAGATGATTTCAATAATCATATCTAACTAAACACCTAAATATCTCTGAGCAATTTTGCTTGTTAAATCATTTGAAAAACCATTCCATACTGTTTTTCCTTTTTCTAAAATATAAAATTTATCAGCTAAATCTTGGAGTTGTTTAAGTGATTTATCAATTATTAAAATTGAAACACCTTTATTTTTTAAAATTGTTATAACTCTCCATATTTCTGACCTTATAGTTGGGGACAAACCTTCAGTAGCTTCATCTAAAATGAGTAAGTCTGGATTTGTCATTAATGCCCTCCCAATTACGAGCATTTGTTGTTCACCACCGGATAAAGTAGAAGCACTTTGATATTTTCTTTCTGCTAATTTTGGAAATAAATGAAAAACCATTTGTTGAGTCCATTCTCCTTCAACTGCAGTTGCTGTAAGATTCTCCGATACAGTCAAGTTTGTAAATGCCCTTCTACCCTCTGGCACAAGGCCAATACCCAATTGAGCAATTTTATAACTTGGCTGATTTACAATTGAAATATTTTTAAATTTTATCTCACCCTCATAACTGCTTATTAAACCACAAATTGATCTTATTGTGGTTGATTTGCCCATGCCATTTCTACCAAGAAGGGCAACAACTTCACCCTGATTTATTTCTAGATTCACACCAAAGAGAGCTTGACTTAAGCCGTACCATGACTTTAATTCATTTATTTCAAGAAGTTTTTCCATCAGATCTCATAGCCTAAATAAACATCTCTCACTAATTCATTTTTTTTTATCTCATCAACAGTACCTGTAGCCACTATCTTCCCATAATTTATTACTGAAACCCTATCAGCCAATGCAAAAACAGCGTCCATATCATGTTCAATTAATAAAATTGGCGAGTTAGACTTTATTTTTTTGAATAAATTAATCATCATATTTGTACCACTTTCATCCAAACCAGCCATTGGCTCATCAAATAAAAAAACTTTTGGATCCATAGCTAAGGCTAAACCAACTTCGAGTTTTCTTCTATCACCATGGCTTAAGTCAGATGCCGAAATGTCACTTTTTTCAAATAGTTCAATTTCCTTAAGAATTTTTTTGGCATTTGAATACAAATCTTTATTACTCCTTATACTTTTGAACAATTGAAATGTTTTACTTGATTTGTCTAAAAGAGACAAAACTATGTTATCTATTGCGCTAAACTGAGGAATGATAGAAGAAACTTGGAATGTTCTTGATATTCCAATTTTGGCTCTTTCAACATCAGTTAAGTCGGTTATGTCTTCTTGATCCAAGATAATCGAACCTATATCATTTTTGACACTTCCAACTATTTGCTTAATTAAAGTTGATTTTCCTGCTCCATTAGGTCCAATTAAAGCATGTATTTCGTCAAAATGAAGGTCTATTGTAATCTCATCGGTAACTTTAAAAGCGCCATATGATTTTGATAAGTTTTTAATATTTAAAATTTTATTTTTCATATTTTAATTTTTTTTCAAACAAACTTAAAATACCTGTGCGTACATATAATATTTCTAAAATAAGAATTAATCCCAACCAAAACTGCCAATTTTCTGTGTAACTTCCTAAAGTTTGTTCTAAAACAATAAAGAAAGCTGCACCTACAAGAGGCCCATAAAGCCTTGCAATTCCTCCAAGAATTACAAATACCATTATTTCTCCAGACATCTGCCAATTAAGAACTGAAGGACTTATGAATCTATTTAAGTCAGTATATAAAGACCCCGCTAATCCAGTAATTGTTCCAGAAATAACAAAAACTAGTAACTTAACTTTGAAAGTTTCAATGCCAACAGATTTTACTCTCTCCTCATTTTGCTTAATAGCTTGAAATGCCATACCAAAAGAAGAATTTATTAGTTTAGCTGAAATAAAAATTACTATTAACAGCCAACAAAGACATATAAAGTAAAAGGTCAATGGATCCATAGTGTTAATCATTGGCAAAGAATTTCTCATATAAATAGATAACCCATCTTCACCTCCATAGTTGGGCCAGCTAATTGCAAAAAAGTATAACATTTGCGCAAATGCAAGGGTTATCATTATAAAGTAAACACCTGTAGTTCTTAGTGATAAAAAGCCTATAATTAGAGCTAAAAATGCACTTGATAATATTACTATTGGCCAAATTATCAACATATCAGAACTACCAGAAGTGACAAAAGGCCAACTAAACATTAATTCTGAGTTCAAAGCATGGAAAGATAGTATTCCTGTTACATAACCACCTAATCCAAAAAAAGCGGCATGACCAAAAGAAATTAAGCCGCAGTAACCGAGTGCTAAATTTAGTCCAATTCCTGCAATGCCAAGAATAACTACTTTTGTTGTTAAAGTTATGTAATAAGGCTCTTCAAAAATAAATCCTAAAACCGGAATTAAAAAAAGAAAAAACAAAATCCATTTATTAATTATTTTTTCAACAATCATTTTAAGTTTTTCCAAATAATCCAGATGGCTTTATTATAAGTATTAAAGCCATCAATATATAAATTAGCATTGAACCAATTGAAGAACCGACTGAGGTAGCGCTTGCTGGTTCCATAAAAATTTTTAAAAGCTCTGGCAAAAACACTCTTCCGATTGTGTCAGTTACACCAACTAAAATAGATCCAATTAATGCCCCTTTTATTGAACCAATTCCTCCAATTACTATTACTACAAACGCTAAAATTAAAATAGGTTCACCCATTCCAACTTCAACTGATTGAATAGCTCCTATCATTGCTCCAGCCAAACCAGCTAGCGAAGCTCCCAATGCAAACACAATGGTATAAAGTTTTGATATATCAATACCAAGTGCTGATATCATCTGGCGATCATTTTGACCTGCTCTTATACGAACACCTAAACGTGTTTTTGATATGAGAATATATAGCCCTGCAGCTATCAAAAGACCCATGAATATTATGAATAAACGATATTTAGAGTAAATTATATCATCTAAAATTGGGAAAGTACCATTAAGATTTTTAGGAATATCTAAATATAAAGGAAAAGCTCCAAAACACCATCTAACACCTTCAGATAACAACAATATTAATGCAAATGTAGCTAAAACTTGATCTAAATGGTCTCTTCTATATAAACGTCTTATGATTATAATTTCAACCAAGACACCTGCAATCGCCGCACCTGACAAACTTGCTAATAATGCAAGCCAAAAAGAGCCTGTAAGACTTGCTATCAAAGCAGCACTAAAAGCTCCAATCATATAAAAAGATCCATGAGCCAAATTAATTAGACCCATAACTCCAAAAATAAGGGTTAGACCAGCGGACATAAGAAACAACATAGTTCCAAATTGTATGCCGTTTAATAATTGTTCAAAAATTAGTATAGATGTCATTTAAAAATTAGAATTAGGTGATTTTTAAATTAGAAATCACCTATTAAATTTTTACATTTTACATTCAGAAACATATGCGTTTGAATGATCTTTCAACCCAACTGAAACAATCTTATTAGTAAGAATTTTACCTTCCTTAATTACTTCACGAACATAAATGTCCTGAATAGGATGATGATTTTTATCAAAACTAAATTTACCTCTTGTAGATGAAAAATCAGCTTTTCTCAGGGCATCTCTAAATTTATCCTTGTCTTTAACTTTTGCTTTTGACATTGCTGAAATTAAAAGTTTACCTGTATCATAACCTTGAGAAGCATATAACGAGGGCAATCTTCCATATTCAGATTGAAAATCTTTCACAAACTTTTTGTTTGCATTATTGTCAATATCTTTTGACCACTGGGACGTATTTTTAACACCAAGTGCTGCATCACCTACAGCTTTAAGAATACCTTGGTCAAATGAGAAAGCTGGACCAACGACTGGTAATTTAATTCCAGATTGTGAAAATTGTTTCATAAATCCAATGCCCATTCCACCTGGTAGAAAAAAGAATACACTATCAGCTCCTGATGCTCTTATTTGTGCAATTTCTGCTGCATAATCTTTTTGCCCTAATTTTGTATAAATTTCACCAGCTAAACTTCCTTTAAAATATCTTTTGTAGCCAGTTAATGCATCCTTACCTGCAGGATAATTTGGAGCAAGTATAAAAGAATTTTTAAATCCAGCAGAATTAGCGTAACCTCCTGCTGCTTCATGTAAGTTATCATTCTGCCAAGCAACGTTAAAATAATTCTTATGACATCCTTTGCCAGCTAATTTTGATGGACCAGCATTTGGTGACAAGTAAAATTTACCTTGATTTACAGTGGCAGGCACAACAGCCATTGCTAAATTTGACCATATTATTCCCGTTAAAACATCTACTTTGTCTGATTGTATCATTTTATCAGCTAATTGAACTGCAATGTCAGGTTTACGCTGATCATCTTTAGTAATTACGGAAATATTTTTATTACCTTTTATAGCCAGCATAAAGCCATCTCTAACATCAATTCCTAAACCTGAACCACCACCTGATAATGTGGTAATCATTCCAACTTTTACTTTATGACCATCTCCAAATGACGATGAGGACCCCAATATCATTAGAGCCGCTAATGTTGTAGTAAATTTTTTCATATCTTATCCCCTAATAATCCTTTTAAATAAGAATCAGGAGTATATAACAATTTACGTAAAGGCAAAGTATAAATTTTTTTGTTGATAAGGTTAAAAATCTACTTCAATACCATTAATTGTAAAAGTTTTTCCGTTAAACCCTTGGTCCATTTTTTCAATATCTGTCATATTTTCACTATCAACTCTTTTGTAAGGATTTTTTTTCATCTGCTCTAATCGAGTTTCTTTTTTTACATAAACACTATTTTTTTTTGATTTGAAATTTTTAACCCATTTAAGCATTTTTAATATATAACCTTCTGGTTTGCCATTTGACAATGTGTAAGTCTTTTAAATCTGTAATTTGCAAATAATTTATACGTGATTTTAGCAATTGAGTAAACGATAGGAGTTTTTACTAAAATAGATAAAATTTTCCAATACTTAAGTTGTTCCCATATCAGAATGAAGGCATCTACACCAATTTTTAAATTGGATTTTTTGTCGGTCGCGTGTAAATACATCAATGCGTCATATTGGGATACTTTAATTTTTCTAAGTATTTTAGGGTTTGTGGCTATATCATGCCATTCAAAAATATTTTTGGGGGCTATTCTTTTATAATAATTAATTTCTTTACTACATAGCCCACATTTCCCATCATAAAAAACTTTAGTTAATTTCATAAATATATACCCTAATATTGTTTTGAGATATTTACTGCAAAGCAAGATCCAGATCCAATTAAATTTGACCAAAATCTTTCAAAACTATTATTCTTATCATTGCCCTTGTGCAATTTTGCATCAATTTGATGTTCCACTTCTTCATCACAACACTTTTCTAAAACTCTGAGAAGTTCAAAAGATGTGGAGTTTTTATACAAAAATTCAATTTGTTCTTTGTAATGTTCCTCAACAAAAGTTTCAACTGATTGAATTGTTACGCAAAAAAATCTATATCCCAATAATGCCGAAATAAATCCTAAACCAAATCCTAATATTCTCCATAAAATTAAAAATTTACTATGGTATTTTTTTGGTAAGATATAGCTCATAACAATTAGGTGATTCTTTTCAGTTTTATAATGCTCTTTGGTCATATTTTGAATATTTTTATTCCAAAATATACATTTGGCACCCATATAAATCCAAACTGCACCTGTTTCACCAGCATGGTTTGATCTCATCCAGTTTAACATGGAATCAGGAACGTTAATATTAGCAGCATTATACTTATTTATGATGTTATGGTCAGGCATTGTTAGCAATATTTTACTTATGGATACATAATATTATTTAAAATTAATTGTTAAATTTTCAATGTATAACTAAATTTATTTTGATCTTTTTATTTAATAGAAATTTGAATGGCATATCGATTGCAAGTTTTTGTTTAATTCTAAGGAGTTAAATTTGGAACCTATATCAATATTATCTGTAATTTTTCAGCTAGCTACGGTAACGCCAAAAATTGATAAAGTTTTTTTAAAAGAAAAAAACTTTAATTTTACTAGAACAGAAATCATTGAGTTGTATAGATCAAATATGAACTCAAATTTTCAAGAAAAACGAAACGATTAATTCATAATTTAACTATTAACAAATTAATTATTAAAGTTGTTGTTCTACTTGACTCATAATATTAATTCGCAATAATTAGGTTATTCATTTGGTAAGTAATTTGAAATTTTCTAAGTTTCTTTATTGTTAAATGGGGGTGAGTGCATTGGCACTCAGAACAATACTATCGTAAGTAGTATTTTAACCAGCAACAGCTGGGTAATCATTATGGAGGAAAATAAATGATTAAATCTAAAACACTTTTCAAAGTTGGAACTGGTCTAGCCGCTATAGTGTCAGCTATTGCTTTCACTACCAGTCCTACTCTGGCTTCAAAAAAACCCGCGATTGAAGTTGTTACTCATGCAGGAGCAGGCGGAGGAACCGACGTCAACTCAAGGATGATGATGCTTCGTTCTAGAAGAACTCTTAAGCAGGACATGGTTGTTGTTAATAAAAGAGGTGGCGGCGGTGCAGCTGCAATGAATTATTTCATGACAAGACCTGCTGATGGCAACACAATTTTAACATTCACCGTTGGACACGCAATAACAATGGCAATGGGTAAGACAAAATTAAAAGTTGAGGACATGGCTCCAATTTCAAGAGGTACTAATGATCCACAAATTTTAATGGTTAATTGTAAGAAAAGTCCTTACAAAACACCTGAAGATTTTGTTGCTGGCATGAAAAAAGGCGATAAGATTACTTTTGGTGGCACCCACACTGGTACGATTGACCATATTACTGTCTTTTTATGGGCTAAGAGACTTGGCCAAAAAATGCCTAAATACATTCCATATAAAGGAGGTGGGGAATTAGCCACTAGACTAGTTGCTGGCGAAGTTGACGTAGGAACGTTAAATCTATCTGAAGCTGCTGCACCTGTTGAAGCTGGAGATATTTGCCCGCTAGTTATTCTAGCAGAAAACGGAATGGCTCCTATTCCAAAAGCTAAAACAGCTAAAGAATTAGGTATTGATCTTGTTTTATCAACAACTAGAGGATTTGTAACACATGCTGGTGTGGACAAAGCTAGAGTTGCTGAAATGGAAAAAGGCATTCAAAAAGCAATGAAACATTCGATGTATCAAGCTTACCTAGCCAATTCAGGATTAGATAGTACATCCCCACAGCCATCTGGACCATGGGGTAAGCAAATTGCATTTATGGTGGGTGAATTCGGTCCCGCATTAAAAGAAATGGGCTTATTAAAATAAAAATAAAAAAAGAAGATAAAGACCTCTCAAATATGAGGGGTCTTTACTAAAAATTATGAAAAACATCTATTTAGTCCCATTAATATTATCCATATTTTCACTGGCAGTTATTGCAATTGCCTTGCAACTTGATACTTCACCTGAAATGATTGTAGGTGATAGTATGCAGGCTAGATCATTCCCAATTTTTTTAATGATTTTAAAATTGATTTTAATTGGAATTTTAACATTTCAATTTTATAAAAATAATCCAAAGCCAGTAGCACTAGAGAAATATCATACTTGGGGAAGTATGTTTTTATTTCTATTATTTTATTTGTTAACTGTTTATACAGACATGTTTATTGGAATTTTTGTTGTAATTTTTTTGATGAGTATTTTATGGGGTGAAAGAAGAATTTGGGTTGCTTTTTTGACTGCTACAATAACTCCTGGACTGGTTTTTTTGTTATTTGACTATGTTTTAAAAATCAGATTTCCAAGAGGTATGTTAATGAATTTATATTATGGATAGGAAAATTATTTATGTTTGAGCAAGCAATATCTGCAATGGCATCCGTTGTAGTGGATCCATATCTCTTAGGATTGATCTTTGCGACTACAATATTAGGCGTTATAATAGGAGTACTCCCAGGATTAGGTGCTACGACTGGCGCAGCTTTGCTTCTACCATTTACATTAACTATGGATCCTGTTCATGCCATTGCTGTCCTTGCTACTATTTATGTCTCTGCAACTTTTGCAGGATCAATTACAGCAATTTTGATCAATACTCCTGGTACATCTGCTGCTGCTGCAACTACTTTTGATGGATATCCATTAGCACAAAAAGGTGAAGCAGGTAGGGCTCTTGGTATTGCTGTAATTTCAAGTACAGTCGGAGGTATATTTTCTGTTCTAATTTTATGTTTTGCTGCTCCATTATTGGCAAGGGTTGCTTACGAGTTTAGATCACCAGAATATTTTGCTTTAACAGTTTTTGGATTATCAATGCTAGCAAGTATTAGTGCGGGTGGTGCTGTGAAAAATCTTATTGGTGGAATATTCGGAGTTTGGCTTTCAACTATAGGTGCTGAACGTGTTACCGGCATAGAAAGATTTATGTTTGGTAATTATGAATTGTACGAAGGTTTGCACTTTGTTCCAATATTTATTGGTCTTTTTGCTATATCTGAACTTTTAGTTCAGTCTAAAACTGTTGATAAGATCATCAAGACAGTGAGCATGAAAGCTGTAAAACTTCCAACCTTAGAGGATTATAAAAAGATTTGGAAAACAATACTTAGATCTTGTGGTATAGGAACATTTATAGGTGTCTTACCAGCTGAAGGTGCAACTGTAGCATCAATGATCGGTTATTCAGAAGCAAGAAGATGGTCAAAAAATAAAAAAGAATTTGGTAAAGGTTCTATTGAAGGCATTGCAGGCGCGGAGGCTGCTAACAATGCAGCCACTGGTGGAGCTATGGTTCCTACAATGGTTCTTGGTATACCAGGTAGTGGAACAACTGCAATAATACTTGTTGGACTTATGGTTCATGGTTTGAGACCTGGTGTTTATTTGTTTACTGAGCAAGTAGAAAAAGTTTATCAAATTTTTGGTTCAATGTTTGTTGCAAATGTAATGTTTATGTTGATGGGCCTTTATGCTGCTAAGTTATTTGCTAGAGTATCACTAGTTCCAACACAGATTTTGTGGCCTATTGTTTTTGCTTTATCAGTGATTGGTGCATATGCTTTTCAAGGACAACTTTTAGATGTTTGGTTAGCATTGATTTTCGGAGTTATTGGTTTTTTTGCAAGAAGACACGGTTTTTCAGTTGCTCCAATTGCTGTCGGTCTCATTTTAGGAGAGATGGTAGAAACAAATTTACAACATTCTCTTAAAATGTTTGATGGAGCGTGGTGGATGATACTTACTCAACCACTTGCACTTATGTTTTTAGTATTTGCCTTTTTAGGTTTATGTGGACCTATGATTTTTTCTTGGATAACTAAGCAAAAAGATTAAATTAATCTAAAATTTTACTCATAATAATTGCATTCCAAAGAAGGTATATTGCGATAATTGTAAGAAACGCATTTAAAATAATTTTAAAATATTTACTTCCGTATTTTACTAAAATTTTTTTTCCTAAAATAGTTCCTGCAAATCCACTTGTTATCATTAAAAAAATAAGTAAAAAATATTTTGAGTAAGCAAAACCAACAAAACCAAATACCACTGCCTTAATTAAATGTTGTATAGACATTAATGCTGAATGTGTTGCTAGATGTTTTACTGGTTCAAGATTTAGTGTTTTCACCATTCCTGCTACCAAGGTTCCCGATGCTCCAAAAAACATTGTCATGAAACCAGAGAACACACCACCAATTGTTATTTGTTTTGATCCAATAATTGGAACTTTTCCATATACTGACCATAATATAAATAAAGATATTGATAACTGTAGCAACCACGCATCTATTTGAATAAAAATGGAACCTCCAATTATAGAACCAATAATAGTCCCAATAGTAAATGGAATTAAAGTTTCCTTTTTAATGTCTTTGAAAAAAATTATTGTTCTTCCAAGGTTAGAACCTACTTGAACAATTCCATGTATTGGCAATAATGCTACAGGTGGAAGTTTGACAGCTAATAATCCCAATAAAATTGCTCCTCCTCCAATTCCAAAAGCTGAAGTAATAAATGACGTAGCCATACTGGCAAAAATTAAAAAATATGCTGTTAAATTTGAGATTGATTCTGGAAACTCAAACATTTTATTTTTTAAGAGCGTGAGGAGGAGGGGCAAAGTAACGAGGCATTTCTCCAACTGTTGCTACATTTACCTCTACTAATACTGGACCCTCAAAATTTACAGCCTCCTTAAGTACCTTTTCTAAATCTTTTGCATGGTCTATTTTCTTATATTTCATTTTGGCTGCTTTTGCTAAATCTTCAAAATTTGGTACCATTAAATCTGCAAAAAACTTTCTTCCAGCATACATACTATCTTGTATGTGTTTTATAACACCATAACCGTTGTCATTCATCACTAAAAATACAACATCACAATTTGTTTCAGAAGCAGTCCACAAATCTGGAACATTAAGCATAAACCCCCCATCCCCACACATTGCTATTGTTTTTTTTTCCTCACTAGCAATTGAGGCTCCAATAGCCAAAGCCATCCCAGGCCCAATTGCCGCTCCAACAGGATAAATGTTTTCAGTAGGTTCATTTATATACATCATTCGGTTGCCCCACATACTGTTTGAAATAGTGACGTCTCTAACCCACTTTCCGTCTTTTGGAAGAATATTTCTAATTATTTCTGGAAAATCTTTATACGCACCTAACATGTTTTTATAATCTATATAAATTCGATTTTTTAAATCACTAACTTCATTTATCCACTCATTTTCTACAAAAATCTTGCCGTCTAATCTTTTAGCTAATTCTGCCAGAACCTTTTTAGCATCTCCACAATGAAATTGATCTGTTTTGTATGTTCTATTTTTGGCGCTTGGATCTATATCAATTTGTACTAAATTCTTTGGTAACTCCAATGACATATCTCTGGTCTCATGACCTCTTAATCTACTTCCTACTACAATCATTAAATCTAATGTTTTATAAAATTCTTCTATTAAGGGGACAGCGTTGAAGGCACCCAAACACATATTATTTGTTTCTGGAACCACTCCTCTACCTTGAGTGCTTGTTACTACTGCAAACCCCATTTTAATGAAAAGATTAACTTCTTCAGTTGCGAACTTAGCTCCATTTCCTACCCATATAATTTTTCTCTTTGAAGATTTTATATAATTTTCTATTTTATCTAGAGATTTTGTATCACCTAATTCACCGCTAATATGAGGTAAACTAATCGTGTCTAGTAAATAAGGTCTTTTAATTTTTTTTCTTTGAATGTCTATAGGTATTTCAATTGAAACTGGTCCTTTTGGAGGCGTAAGAGCAATCTTGCATGCATAGATTAATTTTTCTAAAGCCTCCTCTTCATCATCAATTCTAATAGCCTCTTTAGAAATTGAACTAAGCATGCCCAATTGATTAGGGACGTCATGTACTGTACCTTGATTTTTATCTAAATTTTCTGTTGCTGTTTGGCCTGTAAAGTGTAAAACAGATGAACCTGCAAAACGAGATTCTACAATTGCACCTGCTATATTAGCTGCGCCAGGGCCAGTACTTGTAAATACAACACCAAGTCCATTATGCGCTCTAGCATAGCCGTCAGCCATATGGCCAGCTCCCATTTCACCCCTTGCAGGGATCATTCTAATATGATTTCTTCTACCAATTGCATCTAGCATTGGTATGTTATGTACCGAGACTACGCCAAAAACATCCTTCACATCTATTTGATGCAAAAACTCAGAAACTAGGTCTCCCACATTGTAGTCTTTCATAATAACCCCCATTTTGACTAACCTTATTAGAAAACATATATTAAATTTTAAAATTATAAAATTTAAATCAATGATAGTATTTTAAGATGAAAAATTTTGTAGAAGCAAAAACGGTCAAGAATTGGATTTCTGATGCTCAGGAGCTTGCTTTTATTGATTTAAGAGAGTTAGCTCAACACACCTCAGGCCATCCATTATTTTCAATTTCAATTCCATTTAGTGAATTTGAAATAAACGTTGAAAAACTATTACCTAATAAAATTGTACGAATAGTCTTATTTGATAATAACGACGGAATTTCAGAAATAATATATAAACTGGCAAAAAATTTAAAATATACAAATATTTTTATTTTAAAAAATGGTATTGATGGCTGGGTAAAGTCGAAATTTCATTTGTTTGATGGAATTAATGTCCCTAGTAAAAGTTTTGGTGAATTAGTCGAAAAGAAATTTAAGACACCATCTATAACAGCATTACAATTATCAAAAAAACAAAAAGAAAGGAAAGATATTATCATATTAGATGGTAGACCGTTTGATGAATATAACAAGATGAGTATACCTGGAAGTGTTTGTTGCCCAAACGCTGAAATACCCTATAAAATTTCTGAATTAATAAAAAGTTCAGAAACAGAAATTATAATTAATTGCGCCGGTAGAACAAGATCAATTATAGGTGCTCAAACATTGATAAATTTTGGTATTAAAAATAAAGTTTATGCTCTAGAAAATGGTACACTAGGATGGTTTTTAAATAATTTTAGGTTAGATCACGGAAAAACTAAATTCTTAGACAAAACACCAAATAGTCAAAAAATCAAAGAACTTAGACACAAGATAATAGATTTATTAAAAAATAAAGTTAAAATCATTGATTTTAATCAAGCCCAAAAACTCATTAATGATAAGAACATAACTACATATGTTTTTGATGTAAGAACAAACTCAAATCAAAAAAATAAATTATCTAAATTAAGAAACGTACCTGGTGGTCAATTAGTACAAGCTACTGACAAATATATAGGTGTATTAAAATCACATGTAATTTTGTTTGATGATGGTGATCTAGTAAGAGCAGGTATGACAGCATTATGGTTAAAAAAAATGAACTATCATTGTTATGTTATAAATGACAGTCCTAAAAGAATTAAACATTTAAATCTCATACATAATATAAACTTTAAAACTAACCCCATAAATTTAATTAAATTAGAGAATTTAAAAAATTCAAAAAATATTCCTATATTTGATATTCGAAAAAGCGTTGATTATCGCAAAAAAAGAATAAAGAAGTCAGTTTGGACTAATAGATTATTAATAACAAACGAGATGCCGCACAATGTCAAATCTATCATTCTAGTCAGCAATGATTTACCTAAAGCAGGTCTAATTGTAAGTGATCTTCAAGAAAAAGATCCAAAGTATATGGTTCAAGTATATCATTGGAATGAAACAGAAATTGAGCATTTTTTTGATTTTATTGATACAACAGAAGTTGAGTTGGATGAAAAATTTGTTGATTTCAATTTTCATACATACCTCCGTCATCAAGGAAACAAAGAACACGCAAAAAATTACTTAAAATGGGAAATGGATTTAATAAAAAACATGGATGAAGAAGAAAGGGTATTTTTTAGGTAATTACTCTAATACTAGATCTTTTTATATTATCCAAGTTAGCCCCTTCAATCCTTAATAATCTAACAGGATGCTTTCTGACTGGTGAATGGACATGCCCTACATCATAAAAATGTACATCACCAGCCTTCATAATATATTTTTTTTTAACTTTAACATTTACAACATCATCTGAATTATTTTTTTCAACAATTTCCCAATCAGTCATTTCTGTTTCGCCAGAGGCTTGTCCATAAATAGCCCAGCTTGTTCCATGGTCATGAGGGCTACCTATCGCTTCATTATCATGAACATGACCACAAATACAAAAACCAGTGTCTATATCTTCATAAAGTATTTGCCTAGGTAATTCACCATTTGCTCTATCAGGAAGATTGTCAGCTATAAAATTTTGATCCATAAGAGCTTTTGAAACAAAATAACAAATTTTTTCTGAGCCATCTGGCATTTTTTCAGTTTTAATTATTTCTTTAATATCTTGAACTAAATCATCTAGAGTGTATGGCAATAGTTCCTCCAATATTAGTTAATAAGTATTTTTATTTTCCCCAATTTAATGCAATTGGATCATATTTCTTAATTAAATTTATTAATCCTACTTTTGTTTGTTCTTCTAAAGGAGGAATAGGATGTCTACAAAAATCTGAATTAATAACTCCACCTTCTTTCATAATTACTTTAGTTGCTCTGAACCCACATTGCCTATTTTCATAATTAATAACAGGTAATATATTATTATATTTGTCTTCAGATTTATCAAGTTTTCCAGCTAAATAATCTAAAACAACTGGTTTTATTAAATCTGGTATCATTGCAGAGCTCATATTACCTGTTGCACCAGCTTCTAAATCAGCAAACAATGTTATCCCTTCTTCACCATCAAATGGTCCTTCAATAGCGTCGCCACCATCAATAACAAGTTTCCGTAATTTAGAAGCCGCCTGTGCACACTCAATTTTAAAACATTTTACTGTTTCTATTTCTCTAGCCATTTTAATTAAAAGGGGCACAGGTAAATCAACTCCTGATAATGGTGCGTCTTGAACCATAATGGTTACCCCTGCTTCACCTACTTTTTCAAATTGTTCGAATGTTTGTTGGGCAGTTCCTCTCATTAAAGCACCATGATATGGGGGCATCATCATAAGCATTTCACCACCAAGATCTTTTACTAATTTAGCTCGTGAAAGTGCTATATCTGTTGAGAAATGACTTACTGTTGTAATTACAGGAACTCTGCCAGATACATGTTCAATACATAATCTAGTTAAAATCGCTCTTTCATCATCTGATAACAAAAACTGCTCGGAGTAATTCGCTAATATACAAATGCCATCAACATTTTGATCCACCATGCAATCTAGAACTCTTTTCATACCTTCTATGTCGAGTTCACCATTGTCTTTAAAAGGTGTTGGAGCCACAGGCCAGCAACCTTGAAATTTATTATTTGCCATTTTGACCCCTTCATATTTAATTTTAGTTTATAGTAATTAAATATTTTTATTTTGCCAAGTATCTATAGTAACTCCTTCTTCTCTTAGCTTATTTTTTTGGATCTTACCTGTTTGTGTTTTTGGAAACTCTCTCATTACTCTTATATATTTTGGAATGGCAAACTTAGCTAAGTTTATTTTTGTTTTTTCAATTAATTTATCAAAATCTATATTGGTTTTATTATCAGTCATCAAGGCTACCATTACTTCATCTTCCATTCCCTCACCTCCATCAGCTGAAATTGCATATGCAGCTGCTTCTGTAATAAATGGAATTTCTAAAAAAGCTTGTTCAACTTCGTATGAGGAAATATTTTCACCTCTTTTTCTAATACAATCCTTAATTCTGTCTACAAAAACAAAGTGACCTGACTTTTCTCTAATCCCTGCATCACCAGTATGAAACCAGAAATTTCTCCAACTTTCTACAGTTTTCTCTGGCATTCCTAAATAACCAGACATAAAACCAAAGGGTTGTTTTGGTCTTACAACTATTTCACCAACCAAGCCGTCATTAACAGGTGTATCTTTCTCAGGGTCTCTAATTTCAACCTCAAAATATTTATCATATAATTTTCCGCACCTGCCATTACCTATTTCACTTTTTAAACCATATATTGGAATATTAACTTCTGTCATGCCATAAAGCGGTAAAACATATTTTACACCAAATCTATTTCTAAAAATTTTTTCAGGTTCACTTGGCAACGGCGCTGAACCAATTACTTCTAAATTATGATCTTTATCGTATTTAGTAGGAGGTTGTGCAACAATAAACGCGGCTATAGCACCTAACATATTAGTATGAGTTATATTATACTTTCTAATATCTTTAAGCCAATTTGAGGCTGAGAATCTAGTTCTTATAACTGCTTTTGCACCAGTCATAATGCATGCTAAAAGTTGCATAAATAATCCATTTGCATGGAATAATGGTAAGGAGATGTAAAAAATGTGATTATTTCTTAAGTTGTAATTTTCAATTGTTCCTATAGCAAACAAAACACAATGTGCATTGGGCATCATAACTCCTTTAGAAGGCCCTGATGTTCCACTTGTAAACATTGTACAAACGTTGTCACTTAATTTTCCTGAAATAATCTCGTCTTCCTTCAAAAGATCTTTGTAATTTAAATCTTTACAATTTAAAATTTCAACTTCTAATTTATGATGATTAACCAAGCTTTTTACTTCGTGAAAAAATTGATCTTCAACAAGAACATTTTTTGATTTAGATGTCTTGATTTGATGTAATAATACATTTCCTTTTATAGCAGTATTGATGGCTACAAACATAACTCCTATAAAGCTGCATGCTATCCAATATAGTATGAATTCTTTTGGGTCTTCTATTAACACTGTTAAATTGTCACCCTGATTTAAACTCAATTCTTTTAAAGTTTGAGCTTTTTCTAAAGATTTAATTTTTAGGTCATCAAAAGTCCATTTTGGACCATTTATAAATTCGATAATTTCCCTTTTTGGATATTTCTTGCATTGATCTAGAATAATTTCAGAAATTTTCCAATGATCTGGATTTTCAGAATTATTAAATAAGAAGTAATTTTTTTCGTTCATTTAATTTACAAAATCCCTATTTGAAAATTATTTTAATTTTGAAAGAAAAGAATTTATTATTGAGTTTAATTCCATAGGCCTTTCAGATGGAAGAAAGTGGCCACAATCAAGAATGTGAGTTTCACAATTTTCTATCAGTTCTACGAATTTTAAACCTGATTTTAATGGTGTCATTTGATCATTTCTTGCCAAAACAGCCAATGCTGGAACTTTGATATTTTTTGCAGCATATATTCCGTCTGAGTAATCATTGCAAGAATTTAAATCACAATTTAAAGCTTTTGGTTTATTCATGCACATTATATTATTACCTTCTCCGTAGTGAGAATGTCCTGGCCATTTGTTAATTGACATGTCACCATCAATTCCATGTCCCCAAGTAACCATCATTTGAGAGGCTTTTTGTGGATTTTCTTTTGAAAGATCTAATAAAAATTGATTAACTGGAATTTCATTCGAGCCCGCAACAAATATTAGTGCTTCTAAAGAATTTTTTAAAATCCTATTCAATTCTAGGGCTACTAAACATCCTTGAGAATGTCCGATAACAACAACGTCTTTAAGATTTAGTTTAACTAATAAGTCATTTATCCATTCAGCATTTTCTTTTATTGATTTGCAAGGATTACCATCAGAAAATCCATGGGCTGGCATATCAGGGACAATTACAGAATACCCTTTATAAGCAAAAAAACGAGCCTGTTGAATAAAGCTCAAATGATTTTGACCCGACCCGTGTAAAAAACACAAAGTCCTTTTATTAATATCTAAACTTTTACCACCTGTACCTAAATAAGTCTTCGCACCTTTAAAATTAATGATCATGATATTCCTACTTATTAAGCTTTTTTACTGCCTTGAAACCTCTTTCAAAGTCTTTTGTGATGTCATTAATATCTTCTAATCCAACTGAAAGTCTTATCATATCATCCGTTAATCCACCCTCTTTCATTGCTTCAGAACTCAAATGAGAGTGAGTTGTACTCCCTGGATGAATAAGTAATGTTTTAGCATCACCAACATTTGCTAAATGTGAAGCTAATTGTACAGATTCAATAAATGCCTTCCCTGCTTCACGTCCACCTTTAATACCAAAAACAACGATTGACCCAGATCCTTTGGGTAATATTCTTTTAGCTACTTCATGGTCAGGATGTGTTTCTAAATCTGGATGTTTTACCCATTCTACCATTTCGTGATTTACTAAAAAATCTAATATAGAGTGAGTATTTTCAATATGTTTTTTCATCCTCAAAGGTAGCGTTTCAATTCCTTGCATTAAATGGAATGCATTAGTAGGTGATAAAGAAGGTCCAAAATTATACATACCTTCTGCTCTTATTTTTGCTATTAAAGCAGATGGACCAAATTCTTCCCAAAAACTTATACCACCTAGAGCAAAATGTGGTCCTGAAATTGTAGGAAACTTGTCTTTATCTCCCCAATCAAAGTTACCACCATTAACAATAGCACCTCCTATCGCGATACCATGACCACCTAACCATTTAGTAAGTGAATGAACAATAATATTAGCTCCGTGCTTAAATGGCTGCATTAAATATGGAGTATTAAAAGTAGCGTCTAGTACTAAAGGGATATTTTTTGAATTACATATTTTAGCAATTTCTGGAACATCCATAATATCTAATCCTGGGTTACCAATAACTTCTCCAAAGACTAATTTTGTATTTGGTTTTATTGCGCTCTTAATTGCTTCTGGATCATTGGGATTAACAAAGTCGGTATTAACACCAAAACGAGGCATAGTATGCTGAAGTAAATTAATATTTGCTCCATACATTTTACTTGATGCAACAATATGATCCCCACTACTACAAATTGCTGAAACCACAAGATGCATTGCAGCCATTCCACTTGAACATGCAAGCGCACTTGCTCCTCCTTCGAGAGCAGCTAACCTCTGCTCGAGTGCTGCAACTGTAGGATTTGATATTCTAGTATATAAATGTCCACCAACTTCCATATTATACAAAGACGCTGCTTCTTCTGTACTATTGAAAACGTAAGATGTTGTCTGATAAATGGGTACAGCACGAGAACCAGTCTCCTTGTCAGGAATATGACCAGCATGTAAAGAGAGGGTATCGAATTTGTAATTTTCACTCATTGAAATTCCTTAAAATAATTTTAAATATTATAGCTTATTTCTTAAACCTTAAAAATATAAATTTACCTAATAAAAAAGTATAAGATAAAAATATATTTGAAAGTCAGTCAAAATTAATCATAAATATATTAATTATTTTCTCTTAAATCTTTACGGATAATTTTTCCTGTAGTTGTTAAAGGTAATTCGTGAACAAACTCTATAAGTCGAGGATATTCATGAGCAGCCAACTTTAATTTTACATGATTTTGGATAGATTGTTTTAATATTTCATTTTCAGCTAAAACATTATTATGATCCCTAGGAACAACAAAAGCTTTTATGATATGACCTCTTAATTTATCTGGAATGCCAATCACTGCAACCATACTAACTTTGGGATGAGAAAGCACAGCATCTTCTACTTCACTTGGTCCAACCCTATAACCTGAAGTATTGATAATATCATCTTTTCTACCTTTGAAATAAAAATAACCCTCCTCATCCTTATAGGCAAAATCGCCAGTGTAGAGCCAACCATCCCTAACTTTTTGTTTTGTTGCTTTATCATTTTCCCAGTATTTTAAAAAAGATACAGGGGTATCAGATTTGACTATTATTTCTCCATCTAATCCAGGTTCTTTGATAAGTTCTCCATTTTCGTTAATTATTCTAACTTCATGACCGGGAATGGGTTTACCAATTGAACCTTGTCTAGTTGGCATAATTGCTCCACAATTCGAGATTGTTAAATTACATTCTGTTTGACCATAAAATTCATTAATGCCAACCCCTAAAATTTTTTTGCCCCACTCTAGCAAATCTTCTCCAAGAGCTTCACCACCTGAGCCAACAGTTCTTAATTTTAAGTTTTTTACTGTTTTAGAAGGATTAAATGATTTCATCATTTTAAGTGCAGTGGGTGGCAAGAAAGTATTTTTTATCTCTAGCTTTGATATTAAATCAAAAGTAACTTCAGGATCGAATTTTTGAGATCTGTAACATACTACAGGAATACCAAAGTGCCATGCTGGAAGAAGTACATCAAACAACCCACCTATCCATGCCCAGTCAGCTGGTGTCCAAAACAAATCTGTAACTGGTTCAGATGAAGATAAAAACTCATGAGGAATTTCTACTCCTGGTATATGTCCTAACAACGATCTATGAGGGAGCAAAGCACCTTTAGGTCCACCTGTTGTTCCAGAGGTATAAATTATTAATGCGGGATCTGATGCTTTTGTTTTTTTTGTAGAATAACTGTCTGAAGCTTTTTCGATTAACTTTTTAAAATTAAAAATATTATTTTTTTCGTCATTACTATCTACACAAATTATTTTTTTTAAATCTGGTAATCTATCTTTAATTTCAAAAATTTTATTTAAGCCAATATTATCGCAAATCACCAAGGATGCCCTAGAATTTAACAAACGATAATGTAATGCATCTGTTCCAAATAAATTAAACAAAGGTATTGAAATTTTTCCAGACTTGAAGCATGCCATATGTGCAATTGCAGTTTCAGGACATTGACCTAAAATAATACCAACTCTTGCGTTGGCCTCAAGATGAAAATGATCAAAAACATTAGCAAGTTTGTTTGCATATCTTTTTATATCAACAAAAGACCATTCCTCTATCTTGCCGTCTTGTAAAAAATTAATTAATGCTATCCTATTTTGATAAATATCCTGGTCAACAGTATCAGACGCTATATTGTAAAATTCTGGAATATTCCATTTAAATGATAAACATAGCTCTTCAAAATTATTCAATTTTTGAAGCATAAAAAATAATCACCTTTCCTTAAATTATTATTACTACTTGTTAAAATCATTTTAATTATTTAAATTAATTATGAACAAAATTAGATCAGGTCAGCTTTGAATTACATTGATAATATTAGATTAGACGATTGTTTTACTAAGGACAATGATTTAGCACTGATGAATGGTGTTCAAGCACTAGTACGTCTTTTAATCGAACAAGCAAAACTCGACAAAGATAATGGATTAGTAACACATGGTTATGTCAGTGGATACCCGGGATCACCACTTGGGACACTTGATTTAGAACTTGGAAGATCAAAAAAACATCTAGAAAAACATAATATAATTTTTCAACCAGCAGTGAATGAGGAATTAGCTGCGACTGCAGCTTGGGGAACCCAAATGCTCGGTTTATACGACAGACCCCAAATAGATGGTGTTTTTTCAATGTGGTATGGGAAAGGGCCAGGTTTAGATAGATCTATGGATGCTTTAAGACACGCAAACATGGGTGGTGTTTCAATGAAAGGTGGCATGGTATTAGCAGTTGCAGATGATCCAATTGGAAAAAGTTCTACTATTGCATATCAATCAGAGCAATCTCTTATTTCTGCAGGTATTCCAGTTTTTTATCCAGCAAATGTAGATGAAGTTATACCAATGGGTCTGCAAGCTTTTGCCTTGTCACGTCATGCAGGCGTATGTGTTGCACTCAAAATTACAAGTGATACAGCTGATTCAAATTCTGTGATTGACCTCGGTAAATTAAGACCTATTTCATCCAAATTGGAAAATCCAATTAATGTTCATGTCAATAGACATGACCCAGCTTTAGATAGAGAAGCAGCACTAATTAAAAGAAGAATACCTGCATCTAAGGATTTTATTAAACAAAACAAAATTAATAATGTGATATTTAATCCAACAAAAAAAACATTGGGTATAATTTCTGTTGGGAAAGCTACTACAGAAACCATAGATGCTCTAGATAAAATTGGCATTAAAGATCCTGAAAGGAGTGGTATTGGTCTATTTGCATGCAAAATTCCATGGCCATTAATAGACCAAGAAATAATTAATTTTTGTAAAAACTTTGAAGAAATTTTAGTTATAGAAGAAAAAGCTAGTATTGTAGAAGAACAAGTTGCTCATATTCTTTTTAATTCCAAATCAAGACCTCGATTATCTGGAAAGTTAGATGCTTCCTCTAAAGAGGAGTTAGTTCCGAAGATATCAGAATTATCAAGTGATATTATCGCAGATTGTTTGCTAAAAAAAGTCCTCCATTCTTCGATAAGCATTGATATTCCCAAAACAAAATCAGAAGCAATTGGTGGAAATTTACCACCAGTTGTTTCAAGAACACCTTGGTATTGTGCAGGATGTCCCCACAACTCAGGAACAAAGACACCAGATGAAGAAGTTGTCGGTATTGGCATTGGATGCCACTCTATTGGATATTTTCTCCATCCTGAAAAATTGACTAATTTCAGTCAAATGGGTGGTGAAGGTGGTCATTGGATAGGAAGAGCTCCATTTTCAAATCATAAACATACATTTCAAAATATTGGAGACGGAACATATGCTCACTCTGGTTCTCTAGCAATAAGAGCAGCCGTTTCAGCAAATGTTAACATAACATTTAAAATTCTTTACAATGATGCAGTAGCAATGACTGGTGGTCAAAAGGCCATTGGTGGAGCAACTCCATGGGCAATTTCTAAACAACTTGCAGCAGAAGGTGTTAAAAAAATTTATGTTGTATCAGATGAACCAGAACAGTTCAAAGAAACAAAGTTATTTGCAGACAAAGTTGGAATATTTCATAGAGATGAACTTATAAATATCCAAAAAGAAGTAAGAGAAATCTCAGGAGTTACAGCAATAATTTATGTGCAAACTTGTGCAACAGAACTTCGAAGAAGACGAAAAAGGGGATATGTTCAAGATCGAGATTTTAAAATGTATATTAATCCTGATGTTTGTGAGGGATGTGGAGACTGTGCTGAAAAATCAAATTGCGTAGCTGTGAAACCCGTTGAGCATTTTGATGGAACTAAACGACAAATTGATCAAAGTGTTTGTAATAAGGATTATTCTTGTAAAAAAGGATTTTGTCCAAGTTTCATAGGTGTGCAAGCTGGTAGTATTTCAATCAAAGAAAAAAAGACTTTCCCTGAAATTCCAAAGACAATTATTACATTAAAAAAACCAAAGAAAGACCTAAAAAATATTCAAAATATAATAATGGCAGGCATAGGTGGCACAGGTGTCTCTACAGTCGCTGCCATAATAGTTATGGCTGCTCGAATTGATAAGCTGTTTGCACAATCAATGAATTTTACTGGATTAGCACAAAAAAATGGAGCCGTAACTAGTCAAATCAGAATTGGAAAAGAAAAATCTCTTTATGATAGGTCTGCAAGACTCCCAAATGAAACAGCAGACGTACTTCTAGGGTGTGACGCTGTTGTGTCAGTTTCTCCTTCTATTACTAGAACATTAAATCCTATAAAAACAAATGCCATAATAAATGGAAGAGTAGAGCCAGTTGGAGTTGCTGGCGTTCATATTGGTACAGTTGTCGATGATAGCTTATTAAAAAAACATTTAGAAAATCATCTTCAAACTGAAAATATAAGCTTTATTGATATATCCAACTTAGCTGAAGCTTTAGTTGGCGACACAGTTTCTGCAAATATAATGATGTTAGGAATAGCTGCTCAAAAGGAACTTCTTCCAATAGAGATTGATTCTCTAAAAAAAGCTATAGAGCTAAATGGTGTGGCTATTGAACAAAACCTAAGGGCTTTCAATTGGGGACGATTGTTGTGCGAACAACCAAAAACAGTATTTAATGCAGCTGGTTTAAACTCAAAAAATTCTGAAATTATATCAATAGATAAATATGTAGATAATTTTTCTGACATACTTGAAAAATATCAAAATAAAGAATACTCAGAAATTTTCCTTTCTAAGTTAAAAAAAGTAATTGAAAAAGAAAACCAAATAAATAGTTCTGAAAAAGAATTACCTCTATCCAGAAAGGCTGCTCTTACTTTATTTAGAGCTATGAGGTACAAAGATGAATATGAAGTTGCTAGATTACATACTAGTGGAAATTTTGCCCAAACCTTTTTAAATGAAAATAAAAATGCAAAATTAGAATACTATTTAGCACCACCTTTGTTCTCAAAAAAAGATCCTGAAACAGGTCATCTACTTAAGAGAAGGTTTGGTCACTGGGCATATAAAGTTTTCAAAGTATTGTCTTATTTTAAATTTCTGAGAGGAACAAAATTAGATATATTTGGATATACCTTAGAAAGAAAAAAAGAACGCGCTTTAGCTCAAAAAACGATCACTACTATTAGTAAGATATCTGAAATTTTAAATGATAATAATTATAAAAAAATTATAGAGTTTCTTGATATACCTTTATCAATAAAAGGATATGGTCACGTTAAAGAAAAAAATATAAAAATTGCTGAACAAAAATGGGACAAATCTTTTGATAAAATTCTAAATAACCAAAATTTTAAAAAAGTAAGTTAAATTAAACAAGTTTTGCTTGTTCTCTAAGCTTAAATTTTTGTATTTTTCCTGTGCTTGTTTTCGGAAGCTCTACAAAATTAAAATATCCCGGCACTTTAAAGCCTGCTAAAAGAGATTTACAATGATCTCTTAACTCATTTTCTCCAATTAGAGATCCTTCACTTAATTCTACAAATGCACAAGGGGTCTCACCCCATTTTTCGTCTTCTTTTGCAACAACTGCTACTGCAATAACATCAGGGTGTTTATATATAGCGTCCTCTACCTCAATTGAGGAAATATTTTCTCCTCCTGATATAATTATATCCTTTGATCTATCCTTAAGTTGAATATATCCATCATCATACCATACACCTAAGTCACCTGTATGAAACCAACCATCTTCAAAAGCTTCATCAGTCGCTTTTTTGTTTTTAAGGTAACCTTTCATTGTTATATTACCTCTTATGAAGACTTCACCTAATGATATTCCATCCTTTGGAACTTCTTTATTAGTTTCCGGATCCACAATTTTCATATTTTCTTGTACAGAGTAAACAACACCTTGCCTTGCTTTTAATTTAGCCTGTTCAGAGGTGTCATATTGGTTCCACTCTGGATGCCATGCGCATACAACGGCGGGCCCATAAATTTCTGTAAGACCATAGACATGAATGACGTCAATACCACAGCTCTCCATTTTACTAAGAACAGCCTCTGGAGGAGGGGCACCAGCAGTCATCATTTTAATTTTTGATTTAAGAGATATTTTATTTTGTAATAAATAATCCGCTACCATTTGCATTACAATTGGAGCTCCACATAAATGAGTTATGTTGTGTTTTTGAAAAGCCTCTACAATTAATTCTCCAGCTGGTTGTCTTAAACAAACATGGGTACCTGCTCTTTCTGTAATAGTCCAAGGAAAGCACCATCCATTGCAATGAAACATAGGAAGTGTCCATAAATACTTAGGGTGCATTGGTAAGTCCCAGGTAAGCGTATTACCAATGGCATTCAAGTATGCGCCACGATGGTGATAAACAACTCCTTTTGGGTTGCCCGTTGTTCCAGAGGTGTAATTCAAAGCGATTGAATTCCACTCGTCAGTTGGCAAGACATGTTCAAATTTAAAACCAAAAAATTTTTCTAATTCTGTCTCATAGTCCAGGCAGTTAAATTTCTCTGCAAAACCAGACCTTTGATTACCAGCAATTTTATCAACATATTCAATTAATAATGGAGGATTTTTTAAATTCTCTATGGCTTTCTCAACTATCTGACTATATTCAGAATCATAAATGAACATTTTAGATTCTCCATGTTCAAGAATAAAACTTACAGTAAAACTATCAAGTCTTGTATTAATTGCGTTCAAGACACCAGTTGCCATCGGTATACCAAAATGACACTCCCACATAACTGGAATGTTAGGTAGCATTACTGCGATTGTAATTCCGTCAGCATAATTTTTATTTCTAACAAATTCTGCTAATGCTTCACATCTTTCACCAGCTTGCTGGTAAGTTAATTTATAATCTTTATATTCAATAGCAATTTGATTAGGGAATGTTTTTCTTGTTCTTTCTAGAAATGATA
Source organism: uncultured SAR116 cluster alpha proteobacterium (assembly GCA_902595515.1). GTDB lineage: Bacteria > Pseudomonadota > Alphaproteobacteria > Puniceispirillales > Marisalimonadaceae > Marisalimonas. The sequence continues at coordinate 111,797 of CACJQK010000002.1, forward strand.
AAGGACTTAATGAGGCATAATTTGCTTTATTTTTACTTAAACCATTTTCTATTTCAGACATAGTTGATTTCCTCCTAATAATATTCATAATAGTAGTGCTAGATTTTATCAACTATGAAAATATACCGGAGTTTTAAATGGGTTACACGTCTCCTTTAGAGGACACAAAATTTGTTTTAGAAAACCTTTTGCCTGCTCATGAGGATCTTGATGATACAACAATTGACGCAGTTCTGTCTGAGGCTGGAAAGCTAGCCGATAATTACTTAGCACCTCTAAATCATTTTGGTGATAAGAATAATCCTATTCTTCGGCAAGATCACGAAGTTGAAACACCTGAAGGATTTAGTCATGCCTTTTCAGAAATTGCTAAGGGAGGCTGGATTGGAGTAGCAAGTAATTCTAATTATGATGGTATGGGACTACCAGCTAGAATGAGCGCTGCAATTAATGAATATTGGCATGGAGCGAATATGTCTTTTGCGTTATGTAGCTTATTAACTCAAGGATTAATTGACGCATTTACCCTTGTAGGCACAGAAGAAGAAAAAAAAACTTATCTACCCAAGTTTAATTCTGGAGCCTGGACAGGCACTATGAATTTAACAGAACCTCAGTCTGGAACAGATCTAGCTACAATAAAAACTAAAGCTGAACATGATGGTGAGAATTGGAGAATAAAAGGACAAAAAATATATATCACTTATGGTGAACATGATATGTCAGAAAATATAATCCATCTAGTCCTTGCAAGAACTGAGGGCGCACCTGAAGGTATAAAAGGTATTTCTACTTTTATAATTCCAAAATTCCTAAAAGATGAAAGTGGTGAATATACAATTAGAAATGATCTTAAATGCATATCCATCGAACATAAGATGGGTATAAAAGCAAGCCCAACAGCAGTTATGTCCTACGGAGAGAATGAAGGCGCTATCGGTTATATGTTGGGAGAAGAAGGTAGAGGCATTGAATACATGTTTATTATGATGAACAGAGCACGGTTTGATGTAGGACTTCAAGGGATGGCAATTTCTGAGGCTGCCAGACAAAAAGCATTAGAGTACGCAAACACAAGAATCCAAGGAACTCCTATTAACAGAGAAAAAGGGACGCCAATAATAGGACATGGTGATGTAAAAAGACTACTTTTATCCATGCGCAGTCTTACAGAGGCGATGCGTGCTTTAATATTAGTTTCATCAGAAATTATGGAAAGAGCGCATAACGGTAATGAAAAATGTAAATTGAAAGAAGGTTTTTTGATTCCTATAATCAAAGGTTGGTCAACTGAATTAGCACAAGAAGTTACGAGTAATGGACTACAAATCCACGGGGGTATGGGTTTCATTGAAGAAACTGGTGCCGCTCAGTATATGAGAGATGCAAGAATATTACCAATATATGAAGGCACAAATGCTATTCAAGCCAATGACTTTATGTTTAGAAAAACTTTAAAAGATAATGGGAAAACTGCAAAAGAATTTTTAGAAGAAATTAAAGTCGAGTGTGAACAAAATCAAGAAATGTCAAAAATGATTGCCTTAGCATCAAACACTCTAGATTTCATTTTAGAAAATAGAGATGATGCTGAGATGTTATCTTGTATTAGTTTTGATTACATGATGGGTTTTGGCTATTTAATGGGTGGATGGTTAATGCATAAAGGAAAAGTTAAAGCTAAATTAAAATTATCAGAAAAATCTCAAAGTGATAATTTTCTAAAAAGTAAAATTATCTCAGCTGAATTTTTTGATTTTCATATTTTACCTAGGGTAGAGTCTCATTTCAAAATTGTTACGAAAGGAGCAACAATAGTTCAATTAACAGATGATTCTTTTATTTAACAAGTAAATTAATTAATTTTTTTTTGAAAAACAAAGCTTTTTTAATCAAATAAGTCATTGAAAATAAGCAAGATATTTTTTTTTAAATTTTATTAAAGTTTATGTTGATTTTAATGTTTTTTTGGATAGCCTATAAATTATATGGGGGGGGCTACTTATTTCTAAGTTTGATCTCATCAATTTTTATTAATGTAAGTAATTTACTAGTTTAGTAGATACTTAAATATTTATGGGGTTAAATTTAAAGGTAAATATGTCTAATTATCCAGATACAAACATTCACGACACACTTCCTAAAATTCTTAAACACAGAGCTGAGACTATACCAAATACAGTCGCTTTAAGAGATAAAGATTTAGGTATTTGGAACGAAATCACATGGAAAGAGTATAACGATTATGTTTCATATTTGGCGCTTAGCCTATCTAAAAGAGGTTTCAAGTCAGGCGATGTTATTGGTTTAATTGGCGATAACAAACCTTCCTGGCTATTTTTTGAACTAGCTGCGCAAGCTATAGGTGGAATGAGCTTAGGTATATATAGAGATACATTAGATGAAGAAGTTGGCTATTTAATAAATGCTGCAAAAGTGAACTTTGTTTATGCAGAAGATCAAGAACAAGTAGATAAAATATTAACTATTAAAAGGCCTAAAAATAATGAAATCAATATTTTCTATGAAGATAGCCGTGGTCTTAAAGAATTAAATGATCCAAAGATCACAGATATGACTGATTTAATTAAAGAAGGAAAAGAGATCTCCTCCAAAGACCCCAATAAATATAATAAAATGATAGAGAAAATCTCAGGTGAAAAAAATGCTATTTTATGCACCACATCTGGAACAACCTCAAATCCTAAATTAGCGATGCTTCCAGGGGCTAAGTTTATTGAACATGTCATAAGGTATCTTAAAGTTGACCCAAAGTCTGTGGATGATGAATACGTTTCAGTATTACCATTTCCATGGATAATGGAACAGACTTATGGTGTGGGTTTTAACATTGTTGGAGGTATGAAAGTAAATTTTCCTGAAAGACCTGAAACCGCAATGGAAGACATGAGAGAAGTTGGTCCAACTTTTATGCTTGGAGCTCCTAGATTATGGGAACAAATTGCGGCTGACATGAGATCGAGAATTTTAGACGCCCCCAAAATAACTCAATGGTTATTCAACACTATGGTAGAAAGAGGATTAAAAGCTGTTGATCAGGGAAAAAGAGATTTTCTTGCAGACAAACTGTTATTTTCTTCACTTAAAGATAGACTTGGCTTTAGCAAAGTTAAATCAGCAGCCACTGGAGGGTCCGCTATTGGTCCTGAAACATTTAAGTTCTTTCTTGCTATGGGTATTCCTCTTAGACAACTTTATGGACAAACTGAACTTATGGGCGCTTACACACTGCAGGATGTGCCAGATGGCACAATGGATTGTGAGACTGTAGGTGTTCCTTTTCCAGATTGTGAAGTAAAAATTGTAGACCCAGATCCAAATGGACTTGGTGAAATAATAACAAAACACCCAAATATGTTTTCTGGTTACTATAATGACCAAAAAGCATATAAAGATACTATAAAAAAAGGGTGGATGTATACTGGTGATGCAGGCTTTTTTGATGAAAAAGGAAGACTTAACGTACTAGATCGTGTAAATGATATTGCCGTTAAATCAGATGGCGTTAAATTTTCACCTCAAAATATTGAAAACAAATTAAAATTTTCTCCTTATGTAGGAGAAGCTGTAGTTATTGGTTCTGAAAAACCATACTTAACTGCAATTATTTGTATAAGATTTTCTATTGTATCGAAACTTGCTGAGAAATTACAATTACCATTTACCTCATACACTGGACTAGCAGCACATAAAGAAATTTATAAACTTATTGAAGATGAAATTAAAAAAGTTAATGAACAACTTCCTGATAATACTAAAATTGCAAAATTTTTATTATTATTTAAAGAGTTAGAAGCAGATGATGGTGAATTAACCAGAACGAGAAAAGTTAGAAGAAGTGTCATTAATAGTAGGTATAAAGATATAATTAAAGACTTATATCTTGATAAAGATACTGCCACAATCAATACAGAATTTACGTTGGAAGATGGAAGAAAAAGTAAAATCAGCGCAACTATGGAAATTAGGCATTTAATAAAAACTCCTAATACAAAATCTAAGAAACTTACTTCTACAGCAAAGAAATCTAGTAAAGGTAAACAATAAATGAGTTTAGAAGATTTAAAAAAAATACCTTATGGAAAGACTGCAATAGAGCTTAAAAACATTAGCTTAGCTTTTGGGGGTGTGAAAGCTCTAACGGATGTCTCCTTTGATGTAAAAAAAGGTGAAGTCTTTGCAATTATAGGACCCAATGGAGCAGGTAAATCTTCAATGTTAAATGTTATAAACGGGTTTTACAAACCTACAAGTGGCACAATTAATTTTGCTGGCACAGACAGAAATGAAATGGAACCCGAATTAGCTGCAAAAAGTGGAATTGCAAGAACATTTCAAAATATAGCATTATTTAAGGGAATGAGCACATTAGATAATCTTATGACCGGAAGATTGTTAAAACAAAAGCAAAATTTTTTAATGCAGGCACTGTATTTCGGTCCAGTAGCAAAAGAAGAAGAAGAACATCGCGAGAGTGTCGAAAGAGTTATAGATTTTTTAGACCTTCAATCAATAAGACGTACACCAGTTGGGTCACTCCCATATGGTCTACAAAAAAGAGTGGAGCTTGGTCGTGCACTGGCAATGGAACCAGAAATACTTTTACTTGATGAACCTATGGCAGGTATGAATGTAGAAGAAAAGCAAGATATGAGTAGATTTGTTCTTACAGTTAATAATGAATTAAAGACTACAATAGTATTAATAGAACACGATATGGGTGTTGTGATGGATATTTCAGATAGAATAGTTGTATTGGACTATGGCAAAAAAATTGGATCTGGATTACCTAAAGAAATTAGAAACAATAAAGCAGTTATTGATGCATATCTAGGTGTGTCTGATTAGTAAGGAAATTATTTTATGAGTGTAGAATTACTTAATTTTATTGAAACAGTTTTGAATGGATTAATGTCGGGAGTGATGTATTCACTCGTAGCTCTTGGATTTGTTTTAATTTTTAAAGCATCTGGAGTTTTTAACTTTGCCCAAGGCGTTTTTGCCCTCTTTGCTGCACTAACTCTAGTTGGTTATCAAACAGGTCAAGTTCCTTTCGCGCATCTAATAAATGAACTGTTTGGAACGAATTATCATAATTGGTATGCCTCGATGCCAAATTTTCTTGCTATATTATTAACGATGGTAACCATGATTGCTCTTGCATGGATAATAGAACGACTGGTTCTAAAACACCTTGTTAATCAAGATCCCATAATCTTATTTATGGCTACTATTGGTTTGGCTTTTGCACTCGAAGGCGTTGGTGATTTAATGTGGGGATCAGATGTTAAGGTATTAGACGTTGGTATTCCTAGTGGAGGATCTGTCTGGCTAGAAGAAGCGACAATTGGGCTCGCCGCCGAAGGTAGTGATTATTACGGAATGTATGTGGATGTCTTAAATATTTGGGCAACAGTAATTGCTGTGATTTTAGTTGTATCCTTGGCTCTTTTTTCACAGTATACAAAAACAGGTAGAGCATTAAGAGCTGTTGCTGATGATCATCAAGCTGCACTTTCCGTTGGAATTTCACTAAGAAGTATTTGGATACTTGTTTGGGCTATCTCTGGTTTTATTGCAATGGTAGCTGGAATTATGTGGGGAACTGAGTCAGGTGTTCAATTTTCTTTATCATTAATTGCATTGAAAGCATTACCTGTTCTCATACTAGGAGGATTTACTTCTATACCTGGAGCAATAATTGGAGGACTTCTTATAGGTGTGGGTGAAAAATTGGCTGAAATTTATATAGGTGGTTATTTCGAAACAGGTGCGCTTGAAAATTGGTTTGCCTATGTGATGGCTTTAGTCTTTTTATTATTTCGTCCACAAGGTTTATTTGGCGATAAGATTATCGAGAGGGTTTAAATTTAATGATTTACAAAGAAACTGGTCAATACAAATCTTCATATAAATCAGACCATGCAATTTTTCCACTTTTACAGGATAAAATAGCATTTAGTACACTAATGTTCATAGCTTTTTTAATAATACCATTTGTAATTAATAGTTACTGGGAAAAAGCTATCTTAGTTCCATTTTTGATATTTTCATTAGCTGCAATTGGATTAAATATTTTAACTGGATATTGTGGTCAAGTGTCACTGGGAACAGGCGGATTTATGGCTGTTGGGGCTTTCTCGACATATAAGATTATGACCTATTTCCCAGATATGAATATTATGATTATTATCCTTATCTCAGGATTGATTACTGCTGCTGTTGGTATTATTTTTGGTCTGCCATCTTTAAGGATTAAAGGTTTTTATTTAGCCGTTGCTACTCTAGCCTCTCAATTTTTTCTAGTTTGGCTTTTTAATAAAGTGCCATGGTTTTATAACTACTCTGATACTGGACAAATTACTGTTTCAGAAAGGACGATGTTTGGTATTCCCGTTACTGGAGCGGAGGCCCCTTCATACGCAACTTATTTGTTCTGTTTAGTACTAGTAGTAACATTAAGTTTTGCAGCCAAAAATTTAATAAGAAGCAAAATGGGTCGCTCTTGGATGGCTATCCGAGATATGGATATTGCTGCAGAAATTATTGGTGTGCCACCTCTTAAGACAAAATTATCAGCATTTGCAATAAGCTCATTCTACATTGGGGTTGCTGGGGCATTGTATTTTGCTGTCTTTTTAGGTGCTATTGAAGTTACAGAATCATTTGATATTATGACTATCTCGTTTCCAGTTTTATTTATGATTATTATTGGAGGACTAGGTTCAATGTTAGGTTCTTTTCTAGGGGCTGCGTTTGTTGTCACCTTACCAATAGGTCTAAAATTTCTTATGGTTGATATAGTTGGTTTATCAGCTGTTACAGCTAAACATTTTGAAATAACAATCTGGGGGTTGTTAATGATAGTTTTTTTAATTGTGGAGCCACATGGCCTTGCAAGACTTTGGTCCATCGCAAAAGAAAAGTTAAGACGATGGCCTTTCCCCTACTAAATTTGATTTAGTAGATAATTTTAATTTTTTCTCTAAGGGAGGAACTAATGAGAATAAAACAACTTTTAATAGGAATGACAGCGTCTGTTATTGCTGTTTCTAGTTATGTAGAAATGGCGATCGCGGATCTCAAATTTCCTATGTTGGTATACCGAACAGGAGCTTATGCACCTAATGGTATTCCTAACGCCGACGGATTTGTAGATTATTACAAAATGATCAATGCCAGAGATGGTGGAATTGGTGGTGAGAAAATTTTACACCCAGAATGTGAGACAGGATACAAGACACAAGTTGGTGTTGAGTGTTACGAAAAAAACAAAAAAGATGCGATGGTATTCCAGCCAATGTCTACTGGTATTACTTACCAGTTAATTCCTAAAGCTACAGCTGATGGAGTAACAGTTTACTCAACTGGTTATGGAAGAACGTCTGCAGCTAACGGTAAAGTTTTTAAATGGATATTTAATGCACCTGTTACTTACTGGGATGGTGCTTCAATAGCTGTTAGACACATACTTAAAAATAATTTAGGTAATATTAGGGGTAAGAAAATTGCACTTGTATACCATAATTCAGCATATGGAAAAGAGCCAATTAGAACTCTAGAAACACTTAGTAAAAAACATGGTTTTAAATTGATGCTATTACCTGTTGATCATCCAGGACAAGAGCAAAAAGCTACTTGGTTAAAAATACGTAAAGCTAGACCTGACAATGTTCTAATGTGGGGCTGGGGAGTTATGAACCAAGTTGCGATTAAATCTGCAGCATCTATCAAATTTCCTATGGATAAATTTATTGGAATTTGGTGGTCTGGTTCTGAAAATGACGTTTTACCAGCAGGTAAAGGCGCAGATGGTTATAAGTCTCTGACTTTTAATGCTCCAGGTACTGACTATCAAGTTCATGCAGACATTAAGAAATATGTTCATGATAAAGGTCAAGCTTCTGGTGATGGATCTCACTTTGGAACAGTGCTTTATAACAGAGGTTTGTTCCAGGCAATGGTTCAGGTAGAAGCAGCCACAGTTGCACAAAAAATTCATGGCACATCAAAAATCACTCCAGCTATGTATAGAGATGGAATGGAAAATGTGAATTTAAGTGCAAAGAGACTAGAAGAGCTGGGTTTCAAAGACTTTGCTCCTCCGTTCAAAAATTCATGTGAAAATCACGGTGGTAGTGGACTTGCTGCTGTACAACAGTGGGACGCTAACGCTAAAAAATGGAACATGATTACTGAGTATATGTATGGAGATTCTGATGTGGTGCAAAAGTTAATCGCTGAAGATTCTTCAAAATATGCTGCTGAGCAAAAAATTGCTGAGCGTTGTAACTAAAAAAAATTTGAGAGCCTATTAATTTAGGCTCTCTTTTACCCATAGGAATGTAAAATGGATGACATAAAAGTTAGTAAAAATAAAAAGCCACAAACTTCTGAAGATGTTTTAATTGTAAATAATATAGAAGTTGTTTACAGCCATGTTATCCTTGTATTAAAAGGCGTAAGCTTAAAAGTTAAAAAAGGTGGTATCACAGCCTTACTTGGCGGAAATGGGGCTGGGAAAAGTACTACATTAAAATCAATTTCAAATTTACTTGCATCAGAAAGGGGAGAGGTCACTAAAGGTTCTGTTACTTATAGTAACGAATATATACACGATCTTGACCCATCTCAATTAGTTAAGAAAGGTGTAATCCAAGTAATGGAAGGAAGACACTGCTTCGAACATTTAACTGTTGAAGAAAATCTACTGACAGGGGCCTACACTAGAACTAATAATAAAGAAGTGAAAGAAGACTTAGAAAGAGTTTACGGATATTTTCCTAGACTTCGTGACAGAAGAACATCACTAGCTGGTTACACCTCAGGTGGTGAACAACAAATGATTGCAATTGGAAGAGCTCTAATGGCTCATCCAACTATGATTTTACTTGATGAACCTTCCATGGGCCTTGCTCCTCAGTTAGTTAAACAAATATTTGAAATAGTTGCTGAAATAAATAGGAAAGAAGGAGTAACAATTCTATTAGCAGAACAGAATACTAATATGGCACTTCAATATGCAGAATATGCATATATTCTTGAAAATGGCCGAGTAGTTATGGAAGGTACAGCTGAGTCAATGAGAGACAATGAGGATGTAAAAGAATTCTATCTTGGAATTTCAGGTGAAGGAAGACAGTCTTTTAAAGATGTAAAACAATATCGCAGACGTAAAAGATGGTTATAATATTTAAATGATTAAAAATAAATTTTTTGATGATCTAGAAACACGTTCAGTTGATGAAAGAAATAATGATCATTTAGAAAAATTAAATTACCTAATTAAAACAGCTAAGAATAATAAAAATCAATCATTAAGATTTGATAATACTCTTGAGACTTTAGAAGATTTAGCCTCAATACCTTTGTTAAGAAAATCGGAATTAATTCAAAAACAATCTGATTATCCACCTTTTGCACAATTAAATGTTTCTGAAATTAAGGATTTTGCGCATATATATAGATCTCCAGGTCCAATATATGATCTGGATGGTCACTCAAAAGATTGGTGGAGGTTTTCTAGAGCATTGCATGCTGCTGGTTTTTGTTATGGAGATATTGTACAAAACTGTTTTTCTTATCATTTTACTCCTGCTGGGGCTATGTTTGAAGAAGCAACAAAAATCCTAAAATGCACAGTTTTTCCAGCTGGTGGAGAAAATACGGATTTACAAGTCGAAGTAATGAAAGATATTGGTACAACTGCATATGTAGGTGTTCCAGATTTTTTGAAAATCATTTTAGAAAAAGCTGACGAAAAAAAAATATCACTTTCAAAATTGACAAAAGCTATGGTAACTGGAGGTCCACTTTTCCCTACTGTTGCTCAAAATTTTAAAGAAAGAAATATTAATGTAAGACAATGCTATGGAACTGCTGATTTAGGACTTGTTGCTTATGAAGCAGCAGCAAATGACGGAATGGTTGTAGATGAAAATGTGATTTTAGAGATCGTTAAGCCGGGCACTGGGAAACCCTTAAATGACGGTGAAGTAGGAGAAGTTGTCGTAACTGTTTTAAATAATTATGAGTTACCTATAATCAGATTTGCAACAGGTGATCTTTCAGCAATTTTAGAAGGAAATAGTTCAACTGGAAGAACTAATAAAAGAATAAAAGGTTGGATGGGTAGAGCAGACCAAACAACAAAAGTTAGAGGGATGTTTGTTCAACCATCGCAAGTTAATAAAATTTTAGAAAATCTAAAGATAAATGGCTCTGCCAGATTGATAGTTAGTAGATCAAATGATAAGGATGAATTACTTTTGAAAGTCGAGACTGAGGTTACAGATACAGATCAGATACAATCTTTGCAACAAAAGATATCTGACGAAATTAAAAATGTTATAAATTTAAGAGGCAATGCTAAAATAGTCCCCATAAAAAGTTTACCAAACGACGGTAAAGTGATAGATGATATACGTGATTTTGGAGAGTAAATAATGGAAATAGAAAATGTTAAAGCTGTTATTACAGGTGCAGGAAGTGGCCTTGGCGAAGGAACTGCAAGGTATCTAAAAAACAAAGGGGCAGAGGTACTCCTGATTGATTTAAATGCTGATGGTCTAAAGAAGGTAGCTGACGAAATAAATTGTAAATATGTTGTTGGAGATGTTTCTAACGAAGAAGAAATGAAAAATGCCATTAATGATTTTAATGAGATAAATTGCTTAGTAAATTGTGCAGGTATTGCAGTTGGGGCTAAAGTTGTATCTAGTAGAGGTATGCATGATTTAGGATTATTTGAAAAGGTTCTCAAAGTAAACTTAATTGGTAGCTTTAATATGCTCAGATTGTGCGCTAACAAAATGCAAGCCAATGAACCTGACAAAGAAGGTGAAAAAGGGGTTGTCATTAATACTGCTTCAGTGGCAGCTTATGACGGTCAGGTAGGACAAGCGGCTTATTCTGCTTCAAAAGGTGGTATTGTTGGTATGACTTTACCTATTGCTCGTGAACTTGCATCAAATGGTATCAGGGTCAATACTATTGCACCAGGGTTGTTTGCCACTGCCATGCTTGCTGGAATGAGTGACGAAGTTCAAAAAAGCTTAATTGCTACTACAATCTTTCCTAAACGTCTAGGAACACCCTTGGAGTATGCGATGTTAGTAGAGAGCATTGTGACTAACGTATTACTTAATGGTGAAACTATTAGACTTGATGGTTCAGTTCGTTTAGCTCCTAGATAATATACATAGTGTACTTTCTTTATGAAACTTAAGCCAAAATATTTTGAAGATTTTGAGGTAGGTTTAAATTTTGAATCTGAATCCACTCTAATAACAAAAGAAGAGATCATTGACTTTGCTTCAAAATACGACCCACAATCATTCCACTTAGATGAAGAAGCTGCTAAAAATGGTCCATTTGGTCAGTTAACATCAAGTGGATTTATGACACTAGGTAAATCATTTACACAAATTTTTAAAACTGGTGTTTATGATGGAACAAGTATGGGTGCTTGGGGAATTGACGAGCTCAGGTGGACTAAACCTGTGTATCCGGGTGATTTATTAAAAACAAAAATAGAAGTTCTAGAAGCAAGAAAATCAGCAAAAAACCCTAGAAGAGGTACTGCAAGATTAAAACATACTGTAACAAATCAAAATAATGAAATTGTTATGACATGGATATCCAACCAAATGCTTAGGACAAAATCTTAATTTTATAAAAAAGCTTTCATTGCTGCCACTAAGGCAACCCCATAAACAATCATAAATAATAGCAATGTATTAATAGAAAATCCTTTCATAAATGAAGCTTTAGCTAATTGAGAGGCTTGAAAAATTAAGTCTGGCCATGTGTAAGATACAAAATCACCTTGTGTAAAAATCACTTTAATTTTACCGTTAGCATCTACAACTGGCAATCTTCTGAATCTGTCATTTGACATTATTCTTAACCAATCAAGAACATCATCATTTTCATTGGCTACTCTTGGGTTAGGGGTCATTATTTCTTCCAGTTTGGTAGTTTTAGGTGATTTGTTATTTTTCACTAACTTTTTTAAGATGTCTCTTTCTGTAACAATACCAACAACTTTTTGTTTATTATCTACAATTACAACTGATCCATAATTTTTATCAGCCATGACGGTGATCGCATCAGACACTTTATCTTTTCCTAAGAATGTAATAGGTTGTGGTTTAGATTTAAATTCTGGCCTATCTATAAGACGACCACCTTTGCGAGTTTCCAAAATTTACCTCATTTAATTATTATGACTTGATATATATATAATCATTTTTGTTGAAACAAGCTATGAAGTCTTAATTCAAAATAAATTTTATATTTGATTAATATTTATCCAGCCTTCATATCCCTCATCCATGCTAAATACATTTTTGAAACCATGATGACTGAAAAAATTGGCAGCTGATTGGCTTGAGTTGCCATGATAACAGTAAATTAAAATTGTATCGTTCTTATCTTTTTTTTTAAGAAAGTTTTGAATATCTAAATCTTCAACATGAATGGCATTATCAATGTGTCCATTCTTGAACGAATTGTAATCTCTTATATCGATTAAGATTAGATCATCTTTTGATATAAGATCCTTTGCATCTTTAATTGATATACGATTGAAAGACATTTTGTTTTATAAAGCTTCGATAATTACTGCTATTCCTTGTCCTCCACCAATACACATAGTAGCAAGACCATATTTCCCTTTACGTTTCCTTAATTCATATACGAGTTTTGTCATAATTATTGCACCAGTCGCACCCACAGGATGACCTAATGCAATAGCTCCTCCATTAACATTAACTATCTCAGGATTAAAACCTAATTGTTTATTAACGGCACATGCTTGAGCTGCAAAAGCTTCATTAGATTCAATTAAATCTAAATCTGAAACAGTTAGTTGAGCTTTATTTAATGCCATTTTTGATGCAGGTACTGGGCCCATTCCCATTTCATCAGGGTCAACACCTCCAAATCCATATGAAACTACTCTAGCTAACGGTTTACCACTTTTTGCTTTTTCTTCATTAGCTAGTACTAAAGCGGAAGCTCCATCATTAATTCCTGAAGCATTACCAGCTGTTACTACACCATCTTTTTTAAAAGCAGTTTTGAGACCTGTTAATGTTTCTATACTAGTTTCTGGTTTTGGATGCTCGTCTATTTCAAAAATCTGAATTCCCTTTCTTGTTTTTATTTCAATAGGAAGGATTTGATCTTTAAAATTACCATTTTCAATGGCCTCGTGAGCCCTTTTTTGACTAGCTAATGCAAATTCATCCTGCATTTCTCTACTAATTTGATATCTACTTGAAATATTTTCTGCGGTTATACCCATATGTCCATGACCAAAAGGATCATGAAGTGCACCTAACATCATATCATGAACTTGTCCATCACCCATTCTTGAACCCCATCGAAACCCTTGAACAATATGTGCACCATTTGACATAACTTCTACACCTCCTGCTACTGCAACTGAAGCATCTCCAAGCATGAGAATTTGTGAGGCACTTACAATTGCCTGAAGCCCTGAGCCACAAAGTCTATTTACAGTCAACGCAGCAGATGCTTTGTCCATTCCAGCCTGTAATGCAATAACCCTACTTACATACATATCTCTAGGTTCTGTATGAATGACATTACCAAAAACAGCATGCTCAACTTCATTAGCCTCATAACCAGATCTTGCAATAGCTTCTTTTGCCACTAAAGTTCCAAGATCGACAGGACAATGATTTTTAAGGGCACCTCCAAATCCTCCAATTGCAGATCTGTTTGCTGACATAATGTAAACATTGTTCATTTTAGTTTTCCTCCAGAAGTTAACTTTTATTCTAATTTTTTAAAATTAAGTCTAAGTCTCCTAAATCCTCAAAAAATAGATTAACTCGAGTTTCATCAACATCTTGAATTTTATTAGGTTTCCAATTTGGTTTTCTATCTTTATCTACAAGCATTGCTCTAACGCCTTCAAAAAAATCTCCAATTTCTACACAACGTTGAACCATTCTGTACTCCATTATAAGTTCGTCTTTTAAACTCATGTGACTAGCATTTCTGATTTGCTTTAAAGAGATTTTTAAGGAAGTTGGAGATTTATGTTTTAACTCTTCGTATTGAACCTTTAAAAATTCATTTTCAATAAGTTTTTCACATTCGTCAAATATTTGTTCGATTGTATCATAAGAGAAAACTTTTTTAATCAAATCCCCATTATTCATCAACACACTATCTTCAGTCTCTGGTTTTGATGAAAATTGATCAATAATATTGTTAACATTTTGATTAGAATTTGGTGAAGAAGAAATGATTGAATTCTTTAAAATCTCAACTTTTTCTGAGGAAACGTAATGAGTAATTAGTTTAAGCTTCAATAAGTCATAAGCTTTAATTCTTGCACCAACTAGAGACAACCAAGCCCCAATTCCTTTATCTAATTGACCAAGCAACCACCCTCCTCCAACGTCTGGAAATAATCCAATTGCTGTTTCCGGCATTGCAAACATTGTTTTTTCCGAGGCAACCACGTGACTACCATGCATTGACACACCGACACCTCCACCCATAGTAAATCCATTAATTAAGGAAATGAAAGGTTTTTTATAATTACTAATTTTATAGTTAAGAGTATATTCGTCATAAAAAAAAGATTTAGATAAATTGGTTGGTGGTCCACCGTCTGCTAAAACTTCTTTTCTTAACTTAACAACATCTCCTCCAGCACAGAAAGAACGGTCTCCAGAGCCCTCAATTATAATGCAGTTTATATTATCGTTAATTTCCCAAGAATTAAGATTTTTATTTATTTTTTGAACCATTGAATAAGTGAGAGCATTTAACCTATCTGGTCTATTAAGGGTAATTACACCTACGCCATTATCTTCAGTGAATATAACTTCATCCTGCATTGTCAAAATTATCCTTTTTAAATTTAATTAGCTTTTAAATGTCTTGAAATAATAACTCTCATTATTTCATTAGTCCCCTCTAAGATTTGATGAACCCTTAAATCCCTTACAAGTCTTTCTAGCGGAAAGTCTTTCAAATATCCATAACCACCATGAATTTGAAGAGCCATATTACATATCTCAGAGCATACATCCGTTGCATATCTTTTAGCCATTGCACATAGTTTTGTAGCTTGTTTATCTGCGGTATCTAATGCACAAGCGGCTCTTAAAACCATAAGGCGAGAAGCCTCCAACTCAGTTGCCATATCCGCTAACTTAAATTGTGTGACTTGGAATTTGTCTAGTGATTTGCCAAATTGTTTTCTTTCTGCAGAATAACTGATAGATGCTTCTAAAGCTGCTCTTGCTCCACCCAAAGAACATGCGGCAATATTTACTCTTCCACCATCTAGACCTTTCATTGCAATTTTAAATCCATCGCCTTCATTTCCAACAAGATTATCTATTGGTATTTCACAATTATCAAAATTTACCATAGATGTGTGTTGACTATTCCAACCCATTTTCTTTTCTTGTTTTCCAAATGATAAACCCTTTGTTCCTTTTTCTACTAATATACATGAAACACCACTAGCACCTTCTTCACCTGTTCTGCACATTACTGCAAAAATATCACTTGTAGGTCCTCCAGATATAAAACTTTTTGAACCATTTAAAACGTAATGACTATTTCCTTTTTTTGTAGCTTTAGTTTTCAATGCCACAGCATCTGATCCAGAACCTGGTTCTGTAAGACAGTAACTAGACATCATTTGCATAGTTGATAACTTTTTAATGAACCTTTCTTTTATATGATCTGATCCATGAGCATCTATCATCCAAGTAACCATATTATGGATAGATATATAAGCTGCAGTGGACACACATCCCCTAGAAAGTTCTTCGAAGCAAATAGCAGCATCCAACCGACTAAGGCCTGAACCTCCATAAGTCTCATTCACATAAATAGCAGCCAAACCAAGTTCAGCCGCTTTTTTTAAAGTTTCGACAGGGAAAATTTCGTTTTGATCCCATTCAGATGCATGAGGCATGAGTTCTGTTTCAGCGAAATTTTTTGCCATTTCTTTTATATTTAACTGATCCTCGTTATATTCAAAGTTCATTTTTACCTCTTCATTACCCATTTCATACTTACTAAATTTTATGTGACTGCAAAATCATCTCTGATGCCTTTTCAGCAATCATTAATGTCGGCGCATTCGTATTACCAGAAGTTATAGTGGGCATTACTGAAGCATCAGCAACCCTAAGACTATCCACTCCTCTTACTTTTAAGTTACTATCTGTCACTGAGGTTTTATTAGAGCCCATTGCACACGTGCCGACTGGATGAAAAATCGTTGTACCAATATCACCAGCAACTTTTTTGAGTTCATCTTCAGATTGAAACTGTATACCCGGCGCAAATTCTTTGGGATTATATTTTTTCATTGCAGGTTGGGAAATTATTTTTCTTGCTAACTTTATAGATTGAGCAGCTACAATTTTATCTTTTTCTTCAGATAAGTAATTGGGGTCTATTGATGGAGCTATCTTGTAATCTTTTGAAGTAATGTGAACTTTCCCTCTGCTTTGAGGGTTAAGGTTACAAACACTTGCTGTTAAACCTGGAAAACTATGTAAAGGGTCTCCAAATTTATCTAAAGATAGAGGTTGGACATGAAATTGAAGATTGGGTGTTTCATAAGATTTATCAGACATTGCAAAAACACCTAATTGACTTGGCGCCATTGACATTGGTCCAGATCTCTTGAGAGCATATTCCAAACCAATAGCTATTTTACCAAGTAAAGAGTTTGCTTTTTGATTAAGTGTTTTAGCATTTTCTAGCCTATAAATAACTCTCAATTGAAGATGATCTTGTAAATTCTCACCAACATTATTACTCTCAACCAAAGTATTAATGCCTAAGTTTGAGAGTATTTTTGGATTACCAATACCTGATAATTCTAATATTTTAGGTGACCCAATAGATCCAGCAGAAAGTATAACTTCTCTGTTTGCAAAAATGTCTTCTAGCTTTCCATTTCTAAATACTTGTATACCTTTGCACTTTTTATTGTTCAAAATTATTTTATTAACTTCACATTTACTTATTATTTTAAGGTTCTTTCTGTTTTGAATTGGTTTAATAAATGCTTTAACAGTATTCCACCTAAATCCAGAATTTTGATTTACTTTAAAATAAGAAACTCCAAAATTATTTCCTTCATTAAAATCATCTGTTTTAGGTATTCCAGCTTCAATAGTTGCGTCTCTAAAACTATCTAAAATATCCCATGAAAGCCTTTGTTGATTTACTTTCCATTCGCCACCAGCGCCATGAAACTCACTTTCACCATCATAACTATCTTCCATATTTTTGAAATATGGTAAAACATCATCCCAACTCCAACCTTCATTACCCATTTGTCTCCATTGGTCATAATCACCTGCTTGTCCTCGCATATAAATCATACCATTTATAGACGAACAGCCTCCCATGATTTTACCTCTTGGATAATTTAGAGATCTTCCGTTTAATCCTTTTTGAGAAGTAGTTTTATAAAGCCAGTCTGTTCTTTTATTTCCCATACAATAAAGGTATCCAACTGGTATATGAACCCAGTGGTAATTATCATTTCCTCCAGCTTCTATTAATGCGACAGAATATCTATCGTTTGCTGATAATCGATTCGCTAAGAGACATCCAGCAGTTCCTGCACCAACAACGATAAAATCAAAGCTTTGTGTCATACAGATTGCCTTTTATAATTGTATAAAATAATAAAAATTGATATTATAGTATTTGATCTAAAATTAATTTTCTATGTAAAAAATTTAAATCTGCTTCAAAAGATAATTTTTAAAACCACTTAATTCTACTTTTCGTTCCAAGAAGGAGGTCTTTTGTCTAAGAAGGCACTAATACCTTCATGTGCGTCTATTTCCATCATGTTAATTGCCATTACTTCAGAAGTATAGTGATAAGCCTCATCTAGTGACATGTCTACTTGTTTATAAAAAGCCTCCTTTCCAATCTTTACTGTAGAAGTTGGCTTTGAAGCAATTAATTTTGCCAAGTTTAGTGTATCAACATGAAGCCGTTCTAATGGCACACATTTATTAATAAGCCCAAACTGAACAGCTTCTTGTGCGCTAAGTTTTTCACCAGTTAAAAGCATTTCCATGATTTTTTTTCTGCTAATGTTTCGAGAAACCGCAACCATAGGTGTTGAGCAAAAAAGACCTATATTTACACCTGGTGTCATAAATGAAGATTGTTTCGAAGCAACAGCTAAATCACAAGTTGCTACTAGTTGACAACCAGCAGCAGCAGCAATTCCACAAACTTCAGCTATCACTGGTTGTGGCAACCTTAATATGGTTCGCATTAAGATTGAACATTCATCAAATAAATTTTTAAAGAAAACTTTATTTTTCTTGTTTTGTCTCAGTTCTTCTAGATCGTGCCCAGCTGAGAAACCAGGTCCCTCAGAAGAAATAATTATTACTTTTATTTTAGTTTGCGCAGAAACATCTCCTAAAGCTTCTGTAAGATTTTTTATTAATTGTAAAGATAATGGATTGTGTTTTTCACCGTTAGTTAATTCTATCCTAACTATGTTTTCAGTCTCATTTTTAATAGAAAAAAAATTATCCATTTTTTGATCATAAATTGTTTATTTACCATTTGAAAGATATTTTGAATTTTGGTCAATCAATATTCTTATTTTATTGTTTATTTTACTTAAAATAAAAATCACATTAAATTGAATAAAATGAATTGTTATTAAATGAAAAATTTTAATTATAAAGTTTTAGTCTTAATTTTAACTGGAACAGCCGCTCTTGCTTTAGCAATAGGTATTGGTAGGTTTACTTATACTCCTATATTACCTTTTATGTTAGAAGAGTTAAACATTACTAAAACTGAGGGTGGTTTAATTGCCTCATGGAACTTTTTTGGGTACTTATGTGGTTCACTGTTATCAATTTCTTCAATTTTTAAAAAAAGAGTTAAGCTTGTTTTTTTTATTTCTATAGTTTTTTCAATATCAACTACATTTTTAATGAGCATAGATGATGAAGTGATATTTTTTATTATTATTCGATTTATAAGTGGTTTATCCAGTGCTTTTGTTCTCATATTTGGCACAGCGTTAATTCTACCAAACATACAAGCATTAGGGAAAAAATCACTTAGCACTTCACACTTCATGGGTGTAGGTTTTGGAATAGTCATATCTTCCATTCTAGTTACATTTTTAGGAGAATTAGGTTTCCATTGGGATGATTTATGGATTGGTGTGGCTGTGTTATCAGTAATCTTAGCTGTTCCAATCTTTATATGTACTCCTAACGAAATTTTGCAATATTCATATTCTCAAAATTCAAATTATAAAAATAATTTTAGTTTTTCTTTAATTTCTACTTCGTATGGTTTGTATGGTTTTGGATACGTAATTTTGGGGACGTTTATTTCAGCCATGGCTAGAGAAACATCTGGTCTAGAAGCTACTGAAATGTATGTTTGGTTGTTAGTAGGTTTAGCAGGCATACCTATGGTTATTTTTTGGCCATGGTTTGGTAAAAAAATCGGCAATGACTTAGCTCTTTTTTTAGCTTGTGCAATAATGGGGTTAGGAGTTTTAATGCCCGTGCTATTAGAAAATAAAGTTGGGATTACTTCTGCATCTATTTTGCTTGGCTCAACGTTTATACCAATAACTGCACTTGCATTATTAGAGGGTCAGTCTAGATATAAGGGATCGATTAGAGTCTCTACTGCTATTTTAACTTCATCATTTAGTGTTGGGCAAATGATAGGACCTTATTTCGGTGGATTTATAATAGATTTATTTAATTCTTATAGTATTGCATTAACAATATCCTCAATATCACTTTTTATTGCTTCTATATTAATGATTAATCCTAAAAGATTTCTTGGTAGTAAATTTAGAGATATTCTTTGAGAATTCTTGAACCTAAATCTGCGACTGGTTCTGCTTGTTCTCCAACTTCATAAGCATTTTCACCTGAGTTATTTCCATCAATAACACGCTTTGCTATACCTTGAAGAATACCTGCAAATCTAAAACAATTGAATGCTAGTAAAAACTTCCAATATTTTGGCTTATCAAAACTAGTTAAGTTTAAATAACTTTCTAAAATTTTATCTTCAGTTGGTATGCCTGAGTAAAATTTTTGATTATTAAAATTACTTAAACCACCTATTGGCCATGTTTTTTCGAAACTAAGCATTAATACCCAATATGATAAATCAATAAAAGGAGGTGATAGTGTTGACAATTCCCAATCTAACAAACCAATTATTCTTGGGATAGATTTGTTTTTTTCTAAAATCATATTATCTAAACGAAAATCACCGTGTAAAAGGCATGGTTTTAAATTATCTATTTCAGTTGGAATATACTTTGGTATAGTGTCAATTAAGTATTCCATACTTTTTATATGTTTTGTTTCAGAGTCTCTGTATTGTTTTATCCACAAACTGATTTGTCTTTCAAGATAACCATAAGGTTTACCAAAATTCTCTAAACCAATTTTTTTTAAATCTATTTTAACTAATTCTGCCAAAATTTTGATTTTATGTTTATAAATTTTGTCTCTTTGTTCACTTGTATAATTTGAAAGATCTGGATCAAACTCATGTGCCCCATTTATAAATTCCATAACATAAAATTCACTTCCAATTATATCTATATTACTACAATATCCATACATTTTAGGAGTAGGAATTTTTGAATTAGATAAAGCACTCATCACCTTATATTCTCTGTCAATCCGATGTGCACCTCTTAGAAGATTACCCAATGGTTTTGACCTAAGTACAAAGTTTTTATCTTCAGATTTTAAAAGAAAAGTAGGATTAGATTGGCCAGTTTCAAACTTTGTAATAAATAAAATTTTTTCATCAATCGATGTGTTTTTTTTTAACCAAAGATTTATGTTATTAATTTTATTTTTTACTGACATATTTACATGACTCATTTATTGTTATTGAAACATAAATTTTAAATTATTTTTAGGTATATGATACATGAGCGTTCAATCTAACACTGTTTTAATAACTGGTGCAAGCAGAGGGTTAGGCTCAAATTTTTCTAAGGTATTAGCAAAGGATGGTTTCCGAATTATTGGTGTTGGACGTAATATACAAAATCTAAAATCAGTTATTTCATCTCTTCCTAACCCAGAATTAGGTCATTCCTATTTAGAACTTGATATTACAGATGAGTTACAAGTTCGTGATATGTTAAATAATTTAAATATTTACGCCTTAATAAATAATGCAGGTATTGCAAATACCAAATTGTTACATGAAGAATCTTCTTCAGATTTAACAAAAATAATTAATACAAATTTACTAGGTTCAATCAATGTATCAAATGCTTTAATTCCAAATATGATTAAGAATAAAAACGGCAAAATTATTAATATTGCTTCCACTCTTGGTTATAGACCTTTATCATTTGTTGGAGCATATTCTGCAACTAAAGCTGCCTTAATACAAATTACTAAATCTCAATCAATAGAATTAGCAAGATATAATATATGTGTTAACGCACTTGCACCAGGCTATATACTAACTGACATCAATAGAAAACAATTAGATGGTGAAGCAGGCGTTTTACTTAAAAAGAAAATACCACTCAGAAGATTTGCTACTGTAAAAGAGCTTGATGTAATTATTTCTATGTTAGTAAATCCACTAAATACCTATATGACTGGTGCTACAATAGCTGTTGATGGTGGACTAAGTACAGGACTTTGACAATAGGAGCAAATTATGGATTTCAAACTTCCAGAACATATTGAAACTCTAAGATTAAAAACGAGAGATTTTGTTAATCAAAAGATTATTCCCTTAGAGTCAGATTTATCCTCATATGATAAACACGAAAATATAAATGAAGACTTGCTACATCAAATACGTTTAGAAGTCAAAGCCGCTGGACTTTGGGCACCACAAATGCCTTCATCAAGATCTGGTCTTGGGTTAGGTCCTATTGGTATGTCTGCCCTATATGAAGAAATGAATAGATCAATTTTTGGCCCTGTTTGTTTCAATTGTGCCGCTCCTGACGATGGTAATATGTACATACTTAATAAAATTGGAACTGAAGATCAAAAAATTAAATGGCTTGATCCAATAATTAACGGCGAAGTCCGCTCTTCCCTTGCCATGACTGAACCAGCACCGGGCGGCGGCTCTGATCCATCAATGATTAAAACTGAAGCTCTATATTCAAATGGTAAATGGATCATTAATGGTCTTAAATGGTATATTACAGGAGCTGCTGTTGCATCTCATTTCATCCTACTAGCTAAAACTAAAGAAGGCTTAACTGCTTTCCTTTATCATAAAGATCAGCCAGGTTGGAAAATTAAAAGACGTATTCCAATCATGGGTCCTGAAGAACACGGTGGGCATTGTGAGATAGAGTATAATGGACTAGAAATACCTGACGAAAATAGGTTAGGAGAAGTTGGTAAAGGTCTTAAAATTGTTCAAATCCGTCTTGGCCTTGCTCGTCTTACACATTGTATGAGATGGATAGGGCTCTCTAAAAGATGTTTGGAAATAGCCCTAGATTATGTTTCCACTAGAGAGGGATTTGGTGTTAAACTTTCTGATAGAGAATCTGTTCAAATAAAACTTGGTAAATCCGCAATGGATATTGACATTTCCCGTTTGCTTGTAATGAGAGCTGCATGGAAAATTGAACATGGTAGCAAATCTAGACAAGATGTTTCAATGGCCAAAATATACGTCGCTGATACTTTAAATAATGTTTCAGATACTGCTATCCAACTAAATGGGGCTAAAGGTTATAGTAAAGATATTATACTTGAATGGATTTATCGTTATGCACGTCAAGCCAAGTTAGTTGACGGAGCTTCAGAAGTTCATCAAATGATTATTAATAGATTTTTTAATAATTATAAAACTGATTTTTGGCATTGGGGTATAGGTCACGATAGTTAATTCTTTAGTATTTTTTCTATTTGTTCTAATGAATTTATAATTAGATCTGGTTTTCCTGGTAGTTTTTCCATTCTACTATCAAATCTATTTACCCATATAGTTTTAAATCCATAATTTGAAGCTGCATGCATATCCCATGCGTTACTTGAAAAAAAAACCACGTTTTGTTTATTTACTCCCATTTTTTTTTTTACTAAATCATATACAACACTCGCAGGTTTATAAACTTTACATTCATCTACGGATATAATTTCATCAAGCAAATGTTTGATATTCGCATTTCTTACTGCGCTCTCTAACATTTTACTATTTCCGTTTGATAATATAGCAGTTTTCAACCCCATATTTTTGATACTTTCTAGAACAGATTTAACCTCAGGATAAGCTTCTAGTTTTAAGTATAGTGATAATAATTCATCTCTTAAGGTAATATTTTTGATATGTAATGTTTCCATAGCATAATCTAGAGCATCAGCAGTGATTTTCCAAAAATCTATATATTCTTTCATTGAGTTTCTTAACCATGTGTATTCTACTTGCCTTAGTCTCCACAAACTTGAAAGTTCATTCCATTTATCACCAACTTCTTTTGATAATTCTCGACAAGCTGCATTTACATCGAATAATGTACCGTATGCATCAAATACACATGTGGTTATTTTATCCATTTTATTCCTCACTTAGATACTCGTAAAAACTTTTTTTATTTTTTTTTGCCCATTCTATGTATTTCTTATTTTTAATTCGTCTTAATGCAAAAATTTTTGATACCTTTAAATTTTTCATTTTCAATGATTTTACCTGATATTTTTTATAGGCCTGGTCAATTTTAATTGAAAATCCTTTCTCCTTAGTTACTGATTGTTTTTGAAGGTTTAACTTATAATAATCATTTTGTATCATCTCTACTTTGTTTTTTTTATTTAGTAATATCGCTGTGTTGTAAACATCTTGACTTCTATAATTTTCAAATTGTTTAATCAGGTTCTTATTTACAAATGGATGAAAGCTACAAGGAATTTCTCCTATATCTTCTATGCTTAAATATTTTTTTTCCTTTCCTTTGAATTCACCAATTAAATTGTTATTATTGTAAATCCTTGTGGGTGCAAACGTTAATCCATTTTTTTTTACTAATTCATACATCTTTTCAAGATAATTTTCTGACCACTCGTCATCTGCGTCTAGAAAACCTATGAATTTTCCTCTTGCTTTTGCAAGCCCTACATTTCTTGCATTACCCGGACCTGTTTTTATACCATCTGTTTTTAAAAACCTAAGATACATGTTTGCATTCATTTTAGGGACTATATTTTTATAATTTTTTCCATCATCTATTACTAAAAGAATTTCAATTTTTCTATCAATGTTAATTTTTTGATTATTTATCGAATTTAAAGTTTTTTTCAGTGTATTTATAGCTTTGTACACTGGTATTATTATTGAAACATTTATTTTCATTTAATTTCTTTTTTTTTTATTTTATATTGTCATTTGTTTTAAACTTTGCAAAATTTTATTTGTAAGGAAATTTCCTAATGAAATCACTTTTACTGCACCCCTCTAATTGGAAAGACTATTCTTTGATTGACTCTGGCGATGGTAAAAAGTTAGAAAGATTTGGAAACTTCTTATTTAGCAGACCTGAACCACAAGCTATTTGGTCACCTAGATTGTCTATCAAAGAATGGGAAAAAACTTCTGGAGCTTTTCTTTCATCTTCAAATCCATTTAACGAAAATGGTGCTGGTAAATGGTCCCTTAAAAAACATTTACCACTAAAATGGGAAATGGATTATGACAATATAAAATTTTTTGCAACACCTACCCCATTTAGGCATCTTGGTTTTTTTCCTGATCAATCTCCACATTGGCTGTGGGCTGCAAAAAAAATAAAAGCTGCCATTAATTATTCAGACAAACGTTTCTCTCCTAAAGTTCTAAATCTATTTGGTTATTCAGGTCTTGCTTCTTTACACGCAGCTTCCCACGGCGCTTCTGTGACACATATTGATGCAAGTAAAAAAGCAATTAACTTTGCCTTTGAAAATAGAGACTTATCTTCATTTCAACACTTACCAATTAAATTCATAACTGATGACGCCATAAAATTTGTTAAACGAGAAATTCGTCGTGAAAATAAATATGATGGTATAATTCTTGATCCACCAAAATATGGAAGAGGGCCAAATGGTGAGATATGGGATTTTTTTAATGATCTTCCAATTTTGTTAAAGCTAATTACTCAAATTTTATCTCCTGAACCTATTTTTATTATTCTAAATAGCTATGCTATTAGATCTAGTCACTTAGCTTTACATTTTGCATTAAACGAAACAATGAGAGAGTTTTCTGGTAAAGTTGAATCTGGCGAATTATCCATTGTTGAAGATCAGGAAGATCCAAGACAAATAAACACAGCAATCTTTGCTAGATGGGAACAATAAATGATTTAATTAGGATTTGTCCTAATAGATTCGTATAGAATAATTCCTGTAGATACCGCAACGTTAAGGCTGTCTGATTTACCTAGCATTGGTATTTTAATCAATTGATCACAATTATTCATAAATCCGTCTGACAAACCATTTTGCTCATTACCCATAGCTAAAATAAAAGGTGTTTTCCAATTAGCCTTAGTGTAATTGGAAGCTTTCTCTAATGAGGTTCCAATCAAGCTAATATTTTTATCAGACTTCCATTTTAAAAAATGTTCAAGATTCGAAGCTATAATGTTTATGTTAAAAATAGCTCCCATACTCGCCCTTACTGCTTCATATGAAAAAGGGTCTGTGCATTTATTAAGTAAAACACAATCACTTGCTCCCATGCCATCCATAGTCCTTAGAATTGTACCTAAATTACCAGGGTCCCTTATATTTTCAAGAGCTACAATGCGTTTATTATCAACAGAATTAGGAAGACCATGCCATTTTTGTATAAAAACACCTAATACGTTTTGAGGGTTATCTTTATGTGACAATTTAGATAATATTTGAGAGGATACTGCTATTGTATCTGCACCTAATGAAGTTGTTTCATTCACTAAATCATGTATTGCTAAGTTATCTTTATTTTCTTTATTGAATAATAAATACTTAATGTCCCAATTATTCTCCAAAGCTTCTTTGCAAATTCTAACACCTTCTGCAACAAAAAGGTTCAAATCTTTTCTATATTTACGATGATATAAACTATTTATTAATTTAACTTTATTATTAGTCAAACTAGAAATTTCATATTGTTTTCCAAAAACAACCAAATTGTAATTCCTATGTTAATTTCTCTTTAGCTGATTTTTTAATCGAAGAGACAAGAGAAGAAAGACCATTTTTTCTTGTGGGGGATAAATGATCATTCAACCCAATTTGTTCAAGAAAATTTATATTTGTGTCCAGAATTTCTTGAGGTTTCTTGCCTGAAAAAACTTTTAACATTAGAGCAATAAGCCCCTGAACTATGGCTGCATCACTGTTCGCTAAAAAAGTAATAGTTCCATCTTCATTATAATATTTATAAAAATATACTAAAGATTGGCAGCCTTTCATTTTATTTTCTTCAGTTTTAAGCGCTTCATCCATTTGAGGAACATTTCTTCCCATATCAATGAGATATTGATACTTGTCTTCCCAAGAATCAAAAAATGAAAAATCCTCAATTAATTCATTAATTTCATTACTAAAATTCATATAAAAACTCATTCATTGACTTAACTTATTAATTAAGCTCAATTGTATAACAAATCAAGAACGTACGCTTTATTTGTTTTAAAACTGCCAAACCACAATAATATTGTAATTTTATTAATTATAGAATAATTTATACTTACCGGGAGATTGGGATGTTGTCACTCCGTAACAAGAGGGAAAGCTTAACATTAATTAGCACTCCTGTAGTTCTTTTTATCTTAATGACCATAACTCTTTTAAGGATATATTCTTTATACGTATCCCCAATAGAATTGTCTGTTGACGAAGCACAATATTGGCATTGGTCTAGGAATATAGATTTTGGCTATTACACTAAGCCACCATTTATAGCATGGCTAATTGGATTTTCGACTTTTATTTTTGGAAATGAAGAATGGGCTATAAGACTTTTTGCACCCATTACACATTTATTTATTTCTTTAGTTTTATGGGGAACCGTGAAATATGCATTTGGAGCAAACTCTGGAAAAATTGCAGCTTTAATTTGGATATTCACACCAGCAGCTTCATTAGGTGGATTTATAATTTCAACTGATACTCCACTATTATTTTTTTGGTCTTTATCTTTGTTATTTTTATTAATTTCGTTGAGACAAAATTCTAGCTTTACATCTTTATTTGTAGGTATTTTTCTTGGCTTCGCATTTTTATCCAAATATGCAGCTTTATATTTTTTGATTTTCTTCATACTTTGGTGGCTAATTTACGACCGAAGTACATTTTTAAGTATTAAAAATATATTAATCATATTGTTTGCAAGCTTTTTGGTAGCAAGCACGAATTTATATTGGAATTATTTAAATGATTTTGTAACGGTAAATCATACTATTTCAAACGCAAATCTTTCAGTAATTACTCTAAACTATGATAATGTGATCGATTTTTTATCATCTCAATTTTTGGTGTTTGGGCCATTGTTATTTTTATTATATCTTTTGGTAATAATGGATAGCTTTTTTAAAGACCGAGAAATAACTCTATTAGCTCTGATTTCTTTTCCTATAATTATTCTAATAACGATTCAAAGTTTTTTAAAAATTGCAAACGCAAATTGGGCAGTTACTGCTTATGTAGGAGCAACTCTTATTATAAGTTACTATGTAGCCTTGACAAGAAGTACTATATTTAAAATGTCTTTTTATTTAGGACTTTTTTTAAATATTGCTATTTCAGCATATATATTAACGATTACAATCAATGGAAGTTTTTACCCTTTGAATTTAAAATCTAATCCACTAAGAAAAAATTTAGGATTTGAAAACCTAGCTTCAAAAATATATGACACATTTAAGAAAGAAAAAGTTTCAAAAATAATTTTTGAAAAAAGAGGAGATATATCAAGATTTAATTATTATCTCAATAAGCACGATAACAATTTCCAAAATAAAATTTTTATAAAAACAAATAGCATAGTTCCTAGTAACTTCTATGAATTGAATTTTAATTACAACCTAATTAATAAAACAGAAGGTGAAAAAATATTAATTGTAAAAAATGTTCCTGATATATCAGAGACCAACTATAACCTTAATAAGATTAAATTTATTAAAAGTATTACCACAAAAACAGTTCAAAATTCAAAGAGGACTTATTATCTGTATATAGGGGAAATAAGGTAAACTTTTAAGTTTTATTAAATTTTTCGAAAACACTTAAAGTTTCAGAACTGACATGATGCTCTAAACCTTCAGCATCATTTTTAGCAACTTCTTCATTCACACCAATTTTTATTAAAAAATTGTAAACAATTTCGTGTCTTTTTTTGCAATAATCTGCCAGCAACTTTCCTTTTTCAGTCAAAAAAATAGATCTGTAAGGTCTACTTTCTACTAAACCCTCTCTTACCAAACGCCTAATAATACTATTAACTGTTGGACCAGTTACTCCGAAATGCTTTGCTAAATCAACAGCTCTAGCTTCCCCTGTTTCTCTAATCAAATCTGCTATCATTTCAGTATAATCTTCAGCTGTTTCTGTATTTCTAGCATTTCTAACTTGAGCAAACCTATCAGAGTTAATTTCAATTTCATTAACCATAAACAAAACTCCTAAAGTTAGCCTAAGCTAATATAATTTTTAAAGGTTTACAAATTTTTAATTCATTTGTCTTTGTGTTGAATTTAGATTAATAAACTTATTTAGAATTTTGAAATAAGGTACTTTTATGAATAATGAACAAAAAACTAAAGTAGAATCTATTGTTTTTAAAAAACTTATAGAGCATCTTCAGAATAGAACTGATGTGCAGAATATAGATCTTATGAATTTAAGTGGTTTTTGTAGAAATTGCTTGTCAAGATGGTATTCAGAAGCTGCCGAAGAAACTGGTTTAAAAGTAGATAAAGATCTTGCTAGAGAAATAGTATATGGCATGCCACATTCAGTCTGGAAAGAAAAATATCAAACTGATGCAGATGAAAATCAAAAAAACAAATTTAAAAAATCTTTTACTAAAGATCACTAAAATGGATCAGAATTCAAAAAAAAACCTAGAAATAATTCAAAAACGGGACGATAAACTTAAAAGTTTTATAGAGAGACTTGAAAGGCTATCGGAGGAAAAAAGTAATATAAATTATGATATTAAAGAAGTTTTTTCTGAAGCAAAATCAAGTGGATATGACACAACAATAATGAGAAAAATATTAGCTCTGCGTAAAATGGATGTTGACGAAAGACTTGAACAAGAAACATTGTTAAAAACTTATAAAAATGCACTAGGTATCTATTAATAGATGATCAATCATTTTGGTGACAGACTTGTAGAACAAATAAGAAAGTTTAAATCTTTTTTGTGTCTTGGTATTGATCCTCATCTAGATTTAATTCCAGAAATATTCAATGAAAACGGAACTATTAATAATATTAAAATAGTTGAAACATTTTGTTTCTCGTTGCTAGAGGCAGTTATTGGTAAAGTTCCAGCGGTAAAACCACAGATTGCATTATTTGAACAATTAGGACCAGAAGGTATGATCTTATTGTCATCCTTATGTAAATATGCACATTCTAAAGGCTTTTTAATTATAATGGACGCAAAAAGAGGTGATATAGGTAGCACTAGCAAAGCATATGCAAATGCTTATCTTGGTCAAAATGCCCCATTCCCTAGTGATGCACTAACTGTAAATCCTTGGTTAGGACTTGATAGTCTCGAGCCCTTTTTTAGTAAAGCACAAGATACTGGATCAGGTTTATTTATTTTGATTCATACTAGTAATAAAGGCTCCCAAGATATTCAAGAGATTTTAATTAATCGAGATTTAAAATGTTATGAACACTTAGCCAATATAATTAAACCAGTCATTGAAAAAAATAATGGTAAATCAGGATTATCATCGATTGGAGTTGTTTCTGGTGCGACTTTTAAGGAACAAGCTGTATCTTTAAGAAAAACATTACCAAGTGCACCATTTTTAATTCCAGGTTATGGAGCCCAAGGAGCTTCTGCTTCTGACGCTTGCGCCTCATTAATTACTGACCAGAGTGATTCTGGTCTAAAAAGTTTTGGATTAATAAATGCATCAAGAAGTGTGTTATTCCCAAAAAATTCATATTTGGTTAATAGCATTGAAGAATGGCAGGATATAATATTAACAGAATTAGAAAAAACTAATAATATACTTATTAATACAAAAACGTAAGAAAGTTAAATTTATGACAAAACCAAATCAACTTGATTCGCTTGGGAATAAAAGCGACATCCCAAACCATCCAGACAAAAATGTGCTTGAAAAAGTAACTAACCCCAAGATCGGAGTTAATTATTCAATAAGATTAACTTGTCCAGAATTTACATCTATATGCCCTGTTACTTCTCAACCAGATTTCGCTTATATCATAATTGATTACATACCAAACAAATTTATTGTAGAAAGTAAATCATTTAAGTTATATTTATTAGGTTATAGAAATCATGGTGCATTTCATGAGGATTGTACAATAACATTAGCTGAAGATATAGTTGAGCTTTTATCACCTAAATGGTTAAGAATAGGTGGTTATTGGTATCCTAGGGGAGGTATCCCAATCGATATTTTTTGGCAGACTTGCAAACAGCCAAATGATTTATTTATACCTGATCATTTAGTTCCTAATTATAGAGGTCGGGGATAGGCTAAATTTTAAAACTATAAGCTCTAAAAATTTTTTAGGATTTTAATATGGAAACAAAAAAAGTCGAATGGCAAGTTGTTATACTTGTCTGTTCTGTAATAATAATCATGATTATGGGAGTTAGACAAGCCTTGGGTTTATTTCTAGATCCCATAAGTCAATTTATGAATAGTGGTAAAGAATTTTTCTCATTTGCAATAGGCTTTCAAGCAATGATTTGGGGCCTTGTTACATTTTTTTTAGGAATTGTTTTAGATAAATTTGGGCCCAAGAAAGTTTTAGCATTTGGCATAATATGTTTTGCATTAGGCATTTTTTTAATGAGCAATCCTACATCGGAAATTAAATTATTTTCAGGAACAACTCTTATGGGTTTTGGACTTGGAGGCGCAGGAATGGCTACCATGGTCAGTATAGCAGGCAAAGTAGCGCCAGTAAAAAAACGTTCTTTAGCAATGGGTTTAGTTGCTGCTGCCGGATCCTTTGGTCAATTTGCAGTTGTTGTTCCAACAATGTGGATGAATAAGGAATTTGGGTGGCAGTTTAGTTTGATTATTCTGTCATTAATCTCAGTTTCATTATTATTACTTTTACCTCTGTTAAATAATACTGATCAAACCTTGGAAAAAACAGAACAATTCAAAGAAGGACTTAAAAATACAATCTTTTTTACATTAGCAGAAAAAAATTACATTTTATTAATTTTGGGATTTTTCGTATGTGGTTTTCACGTCACATTTATTGGACTTCATTTACCTACTGATCTCATATCTAAAGGCATTTCTGCTGAAGTTGCTGGATGGTCTTTAGGAATAATTGGCGTTACAAACATTATTGGTACTCTGAGTTTTGGTTGGTTAGGAACGAAAGTAAAGAAACCTCTGCCGTTAGCATTTATATATTTGATGAGATCCTTAACTATAACCATTTTTGTCTTATCACCACCTTCTGCAACTCTTGCTATTTTATTTGGAGCTGTTATTGGTATTTTGTGGTTAGCTACAGTTCCTATGACTAATGCCATTATACTCTCATTTATAGGACCTAAATACTTAGCCACATTATCTGGTATATGTTTTATTTGCCATCAGATAGGTGCTGTCTTAGGAGCTTGGCTTGGAGGTAGAGTTTTTGATTTAAATGGTAGTTATGAAAATATGTGGTGGCTAAGTGTTGCTCTTGGTCTAATTGCTTTCTTATTAACAATTACTGTAAAAGAAGAACCATTTTTAGTTAATTCAGAAGCTAAGCAAACTGATTAAAAATTTAGCTCTTTTATATTTTTATATTCTTTTAAACATTCAGGGTTAGCCAGTGCAGTAATATTATTTATTGGTTTATTGTGAATTAAATCTCTTACTGCAAGTTCTGCTATCTTACCTGACTTTGTTCTTGGTATGTCCTGAACTGTTATTATCTTTGCTGGAACATGTCTTGGAGAGGCACCTGTTTTAATTTTAGCTTTGATTAGATCTATTAATTCTTCTGTCAAATAAGAATTTTTATTCAGCCTAACAAAAAGTACAACCCTTGTATCACCTTTCCAAATTTGACCTATAACTAAACCCTCCAAAACTTCTTCAATTTGTTCAACTTGCCTATAAATTTCAGCTGTACCAATACGAACTCCTCCTGGATTTAAAGTAGCGTCTGATCTACCGAAAATAATGAACCCATTATTTTCAGTCTTTAAGATATAATCACCATGACACCACACATTCTCATATTTATTAAAGTAAGCTTCGTGATATTTTTTATTATTGTTATCATTCCAAAAATATAATGGCATACTGGGAAAACTTTTAATACAGACTAATTCTCCTTTCTCATTTTTTAAAGAGTTTGCATTTTCATCATATACATGCACATCCATTCCTAAAATTGGACCTTGAATTTCTCCTCTTCTTACCACGGACATTGGGTTACCGCCTATAAAACATCCAACTATATCTGTCCCCCCAGATAAACTTGCAACGGAAACATCTTTTTTAACACTAGAATAAATATAGTCAAAACTCTCATGGATTAATGGGGAGCCAGTTGAACCTATAGTCTCTAAATTTTTTAATTCATATTTGTCAATCACA
This sequence comes from uncultured SAR116 cluster alpha proteobacterium, assembly GCA_902595515.1. Taxonomy (GTDB): domain Bacteria; phylum Pseudomonadota; class Alphaproteobacteria; order Puniceispirillales; family Marisalimonadaceae; genus Marisalimonas. The sequence continues at coordinate 144,669 of CACJQK010000002.1, forward strand.
TTGATGTTTTCCTTACTTAAAGCATCAATATATTTTGCTGATACACCCATAAAATTTATTTCTTCACTATTTACAAAATTCCAAAGAACTTCTGGATTTGGATAAAAAGGTGAGCCATCATACAAATAAATTGTAGACTTTAATAACAGACCTGACACAAGCCAATTCCACATCATCCATCCACAAGTAGTAAAGTAAAAAACTCTACTTTCTTTTTTTGCATTTGAGTGCAACCCCATTTCAACTAGATGTTTTAACAAAATACCACCATTAGAATGAACTATACATTTTGGTTTTCCAGTAGTGCCACTTGTAAACATAATATATAAAGGGTCACTCAAACTAAGCGGCTCAAAAAAAATTTCTTTTGTCGAATATTGATTTTGAATGTCATTATAATTTACAAATTTGCCGTTATCATTATCAACTTCAATTCCTAAAAGAGGTGCTAATATTACTTTTTCTAAAGAAGGTAAAGATTTAACAATGTCTAAAACTTTATCGGTGATATTTATTTCATTACCATTGTACCAATAACCATCGGTAGTGAGTAAAATTTTTGGGTCAATTTGACCAAATCTGTCTAAAACACCATCAACACCGAAATCTGGTGAGGCAGATGAAAAAATTGCTCCAATTGAAGAAGTTGCTAACATCATTATTACAGTTTCTGGCATATTTGGCATATAAGCAGCAACCCTGTCTCCTTTTACAACACCATGTTTTTTCATAAAATTAGCAAATGCAGTCACTTGAACTTTTAATTCTTTCCAAGACACCTCTCTTCTAATTTTATCTTCGGATTTAAACACAATAGCAGGGCCTGAAGTATCGCCTGAAAGCATGTTTTCAGCATAGTTCACTTTTCCATTAGGAAAGAACTTGCTTCCTGGCATTTTATTTATTGGATTAACATAAGGTTCCATCCCTTTAGATCCAATCACATTAAAAAAATCCCAAACAGCAGACCAAAAGTCAGCCTTGTTTTCAATTGACCAAGTATGTAAGTCTGTAAAATTTTGAATATTTAATTTTTTTTTTTCATTAATAGTTTTAATGAATTTATACATCTGTGAAGACTTAATTCTTTTATCACATGGAGACCACAAAACAGGATTGGAAATTATCTCTTTAGTCATTTTTAATTCACATAAAATTAATTATAATTTTTAAAACAACTTTCAGCAAAAAGTGCCATATCATAATCTAACTCTGTAATTCCACCTTTGTCATGGGTAGTTAGAGTTATAGTTACTTTATTATAAACATTTTCCCATTCAGGATGATGGTTTATTTGTTCGGCTTTCATTGCAATAGAGGTCATAAAAGAAAAAGCTTGTTTAAAATCAGAAAATTTGTATTTTTTTGTAAATGCTTCTCTACCATCATTTGTTTTTGTCCAACCATCAATATCTTCAAACTTTTTGTCTAAATCTTTACATTCCATTACCAAATTCCTTTCTATTAATAAAAGTTCTTAATGGTTTCATATTAGATGCATAAGCTAGTAACAAATTCAAAACATAATCAATCCTGTCATCCAACCAATCTGGAATATTTTTGCCATGAGAACCAGGATTAAATTCTTCAACGTTTCTAATAATAATGTTTTCTGGTATCCACATTATATGAGTATTTTTATAGGAAGATGATCTTAACTCAGCTATTGGATAAGCCCCACCATTTCCGCTACTAACTGATACAATCAAACCAGGTTTATGTGAAAATTCTCCATTACCACATAATAAGAAAATATTTTTAGCAGCCGGAGTTGCCATACCTCCATATTCTGGGACAACTAAAATAAAAGCATCTGAACTTTCAAAATTTTTTGAGATGAAACTCCACGTTTCTCCCCATACACCCTCAGCATTTTTTTTATCAGATGACCAGAGTGGCAATGGAGTTTTAGCTAAATCTAAAGAAAAAATATCTAAACTATTATTTAAATTTAATAGGTTATTTTTTAAAAAATCAGATATTTTTTTTGATTCAGAGTTTATTCTGTGACTTGCAGAGATAATTGAAATTTTCATAGTAAATTTGCCAAAAGTAATTATTGTCACTAAATAATATGTATTAACATATAAAACTTAATTTTAAAAGATTAGATAAAATCAATGAAACAAATAGAAATTATCAAACCAGATGATTGGCACATTCACTTTAGGGACAATGATATCATGAGACAGGTAGTACCTGAAACAACCAGATATTTTGGTCGTGGAATAGTTATGCCTAATCTTGTCCCTCCTATATTAAATGGAACACAGGCAATTGAATATAAAAAAAGGATAATAAAATCTATACCTAGAAATAATAACTTTGAACCATTTATGACTATTTATCTTACAGAAAAGACTAGAAAAGATGAACTAAAAGAAGCACATGATAATGGCACTGTGTTTGCTGCAAAACTTTATCCGGCTGGAGCAACTACTAACTCTGAATCAGGGGTCAAAGATATATCAAAGATTATACCAGTACTAGAAAAAATGTCAGAAATAGGAATGCCACTTCTCATTCATGGAGAAGTTACAGACAAAAATATTGATATTTTTGATAGAGAAAAAGTGTTTATTGAAAAATATTTAGAATTTATTCTTAAAGAATTTCCCGATCTTAAAATTACTCTCGAGCATATTACTACAAAAGACGCCGTAGAGTATGTAGATGGAAACAATAGAAAACTTGCAGCTTCTATTACTCCTCATCATTTAGCTCTAAATAGAAACGCAATCTTCTCAAATGGTATAAACCCGCATAATTATTGTTTACCTATTTTAAAAAGAGAAAAGCATAGAGAAGCTCTTGTAAAAGCAGCAGTTAGTGGGAATCCCAAATTCTTTCTTGGGACTGACACAGCACCACATTTAGTAAAAGACAAAGAGAATGCTTGTGGATGTGCTGGTATTTTTAATGCAACATACTGCTTGCAAATTCTTGCTCAAATATTTGAAAATGAAAATTCATTATCAAATCTTGAAAAATTCACAAGCAAAAACGGTTCTATCCATTATAGTCTAAAATTTAATGAAGATAAAATAACATTAGTTAAATCTGAAGAAGCTCAAGAGATTGTGAAATTTTTAAATTTTCAAAATGAAAAAATTCGAATTTTTAGTCCGAACTTTGATATTTTTTGGAAAGTTAAGGTTTGAAAAAATTAAAATTTAACTAATAAATTTTCATAAGTGTTATTACAACTATTCTTTAATTTTATTTTTCTTAAACTACTTATTATTTTTATAATGAAGTTAATTTTTTCGATTTAATTTTAGCCTTATAAAAATTCTAATAAATAAATAAATTGAAAATACTAAAAAAAATAAAGTAAAACTCCACGTAGGATAGTACTTTTCAATGTATAATCCAAATATTAACATTACTAATGCAGAAAAGATGATTGCTATCATAGTTATTTTTTTTGACAACCCTAATATTTCTAATAAATGGTGTATATGATCTCTATCAGCTTCTATTAAAGAACGTTTTTCAATAATTCTTATTATTACAACACAAAAAAAGTCAAATAAAGGTATCAAAACACACCATAAAGCAAAACTTGGAGCAAAATTAGAAATATTTTCAGCACTGTAAATTAAGGCCCAAGCTACTAGGTAACCTAAAAACAAACTACCTCCATCACCAAGAAAAACTTTTAATTTTGGATATGAAGCAATATTAAATATTAAAAATGGAAACAGAGCTGCAGCAATTGATAGAAGTATATTTGTAATAATAAAGCTCTCATTAAACATATTAGAGAAGAACATACCTAAAATTGCAACAAGCACTAGACTTCCTGCAAGACCATCAATTCCATCAATCATATTAAAGGCGTTTGTTAAACCAACTACTGCAATAATAGTAATTGGTATTGAAAACCATCCTAATTCAATAGGGTAAGATAAACTAAACAAAAACCCAAAGCTCTGTAATTTTAAATCTGTAAAATAGATCATCAAACAGACAATTAAAACTTGAAGGGCTAATTTTACTTTTGCTCTTAAATTTACTAAATCATCCCAAATACCTAGAATCAAAATTAATGTGGCAGTTACTACAATCCCAGTTGATGTTTTATCAAATTCATTTAAATAAATTTGTGAAATCATAAAACCGAGGTAAATGCATACACCACCGATAAATGGAATTTGTCCATAATGATTTTTACGATCTGTCGGAAAGTCAAGAAGTTTAAACTTTATAGCATATGGTCTTAATAAGATTAGTGACAACAAAGTAGTTAAAAAACTTATTTCAAGCACATGACCTTGCATAAACAAATCGTATGAAATTTAATTAACCTATTAAATGTTTTAATTTTTAGCAATATTCGAAAAAATTTGCAAGTATGTGATTTTTTGAAAAGTAACAATTACTTACTGAAATCAGATTGGTTACATTTAGAAATTCTTATGCAAGTAAGAATTTTATATTGTTGTTATATAAATTAAACTCGTTTAGGTTTTTTTTATTTATTTTTAGAACTATAACTCTAAATTAATTTTCATTTTCGATGCAAAAAATATGTAACGAAATTAAATTTACTAAAAACACAAAAGTAATTAATATTTATAAAAATTTCTTTGAAAAGTATTAGGTTTATAGATCTATAAAACCTTAGAAATTATATGAGGGTATTATGAATCATAAAAATCTTAAGCTAGGCATAATTGGTTTAGGTTATGTTGGTCTTCCACTAGCTGTAGAATTTGCACAAAAACGTGCAGTAATTGCATATGATAAAGATAAAAACCGCATTATTGAATTACAAAATGGTCTCGATCGAACAAATCAATTAACTAGTAAAACAATTATAAACAGAAAAGAACTTGTTTTAACTGAAAACATTGAAGACCTAAGAAAATGTAATTGCTACATCATAACTGTCCCAACTCCAGTAGATAATTATAACCAACCTGATTTATCAAATTTACTATCCGCATCTAAACTTGTTGGTAGTATATTATCACCAGGAGATATTGTTATTTATGAATCCACAGTTTACCCAGGAGCAACTGAAGATGATTGTGTACCGGTTCTATCTAAGCAATCTGGTTTATCTTATGCTACTTCATTATACCCAACCGAAGAAAAAGTATTTTATCTAGGCTATAGCCCTGAGCGTATTAATCCAGGAGATAAGGAGCATCGATTACCAGATGTAATAAAAGTAACATCAGGTTCTACTCCAGAGATTGCAAACATAATTGATCAACTTTATGGTAGCATTATTAAAGCAGGAACTCATAAAGCCTCAAGCATTCGTGTTGCAGAGGCTGCTAAAGTGATTGAAAATATTCAACGTGATGTAAATATTGCTCTAATAAATGAATTTACAATGATTTTTGAAAAATTTGGGATAGATACTGAATCTGTCTTGAAAGCTGCAGGCACCAAATGGAATTTTTTACCATTCCGTCCAGGTCTTGTTGGTGGACACTGCATTGGAGTGGATCCATATTATCTGACACATAAAGCTGTTCAATCAGGATATACCCCAGAAATAATATTAGCTGGAAGAAAAATTAATGATAATATGAGCGTATATGCAACTAATCGTGTAATAAAAGCAATGCTTGGTAGAAACATAAATATCATAGGAGCAAACGTTTTAATATTGGGCATAACATTTAAAGAAAATTGTCCAGATTTAAGAAATTCTAAAGTTTTTGACATGATAACCCAATTTTCAGATTATAAATGTAATGTACATGTAAATGACCCTCTTGTAGACAAGAAATCTTTGCCAGAGAGCTTAACCGCCAATTATATATCTACTCCACTTTCTAATAACTATGATGCAATTATTCTTGCTGTAAGTCATAAAGAATTTATAAAACTTGGCGCAACAAAAATTAGGGAATATGGTAAATCTAATCACGTTTTTTTTGATATAAAATATGCTTTTAAAACGTCAGAGACTGATGAAAGATTATAAAAATTTTATAACTTAATTTAAAACTAGATTGTTGTAGTGTTATATATTCTTAAAAAAATTAAACTTAATTATGAAAAAATCACACATATACTAAAATGAATAATCTTAGAAGGTTGTGAACATTGTTAAAACGCATAAGTGACATTATTATATCAACAATTCTTGTTAGTATACTCATTATACCAATAATAATAATTATGATTGCTATTAAGCTCTCTTCTAAAGGTACAACAATTTATTGGTCTCGACGAGTAGGTAGAAACAAAACTTATTTTTTGATGCCTAAATTTCGAACTATGATTGCGGAAACACCCGAAGTAGCAACTGACAAACTTTCTTCTCCAAACAAATATTTAACACCAATTGGATCATTTTTGCGAAAAAGTAGTCTTGACGAGTTACCTCAATTATTATCAGTTTTGAAAGGTGATATGAGTATTGTAGGCCCCCGTCCAGCGCTTTACAATCAACATGACTTGAATAAAAAACGTAGTGAGCTTGGAATTAACGTTTTAAAACCAGGTATTACTGGATGGGCGCAAATAAATGGGCGTGATAAAATCTCTATTAAGAAAAAAATTGATCTTGATTATTACTATTTACAACATCAATCAATTCTGTTTGATTATCAAATCATGCTAAAAACAATTTATACAATGATAAAATCTAAAGACATAATATATTGATAGTAAGTTTGAAACATTTGTGATTTTTTAAATATAGTGATTTAGTATGACCAAAATTAATTTTAGATTATCAGTCCTAGCACTACCACGTGTAATAAAACGGCTAATAGTTATCATAGTAGATGCTTGTCTTGCAATATTTGCTGTTTGGATATCATATTACCTCAGAATTGGTGACTTTATACCATTATTCGAAAGATATAATGAACATTATGCTTTTCCTGCATGTATAGTAACTATAGTAGTTTCACTCCCACTTTTTATGAGTTTTGGTCTCTATAGAATGATTTTCAGATATTCTAGTTTATCAGCAATGTCAGCAGTAGGTAAAGCTATTATAGTTTATGCAATTATTTATAGTACAATATTCACTTTTATTGGCATTGAAGGAGTACCTCGAACTATAGGTATTATTCAACCTATAATATTATTATTGTTAATTAATTTTTCCCGATTTTTTGCTTGGTATTGGCTTAGTGGTATGTATATCGAACAGTTGCAATTAGGTAACAAACCAAGAGCTTTAATTTTTGGTGCAGGTAGTGCTGGTCGCGAATTAGCAGCTGCTTTAGCACAAAATGTTAATACTCATGTAATTGGTTTTCTTGATGATGACCCAAAGATACAAGATAACAAAATAAATGGTCTAACAGTTTATAATCCTGAAGATATTGATAAAATTATAGTGAAAAAACGTGTTAATGAAGTAATGTTAGCCTTACCAAATGCAGATCGTCACCGACGAAATAAAATTCTGAACTTACTAAGAAAAAAAAATGTTGTTGTTCGCACTTTGCCAAGTTATTCGGATCTTATGAAGGAAAAGGTCAATGTAGAAAATATAAGAGAGCTCTCAATTGATGATATTTTAGGACGTGACTTAGTTGAACCAAAATCAAAATTAATGCAAGCTGATATAACAGGAAAAATTATATTAGTTACTGGTGCTGGGGGATCAATAGGAAGTGAACTTAGCCGTCAGATCTATCTTCAAAAGCCAAAAAAATTGATACTTTTTGATCATAGCGAATTTGCACTTTATACAATTGTCGAAGAGATAAAAAAAATTTCTTATAACATTAAAGCTCAAATCGATATTGTTGCATCTCTCGGATCAGTAACAGATGATATAAAAATTCAACAACTCTTAGAGAAGGAAAAGCCTAATACTATTTATCATGCTGCAGCATATAAGCATGTTCCACTTGTAGAGGAAAACCAAATTGAAGGTCTTAAAAATAATTTTTATGGAACATTAAACTTGTCTGAAGCTGCAATTAAAGCAAGAGTTAAAAAATTTATTTTAGTCAGTACTGACAAAGCTGTTCGTCCTACGAATGTAATGGGTGCTAGTAAGAGACTTGCTGAAATGGTTTTGCAAGCACTATCAACTAAACAAAATAAAACCATATTTGCTGTTGTTCGTTTTGGAAATGTTTTAGATTCGTCAGGCTCAGTTGTTCCTTTATTTAGGTCACAAATAAAATCTGGTGGTCCTTTGACTTTGACTGATCAAAATGTAACACGTTATTTCATGACAATATCAGAGGCTGCTGAGCTTGTTATACAAGCTGGTGCAATGACTAATACAATTACTAAAAAAAATGTTTCTGCTCCAATATATCTTTTAGAGATGGGATCCCCAATAAGAATATATGATCTCGCCCAACGTATGATTGAATTATCAGGGCTTAAAGTTTTGAATAAAATTACAGGTGAAGGTGATATAGAAATAAAAATTATTGGATTAAGACCAGGTGAAAAATTGCATGAAGAATTACTTATTGATAATATTTCAAGTGATACAACTCATTCCAAAATAAAACTTGCTAATGAATCTTTTATTAAGTGGCCAAAACTAAAAAAAGAATTATCAAAAATTAAAAATGCTATTGACAAAAATCATCAATTAAAAATTAGAAAAATACTATCAGAATTAGTTACAGGATTTAATTCAAAGAACATGATTTAGTGATATGGTTAATTTACTAGTCTATCAATAAATTATTATAGTGTTTATTGTTTTGCGTGTATCCAATTTAATTGCAATGCTACCTCTTCAGGCGAACCAACTTGAAGTCCTTGTCGGACCGTAAGAGTTCGGACAAAATTACTAGCATCTAGCAGTGATGAAAAAGTTCCTGTGTCAAGCCATGCATATCCACGTCCTAATTTTTTTACAATTAACAATCCATCATCTAAGTAAGTCTTTAATAGAGACGTGATTTCAAGCTCACCACGTTTAGAAGGTTTAATTTTCTTTGCTCTTTTAGATGCGCTATGATCTAGAAAGTATAGTCCGGTAACTGCGTAATTTGAAGGGGATTTTTGTGGTTTTTCTATGAGACGATTAACTTTTCCATTAATGTCGAAGTCAATGACACCATATCTCTCTGGTTTAGATACGTGATATCCAAAAACTGTGGCTCCTAAAGGGTCAATATTTGAGTAGTTCAATATTTGAAAAAGGCCATCACCAAAAAATATGTTATCACCCAAAATCATTGCAGAAGGTGCTCCATCTAAAAAATCCTCTGCTATTATAAAAGCTTGAGCCAAACCCTCTGGTCTTGGTTGTATTTTGTAACTTAAACTTATTCCCCATTGTGTCCCGTCACCTAACAAGCGTTTAAACAACCCTATGTCATCAGGTGTTGTGATAATTAAGATTTCTCGTATTTGTGCCATCATAAGTACTGTTAATGGATAAAAGATCATTGGTTTATCGTAAACAGGCAACAATTGCTTTGATACTGCTTTTGTAAGTGGGTAAAGCCTTGACCCAGACCCACCTGCCAGAATAATACCTTTTCGATTTTTCATTATTTAACCTTTAATTCTTTTAATATATTCTCTAAACCTCTTTTCCATTTAGGTTGATTTATACAAAATGTTTGTTTGATTGTATCACAATCTAATCTGGAATTTAAAGGACGTTTGGCATTCATTGGAAAATCTGATGTATATATATATTCTACTTTAGTATCTTTGCCCGCTTGATTAAATATTTCAGAGGCCAGTTCAGCCCAAGACACGTTAGGTGTTCCACTATAGTGGTATATTCCGGATTTAATAGGATCTGATCTTAATTCGCTCGCAATTTGCAAGCAAACTTGAGCTATATCTCTAGCATATGTTGGTCCACCAATTTGATCTGATACAACCTTAATTTTATCTCGAGTTTCAGATAAACGAAGCATGGTTTTGACAAAATTACTACGATGGGAAGAAATTATCCAAGAAGTTCTTATAATTGCGTAAGTAGCACCGCTGTTACGAATACTAATTTCTCCTGATAATTTACTTCTACCATATGCATTTTGCGGTGTTGTAAGATCCTGAACTCTCCAAGGTATATCCCCTCTGCCATCAAAGACATAATCTGTTGAGATATGTATAAATGGAATATTCAATTTGCTACATGCTATAGCCATTGCCTTTGGAGCATCACTATTAATGATAGTTGCTAGAGCTTCATTTTCTTCTGCTTTATCTACGTTTGTATATGCAGCTGCATTAATAACAGCCTCAGGTTTATAATTAAGAATTGCGATAAGACAACTACTAGGATTACTCAGATCTACTTGATTACGTTCTAAAGTAATTATATTTTCACGGAACTGCAGTTCTTTTGCTACCTGACCTGTCTTACCAAATACAAGTATCATGATTTTAAACCTAATCTTTTGCCTAACTTAGATTGTTTTAAAAGTGGTTGCCACCAATCTTTATTTTCTAAATACCATTTAACGGTTTTTTTTAAACCTTCTTCAAGTGTTACAGACGGACGCCAACCCAATTCTTGATATATTCGATTAGGATTTATAGCGTAGCGTTCATCATGCCCTGGACGATCATTTACAAAAGTTATAAGATCAGCATAAGTACCTTTTTTACAAGGATGAAGCTTATCTAATATCATACAAATCTTTTTTACTAATTCTAGATTTGAACATTCATTTTCACTACCAATATTATAACTTCTTCCTATTTTACCCTTTTCTAGTATTAATAAAAGTGCATTTGCGTGGTCATTAACATATAGCCAATCTCGTATATTTTCACCAGTTCCGTATATAGAAATTTTTTTTCCAGCTATTGCATTTAAAATTACTAAAGGGACCAATTTTTCAGGGAAATGATAAGGACCATAATTATTTGAACAGTTTGTTACAATTACAGGTAAATTGTAGGTATTATACCAAGCTCTTACCAAATGATCTGAACTTGCTTTTGAAGCAGAGTAAGGACTACGAGGATTATAGGGTGTATTTTCAGTAAATTTAATATTATTATTATAAGAAAGACTTCCATAAACCTCATCTGTGCTTACATGAACAAACCTATACCTATTACTATAACCTTTCGATTTCCAATAGCTTCGCATAGCCTCTAGCATATTGAATGTTCCATTTACATTAGTTGATATAAATTCTGCAGGAGAATCAATAGAACGATCTACATGCGTTTCCGCTGCTAAATGTATTACACCGTCTGGAGAATGTTTAGTAAAAATATCGTTTAAACCTTTTTTAATTCTAATATCACATTCTTCAAATTTATATTTAGAAGTGTTTGCCACTTTAGCAACATTTTCTGAACAACCAGCATAAGTAAGAGCATCAACATTTATAACTTGATGCCCACGCTCAATAGCAAGTCGTACAACAGCAGAACCTATAAATCCCATTCCCCCTGTTATAAGTAACTTCATGAGTTTTCCTTGTATATAAATGGACTGTTAAGTTCTCTTAATAAAGGTGCATGTTTGTCTTTCTTACCAATAATTGGTTGTGTATTTAAGGGCCATTTTATATTTATATCAGGATCATTCCACACAATAGATAATTCTTTTTTTTGATTGTAATAATTAGAACATTTGTAAACTATCTCAGAATTATCCTCTAAAGTGACAAAACCATGAGCAAAACCAATTGGTATATATATTTGGTGTCCATTTTTTTCGGTAAGATGATATCCTTTCCAGTTTCCATAATTTGGACTTCCTTTACGAATATCTACTACAACATCAAAAATAGCACCTTTTCCACATCTAACTAATTTAGCTTGTGCAAATGGAGGTGCTTGAAAATGAAGACCTCGCAAAGTTCCAGCGTGTTTCGATAAGGAATGATTATCCTGAACAAATTCATCGTGAATACCGATTTCTATGTATTTTTTTCGAGTATATATCTCTGCAAAAAAACCTCGATTGTCGACATGTCGAGTAGGCACAATAAGTTGTAATTTATTCAAATTTTATATCCTGTTGATAATTTTGTAAATCAATTTGAAAACTTCTAAATAAAATTATCGATTCTCGTAATAGTAATTTTTTAAACAGTAATATCAATCAGTTTGTCTATAATTAAACAATAATTAGTTATATTAAGAATAAAGTTAGCATTAAATAAATTAAGTAAAAATTCTCATAATAAAAAATTCATTTTAAGTTTTACCTAATTCAATTTTGTTTATCTTATCTTTTCCCAACTAAATGCAAATTTTAGGGTCAAGCATTTCAAATGAAAACTTCTTAATAAATAATATTTAATTCTATTTTTTATAATACCATTTCTTTTTAAACGACAAGAGGCAACTTCGTTTCTGTCTTCAAGCAAAATTTGTGATAGGTATACTTCAATAATATTATTTTTTTTTAATCTATATTTTAAATAAGGGTCATTATATCCATATGAGCCTCTAAAAAATTCATTATACCCTCCTGAAGCCCAAAATTCTGTTTTATTTAACAATAACGTACCCGCAGTTGGTTTTCCTGCTTTAAGCCCATTTCTTCCGAAAGAATAAAATTGATTTTTGAAAAGTTTTAAATTTTTTAGTTGTATCAGTGCGCCATAATCAAAGACTAAGTCACAATCAAGATGGACAAACCATTCTGTTTTAGAGACAAGAGCAGCTAAATTTCTTGCCCCAGGTATATTCCAAGGATAATCTTGACTAATTCTGTATATTGAAACATCTTTAGGTATTTTTGGTAAAAAAGTTTCTATCGGAAATTTACTAGAACCATCATCAATAATAGTATAATTAAAACCTTCATTAATTGCTAAGTGCATCTCTTCATAATGATAACTTAAAGCTTCAGGTTCATCATAATAAAGTAAACAAATAGTAATATCAGACATTTTTATAAATTTTACAATATATCAAAAGTTTAGTTCTTTGGCCAATAAATTAATTCTATGACTCCAAGTATGATTAGAATGAGCATACCTAACAACCTCTTTGGAGTAAGGATCTTGTTTTTCAAGTATTCTTAATTTTAACTCATCAGAATTATTTACAATACAAACATTATTTTTAAGACCAGTAATTTTTTCCAATTCTTGATTTGGGAATGTAATAGGTGTAGAACCTGACGCCATACTTTCAAAGAACCTTGGAGTAATTAAGCCACAAGAAGTTGTACATAGGGTAAATTTAGATTGTGCTAAAATCTTATAGTAATCAGTTGTCTCCAGTCTCTTATAATTATTTAAAAAATTTCTTAACCTTTTGCCAGGTGCATTGCTATTCCAAAAAATTTTTGCAGGAGTTTTGTTTTTTATTTTTATTCCATTAAATGTATAAAAAAGCTTTTTCATCGTGTCAGTTCTATATTTTTGTTGTTCATCATACCATGTTGGATTTTCTATAACTCCAGAAAAACATAAGTCCAATTTTTTCGATAATTTATTATTTTTTTTAAAAACTTCTGGATCAAACCCAAAGGGAATAAAAATCACTTTTGGATTATAGTCTGTTAGTTTAATTTTACCAACATCACCTAAATGAGAAATCAATATTTTAATTTTAAAATGCTTAAAAAATTCTAATTTATCTTTTAACCTCGCATATTCTTTTTGGACAAAGGCAACTTTATCAGTTTTTACTTTATGCAAAAATTCTAACCCAAAAGGTATAATGTTTTCAGTAGGATCGTCGCCTAGCAAATTGTGTCCAAGTAAAACTAGATCAAAACAATTTGCTTGATCAATTAGATCATTTTGATATTTTTTTGTAATCAGTTCACCATATGGCGTTCCATAGGATGACTGAAGAACCTTAACTGTTACATCAATTTTCCGACATAAATAATTAATTATATCAGATTGATAATTTGCACTTTGATATGCTGAGTAAGGTCGAGTAAAATATATTATTTTCATCTAATTCATCCTAATCAAATATATAAATAATATTTATCTGAATTTAGTACCATAATTAAAAAATTAAATAAAAAGTCATAAATAGGAAATATTATTTAAGTGATAAAAACACTGGTTTATCTTATAAATAGTAGCTTACCAAGGGTTTTTAATGTCCGTTAAATTAAAGCTTTTAAATTCTTTACTACTTATTAATCCTGTTACATTTATGGTAGCAGTTATTTTTGTACCACAATTTGTACCACAATGGCCTGCATTTGGATGCCAGGTAATTCCTGTGCCTGCTTCCCAAGATGTTAACCATTCTTTTTCAACGCTAAAAGCGTGACCATTTTGGTGCTGTAAAGGAAAATACATAAATCTTATTGGTAAATATTCACTTTCATCATATTCAGGACAAGAAGATCGAAACTTAAAATATGTATCAACATGCCAACCAATCATGTTTCCTGGTGTTTTTACAATAATGCTAGCTTTGGGGTTTTTAAGCCCTGTCCATTCTTTTAATGGTTCAAAAAAATCATTTTCAGAACAATGAATTTGTACAAAATCGTTTTGTTTTCCTTGATAGCCATTTTTAAGAGCAGCTTCTTGCTGCTTTTGAACTATAGGATCTTTTGATTCATTTTTACTTATAAAAGTATTTTTTAAGTTCGCATTTTTCTGACTTAGGTTAATAAGTTCATCTACTTTTAATTTATTAAACTTAAAATTTGGAAGACGATGTATAAATTTAGACATTAGACTCAACTATTTAAAATGTTTGACAAACAAACTCGATTTACCCCAGCTCTTTCAAATGCAGAAAATTCATCACCACCAAGCCCAAAAATAACACAATCTGAAGGTGTGAGACCTAATTTTTTGCAAATTTCGTGTTGTTTATCTTTAAACTCTATATACGGAAAGTTCAAAGAAAATTTTTGGAGTACCTCTGTTCCTATAAGAACACCTAAATTGTTACGCATGCCTATAAAATTGGCTGCTCCAACTGGATCATCAACATACTTTCTTTGAAGACGAAGACCAATTCGAATTCTTTCTAGTCCTTTGGAAAATTTACTAAGGCTGAAAACTAATTCTTCCACACAATCATAATTATTTAATCTACTAATATTTTTTACTAATGGTAGATATGCCATATCAAGTAATACTGGCACATTTAATTTTGTACAATCATCTAACAAGTCAGATATATTTGTGTTAACACTTCCATTTTTAGAAAATGGAAGTGATACAACTAAACAATCGCCCATTTTTATCGGTTCATTCTCGCTTATCTTTACAGCACCACCTAAAGCAGGTAAACGCCATATAATTTCGTGATACATAAAATCACCTTCTAAGACTCTAAGACGTTTATTACTGTGCCTCAAAAAAAATGCCTCAAAAGCATGAATGGCACCATTGATAAAAGCAGGAACTTTGAAGGTTTCTTTTATATCCAAATAAAAATCAAATTCAGATAATCTATCACTCCAAATTTTATAGTAATCATCTATTGAAACGTCACTACTAAGAGATAACCCTTTTGCTTTATCAAGTGCGCTAGATATTACTTTAGTAACTTCATTTATTTCAATTGGATGTGCGTTTTTATCTAATTTTGAGATAATTGACATTATAAATCCTATTCATTTTGTATCATTATTATAATTTATGTTATGTGTCAATGTAACAGAGTACTATATTTTTGTTGTGAAATTATATAGTTGCCATCATCAACTAAATTCAAAATTTTTTCGTATTTCTAACACCTTTTATTAATTGTTAAGACTGTTTAAATATATGAAATTAACGCTCACTGAATTGTTAATAGTACAAAAATGAGCTCATTTTTTTTAGATTATACTGACCAATAATTTTTTATGAAAATTTCTCATAAAAAATTTTAAACGGGCATCACCTCTTAAAATTTTAGAAATATTTGAGTAAATAAAATTTTTATTTCTTTTAACTATTTTCCAATTATCTAAGCCATCATCAACACCAATAAGTTGATTACAAACCAAATCTTTTAATATATTTTTGAGTAATTGACAGTTTCCTATTTTAATAAAAAATTTTCGACTAAAATTCCAACTATTGTAATAATTTTTCTTTAATCTTGTACGTACAATAGCAATATCACATGAAAAGTTTATTTTTTCTTTTCTCATATCATGAAATTCTAATGCTCCTTTTTTTAAAAATTTCAACTTTTCAAAAATAGATAAGGTTATGTTAACAGTTTCTTCATTAACATGATCATTTGCAACATATAAAAGAATTGAATGCGGTTTATACAAACTATTTTTTGAAATTTTTTTTATTGTGGCAGCAGCAAATAAAATCTGTAAAACACTGGTAATTTCAACTGAATATGAGTAGTGAAATTTTGTCATATAAACAACCTAAGATATTAACAATTGCCAAATTTTATATTTGTTGAAGTTGCATTACGATAATTTTTTGCATTTAGTTAATATAATAATAATAATAATAATAATAATAATAATAATAAATCGAATATCATTATTATACGTGAATGTACATTTTTTTTTACTTCAAACCAAAGTAAGTTTCGAGAATTAAACCTTGCGAACAAACTGTTCTATTTGAAGTTCTGACTTTATTCATTCTTAACAGTAGAGTTTTAGTGAATTTATAGAACGACAAGACAATTCCTCAAAATAATTTATATATAATTTTTTAGATACAAAATTTTTTGAAAATATTATTAAAAAATTTTATTTATAATCAGTTTTTGTGACAATAAAAATTATTGATTGTGATTTCACATTTAACATTGGAATTTTTGAAAACAGGTATCTATCACTTAAGAAATATAACTTTTTAAAAAAGTTATACTTAGAATATTTTGATACTATTCCCTTAAAATAATCATTTAAAAAATAAAACAATGTTTGTCCATTGAAAACTTTTTTGATGTTCAATTTATTTTGTTTTAAGACATCTTTAATTTTTGACCTTGTGGTTGTTTCAATTGCATATTCTGGTAATTTGTTTGGTGAAGATGTTTGCCACACATCAAACATCAAAATACCATTTTTTTTTAACAGTTTTGATAAATTATTAATTGCAATTTCAATATTATTTGTAAATGAAACCTGATGTCCTAAACTGATTATAAAATCATATTTGTTTTTTGATATTTCGTCAGGCAAATCTTTATGCAGTTCAACAACATAATAATTTAATGAGTTTGGACCTTTATAAATTTGTTTTTTATGGATATCACTTTGATCAAAAAAAAGATTATGTTTTTCTAATTTTTTTGATATTCTTCCAGTATAACTTCCAACTTCTAAAATTTTAGCTTCTTTGTTTAGTTTTTTAACTTGATTATTTATAAAACTCTCATCAAAAAAGTTATCAAAAATAGATTTTCCACTCAAATATTTGTTATCATATGAATTAATATGTGATGTTTCTTTATAATATTTGTTGGCTAAATTCAAATTTAAATCATCTTTCAAATAAGGCCCGAATAAATAAATCAAATTTTTCAAAAGTATAATCTATTTTTAAACTATTATTATTTTTAGATAAAATTATCATTCCAGCTTGTCTAATACGAAGGTTTCTTTGGCTTGGATTTTCAAACAATCCTGGCACTATTACATTACCATGTGCTGTAATAATAGTATTTTTATTTTCTTCGATATCAATTGATGAAAAAAAATCTCTTAGATCATTAAATCTCTTTTTTTGAGTTTCAGAGTATACTCCAGTGTGCAATAAATTGTTATCTATTTTGTCATAATAACCAAACATTATTTCAGCTGTTTGACGTGCTCTACAACTTGGACTAGTGAAAATTTTTCCAACAGGGAGCCTTATTTCTTTAAGCAACTCACCCATACCTTTAGCTTGGATCTTACCATCATCAGTTAAACAGACTGCTGTAGAAAAATAGTCATTTTCAGCATATCTTGTTCCGTTAACACCATTTTCATGAATTTCTGCTTCTAACAAGTCAAATATACCGGTACTTGGAAAGTCAGACCTTCTTTTAGCATGACGAATATAAATAATATATCCTCCGCTAAGTAATTTTTTTGCCCATTTTTTATCCTCTAAGTTACCAGTAAAATGTGAACTGCTGAGTTTAACTTTTTTCTCAGAATTTATTTTAGTTTTTATGAATTTTTTAAATGCATCATTTGTAAAAATATTAAAACCAAAATTTAATATCATAATAAATAGAATTGAGAATATCAAAGACATATAAACAAAAGTTTTATTTCGATTAAAAAAATTCAATTGACTACTACCTCAGAAATATACAAGTAGAAACAATAGTTTCATTTTAAAAATATTACAACATTGTTTTTGTTATTAATTATTATAAATAATTTTAAATACAATTTAGGAGTAGAGAATTAGATTAATTAAATAATTATAACATGCCTGCTTATTAATAATATAAAGCTCTATATTTATTGTACTAAAGTTTTAATTTAAAAAGTATATTATTAGATTTTTTGTGATACAACATATGAACGATCATCAAATGAGTTAATTATAAACTTTGAGTAGTTGAATTGAGCACAAATAGTGTCGACCGCTCTAACAATTTCAGGAAATTTTATTGTATTATAATCGTCAAAAATTATGATATCACCTTTTTTTTGATAATCTTTTATTGCTTTAAACTCAAACATGACGTCATTAAAAGTATGTGCACCATCTAAAAATGCAAAATGAATTCTTGATCTACATATTTTTGGTAATTCGATTTGTGAATAACCCTCAACAAAAGTAATGTAACGTTCCATCAAATCATTCCAAGGCTTGAGTAATTGTTCTCTAGTTTGCGGACCTATAATGTGATCAGCAATACAGTTCCAAATCATTCTTCTACGATGTGGCAACACATCAAATGTAATTATGCTTCCCTCAATATTGCTATCTTGCAAAGCTTTAGCCATACATAAGGAAGAAAAACCACGCGCAGTACCAGTTTCAATAATTGATATATTTGTTAACTTATTCTGTTTATTTAAATAATTTCTTAACTCTGAGTATAATACTCTTCCATGCGCATAATTTAACTCGCTTCCCTTAATTACAATTTGTGTTTGCAAAGCAAGTTTTTGAAGCCAAATCCTGTCAATTTTAAATCCTTTTTTAGTTTCAAACCTGTCAACATCTTTACAATTTTTGTTTTTGGCTTTATCAGATAATTTTATGTAATCATCAAGTGTGCCAATCTTATTTTTGGAAATTGGATTATAGTGCCATTTTTTATTTGCTATTTTATATGCTGCTTTTAGAGCAATTGGTCCTTTATAATTATTAAAAACATTTATAAAATAAATAAGTTTATAATAAATTGTTCTCAACATATTAAATCCAAATAGTTTTCTATTATAATTTAAATTTTATAAGTAAACAGGAGATATGAATATTCAACCTGTTAAAATTAATCAACAAATAATTATTAAATTTTTACATTTTTCCTTACTGCTGCAATTATTTTTGAATTCAAATTTCCAACAAACTGACTTTTTGGGTTAGTTTTAGTCAGACAATTTTTAGAAAAATACGCATAGCCTTTAGAACAATGCATCCCATTTTTTTTTGCAACGAATACAACTTCAGAATTTAAATTCATGTAGGATCCATTTGGCAAAATAACTTTAGTTTCTTCTGTTATTTCATTAGGGTATGTTAATGTAACAAACAAACGGTTAGAGCGATTATCAAATTCCCCAAAAAGTGCTAATTTCTCATTTAAAATTTTACATTTTTCTAATAATTTTTGTGCTGCTTCATTGTGAGTGACAGATAAAAATTCTATATCAAAGTCTCTAGTCATTCTTGGATTTACTTTCTTAAAAACCAATCCAATTTTCCTTAAAAACTCCTCATGATTTTTTAGTCTATAATAGTATTGAGTTTTAAGGAAGGGCTCTTGACTAAGACCAGTGGCAATTATGAGACCACAATTTTCTTTTGTTTTTTGAATGTACTCCAAAAGTAACTTGTCGTAAAATTGAAACATATCTAATAAAGGATCTCTTTTATCACTTTTAGATTTATCCTCCCGCCAGCGGAAATAATGATGCTGGATATGTGCACCTGCATTAAAAAAAACAGTTGAAAATTTAGGATATTTTTTTTCATTTAAAATATTGTGTAACCTAAATAATAAATAGTCCAAAACAAGTGCTTTATACCATTTTTTATTATATGATTTCGAACATATCTTAATAAAATAAAAAAAATCAATTGGTCGGAACGTTTTAATAATTACTTCTATAATTGTGAGAAATGACTTCTTGCTTATACTCCCAACGCTATTATCACCTACGACTTGTACCAACATTTCATAAACTCTTTTACAAAAATTACCTCCGGATACATTAGATTTTATCCACGGATCTGGTATGTAAAATTTTGGATTTTTCAACCTGTTTGGCATGTTCATTGGTGATATACATCCAATAGAAAAACCTGATTTTTCTATTTTATCTAAAAGCCAATTTTCAGAAGATATTTGCTCAGTATCACCTAGATGAAACACTCTATGTTCATCGAACTTCTTCCCTGAATAAACGCTGACCCACTGTATCCATGGCTCAAGAAGTTCATAATTTTCTTCTGCGTAAGTGATCTGCGTATCAAATTCTGCCATCAATTTATTAAAACCAGGGAAAGGGTATTTTTTTAAATATTGTTTTTTTAAAAAATCAAGATTAACTTCATTAAGCTGTATCAAAATTATTGAATCTAACTTTTTTGACATAACTTAAATACCACTCTTAAAATATTGCATACTCTTAAAGTATAATTTATTTAATATAAATTTAAATAAATTAAAACCCGGGGCTGATAATTTAAGGAATCTAATTATCTCTAAATTTAGTAAAATTTTTGAACTAAAATGTCCGCTCAAACCACCAGATCGCATTTGAACAAGTGGTGTTGGTATATAATGACTTTTACATCTATTAATTTCCAAAAGTCTATACATAAACTCAATATCAGCTGCTATTTTCATTTTTTCAGAATACCCACTAATGTTGTTTAAAATCTTTTTTTTGTAAAAAAACCCAGGGTGTGGAGGTGACCATCCTTTTTGGAATGCGCCCATCGAATAAGAAGAACTTTTCCAATATCTATTTACTCGATTAGAAATAGGATTAATACAACATAGATCACCATATAATAAAGAAATATCTGGGAAAGATTTTATAGTTTCTACAACTAACTCACAAACATATATATTTGTTAAATAATCGTCTCCATTTAAAATAGTTAACCAACTGCCTTTTGCTTTTTTTGAAGCTTGATTTATAGCATTATATAAACCAAAATCTCTTCCACGAATAAGTCTAACTTTATTACTACTAAACTTTTGAAGTTTTTCTATAGTTCCATCCGAAGAACCACCGTCAAAGATAATATGCTCAATATTTTTATATGATTGACTTTCAACACTCTTTACACAATCAATTATCGTTTTTGCAGAGTTCAAAGTGGGTGTGATAACTGATAATTTTATCAAGTAAAACTCCTAAGTTCTTTTATCAATAACATATCACTCCTTTCTGAAGTCAATGCTAATGCAATCTGTTGAGCCTTCCAAACTTTTTGTAAAGTTACTTTAGGAGATTCTAACATTTTTTTAATTTGAATCGCTGTATTTTTTGGGTCACTTAAATTACTAAAATTTATATTTTTACCATAGATTTCTTTAAATGCTGGGTAGTTATTACAAATCACAGGAAGTCCTGAAGATACAAGTTCCAATAGGGAATACCCAAAAGATTCGCACGATGACATGAAAATTCCTATATCACATTTTAAAAATATCCCCAAAATTTCATCATGATTTAAATCTTGAAAAATTTGCAACCTTACTGTCTTAATTGCGTGCGAAGATAAATAATTTTTAAGTTCTAATGTTCGAGACGACTTATCCCCACCAATAAAAATCAATTTGATTTTTTTTCTAAACAATTTTGAAAACTCAATTGCCGTATCTATTACAAATTCATGATGTTTATAAAGAGCAAGAACACTAGGATAAACAATTGTGATTTCATCTTTTTTTCTAATAGAAATAATGTCAAGTGGCTTATGCATAGCTTTTTTCTTAATTTCATTTAACCAACTTAACCCTAAACCTAAAGGAATAACCTTTGCTGTATCCAATTTTTTATGAGTAAACTTTGGTAATTTAGATTTCACTACTAATTTTGAAAATTCTGTATTAAACACCAATTTTCTTGTAAAAATAATTGAAAATGCTGTTAAATACTTAGCCATTTTTAAATTGAACCTGCCTAAGAAACATAGGCGTGAATAATAAAAATCATCAAACGGTAAGTTATTTTGAATCATTAGTAAATTAGATAATCCTGGATAAAAGCCAATTCCACCAGGTACAAATACAACTTTTCTTTCATCAAAATAATAAAATTTAAAAAAGTCTAAAAAAAACGTTTTTGTCTGATAAAAATTAACATTATTTGTTTTATAATCAAATTTACTATCTTCTAAAATGTTATTATATGTTTGTTTTTTTAGAATTACTTTTATAGATGAAAAACAATTTAATTTAATTGCTGTACGTATAAAACCTTTTAGCTGCATAATTGTACCAGGAGAGCCAATATTAAAAGCAACTATTATTAATTGTTTTTTTTTCAAAATCACTTCCATTTTTTTTGAAAATATAAAAAAGTTTCATAAATTTCATTGTCAAAGTGGGACCAAAAATCACTAAATAGTATATCTGAAGTACACTTAGGGTATATAGGAGTTTCAGCCGAAATGTTTGATACAATTCGAAATTTAGTGTAATAACTAATTTTCTTTACATAATCTAAAATTTTTGTGGGTTTATCGGGATATAAGTTTATTGTTTGTCCAAGGTATTTACCTTTAATACATTTATTTATAACAAAGTCGCATAATAACCCTAAAGGAAAAAGATTAAGAGTTATGTTGTTTTTTGCTCTTAACTCTATTACCCCTTTGCATGCCATCTCAATAATTTGATTTCCAAAAAGATGCGTCGTTTCACCAAACATTTTATTTGAATGACCAAACATATTGGGTAATCTTAAAATTGTAAAATTTTTTTTATTTTTTTGTAAACTGAGTTTATCAATTAAATTATTTTCAGCAATTATGTGTGAGTTGCCATATGGGTCATTTGGACAAGCAAATGCCCTAGGTTTGTTATATCTACAGTTTACACCCCCAAAAACATGAATACTAGAAAAATGTAAAACGTTTTTGGCAAGACCATATTCAAGTATTTTATGAATTTTATATATTATTTCTTTTCTACGATGAATTGCTTCAGACGGATATTTTTCGCAAAATTTTCTGTCTGGACCTGCACAATTGATAATATAAGAATATTTTAAACTGTTTTTATTTTTCCTGTTAAATAAGTTAGCTAAAACTTCATTATTATTATTATAAAGAACTCCAGACTGGGACAAAAAATCTACGTTAATTCCAGCAATCTTAAAGCGTTGTGAGAGCCTATTAGCTATATAACTATTATACCCAATGATTAGTAATGTATTAACATTACCATGTCTTCCAACCTGGTTTCCCATTTTTCCATTCTGCTTCTAGAGTCAATTTATCTCTTAAAGTATCCATACATTGCCAGTACCCTTGATGAAGATAAACTCCTAACTCTAGAGATTTTGCAATTTTGGGGAGAGTATATTCTTCAAAAACTGTGTCGGAATTTTCAATGAAATCAAAAACTTTTTTTGAGCAAATAAAAAACCCACCATTAACCCAGTTTCCATCACCTTGATTTTTTTCTAAAAATGAAACTACTTTATTTTCTTTAACCCCTAAAGCACCAAACCGGCCTCTAGGCTGAACTCCTGTAAGTGTAACTATATTTTTTTGTTCAAAATGCACTTTGCTAATCTCCGATAAATCCACATCGGATAGGCCATCCCCATAAGTTAAAAAGAAATCTTCGCTACCTATTACATTTTTTGCAGCTAATATCCGACCACCTGTCATAGTATTAATTCCAGTATCAATGATGTTTATCATCCAATCTTCGCTAGAATAATTTTTGTATTTGATTTCGTTGTTCTTAAGATTTAATTCAATATCTGAATTATGACTAAAATAATTCAAGAAATATTCTTTTATAATATAACTTTTATAACCTGTTAAAATTACGAAATCGTTATAACCTTGTTTAGAAAAACCTTTCATAATATGCCATAAAATTGGTTTTCCACCTATTTCAACCATGGGTTTAGGCTTTACTGTTGTTTCTTCACTAAGTCTAGTGCCATAACCACCAGCAAGTATTACTACTTTCATGAGATTTTCCAATCAAAATCAAAGTGATTCAAACTTAGGTTATCTTGTTCATCAGGGTCGTGAATTTCATCTATGATATTAATAATCAAAGATAAGCTAGAAGAAATTCCTTGAAAACCAAACCAAAAATTCGGCGGAATGTAAAGTCTTTTATTATCATCTGATGATAAATAGTATTTTATAAATTGATCTCCTGCAGATGTAAGAACAAACCGAACTTTTCCATTTAAAATGCTCAAATTACAACTCACTCGACGATGACGCTTCCATCCTCTGATAGATCCGTGTTCTATGCTAGAAAAATAAGCCTCTCCGAATCCAAAAAAACCTTCTGAGTTCGTTTTCAAAAAATGTTTAACCTCACCACCGTCATTTTTCGAAAATGTTCTTTCATCAAATAATTGTGGATTAAACTGAGAAGACATTTTCACTATAAATTCCAATAATTTTCAATTTGTTCTTCCATTATATTTTCTAGTAATTCTACTTCATTAAGATAAGTTCTATACCAATCTGCTAACCAAGTTACGGAGTTTTCAATTGTCATCCTTGGTTTCCAATTAAGTATTTTTTGAGCCTTTGTTGTATCTAAGTATAAAAGTTTATGTTCTATAATATCAGTATCAGTGGCTAAAATGTCAAAATTTAAATCTGGTAGTTTCTTTTTTAATAGTTCTAAAAGACTGAGAACTGATAAATTATCACTCAAATTAGGCCCAAAATTGAATATCTCACCGTCTAACTTTTTACTTTTTAGATGAGTTGCAAAATTTAGATATCCATTTAAGGGTTCAAGAACATGTTGCCAAGGTCTGGTAGCTTTAGGGTTTTTGACAAATAAAGTTTTATTTTTTTTTAGAGCGTTTATTGCATCGGGTATAATTCTACCAGGCGAAAAATCACCACCACCAATTACGTTTCCTGCCCGAGCAATCCCAAAGGATATATTACTTTTTTTCTTTAAATAACACTCGTAATAAGACCTTATTATTATCTCGGCAGCTGTCTTAGAAGCGCTGTAAGGATCAATGCCACCAAGTTTGTCATTTTCTCTATATCCGTAAATCCATTCGTTATTTTCATATACTTTATCACTTGTTACAAAAACTACAGCAATATCTCTATCAATAGTATTAAGACTATCTAGAAATTTTGAAGCTCCTGCTACATTTGAAATTATAGTCTTATGAGGGTCTAAAAATGCGCTTGGAACAAGTGCTTGTGCTGCTAGATAAAAAATAATATCAATTTTTTCTTTTTCTATAATTTTTGAAAAATCTGCATTTTCTACATTCTCAAATATTTCTTTATCAAATATATTACTACTAAGGTTTTTGTAGCATAAATGATAATCTTCAATTTTATTTGAAAGGCCAATAACTTTAGCTCCTCCAAGATTAAGAATTTTGGACAACCAAGAACCTTTGAAACCTGTATGACCAGTTACTAAAATTTTTTCATTAATAAAGTTTTTCATTAAGATCAATCTACACTAAATAACATAAACATCTACCGGATTTACATTTTAGGAACACACTAATTCACCAAAAGAACCTTTAAATAAATCAGAAAATTTTGTTTCAACTAAAGCATTTTTGTAGCAAAAAACACGATATTTTTCTTTTCTTTCTATTATTGAAAGTAGAGATTTTTTACGATTACTAAATTCAGAATGTGTAGTTGATATGATTATGTCCATTAATTAGTACCCCAAACTATAATGTAATTATTTTTTGAGGTTAATGGAACTTCTCTTATTAATCTTGCCCCACGAATTTTTTTTATTAATTCGTCTGATGTGTATCTTTTTAATTTATTTTCGCTTGATATCATTTTGTCTGATTTATTCACTAACCCTGTATTCATTGTAAGATAACCACATCTTGAATTTAAAATTACTTTATTCATGTATATTTCTTGAAGATTTCTGGGCAATTCTGAGAAAGCATAGTTACTAATCACTAAATCAAAACTTCGTC
Organism: uncultured SAR116 cluster alpha proteobacterium; assembly: GCA_902595515.1. GTDB lineage: Bacteria > Pseudomonadota > Alphaproteobacteria > Puniceispirillales > Marisalimonadaceae > Marisalimonas. The sequence continues at coordinate 170,779 of CACJQK010000002.1, forward strand.
CTTTGCAAAGAGAGTTGATATCATTTGCTGAAAAACTACTATTTAAATAATATGAATTGATATAAAGCTCTATTAGTTTGATAACTACTGGAAGATCAAAAATTCTGTATTTCGCTAAAGGTTTATGAAGAGTATCAAAAATTAATGCTTGACCACCATATCCCCCACCTATTTCTGCAATATCTTTTATTCTATTAATATCAAATAGTGACTTTATTTCGAGATAAACCTTACAATATCTAAGTGAGGTACCAGAAACAGATCCAAAATCAAACTTATACAATTCTGGAGAACCTACTCTATCGTTTCTTACCATAGCATCAAAATAAGGAACAAAACTTTGACCATCTGAAAAAATTTTGACCTGTTTTAGATATTTTTGTGCTAAATCGTAATTAACATGTTCTAAGACAATCTTGTAAAAAGGGGATTGTCTAAATCTTCTAAATCTTTTATCACTCTCGAGAAATGATTGTACTGTTGCTGTGTATTTAATAAATGTTGAAACACTGTGTTTGTTTTCTCCAATTTTCTGAGTTTTTAACTTAACTCTATATAAATAAATAAAATCAAAAATAAGGAAAAACAATTTTTTTAAGATTTTATAAATTGAATTATTTACTATAAACATTTTTCTTTGCATATAATCCTAAAAAAACCCAAAAAATTAGTATAGATTTTGTTATAATAAAATTACCTAACAATAATAAGAAAAAAATTGAAATCAGTAGATAGTTTGTGGATTTCACGTTCCCATAACTAACATTAAATACTTTTTCAATTAAAATAAAGCAAATAATGCCCGCTAAAAGACCTGCATGAAAATAAACCTCTATAAAACCAGAATGGGACAAACCACTCCATTCTAAATTACCAAACCTGTAATAAAACACAGTTGATATAGATGGAACAAAATATTCTCCAGCAGGTCTTAAAAAATTGTAAAAAATATCTTTTTCTGTAACATGATTTAATGCTCCAAACCACATAGCACACCTATCTTCAAAAATCTTATATATCAGTTTATTTAAATATTCTAAATAAAGATAAGTGCTATCATCGAAAACTCTAAAGTCTGAAATAAAGCGAGGTAACTTTATAGAAAAAATTATGATTATAGCAATAATTGCACTACACAAGCGAATAAGTTGTTTGTAAAAAAATGAAATACTAAATGGAAATATAAAACATATTAAAAAAAATACAAAAAATAAAGTTGTAGTAAAGCTCGCAAAAAATTGTAAATTATTAGTATAGATGATTAATAAAAAAGTTAACACCAAACTTATACTCAAATAAGAAAATTTTTTAAAATTTACACGAAGAAATAAATTAAAGAAAAGTATAAGAAATATAAAAGCGGCATGAGACATGTTTCCTAGTCCTAAAATAATCCAGCTAATAAATAATATTAGTAGCAAAATTTTTGAGTAAGTTTCTGCATCAACTATGTGCCCATTATCCTTAAGTTCACCAATATAACTAAATACAACGAAACAAATGGGCAAATAGAGTATCCATTTATAATTTTTAAAATTTGAAAAGTACCCCAAAATTGAACTTATTAAACATAAAGTAATTAAAATAATTACAAGAACATCTAATAGTTTTATTGTTTTGTTGAAATTTAATATACGAATTAAATAACGAGAAAATATAGTTACTATACAAAAAAAATCCAAGGACATGTATTGAAAAAAACCAGTTGCAAATATTTTTCCAGAATTAAAGTCATAGCTAGCCGAGGAAATCAAAGATAAAGGTAAAAAAACATATTTGATAAATCTAGAATTTTCTTGAATTAAACAAAACCAAAATATAAATGTAGCAATAACTATGCTACATAACCAAGAAATTATTTGATTGCCTGTAACTAACGTATGCAGAGCAAAACTGATCCAAGGAATTAAAATACTCATTTAATTAAACTTCTATACAAACATATATACTTTTTTGCCTGAGCTGATGGAGAGTAACGTTTTTTACAAAGATCCAACCAAGGATTCCCAGCTTTTTCATTTTTAAATTTTGCTAATGTAGCAAGTTTAATATTCAAAATTAAATCTTCCATTGATGAAAAATTTGCTTCGAATATAAATGGTAAAGATTTGTCAATTCCAACTTTGGAATTTTTTTGCATAATTACGGGCGTACCAGCTGCTCCACTTTCAATTATAACTTTACCAAAAGATTCATACTTTGTTGGGTATAAAAATACCGAAGTAGATTTAAATAAACCATAGAGTTTTCGGCGTGAATTAATAAAACCATAGTCTTTAATAAAAGGCTTGGCCTCACCACGTCCAAATTGCCAAACTTCATAAATTTTTGTCAACTCCGACAAACATAATTCAAGATCTTCATAACCTTTCCAAGATTCTTTTGTTTTCTTCGGTATAAGTAATATTGGTTTTTTTAAAACTTCTGACTTAACCCATTTTTGTATTGGAGTAGCCTCTTTTACTTGATTTAAGTCTACAAAGTTTTCTATTAAATGTATTTTCTTTGATGCTAAAATGGGAGAATTTTGGAATGAGGTAACAAATTTTGAAATTGAGACTATCTCAAAGTTTTTAGAACGATCAATCAATCTCTTTTTTCTCAAGAAAAGAGTTCTTGTAAAAAAATTAACAAGATTAGAGTTATTGGTAGACAAAGCTGGACAATTACTACATTCATTCATGTAATTAGTACAATTCATTGGGTAGTGACAACCTGCAGTTGCCAACCACATATCACGCATTGTAAAAACAATATTTAAATTAGAAAATAAGGAAAAAGAAAAACATCCATAACCAGGCCAATGCAAGTTTACAATATCAATATTATAATGATTTATGTACTTTTTGAAAGACCATGCAAATAAACCAGTAGTGAATATTGCTGGAGTTTTTTTTGTAAATATTAAAGAAAGAAGTTTACTCTCAACTCTTTGCCAGAAAAAAGCAGAAATGTTTTCAAAAAAATTCCCAGAATTTATACATCCTTTACTGAAAGTTTTTTGGGTGTCTTTTAAGTATAAAATCTTTGAATTCACACCTAATTTTAGCAATTGTTCGTGAAGAACTTTAGCACCTAAGGCTGCTCCAGCGTCACTTAATGAACCAACAACATGAAGAATATTCATTTGACCTTTTCGATTAAAAAGAAGTGTTTTTGCTACTCGCTATAATCAAATTATTTAAAAAAAACTATTCTAATTTTGACTTGTTCCGCTTTTCTTTAAGAATATTTATATATAACTTTAAATGATTATCAATGAATTTTAATTCAATGTGTGACACAAATCATAATTAGTTTTTTAATTTCTTATTATTTACTTCATTTCTAATTCTATTATATTAATTAATTGAATATGCTTTAGTTTATTTTTAACTTTTCAAAATACTTATTGAGAATTGAATAAATGTTCATAAAAAAATATATTAATTATTTTTTAAAAATTTTTAATGTTAAACTTCAAAAACGTAGGCAAACATTCGATGAATTAATACCTAAATTAATTGGTAGTAACACACCAGTCATTTTTGATGTTGGCGCAAATAAAGGACAGTCAATAATCAGATTTAGAAAAATTTTTAAAAATTCTATAATACATTCATTTGAACCTCTTCCAGATTTATATAAACACATTAAAGATAATTATAAATTTAATAATTTGTTTTTAGTTAACAAAGCATTAGGTAGTTGTGAAGGTCAATCTCAACTTTTTTTTAATAATATTGGGAATTTTGGTGCAATGTCTAGTTTTAATAAATTAGACAAAAATTCTGCATATGTAGAGGAATACAAAAGAATTAACAAAAATTGGAATGAAATCAATGATGACAGTGTATCTGTTAAGATTACAACATTAGACAAATACGTTAAATTTAATAAAATAAAATCTATAGATTATCTAAAAATTGATGTTCAAGGATGGGAGCCTGAAGTATTGAGGGGAGCTAGCGAAAGCCTCAGAAAGGGTGTCATAAAAAATATTGAATTAGAGTTTATGATTGCCCAAGCATATGATGGAACAGTTTCATTTTCTGATTTTGATTCAATTTTATGCAAAAATAAATATAAGCTAATAGCCATCAATAATTATGGTGATGTAGTTAGTAATAAAAACTTATCTATAGACGTAATTTATACAAGACATTAAAATATTCACAAATAACAAAAAACAAATGCCATTTATTCCATTTTGCAATTAATTTTGTAAAATAACTAAATTGATTTCTATATCCATTTGAGTAAAGCTATAAATTTATCACTCAATAATTTAGTTTAAAAAGACGAGATGTTTTAGGATATATAATATTTTTTTGTTTGAAGTTTTTTCCAATGTGATACGCAAAAAAATTAAAAGTACTATCAGAAACAATTATAGTGTTAAATCTACTCATAACAAAAAGTGTATCTACTGAATTACTTTGAGAACTACCAATGTAAAAAATTTTATGTTTTTCTATAATTAAATTTGCTTTACACCATTCAATATCATCGGAAAATATTGCTATCATAACTGGTTTTTTCCCCTTAACAAGTCTTAAGATAGCATTTTCATAATAACTTGCATTTTTAGCTATACCAAGTTTAACGTAATCACCTCTTCTTACAAACACGCCAATACTATCTTTTTTGACTTTGTGGTAGATTTTTGTCAATTCAGAACTTAATTGATTATGAATTTTTGGTTTAAACTCTAACAAGAATTTTTGATGCATTTCTCTTTTAAATTGATTTTGCCAATGTCCTGTGAAAATTATGTCATCAAAAAATTTTCTAAAAAACCAAAATAACTTTATTGTTTTATCATTCAGAATTAAAAAACTTCCTTTTCTCCAACAACATAATAGATTTATAAAGTAAAATAACTTTCGTCTTATCCCGGCAGGAATTGAGTAATATTGATTGAGAACTTTTGAACTATACCAAGAAATATCAACACCATTAATATTATCTAATTCTGGCTTTCTTTTATCTAAGAGAGGTATATTTTCTCTATAGAAGTATTTAATATATACAAATTTTATATTTAAATTTCGTTCAAAATTTTTAGATTGGAGATACTGAAATAACTGATTTCCGAGCCCCCCTGTTATCTGAAAGATATACATTTAATGACAGTAAGGTTGGGAAAATGATAATGCTTGATCACTTAAAACTTCAAGCATATATCCAGCATCCAGAACTGGTGCTTGTATTTTTATTATTTGTGGAATAAGTATAAATTTAAAAATGCCTTCACCAAATAACACAATATCAGGATTAAATTTATTAATTAAATCGATATCTAAAGATGCCTTACAAGTAAACTCCGAGCTTATCCTAAAATGTTTAACCTCTAAAACACCTTTTTCAATTAATGACTCTGAAACCCTATTAGCCTTACTGGCAAGAAAAGAACTTATAACTAAAACTTTTTTTCTGTAAAATATTTTACCCCTACTAATCATAGCATATACAAAATAAAAGGGAAAAAGCTTTTTATCAAGTTTCGATGAATCTAGTTTAATAAAAGTACGTAAAAATTTATTTATATAAGGTATTTGATTTTTACTTTTATTTGACCAAGATAAATGAGCACAAAAAACTATCTCGTTACTATGATTTCTTATATTTAACCAACTTTTATTTCTAATTATTTTAAGTAATTTACGAGATATTTTACTATTTCCAGAATAATTAGTATTAGAAATTTCAAATTTGTTAGTTGAAAAAAATTTTATTAGTCTAAACAAAGCTCCTAATCTTGATTTCAATGAAATACCTTTTGATAATAGAGGTAGCCCATACAACAACTTAAATTCATCTTCCGAAAATCTAAGGAGTAGCAATGATGTTTTTTTTTCTGTAGAAAAAATAACCATCCTCTCTAACTCATCATAGATTGTTTGTGCGTTATGACCTCTTTTTATTATTGAAAAAACTCCGTTTCCCCATCTGCAGAAATGATCTAAATTTAGTCTAGAAACTATAAAATTTTTATTTAATTTATTAGAGGTTTTTAAACAATCTCGACTTGACGGAGAAATATATCTTAATGAATAATATAAATGTTTAAAAAAAATAACTCTTAAAACAGTCCATATACTTGACTGAGTGTAGTGACTTGTTATAGCCAAGATCCACCTCTGGAGCATTTTACCTTCAAAAGATCCAAAGTGTACTTTAGTAAGTTTACCTATCCTTAGATAAGTTTTAAAAATCTTGTAATTTTCATTTTTTTTACTCCATAATAAAGTACTGACCTTCAAACTCAAAAGATGTTTTTTGAAATCATCAAAAAAAGATTTATTTTTTAACAAGCCAGAGTTTATATCATGTAACGAACTGTTAGCATTATGTCGTCTATATAATTGAAGATTTTCTAAAACTATTTTTCTACGAGACACTAAATTTGCTATTAAATGTGCTTGTTCGTCATATTCTAAGTAATCAAAAAGTCCTTCTAGCATTAGATCTGATACACGTCTAGTGATAGCAGTACAACAGCCTGCAATAAAAGGATCAAAACTGCCAAAGTAATTTCTAATTATTTTTGCCTTTGATAGTCCAAATTTTTGGTTTTTATCCCAATAGAATTGACAATTATTAATTACAGCGTCACAGAACCCATTATTTAAATATTTTGATGTAACTTCTATCTTATTTCTATTCCATATATCGTCTTGATCAGAGAAATAAATAATATCTGATTTTACAAACTTTAGTCCATAACGAAAAGCACTTGAATACCCTTGCTTTTTTTTATTTTTCACTATTTTATTTTCGATTGAATAATTTTTCAAAATTTTTAACATATTGATTCTTAATGTTTTTGAAAAATAACCATCAACTACAATTATTATTTGGTTTGGCATAATTGATTGTTCCAAAATTGATATGAGTTGGTACTCTAAATATTTCACATTTGGTTTATGCACAGCCATTACAACTGATATAAGGTGGTTAGTCAAAATCCAAGCTTTCATGAAAAGTGTAAAGAACGGTTAAAGTTGGAAAATAATTTTTTATATTTTTAATTATTTTTTTTGCTGTTATTTTATCTATTGCAGAAAAAGCTTCGTCAAGAATTAGAATATCTGGCATAATTGATAGGGCTCTTGCAATACATAAACGTTGTTTTTCTCCTCCAGACAAGACTCTACAATCTGCAGAAAAACGGTCAATCTTCATTTCGTCCGGAAAACAAACTACATCAAGGCTGAAATCTAATGTAGATTGATTTATAACCCTTCCTAATGTCATATTTTCATAAACTGAACCTTCAATTAAGTGAGTAGATTGAGGAACGTATGTATAAATAAGTTTAGCTTCTGCAATTGTTAAAGGTTTTCCTAAATTTGGATAGACAAGAATTTCACCATTAGTAACTTTTGGTCTCCAAAAACCTACTAGAATATCTAGCAAAGAGCTCTTACCTGAACCTGTTATGCCCTCTAGGCGAACCCACTCTCCAGAATTTATTTCTAAATTAAAAGGACCTATCAACTTATTTTCAATGAAAAAGATAAAATTTTTAACAATAATTTTTTTAAATTTTTTAATTAAAGGACGGTTTTTGTAATTAATTTCATTTTCAAAAACTGATATAGCCTTTTTTATATAATCGTTTAGTTCAAAGACGAAAGTAACACTATGACTTATCAAACCTGAATGAGCACTTATCCTGTTAATTGCCGGATACATTCTTAGAAATGCAGCAAGACTAAAAACTAATGAAGAGTTAAGACCTGTAGTCTTTTCCTCACTTCCAATTAAGAAAATAGAAAGTATAAATAAGATTGATAGAAATTCGATAATGGCCTTTAAACCAATTGTTAAACCAAAAACTGAAATTTGATATTTCAGGACTTTATGATTGAACAAATCAAGTTGTTCAACAAACCAAAAAGTGACCCCAAGTGATTTAATCTCTCTATACATTGATTGAGCGTCAACAATAACTCTATTTTTTTTTTCGTCCTGTTGCTTCTGCTTATCTGAAAGATTTGAAATAATTTTAATTGTCATTAATAGTAAAATAAATATCAAGATAAACAGACACGATAATAGTAATAAAACTTGATTTGGTAAGATTAATATCAACGCTATTGAGAATATTATTAAAGTTACTATTTCAATACTCAATGCTGAGATTGCCTGTAGATAAGTTGAACAGAATATATTGACACCTCCGCTAACAAGTCTCATTTGTTTAACAGCATTAGATTTAGCGAATGTATGAACATCAAAACTTAAACTTGTTAGGAAAACTTTTTTTGAAAGTTTACGAGCAATATTTGCTATTAGCATTGATACGCCTAAGGGACAAAAAAAGCCTGCAAAAAGCCTAACAGTGATTATAAATATTAGTATTTGTAGATCACTGAAATTTAACCCTAAACTATCTAAAAACAAATTTACATAATTGATAAATGGAGCTAACTCTTCACCACCAAAAAGAAATGCCACAACCAATCCAATAGAAAACAAGTCTAAAACAGACACTAGTAAGGCAGATGAAGTTAAAATAAATAAAACATTTAAACTATTATATCCTGAGAAAGAGAAAATATTTATTGTGGATTTTATTAATAAGACTAAATTTTGAAAATAATTCATTTATTTGCTAAAAATTTTAAAAATAAATAATAGATTGGTCTTACAAAAAATTCAATAACGCTGTAAATTCTAATATGTCTACGACAATGTATCCAATTATAAATGTTGTAGGGAAATTTATTATTTTTGTGGCCGTTTACTTGATATGTAGGATTTTTTTTTGAAGGTATCCAGACTTCTAATTCTTCTTTTTTAAACTTACTTAGAAAAATAGAATTAGATAATTGATCCCTAGTGTTCCATCTTTTTATTTCAAAAAACCATTCTTCAAAATAACTTTCAACTTTAATAGTTCTTTTAAACATAAATATATTATTTTCCGTAAGTAAAGCTTCTTTGTTGTCTTCATTTAAATATGACATTTGACGCTTTATTTCTATTAACTTATTAACATCTTTTATCTTGCTATTATTTAGTAAAAATTCAAATTCATTTATTAATGAGTTTCTATGTGGGTGTTTTTTGACTAAAATTTGCTTTTGACTATTAATAAATTTATCTAAAACTCTTTCAAAACCTTTTTTAATTATGATATTTCCATCTAAATATACGAAATGTTTATAATTAGGAAATATTTTAAATATATTAGTTTTTATGTAACGTGATAATAAGTAATTTGTTTTAAATTTTGGGTAAATATTTCTATCTAGATTAACACCGAAAAGGTTAGGGATTTTTTTACAGTCGATACATAGAACTTTGATATCACAAAGAGGTAAGATTTTTTTAGTATTCTCTGGAAACAAATAATCATAATCAGAAGTGCATACCGTATATACTAGTGTATTTTTCATTTAATAATTTCATCTAAATTTTTACTTAAAGTCATAATTTATATATATACCTATTTAGAAAGAATTATATTGATTTTTTAGACATCTATATTTCATTTGCTTGCAAAGCCCAATTAATAAGATCTTTAATTCCGTCTTCAATTTTAATTTTTTGGATAAAGCCTAGTGATCTTGCTTTTGTTAAGTCAGGTATCCTTCCTAAATCACCTGATGGTTCATTTTTATTGAAACGCAAAATTAATTTTTTTTCATCAAAATATTTGATAATTATTTCGGATACTCTTTTAATTGAAGTTGCATATGGATCTCCAATTTGAGCCTTATCAAAAATTTTAAGAGGTTTAGAGGATAATAAAGCGGAAGTTAAAAAATCCGCAACATCTCTTGCGTCTATAAATGAACGTGATTGCTCACCAGAACCCCAAACATCCAAAATTTCTCCTTTTTTTAAATTTTTTGCTTTCTTTATCAAAGAAGGAATTACTTGTGATCTTGATAAATCAAAATCACAATAAAATCCATATACATTATGTAGTATGATACTACATGTTTCGGTATTTTTATTTTTTCCAAGTTGTTCAGTTAAAATTTCACCCATTAATTTAGACCATCCATAAGTGGATTCTGGTGCTGCTGGAAATTTAGATTCTTCGAATAATTTGCTATTTATTCCATTTTGTAGATGCTTGGGGAAACTACAAGCAGTTCCAACATAAATATATCTGGGTATTTTTTTTTTGTTGATGTAACTTGTTACGTTAGCATCAATTAAAAGATTTTGGTTTAATAATTCAAATTCATTATTAAACACATACTTGATACCAGCCACTACATCAGCCAAGTGTACAACAGCGTCTGGAATTGGAAACAAGGTATCATCAATATTTTTTGATAAATCACATTCATAAAATTCAAAATTACTTCCTGTCTCAGAAGCATGAGATTTAAGTAAATCAATATTACTTGATTTTCCCCTAAAAAAATTGTCAACACCTATGACTTCAATAGAATTATCAAGAAGATTTTTAATTAGAGCTGTGCCAATCATTCCAGCAGCGCCTGTGACTAAAGCTTTCAATTTGTTCTCCGCTTTATAAATTTCCTTAAAATTGGTGGTAAACAGTAAAAAAAACTTAATATTACTAATAGTTTTTGTAAATTAAACCCTTTTATTATTTTTAGCCTCTCATAAAACACTTGTGATCTTTTTGTGTCACTTAAACCACCTGGTTCTACAGTTACAAGTATTGTATTATCAACATTAAAAGAATATCCAGATTTTTTTAACCTATGCAAAACATCAAAATCTGCAGAGATTTTATATTTTGAATCATAAAAAAAGTTTTCATGCACCCGTTTCCTAAATATAATAGCTTGGTGTGAAGTAGGCATTTTATATACAAATTTTTGAAAATTGTTTGGTTTGAATGTTTTTCCTTTAATTTCATATCCCATAAATAAAATGTCAACTTTATTTAATTTTTTAGTTATTTCTTGTAAATCAACATTTTTTTTTATTTGATCACCAGCGTTTAAAAACATAACATATTCTCCGATAGCATTACACAAGCCAATATTCATCGCATTGTAAATGCCAGAACTTTGATCTTTTAAAACTCTTGCTGAGATTGCAGAATTTAAAGATAGCATTTTTGCTAATTTAGAATTACCACCGTCAATTATAGTCCAAAGGAAGCTAGATTTTTTTTGACTTATTATGTTTTGAGCAGTTAAAGCAAGCCCGTCATCGTTGTTAGACGAAATTGTTATAATTTCTAAAAGTTTTGGTAACAAAACATTATTTTTAGAAACCTTAGCGTCTACTTTGGACATTTATTTGAGTTTTCGATTTAAAATCGAGAATAAATAAAAAAATTAATCCATATATAATCCCAATAAATATACCAAAAGATCCTACAAGAATTAAATTACGTATATTAATTATATTTTTTTGCCCAATCAATTGCGGCTTTACAAAAGGGTAATACTTATCATTTTCTTTAGGAATAAAGTTTTCCTTATAATCACTTATAAAATTATTATATATTTTTAGACTATCAAATATTTCGTTATACATGTATTCTGTTAAAGTACCTCCATCATTATTTAAACTCTGGATTTCATCAATCTCTCTTTTTGTCTTAGCTAGTTCATTTTCCAAATTACTTCTTTTTGAAATATGATTTAGGTAAATTTGAGACTCATATTCGTTATGTTTAAGTTCAGTAAGCATTTTTAAAGCATCAGCATTTATTTCATTACTAGTCATTACACCAATCTTTTCCTCATTTGCATCTTCTTTCTTGAGAAAAGTAATTGTGCGATCAATACCAGCTAGTTTTTCTTCTAATTCTAATTTATTCATTTTAAGACTATTTAAAAAAAACAGAATTTCAGATGTTTCTTTTTTCACTTCAGAATTAAAATAAGGTATTAAATATATTGTTTTTAGTAGTTTCAATTTTATTAAAATATCACTACTTTTATTTCCACCTTTTGAAGATAATAATGAAAAATTTCTTTGGTCATACAATTTTAATTTTTCTAGTGTATTAATTGCATTTGAAACGGTGTCATAAGTTACCAAAGCTTTCACATTTACTTTATTAATTTTGGCTATATTTTCTGAATCTGGGGATATGTAAAAATCTTTTAAATAAGTACTTGCGAATATTCTGTTCCATGTTGAAGGGAATGCAGTTAAAATTTCAGTGGCCTGTTTAACACTTAGGCCTAAACTTTGATAATCAAATGAAATTCTTGCTGACAATCTGTTAGCACTCTCAATTTTCTTAACCATCTGTTTTCCTAAAGCTTCTATTTCAGCAGGTTTTAATCCAGGTTTTCTCATCATTATTTGATGTTCCTTCTGGATAAAAGGAGTTAGTGGACTTATGGCATCAACACTGAAACTATTTTGAAGATCTTCTGCGTTTATGTCCCATTTTTTTTGAAGCTCTTTAAAAACTGCTAGTGTGCTTGTGTCATTTATAAAATAAGAGTTTCCTTCATTACTATTATTGAATTGAATATAGTAAACCAAAAAATTCTTTGGATACACTTTTTGGGTATAACTATAGGCAAAAAACAATAAAATGAAAACACAAGGAAATAATATGACATAATATCTAATCTTCCAAAATGATAGGATTACTTGTTTTATGTTTATCTCAAAATCACTCATACCAATTTCCTTACGTGAAATAAATTGACTTTTAATTATGCTAAAGAAATTAAATACTAACTATAACAAAAATAAATAAAAGTCTAAATTTTTAGATAATCTTTTTTATTACAATACCACTCATAGGCATCTTTAAGTCCAATTTCTAAATTAATTGAACTATTCCAGCCTAAATTTTTTAACTTTGATACATCTAAAAGCTTTCGAGGAGTTCCATCGGGTTTTCCTTCATCAAAAATTATACTACCCTTAAAACCGACAACTACACTAACTAATTCTGCTAATTCTTTAATAGTAACATCATAACCAGTTCCTACATTAATATGAGGAGCTTGTTGAGAAGTAACATTATCATATTCTTGACGATCTAATCCTAACACGAACAAACATGCGCTTGCCATATCGTCAACATGTAGAAACTCTCGCCTAGGATTTCCAGTCCCCCATACCACTACTTCTTTTTGTTTATTTAACTTTGCTTCATGAAACCTTCGTAATAATGAAGGTACAACATGGCTGTTTTCCGGGTGAAAATTATCACCTGGACCATAAAGATTAGTTGGCATTACTGCTCTATAATCTCTTCCATATTGACGATGATAACTATCACACATTTTTAACCCAGCGATTTTGGCAATCGCATATGGCTCGTTGGTTGGTTCTAGTTTTCCATCCAGTAAATAATGTTCTTTTATAGGCTGAGGAGAATGTTTTGGGTAAATGCATGATGATCCTAAAAATAATAATTTATTAATATCCAGACGATGAGCACAATCTATGATATTTGTTTGTATTTGAAGATTTTCATTAATAAATTGAGCAGGATAGATGTTGTTTGCATTAATTCCTCCAACCTTTGCGGCTGCTAATATTATCTGAGTGGGTTTATTTTTTTCTAAAAAGTTTCTTACTGCATACTGATTTGTAAGATCTAGTTGTTTCCTAGATGCTGTGATAAGATTTAAATCTTTCTTTTTGGACAGAATTCTAAGTATTGCACTGCCGACCATACCATTATGACCTGCTATATATATTGAGTTTTTCATTTACTTAATCCTACAAAAAAATTTATTATACTTATGTAATAGACTTTTTTTGTGCTTCTTTATTTAAAATATTGTAATCCTCAAGTACCATTTGGCGACACATCTCTCTTGCTGAAATTTTAGGTTCCCAACCCAAAACTTTTTTAGCTAAGCTGGCATCACCAAGCAAAGAATCAACCTCAGAAGGTCGGAAATATCTTGGATTAATCCGAATTATTTTTTGTCCAATTTGAGCGCCAGTCGCCTTATCACCATTGATTTTAACAATTTTTCCAACTTCTTCCAATCCGCTACCATTAAATTCAATAATCATACCTAGGTCTTCGCAAGCCCATGTAATAAAATCACGAACAGAATGCTGCTTACCAGTAGCTATAACAAAATCTTTTGGATAATCTAACTGAAGCATTAACCACTGCATTTCAACATAATCTTTTGCATGACCCCAGTCTCTTAAAGAATTGATGTTTCCCATATATAAACAATCTTCCAAACCAAGGGCTATTTGCGCAATGCCACGAGTTATTTTACGAGTTACAAATGTTTCACCACGACGTGGGCTTTCGTGATTAAACAATATGCCATTGCAAACAAACATATTGTAAGCTTCACGATAGTTAACAGAAATCCAGTAAGAATATAGTTTTGCAACTGCATAAGGAGAACGTGGATAAAATGGTGTTTTTTCATTTTGAGGAACTTGTTGAACTAGACCATAAAGTTCTGAAGATGAAGCTTGATAAAATTTTGTTTTTTTTAAACCTAAAAACCTTACAGCCTCTAATAGTCTTAATGTTCCAAGAGCATCAATGTTTGCTGTGTATTCAGGGGTTTCAAAACTAACTGCGACATGACTTTGTGCAGCAAGGTTATATATTTCGTCAGGTTTAACTTCACTAATTACTTTTGTTAAGTTAGATGAATCTGCCAGATCTCCATAATGAAGTTTTAAATTTTGTTCATCTGTATTTGGATCCTGGTAGAGATGGTCTATTCTTCCAGTATTTAAAGAAGAAGACCGTCTTTTTAAACCATGTACTTCATATCCTCTATCAATTAAAAATTCAGCCAGATACGAACCATCCTGTCCAGTTACACCGGTAATTAGAGCTCTTTTTTTCATAATTTTACCTGCTTTTTTACTTTTCTATAGACTTTAAAATTAGTCGAAATTACCATTCATCCTCACTCCTCAAATCAATCTCTATGTCTTCACGGTCAAAATAGTTTCGATATTTTTTATATATTAATTCAGAGGCTTTTTGAGGATCTTCAGCTTTTGTTTGATGAAATTTTTTCATATCGGGATATAAAAACACATCCAAAGACTTTATTTGTTTATTCATATTTGTACTCAAAATACCAGGACTGATTAGTTTAAAATTCAATTCTGGAAAATCTTTTTGATACTGAAGTAACATAGATCTAAAAGCAGATTTAGTAACACAGTAATTCAGCCAACCATCATAATTTTTAGTAGCAGCTCCAGATGATATTCCAATAAAATATTTACATCCATTTAATATACTCCAATCAATAATGATTTTGTTAGCAACTACATTGATTTTTAAGGCTTCTAAAAATTCTTCCACTTTTATCTCATTAGCAGATCCAATAGTGCCCAATGTTCCTGCATTTAATATACATAATTCATGCTTAATTTTATTCATTTCTAATTTTTGTTTTAAACCTGATAAATCCTCTAAATTAGATATAATATTATATTGGCTTGAAGATATCCTTCTGGAAATGTTTATAATGTCATAATACTTTGAAAATGATTTGTATAAATACTTTCCAAGACCAGAAGATGCGCCAGTGATTACTATTGATTTGTTTTTACTCATTAGTTAAGAATTTTTTATTATAATTATCTTTTGAAAATCCTGTAATTCCCTCTAAACGAGTTGCAAACTCGCTTGGAGCAAGACCTATTTTTTCAGCTTCAACCGCATAATGATCTGTAATACTATCTCTAGCCGTTAAAATCCCATATGGTCCAGACGGCATTAAGAACAAATTCTTATCTATTATTAAATGATCTAATATATGTTCTCTTCCACGAATATCAAAAACGTGCTCTAATCTTAAATTACCCAAACCCTTACCTAAACCACCTAGAGAAACATCCGTTGCTTCAAAACCAGCGTTTAAAAGATTCCTATAATTAAAATAAGCTTTTCCTGAATGGTCATGTAGGTGAAGTCCAGGTGTCATGCCAATTTCTTTAATCAACTTTGTGTATTTCTTAAATATTGCTAATTTTTGACCTAAATCAAGACTTCCATGCGTATCAGCGAAGTACATGAAATCTGCGTTTGAACCAGTTGCTAACTGACATGCTATTGCTAAATCATCTTCTGTATAATTAGTAATATTGAAAAAATTTATACTTAATTTACATCTAGCATATTTTTTTAGCTCTTTTACAAACATGCAACCTTCTTTTATATCCTCTTTTCGCAAACAAACCCTAATTAATCCTAATTCTTTGAAATTAAAATTACTTGGAAAATCTTCGATATTGTGAGAACAGTAATGATAATCAACCATAATAGAGACTTTTTTCTTAGTCATTTTACAGATAGATTTAAGTAATTTTTCTTCAATAGAGTAAAAAGGACCGTCAAATTTACCACTTTGCTTCCAATATCCTAGTTCAATAAATTCAATTTCTGGAAACAAACTGATAGATTCCATATACCTTTGAACAAATTCTAATGGCCAATTAAAGCCATGTTGGTGCCCACCATCTCTAAGAGTAACATCAATAAATTTCATCATTTATCTTTCAAAAACCTTGCAAATTCTAGGTCATCAAAATTGTCAATTTCGACACTTTCAATATGACTTAATGGATAGAAAAGTAATGGTTCTGGTAAACGTTTTTTTTGATCCAATATATCACCTGCTTTTGCAATAAAAAAAGCACCCTTCGACACAAAAATTGGAGATAAATCTTGGGTGCGTTGAACTCTATCTGTAAAAAAATTTACAGAAGAAACATCACTATCATTTTTTAACCATACAAAATCTTGAATTTTTAAAACTGAATGAATAGACTTGGCATAAGGATCATTGCGTAACACATTGACTGCATCAAATATCGTGTTTTTTTTTAGAAATGGGGACGTTATATGTGTTAATACTACTATCTCGGATGTATCTAAGGTGTGGCAAAAATCAAATAACATATCCTCAACCGGACTAGAATCAATGTTTTCATTATTTTCCCAATCTATATGTCTTTGTTTCCTTTTAATTACATTAATTGATTTCATGTTAGAATTTTGAATTTGATCTATAAACTTTTGACTGTCTGAATTTACCGTTACATCAAGGTCCTTTAATTCGGAAAGTAAATGCCACCAGAGAGGATGACCATTAATATCTTTAAAATTTTTGTAAGGTATTCTTTTTGAATCTTCTTTTATTATTGTGAAGACTTTCATATCAATTTTGACCATTTATAAATGTTATAATAAGTTCTCTTTTTCTCATCGGATCTAACTCAACAAAAAAAATACGCTTCCATTTTCCTAGCCTTAATTTACTGTTTTTTACAGGTATATTCTCGGATGAGTTAAAAAACAAAGATCTAATATGAGAATGTCCATTAATTGGCTCATCAAAAGGAACATCTTGTCTTAACGAGATCATATCGTGTAAATACTTAACATTTCTGTGTTCACCTTCAGGTTGCTTCATATATGGCACCTGCTTATCAAGAAAAAAACGTAAATCTACTAGATGCAATAGTTCATTTTCAGTTTGAAAAACACAGCAAGTAGTATGAGGTGAATAAACATTAACAATGCCTTCAAACTTATTTGGAACCATAGCTTGAATGTCGTTAGTAATGTCCGTAAACATTTTATCTGTTTTAAAATTTAATATTGGCATTATTAATTACCTTTTTTTATATAATCTTCAAAAACTTTTATAGAGCTCAAGCCTTTTGAACTAATAATTAAATCACAAATCTCTCTCACAGCTCCATAACCACCAGATCGTTCAGTAATATAATCTGCCATATTTTTAACATCATCAACAGCATTTGCTGTAGTAAAAAAAACACTAACTTCATCTATAGCAGTTAAATCTTGAATATCATCACCAAACATTGCAAGCTTCTTTTTTGATAAATTGTGTTTATTAGAATAATTTTGAATAAAATCTCTTTTATTCAAAATCTTAGTAAAAACTTTATCAATCCCCAACTCCTTGAAACGTTTTGTAACTGCAATACTGTGTCTAGCTGTTATTACTAATATATCAAATCCTAATTCTTTTAAAAGAATACAACCCATTCCATCTTGAACATTAAATTTTTTAAAACTGAACCCATTTTCTGAAAAGTATAATCCACCATCTGTAAAAACGCCATCAACATCAAAAAAAATTGTTGTAATTTGACTCAAAGACTTAATAATTTTATCTACTTTTTTCATTATAAAACTAACCCCAAAACATTTTAATCATAAAGTTATACAATAAAATTTAATAGACTTAATTATGATTATAACAAACAATTGAAATAATAATGTTACTCCCTCGAATAAATATCCTCGTAACGCACAATGTCATCTTCACCAAGATAACTTCCTGTTTGTATTTCAATCAAAACGATTGGGGATGATCCTGGATTTTCAAGTCTATGAACTTCTCCAACTGGTATATATACTGATTGACCTTCTGTGATTAACTGAACTTTTTTGCCTATTATAACTTTAGCTGTACCTTCAACAGATACCCAATGTTCAGATCTAAATTTATGACTTTGTAAACTTAAAGAAGCTCCAGGATTTACATATATTCGTTTTACTTGAAATCTTTTCCCTATGGACAAAATTTCAAACCATCCCCATGGTCTATGGTCTTTTGGAAAAGTTTCAGCTTGTTTAATTTTGTTAGATTTTAAATATTCTACAACTTTTTTTACATTTTGGGACTTTGTTTTGTGAGATACCAACACAGCATCAGGCATTGCTACAGCAATAATATCTTTAAGTCCAAGGCCTATTATGTTTTGGGATTCACTCTCCGATCTAAGTAGAGAGTTTTCGCAATTTATTGCATGAGCATCTCCAGAAAGAGCAACTCCAGAAACGTCCTTGCTTAAGTTATCCCAAACTGCCTCCCAATCACCTAGATCTGACCAATCTGATGAGAATGGTATAGAAACTAGGTTTGGACTTTTTTCCATGATCGCATAATCTATACTTATATTATCTAAATCTTTCCAAAATTCTGGATTTATACGCAAAAAACCGAGGTCAGGTACCGCTGTATTAATTGCTTTTTGAGTAAGAGACAAAATATCTGGAGAATATTTTTCAAATGCTTTAACCATATCAATAGCTTTAAACATAAAAATACCTGCATTCCATAAAAAATTACCTGTATTTATCATCTTCTGAGCAACTTCAATTTCAGGTTTTTCAACAAACCTTTTAACAGTAGAAGCCCCTAATGAGTCTAAATTTTTATTTATAATTTCGATGTATCCATAACCAGTTACTGGAGATGAAGGTTTGATACCAAAAGTAACTATTTTACCGTTATTAACCTGGTTTATACCAAGTTTAACAGAATGGTGAAAAGCCTTAATATCAGGAATCACATGATCCGAAGGAGTAACCAACAATATTGTGTTGGGGTCTTTTTGGTACGCAAATAATGAAGATGCTAAAATTGGTGGAGCGGTATTTTTAGGCTCAGGTTCAAGTATTATATAATTTGGATCAATACCTAAATCCTGCATTTGTTCTGTAACAATAAAACGAAAATCAGAATTTGTTAGTGTTATATGTGGTTCAAAATCAATTATATCAGAAGAACATAACCGCAACACAGATTGTTGGAAAAGTGAAGTTTCACCTAAAAGTTTTGCAAATTGTTTAGGGTAAGACTTACGAGACAAAGGCCAAAGACGGTTGCCATGCCCTCCTGCTAAAAGTACTGGTACAATTGATGTCATCTTAATTAGCCTTTACTAATATAAAATTTAACACATTAATTTTTTTCTATATTATAAAAACATTTTTGGCTATTTAAAAATTTTAGGGATCAAAATGTTAATTTTATGGAATTAAGTTTTTACTTAATTATACAATTTTTAGAACTGTTATTTCTAATATTTATCCTTGCGGATCTTCGGTGAGGACTAACTATGATGTAATTATTATCTCTATAGATATAATTATTCACTCCATAAAAAACACTTAAATTTAAAATTTTATCCATTAAAATTTTATTATCTTCAGTCTTTTTTTTGTGATCTCATTACAGTTTTTTAATAATTTTAATCAAATGATATTTGTGATAACATAATCATCATAGATAGAAATTTATCATGCTTATAAATAAAAACATTAAATTGCTAGTAGTTCATTGTTCTGATACCGAGGATAATGAAAATCTAAATGCGATTGACATACATAAAATGCATTTGAGTTTCGGTTGGGATGGCATAGGTTACCATAAGGTAATAACAAGATCAGGTAAAATTGAAGATGGAAGACCTGAGTATTGGATTGGAGCTCATGTGAAAGGTAAAAATGATGTCAGTTTAGGCGTTTGCCTAATAGGAAAAACGAGTTTCACAAAAAAGCAATTTACTTCCTTAGAGAGAGTATTAAAAAAATGGAAAACTTTATATCCTAATGCAAAAATAATTGGTCACAAAGATATTGGTAATACAAATAAAACATGTCCAAATTTTGATGTTTTAACCTGGGCTAAAAATATTGATGAATATAATTAATCCATCTGCTCTCATGAAATCATCTCCCTCGAATGGATCCGCTCTTGAAACTGAATGTCTATTTGGTGAAAAAATTGAAATTTTGAAAGAAAATTATGACTGGGTATATTGCAAGTTAGCTACCGACAATTATCTTGGTTGGATTAAAAAAAATAATATAGGAAAATCAGAAAATCCAACACATAGAGTTATAATTAAGAGAACTTTTATTTATGAAGATAAAAACCCTAAATCTAATTGTCTAATTTATCTACCAATGGGCTCTAAGCTTTTTGTAGAAAAAATACAAAATGGTTGGGCTAAAACTACTTTTTTCAAAAAAGAAAATATCATCATTGGCTATGTGCCAATACAACATATAGTGGAAATCAATAATAAAATTAAAGATTGGGTAAAAATTGCTCAGCAACTCATTGATACCCCTTACAGATGGGGTGGGAGAGACACAATTGGAATAGATTGTTCAGCTTTATTACAATTATCGTATCAAACTTATGGTCAAGATATTCCAAGAAATACATCACAACAAATACAGCTAAATAAAAATATCATTCATGATATTAAAAATTTAAAAAGAGGAAATGTAATATTTTGGGAAGGTCATGTAGGGATAATGATTGATTCCAAAAATTGTATACATTCAAATGCATTTCACATGAAAACAAAAGTAGAACCTTTAGCTGAAATCGTCAAAAGAATGGAAACAAACTTTCCTATAATAAAGATGATGGATTTTAATTAATCTTGCTTAATATTTAAATAATAAACTTTGAAGTTATTTTATAATCTATCTATAATAGTCTTTATACCATTTTACGAATTCATTAATTCCAATATTAATTGTTGTCTTTGGACGAAATCCAGTTAAATTTTCAAGCAAATCAACATTACTATAAGTTTCTTCTACATCTCCTGCTTGCATACCTAAAAAATTTTTTTTAGAGACCCTACCAAGAGCTTTTTCTAGAACATTAACATAATCTAATAAACTAATTGGTTTGGAATTTCCAATGTTTACTATTCTAAAAGGGGCTGAATTAGAAATACTGTCATTTTCAAATAAAGCTCCTCTTTTATCCACTTTAAAAGGTATTTTTGAAATCAAAAGATAAATAGCTTTTACTAAGTCATCAATGTAAGTGAAATCCCTTTTCATTTTACCATTATTATATAAATCTATTGGTTGATCGGACAATATATTTTTAGTGAATTTAAATAGAGCCATGTCTGGTCTCCCCCATGGACCATAAACTGTAAAAAATCTAAATAAAGTAGTTGGTATATCATATAAATGAGAATAAGAGTGTGCCATAACTTCATTAGATTTTTTTGTTGCTGCATAAAAAGACATAGGAGTGTCACTTCTTTGATTCTCATTAAAAGGCATATTTGGATTGCTACCATAAGTCGAAGATGTTGACGCTATTAGTAAATGATCAGGACTAAATTTTCTTGCAACCTCAAGAATTTGGAATGTACCTATTAAATTTGATTGGACATAAGAATTTGGGTTATCAATTGAATATCTTACTCCTGCCTGAGCCGCCAAGTGTAAAATTACGTTAGGTTTATGATTTAAAAAAATTTTATCTAATAATATTTGATCCTCAACCAAGCCTTCAAAGTTATGGAAATTTGGATTTTTAAGAAGAATGTTTAACCTCGCTTTTTTCAGATCAACATCATAATATTCTGTCATAGCGTCAAGACCAATTACTTTCCATTCTTTTGACAATAAAAATTTAGCTACATGGAAACCAATAAATCCAGAAGACCCTGTTATGAAAGCAATATTACTAATGTTATTTCTCCTAAACTATAATGGTACGCAATTCAAAATGCTTAATTTTATTTTAACTGAATTTAAATTTAGACTTCTAATATTTAATTCGTTCAATGTAAATCCAAATAAAACGTACATTTAAAAACATTAACATTCAGACAAAAATTACTGTTAATTAAATTTCCTTCTCTATTCTTAATTTTCTAGCTTTTAGTTTACGATTAGTAGGAACCATATGGCTCATTTTTCCATTCTGAACTCTACCCATCTTAACCATTATGAGTGAAGAAATTACATTTAAACAAATTTTTTGAGCAGTGCCGGCTTTCAATCTAGTCGAACCTAATATTACTTCTTCTTTAGTGTTTAGTATAATCTGAACCTTTCCAAAAGATAAAATTTTACCTTTTGGGTTATTGCTAATTGCAATAGTTAATGCTCCTATTTTTTCAGCTTCTTTCATTACTTCACAAGTAAATGCTGTATTCCCACTTGCAGCTAATCCAATAACTACATCTTGTTCATTTATAGATTTTTTTTTAATCGATTCTTTTGCAGCTAAAATATCATCCTCTGCATTTTCTACAGAATTTGTTATGGCTTTGTTACCACCAGCAATTATAAAATCCAGCCTATCCTTTGGCCAACTAAACGTAGGAAAGAGCTCAACTCCGTCTTGCACCCCTATTCTAGCAGAGGTACCAGCCCCAACATAAACCAACCTACCTTTTAAATTAATTATTAAATGCTCATATATCTCATTAATTGCTTGTTCAATTGACTGAGAGGCATTTAATACATCTATCGCAGCTTTTTTTTGTTCATTAGCCATTAATAATATACTGTCGGAAATATTTAAATGATCAATTGGCTTACTTTTTGTGTATAACAGCTCTGATCGTGGTAGTTTTTGTGTCATAGTTTATTTTATATAATTTATGTTAATTTAAAAAGGTAATTTTAAGTTTGAAATTTGATTTTTTAAATATAATAGGCCTAATGAGTGGTACTAGTATGGATGGTATCGATATTAGCTTAGTTCAATCTAATGGAATTGAATTAAGAGCATTAAATAAAAATTATTTTTATAAATACAGTAAAAAAACCCAAAACTTTCTTAGAGAAATCTTAAATAAGGATATCCAATTTAATTTAAGTAGAAAGGAAATTTTAGATGACTTCGTAACTAGAGAACATTACTTAGCTTTGAGAGATTTAGATATAACTAAAAACTGTGATCTTGTTGGTTTTCATGGACAGACAATTTATCATACCCCCCAAAAAAAAATGTCGGTTCAGTTAGGTAATCCACAAAAGCTTGCTCAACTACTTAAAAAAAATGTAATTTTTGATTTTAGATTAAATGATATTTCATTCGGGGGTCAAGGTGCACCATTGGCGCCTATATATCATAAATATATTATTGAACGATCAAACTTAACGCTTCCAACTTGCATTTTAAATATAGGTGGTGTTTCTAATATAACATACTGGGATGGTTATAATCTTATTGGGTTTGATACTGGACCAGGGAATGCACTTATGGATGATTATATGTTAGCTGTTTTAAATAAAAACTTTGATGAAGACGGAAATATAGCATCTAGTGGATATCCTATAAATAATGAAATTAAAAATTTTCTAGAAAATAATTTTTTTAAACAACCTCCTCCTAAATCTTTAGATAGAGGTACTTTTTTAGATACATATCAAAAATTGATTAAAAAAAAATATTCATTTAAAGATGTAATGGCAACTTTGGCTGAGTTTACAGTTGAAACTGTTGCTAGTGGCATAGAACTCTTGCCTAAAAAAGTAAATAATATTTTAATAACTGGTGGTGGATATAAAAATATTTACTTGATGAAAAGACTTAAAGAAAGATTAAAAATAAATTTCATTTATGAAAAACAACTAGGCCTTAATTTTGATTATATAGAGGCAGAATTAATTGCTTATTTGTCAGCAAGATCAATTTACAAACTTCCATTTACTTTTCCTTCAACTACCGGAGTATCAAAACCTCTATCAGGAGGGAAATTGTATAAATGCTTATAAAAATCCATGCTGATTTTCTATATGAAAAGGTCTTAATTTAAGAGGTGATGGTAAAATATGCCTTATATCAGTGAAAGGGAAAGAAGGCTCGAAGGAATATGCTTCAGCATATTTACCTTTTGCAGCATTACACTGTGCAGCCCTGTAACTATTCATTAATTTAGCCAAATCTATAAATCTTTGTGGTTTTTGCGTTTCATGTTTTAGGATTGCTTCCTTTTTTAACAAAAAATGCTCTGTTATATCAATGTAAAAGTTAGGATTAAAATTTATACCCATTAGAGTGTCACAATATATTATAGGTATATAATGACTTACAACACTGCCTGTTATAAATGATAAAGACCTGTGATCAGAATGATAGTCATTTTGTGAATGAGTAATGATCAAATCTGGCATAATTTTTAAAATATTTTCTTTAATTATTCTTCGATGCTCGGGATCTTCACCTAACTCACCATCAGGTATATTTAAAAAAATTGGTTTTGATATTTTTTTTAACCCAGCAATAGCTTCCTTTTCTCTTTTTTTTGACAACAAATCGTCTTTTGGCGATCCTCCTTTAGAACCATCAGTTGCAATCATAGTAAATACTTGGTTCCCTTCTTTTTTATAAGTAGAAACTAAACCATACATGAAGATTTCTATATCGTCAGGATGAGCACCAAGAGCTAAAATTTTCATTATATTTTTCTCCTAATTTAGATATTATAATATTCCAATATTAATAAAGATATCAAATGAAAAAAAGAACAGATAAAAAAAGTATCAGAGGTTATATAGAGGGTTATTATGGAAGACTTCTGTCATGGGAACAAAGAAAACTTATAATTAAGTCTCTGTACAAAAATAATATGAACACTTATTTCTATGCCCCAAAAGAAGACATAAATCATAGATTATGTTGGAAAAAAAATTATAACAAAAGTTGGCGTTTAAATTTTCGTAAATTTACAGACATAAGTAAAAAATATAAAATTGATATTATTGCAGGACTTGCACCTGGCTTAGACTTTAATTTCAAGCAACTAAATGAAAAAACAAAAATAAATAAAAATTCAGATTTTGAAGTTCTTTTAAGTAAAGCAAAGCAATTACTTGATGATGGCGCAACATCAATAGCCTTATTGTTAGATGATATTCCACCTGATTTTAAAAATAAATTTGGCGTTGATGTTTCCGAAGGAACATATCACGCTATTTTGGCGAACAAGCTTTCAATGGAGTTAGGACAAAGTATCTTCTTTGTACCTAGAATATACGCTGATGAATTAATTCAAGATGAACCATTTTATTTAAAAGACTTAAGTAAGATATTGGATCCAAAAATAATTATGTTCTATTGTGGGAAAAATGTTGTTTCTAAAAATTTATCAAATTATAAACTGATTATAAAAACATTTCAAAATAGAGTGATCTTTTGGGACAATTACTATTCAAATGACTATTGTCCTAGACGACTGTTTATAGGACCTTATTTTGGAAGACAGAATATTAATGATGTAATGATTAATCCTACAGGTTTAATAAAAACGGATCTTCTGATTTTGGATATTTGCGCCAATAATTTCAGAGGTCAGAACAATATTACAGAATGGTCAAAACTATTGGAAATTCACGGTGTCCCAAAACGATTCACAAAAATAAAAAAATTTTTTTTAAAACCAGATTTTGGTTCTAACCCTCCATGCCAAAAAGTAAATGTTAATGATAAAGATTTAGAAGCACTAGATTTCCTTTTGTGGAAATGGAAAGGGAATTTATCAAGAGAATGGTATCCTTTCATTTTTGGGTTGAAGCAAGATTTACAAATAAGTAAAAAACTTTTAACCTCAGAACGAAAAATTAAGACTCAAACCGCACCTCTGTCTGAATTTTTATTAAAAGGAGAATTGGAATGACAAAAATTGGTTTTATTGGCTTAGGTAATATGGGAGCTAAAATGACAATGAATCTTCTTAAAGCTAATTATGAGGTCATTGGTTACGATATAAATAAAGAATTTGTGAAAAATCTATTACCCAAAGGCCTTAAGCAAGCTACCAATTTAAGTGATATCGCAGAAGATACAGATATTTTAATTACAATGTTACCTAATGGTGACATTGTAGGAGAAGTTTATGATAAAATAATTGATAAGTTCAAGCCTGGCACTCTATTTGTGGACTGCTCAACCATTGAAGTAAATAAAGCTAGGGAACTTCACAAAAAATGTGAAAATAAAAAAATCTTATCTCTTGATGCACCAGTTTCGGGGGGTGTTGGTGGAGCAGAACAAGGAACATTAACTTTTATGGTAGGGGGAACAGAAAATGCTTATAAAAAGATGCTACCCCTGTTTGAAGTAATGGGGAAAAAATCATTATTATGTGGTTCCTCCGGTTTAGGACAGGCAACAAAAGCATGTAATAATATGTTGTTAGCAACTACTATGATTGGTGTAGGGGAAGCTTTTTCTCTTGGACAGAATTTAGGTTTGGATCCAAAAAAATTGTTCGAAATATTGTCCACCTCAACTGGTTCCTGTTGGGCTATAAATAGCTATTGCCCAATAAAAGGTGTTGGGCCAACAAGTCCAGCAGACAATGACTTTAGACCTGGTTTTTCAGCAGATCTGATGCTAAAAGATCTTACAATAGCTCTAAAGTCTGTCGAAAGTACAAATACGTCAGCACCATTTGGTAAAAATTCACGAGAAAAATTTAAAAGAATGGTCAATGAAAACCAAGGATCCTTAGACTTTTCAGCTATTACAAAATTTAATAAATAAAGCTACTTTTAATATCTTCACTAAATCAATAGTGGAGCTATAACTAAACTAACGATAGCCATAACATTGATCAAAATATTCATTGACGGTCCTGATGTATCTTTTAATGGATCACCGACTGTATCACCAACAACTGCTGCTTTGTGAACTTCTGATCCTTTACCACCAAAGTTTCCTTTTTCTACAAACTTTTTAGCATTATCCCAAGCTCCACCAGCATTTGACATCATTAGCGCCATCATTACACAACATATTAAAGCACCACCTAACATTCCCCCAAGTGCTTTTGGACCAAGTAAAAAACCTATTATTACCGGTGATAAAACAGCTAGAGCTCCTGGTGCTATCATCTTTCTTAAAGCGGCTCTAGTTGCAATATCTACACATCTTGCAGTATCTGGTTTTGCTTTACCCTCCAACAAACCTGGAATTTCTTTGAACTGCCTTCTAATTTCTTTAATCATATCAAAAGCAGCATCGCCAACTGCAGTCATTGTCATAGAGCTAACTAAAAATGGAAATATACCTCCTAAAAACATACCACATAAAACTAATGGATCGTTAATAGCTAAGACAAAACTTTCATCAGAAATTGATATTTTTTCTATGTATGCACTTATAAGGGCCAATGCAGCTAAAGCAGCGGCACTTATTGCAAAACCCTTACCAATAGCTGCAGTAGTGTTTCCAACTTCATCAAGTGAGTCTGTAATTTCTCTAGTTTCTTTTCCCATCTCAGACATTTCAGCTATACCTCCAGCATTGTCAGCAACTGGCCCATAAGCATCTATTGCCATAGTGATACCGACTGTACTTAGCATTCCAACTGCAGCTATACCAACTCCATAGAGACCTGCGTATATATTTGATATAAAAATTATAGATACAATTGTCAAAACTGGTATTGCAACTGACTGCATGCCCGTTGCCAAACCAGATATTAAAACAGTAGCAGAACCAGTTTCTCCATCTTTAGCTATTTTTTCTACAGGGTTTCCACCAGTATAATATTCAGTAATTAATCCAACAACTATACCTCCAACTGAACCAACAAGTACTGCAATCCAAACACCAACAGCAACATTCATTAAATCAACCAAAAAGTATGATAATAATACAAACAGTATTGCAGATCCTATAGTTCCATATCTAAGAGCTGTTTCTGCACTTTTTGAGGAAAAAACTTTAACAGTTAATATTCCTAACAAAGAGCATATAATACCTAAAGAGGCTAAAGCTAAAGGCATAAATTGAAGTAGATATTGGTTCCCACCTAATGAATTAATAGTAGCGCTAGTCATTGAAGCAGCCAAAGCTATACAAGCAATCATAGATCCACAATATGATTCAAAAATATCAGAACCCATTCCAGCGACATCTCCAACATTGTCTCCCACGTTGTCAGCAATGACGCCAGGGTTTCTTGGATCATCCTCTGGAATCCCCGCTTCCACCTTTCCTACTAGGTCAGCACCAACATCTGCACTTTTAGTAAATATTCCACCACCTACTCTTGAAAACAAGGCAACAGATGAAGCGCCCATTGCAAAACCTTCAATTGCATGTATTGTTTTTATATCACCTGCAAAATAATGAAATAAAATCCCGATACCAAACAATCCCATTGCAGCAACTGTTAGTCCCATAATTGATCCACCAAAAAAAGCTATGTTTAGGGCTTCAGAAGCACCTTTTTCTTTAGCAGCAACTGCAGTTCTAACATTAGCTTTTGTCGCTGAGTACATTCCAATAAAACCTGCTGTACCTGAACACAGAGCTCCAAGTAAAAATGATATTGCAGTTTGCCAGCCAAGAGAAAAAAATAAAGCTACAATACAAACTAAGCAAAAAATAGCTAATCTTTTATATTCTGCAGACATAAAAACCATTGCGCCTAAGTGTATTTCATCTCCAATTTCTTTAACACGACCTTCACCTTCAGAAGAAGATCTTACCTTTAAATATACTAGATAAGCTGAAATTAGTCCTAGAAGACCAAGAATGACAGATATTAATGAATATGGCATTTACAAACCCTAATTTTATTTAAAAAAATACTTTTAGTTCTAATAATTAAATCTGTAAAGTTTTATATTTTTTAGAGATTATATTATATTTGTATATATGTATCATGTCGAAGATTTTTCAGCAAAAACACTAAATCTTTTTTTTGTAAAGCAATACAGCCAGCCGTTTTTCTATTATCTGAGAAACTACAATGAATAAAAATCGCGCTCCCTTTATTTTTAATAGTTGGTCTTACATTATGAGACAAAACAATCAATACGTCATATGCATTATCATATCTCCATAAGTTTTCATAATTAATTTTTAGGAGCCTAAAATCATCAACCTTTATATATTTGTTGTAATAATGACTTGTAATATCATCACACCACACACATTGTTTTGTGATTTGATTTAATTTTAATACATTTTTTCTCTTAAATCTTGGTCTTAATACTTGGTCAGGTCTGTAATATAATGTTTCTAAATACCATTTTCCAATCGGTGTTGTTTTATCGCCTTCAATTTTTTTCGCTGCATTTTTAAGTCCTCCTTTACCTATTTGACATGAATAAATTTTATTACCTACTCTTAGGAAATATTTTTTATTAAGACTTATGACTATCCATTTTTTCTTCATGTGTAATTATAGATAATTTAATTAAACAAAAAATATATAAATTTTTAAAAATAGTAGTAAAATTATTCATAACTTTTTTTTTGGATTGTTTTCTTATGATAGAAAAAAAACAAAATTGGATTAAATCAGTATTAGTATACAAAGATATAAGAATGCTAAGAATTTTAGTGCTTGGTGCCATAAGTGGCTTCCCGTGGGTTCTAATTGCTAGTAGTTTGAGTCTTTGGCTTAAAGAAGAAGGACTGAGTAGATCAACTATAGGGTGGGCAGGTTTAATTTTTGGTGTCTATGCATTTAATTACTTATGGGCTCCAGTAATAGACAGAATTCAAATACCTTTATTATCAAAAAAACTAGGTCACAGAAGAGGGTGGATAGTTTTAATGCAAATTATAATTTTAATTAGTTTAATGGTATGGAGTTTTATTAATCCTTCTCAAAACTTAACTTTGTTAATTTTTGTTGGGTTAATTATAGCCATAGCCTCAGCTACACAAGACATTACAGTTGACGCTTTAAGAATTGAACAAATTAATGAATATGAAGAAAAAGCCATGGCAGCTGGGGCTGCAATGGCTGTTGTTGGTTGGTGGACTGGCTATAAATTAGGAGGTGTTTTTGCTTTATCTATAGCAGATTATTTTGAAAAAATAGGTATTGCTGATTACTGGCAAGCAACCTTCTTGGTTTTGTCATGCATAATAATTTCAATGAATATTGGTTTAATGTTTGTTCATGAGCCAATTAAAAATGATAGGGAACAAAAACAAAAAGAAAATGATAAAATATTTGCAAGAACCCTTGGATCTAGTAAATTTTTTAATAACTTCTTTATATATGTCACGGGAACTATAGTCGGCCCTATAATAAGTTTCTTTAAAAAAAACGGCTTTGCAATAGCTTTAGGAATAATAGGCTTTGTTTTCTTATTCAAAATTGGGGAGGCATTTCTTGGTCGAATGTCGATTGTTTTTTATAAGGAAATTGGATTTTCAAAAGTAGACATTGCAATTTACTCAAAAGGTATTGGATGGATTACAACAGTTGTTTTTACATTGTTAGGTGGTTTAATGGCAATGAGGGCAGGAACAATAAAAACAATGTTTTTTGCTGGAGGATTAATGGCCCTAACTAACCTTCTATTTGCAATTTTGGCATGGGTAGGCAAATCCAAGTTATTATTTGCAATTGCTGTTATTGCTGACGACATTTCTGCTGCATTTGCAACAGTAGCATTTGTTGCATTTATTTCTTTGTTGGTTGATAGAACATACACTGCTACTCAGTATGCATTACTTGCATCCATTGGAACTGCTGGCAGAACAACACTTGCTTCATCTTCAGGAGCTTTAGTTGATTGGTTAAATGGAAATTGGGCAATTTTCTTTATTTTAACTACTATAATGGTAATTCCTTCACTTGTTTGTTTGTGGTTCATAAGAAATAAAATAAAAAT
>CACJQK010000003.1 GCA_902595515.1 uncultured SAR116 cluster alpha proteobacterium
CTTACTTTTTTGTTTGATATGTACTTATAACATCGATATATCAATATATAGTTTTTATTAGAAATATTACAGATTAATCTAATTTTAAAGATTTTATAACTTATAAATTTTGATAACATGGTAAAAAATAAAAAAAATACAATTAAATCAATTATCACTTACAAGGACACAGGTGTTGACATTGATGCAGGTAATGAGCTTATATCAGATATTGCAAAAATTACAGAAACCACTTCAAATGAAGGTTCATTAGGTAAATTAGGTGGCTTTGGGGGATTATTTGATTTAAAAAAATGTGGTTTTAAAGACCCTATTCTTGTATCAAGCACTGATGGTGTTGGGACTAAACTAAAATTGGCTGTTCAAACTAAATCTTATTATAATATAGGGATAGATCTAGTCGCTATGTGTGCCAATGATGTATTAGCACAAGGAGCAAAACCTTTATTTTTTATGGATTATTTTGCTACTAGTAAATTACATAAATCAGTAGTCGTTGAAGTTATAAAGGGTATTGCAGAAGGTTGCAAACAATCAGGCTGTGCTCTCATAGGAGGAGAAACTGCTGAAATGCCAGGACATTATAGTAAAAATGATTTTGATCTTGCTGGATTTTGTGTAGGAGCAGTTGAAAGAAATAAGATTTTAAAAAAAACCTCCGTCAAAAAAGGTGATTATGTAATAGGGTTGTCTAGTAATGGGATACATTCTAATGGATATTCTCTTGTAAGAAAGATAATTGAAATAAATTCTATAGATATATTTAAGAATCCTGAATTTGATAAAAACAAGACTCTTGCAGATATTCTTATGATGCCAACTTTGTTGTATACCAAGGCATTTCTAACAGCAAATAAAAACCATAAAGTTAAATCTATATGCCATATTACTGGTGGTGGTCTAATAGACAATCCTCCTAGAGTATATAATAAAAATCTCACCCTTAAATTTGATATGAAAAACTTTATACTTCCACCTCTTTTTCAATGGCTAAAAAATAAAGCCAATATATCTATGTTTGAGTTAGCAAAAACTTTTAATTGTGGAATTGGCTTATTGATTTTTGTAGAAAAAAAAGACGCTCAAACAATAATTAATGATGTAAAAAAAATTGGTTATAACGCTTTTTTAGTTGGATCTATGATTGAAAATAATTCAAATACTAATGTGATTTTTGATGGGTGGAACATTTAAAGTCTAATATTTTTAAATATAAATTATTATATTTAAAATCTTAAAGTAATTATTTAAATAAAAAGGGAAAGTAAATGGCAAACAAAATTGATAAAGAGACAAAAGAACACAAGTTATTTTATGAAAATTTTTTAAAATTCACAACTTACAGTACTATAATCATAATAGTTATAGTTGCACTAATGGCAATTTTTCTAGTTTGAAATTCGATTAGGCAACTAACTCTATATCAGCAAAAAAGAAAGATATTTCTTTCTTGGCATTCTCCAAACTGTCAGATCCATGAATTGAGTTAGCCTCAATACTTTCAGCAAATTCTTTTCTAATAGTACCTTGTTCAGCTTCATCTGGATTAGTGGCTCCCATAATACTTCTGTTTAATTTTACTGCATTCTCACCTTCCAATACTTGAACAACAACGGGGCCTGAAATCATAAAGTCAACCAAGTCATTGTAAAAAGAACGATCTTTATGGATCTCGTAGAATTTTTCAGCAATAGATTTTGTCAATTGCAATCTTTTTTGTCCAATTATTTTTAATCCAGCATTTTCAAACTTTGCATTAATTAAGCCAGTTAAATTTCTTTTTGTAGCATCGGGTTTAATTATAGACAATGTTTTCTCAATAGGCATGATTAATACTCCAGATAAAAGGTTTTGATATATTCATTAATAAAAATAATCAAGATAATTTTAAAATGTGAAGATATTAAAATTTAGTATTGCTGAATTAAATGGTATAACATCTTGACACCCCATCCGACACCACCAGAAGGTGTAGATGGTGTTGATTTATTTTGCCAGGTAACTCCAGCTATATCTAAATGAGCCCATGGAGTTTTTTCTACATGTCTTTTTAAAAAACATCCTGCGGTAATTGATCCAGCTCCAGGTCCTCCAATATTTTTCATGTCTGCAATCTCTGTTTTAATTAATTGATCATAATCATCATCTAATGGCATCGCCCAAACTTTTTCACCAGTAATTTCACCTGAATTAAAAATAGCTTCAGAAACTTCTTTATTATTTGAAAATAGACCTGCCCTAATATTTCCTAAAGCTACAATCATAGCACCAGTTAATGTTGCAAAATTAATCATGAATTTAGGTTTATATTTTTTTTCTGTCCACGAAAGTATGTCAGCTAGCACAAGTCTACCTTCTGCATCTGTGTTTAAAACTTCTATAGTTTGACCAGAAAATGATTTTACTACATCTCCGGGTCTTTGAGCGTCCCCATCTGGCATGTTTTCAACAAGACCTATTACACCTATTAAATTATACTTTAACTTAGAAAGTGCTGCAGCTTCAATAATACCTGTAACTGTAGCGGCTCCACCCATGTCCCATTTCATATCTTCCATTGACTTTGACGGTTTTAGAGAAAGTCCACCAGAATCGAAGCATACTCCCTTTCCTATAAATGCCATTGGCTTATTTTCTTTTTTGCCACCTAACCATTCCATAACAACTACTTGACTATCTTTTCTTGATCCACGACCAACTGCAAGTAATGCTTCCATTCCAATTTTCTGAAGTTGTTTTTCGTTATAGATTGTTACCTTGACTCCTATTTTTTTTAATTTTTGGCATTCTTTAGCAAATGAAGATGGATATAATATATTTGGTGGCTGCCATACTAAATCTCTGGCAGTGAATATACCCTTCGCTAGATTTTGAATTTCAGAAATGTTCTTTAAATTTTTTTTTAGATCATTACAAACAAAGACTACATTTTTTAAATTTGTTATTTGTTTTAACTTATTCTTTTTATAATTTGAGAATTTATATGAACTTAAAATAATTCCTAAAGCTAGCCGTTCGTTAATTAAAACATTATTTTCATAAATTTTTGCATGAGTTGAACCTAAAGTTTTTATTTTGTTATAAATTCTACCACCTAATTCTTCTAAATATTTATGTGTTAGATCTTTTTGTAAATTTTTTCTTTTAACTATAAGAAAGTTTCCCTTTTCTGATCTAACTAAAATTATGTTGGATTGTTCATCTGTAATGATTTTTTTAAATAAGTTTAATAAATCTTTTTGAAAGTTAAATAAAATGTTTATTTCATTATCTTTAAACTTTAAATCAGTTTTTGGTTTTTCAAAATTGAATTTCATAAACCTTTTATCAATTAACATTGTCTTTTCCTTGATACAATTTGTATTATAATATTTATATCGATTGATTATGTTACTATAAACATTTAAAAAAAATTTAATATAGTTTTGAGAAAAAATATTTATGATACTAAATTGGTATGTTTTTAGACAAACATTAAACAACGTATTCATTTCAACATGTGTTTTTGTTGGAATAATATGGTTAAGTCAATCGTTTAAGACCATAAAATTAATTATAAATAAAGGAGCAGGTATTTCTGATTTTTTTATCTTATCTGCTTATAGCTTTCCAAGTTGGCTTTTAATAGCTCTACCATTTGGTACTCTTGCAGGATGTATGATTTCGTATTTAAAACTTGAAAATGATAAAGAAATTTTGGTAATGAAATCAGTAGGTTTAAGTCCTTTAAGGTTGAGCTATCCCGCTTTTTTTGTGTCTACTCTAGCTTCTTTAATTTTATTTACAATATCTCATTTTATTTTGCCAAAAACTTATAAAAATTTTAAAATTTTACAAAATGAAATAAGAAATAGTTCTCAGAATTTGATCTTGAAAGATAATACTTTTATTGACATAAACAAAAACCAAACAATTTTTATAGGTAAATTCAAAAAAAATAACATACTGGAAGAAATTTTTATTCAAGATAGAACTGACCCTTTATATATGGTGGAGTTTTTTGCAAAAAGTGGTTTTTTAACCTTAAAAGAAAACATAACTTTAAGTATGAAAGATGGAACAAGAGTTTCTACAGATATAAAAGGAAAATCTACTATATTAAATTTTCAAAAATATAATATTAAAATAAAAAATACAGAACGTTCAAAGTCAGATGCGTATAATAGAG
Source organism: uncultured SAR116 cluster alpha proteobacterium (assembly GCA_902595515.1). Taxonomy (GTDB): domain Bacteria; phylum Pseudomonadota; class Alphaproteobacteria; order Puniceispirillales; family Marisalimonadaceae; genus Marisalimonas. The sequence continues at coordinate 4,169 of CACJQK010000003.1, forward strand.
TTGTAGAATATAATGAATACAGTTTTTTTGAATTAATCAATAAATCAAAGAATTTTAAGAAAAATGAAGGAAAGTTTTTAGCTGAAGCTCACAGCAGAAATACTATAGTGTTTATGCCATTCGTATTTTCATGTATTGTAATGCTAACTATTTTAAAAGCTGGCTTTTCAAGAATATTTTCAGTTTATAGGAAAACAAGTGCAATTGGTCTTATCTTCATTGTCCAGAGTATAGTTTTAATAATTAAAAACTTAGTTCACTCCAATACATTACTCTTACCTATTATGTATTTATTTCCGTTAATGATAATAATCATGTGCATTTTATTACTTAGTAAAAATGGACAATCTTTTAAATTGCAATCTAGCTATAAAGAGACTACATAGTTATGCCGTTCATAAATAACCATCCTACAATCATATATATATATTTTACTAAAGATTTATTTAAATTTTTTATTTTAACATTAATCTCAATAATTATATTTGTATTTTTTATTGATTTAATTGAACTTTTTAGAAGATCTTCAAATAAAGTTGGCATAGCACATGTATATCAAGCTAATTTTGTTGATTTAATAGGAATGGCTTCATTAAAAATTGTAGGAAATATCCAAAAAATTTTACCGTTTGCAGCTTTGATTGGTTCTATTGCTTGCTTTAACCATTGGAGAAAAAAAAATTATTACGTAATATCTAAAACTTCCGGCATTTCTTTGTGGAAAATTCTTTCACCAATATTAGTTTGTTTTTTTTGTGTAGGACTTTTTTCAATTATTGCTTTAAATCCTTTTTCAACCCTTTTAAACAAGAAATATGAAACATTAGAAACTTTATTTTTTGGAAAAGCTAATTTTAAACAGTTATCATTTGATACAAAAGGGTTTTGGATAAAGCAATCATCTGGGCAAAAGTATTTGATTATTAATGCCAATAAAATAGATGAAAAATTAAATACATTATTCAACTTAAATATATTTGTTTACGATCAAGATAAAACTTTTTTAAAAAGGATAGGAGCCCAAATAGGGAAATTCACGCCAGAAAAATTAATTTTAAACGACGTAAAATTAATAGATAAGAACTCAAAAATTTCAAATTTTAAAAATTACACTTTTTTAATTGATTTTGACACAAGCAGGTTAAATGTAGCAACTAAGAAACCAGATAAAATATTTCTATTAGATTATCCTAATTACTTAATAAAAATGAACACCTATGGTCTTAACATATCAAAACATTTAATTCATTTTTTTAAATTAATATGTCAGCCATTTTTAATTATATCAATGATTTTACTTTCTGCTTCCTTAATGCTAAGGAGTAGTGAAAGGAAGGTTGAGTTCGGAATTGTCTCACTATCTCTTGTAGTTGGTTTTAGCTTATATTTTATTGGAGATTTTATTTTTGCATTAGGTTTTTCTGAAAAAATTCCCCCTCTACTTGCAGGCTTTGGACCTACATTAATCGGACTTTTTTCAGGATGTTATTTAATAAGTGACATCGATGAAATTAAATACTTTAAAAAAAAATAGGCGATAATTGAAAGATGAGTATAAATTCTTTAAATTTTAAATTAGTTTTTTTTATTTTTTTACTTTTCATTATTTTATTTAAAAGCGCTGTTGGTAAAGAAAACTATGTTGTTACTACAGTAAACCAATTACCAATAACAAAATACGAGATTTTAAACAGATCAAAATTAATAGCATCCACCATTGATAATAATTTTACTCTAAAAAATTTAGAAAATTACTATAATCAAGCTCTTAAAACTCTAATTAATGAAAAGATTATTTTTTCAGCTGGCAAAAAAATTAATAAAAATTTGGATTCTATCGTTTCAGAAAAAGCAAATAGATTACTTTTAATTGAGTTTGAAAATTCCAAAGCTAAATTAAACAGTTTTATCACAAAAACTACTGTTCCAAAATCAACTTTAATTGAAAAATATAAAGCACAACTGATATGGGGGATAGTCTTAAAAAATAAGTATAAATCTCAATTCGATAAAATTGAAAAAAATATTGATCTAACAATCGCATTGAGTAAAGAAAAGAAAAATGAAGATTTATATGATTTAGCCGAAATAGTTATAGATAGGAAAAATAATTCTAAACTTTTGGAAAAAATTAATTCTGCTCTTAAGGATGGAATAGCATTTATTGACATCGCTAAACAAGTCTCAATAAGTAGCTCTTCTAAATTTAATGGAAAAATTGGATGGAAAAACTTTCAGAATTTACCTAGTTTTATCAAAAGAAAACAAACTACTATAAATGAAAAAGAAATTTTTACATCTATTGAAAAGGACAAAATTAAATTGGTAAAAGTTTTAGCAAAACGAATAAACGGAGAATTAAGTTACACTGAAGACCAAGTTCTATTAGCTCAAGTAAAGTTCCCAATTAATTTTCAAAAGCAAAGTATTGCATACATAAAAATTAAGAAAATTTTAGATAATTTATTACTTAACAAAAAAAATTGTCAATCATTAAATAATTTGAAAAAACAAGATCATGAATTTTTAAATTTAAGATTAATAAAATCAAGAATTGCTGATTTGAATCCAAAGTTACAAGATATTGTAAATAAGACTAATTTTTTTAAAACTTCTCAACCAATTTTTTACAGGAACCATGGATATGTATATGTTAAATGTGATATTGAAAAAGCAAAACTAAATGAAATTAATTACATAAGTCTAAAAAAATCAATCATGAATAAATACTTTATAATTTATAGTGAAAAGCTTTTAAAACGTCTGAATAATGAAGCTAATGTAAAACTAATTGAAAATTTAAAATGATTTCATCAAAAAATTTTATATTAATAACTGCTGGAGATCCAGCAAGCATATCAACAGAGATAACGATAAAAGCAATTGAGTCAAAAAAGAAAAATAATAACATCAAATGTATCGTAATAACTGATCCAAACTTAGTAGAAGTAAATAAAGCCTTATTAAAAAGTAACATAAGGATTCATCAAATTAATGATATTGTAAATTTTACTGACTATAAAGATGGGTGCTTAAATATTATTGCATTGAAGCTTAAAAACAAATTTAATTTTGGGAAACCAGACATTAAAAACTTTTCTTTTATAAAATCATCAATAACTACAGCCACAGATGTATATTTTAAAAGTGTAGCTTCTGCTATTGTAACTAACCCTATTAATAAGTTTATGATGCACGAAGCTGGATTTAATTTTGAAGGCCATACCGATTTCTTAGCAACGTTATCGTCAAAAAAAATTAAACCTGTAATGATGTTAGTAACTAAGGAACTAAAAACTTTACCTTTAACAATTCATGTACCCTTAATAAAGGTACCTAAATTAATTACTAAGGATCTGATTTGCTCAAATATAAAAATCGCAGCTGAATCTCTGAAAACTTTTTTTAATATTAAACGTCCTTCCATAATAGTTACTGGCCTAAATCCTCATGCTGGAGAAAATGGTGATTTTGGCAATGAAGAAATAAATGTTATCAAACCAGCAATAGATGAATTAAAAAAAAAGCTTAAAAACATATGCTTGTCTGGACCAATTTCAGCAGACACTGCTTTTTCTACAACTATAAGATCCAAATATGATTTAGCTGTGTGTATGTATCATGACCAAGCATTAATTCCAATTAAAACTCTAGATTTTAATAATGGGGTTAATGTAACGTTAGGTTTAGATTTTATAAGAACATCACCTGATCATGGAACGGGGTTTGATATAGCTGGTAAAAATTTAGCTAACCCCGAAAGTTTAATTGCAGCAGTAAATCTTGCTTATGATATGTGTGTTAACAAAAAAAATGCAAAATAAAATTGAAAATCTTCCAAATATTCAAGAAATTTTAAAAAAAAATAATATCAAAATCTATAAGGCTTTGGGCCAAAATTTTTTATTTGATTTAAACATAACAGATAAAATTGTAAAAAAATCAAACCCAATTGCTTCAACTATTATAGAAGTTGGATCTGGTCCAGGAAGTTTAACAAGATCTATTTTAAAAAATAAATCTGCTACTGTTTATGCAATTGATAAAGATATTCAATCTAATGCAATGTTAGCAGAGCTTAAAATGATTTATAAAGATCGTCTAAACATAATCATTGATGATGCTTTACATTACCCTATATGGGAGTTGGGTGATGCACCAAGACAAATAATAGCTAATTTACCGTACAACATAAGTACAAAATTATTAGTAATGTGGTTAAAAAATATTGATAAATTTGACCTGCTCACACTAATGTTTCAAAAAGAAGTCGCCGATAGAATAATTGCAAAACCTGGTTCAAAAAATTATGGAAGATTATCAATTTTAACTAATTGGTTAACTAAAAGCACAAAATTATTTGATATTCCTAGTGAAGCATTCATACCTAAACCAAAAGTTAATTCAACAGTCATTCAATTGAAGCCTTATTCTAAACCAATTTTTGACGTATCATTTGAATCTTTAGAAAAAATAACACATCTTGCGTTTAGTCAAAAAAGAAAAATACTTAGAAATAGCTTAAAAGAAATTAATAGTGAAAAAGTACTTGGGGAATTAAACATTTCGTCAAACTTAAGACCAGAAAATTTAACAGTTTTAGATTTTTGCAAAATAGCTAAAAAATCATTTGATTTTAATTGTTAAAGAAGTTTGTCTAAAGTTTTTTTTAATGAAATTTGTCTTAGTCTTCGAAGTCTTTCAGAAAATATAATTGATTTGATTTGTTCAACTGCGAGTTCAATTCTTGTATTGACTATTACAAAATCATATTCTTTGTAATGACTTATTTCCTTTTTTGCTTCAGACATTCTTTTTATAAAATTTTCTTTATTCTCGCTTGCCCTTTTACCCAACCTACATTCTAACTCTTCCATTGACGGTGGTAAAATAAAAACTTTTATAACATCCAGAGGTAAGTGTTTTTCAATCTGTCTTGTTCCTTGCCAATCAATATCAACAATAACGTCAGTACCATTATTAATTTTTGAAACCACTTCATCTTTCAATGTTCCATATAAGTAACCAAAAACGTTTGCATGTTCTAAAAATTTATTTTGTTTTATAAGATTGTTAAATTCACTTTCATTTTTAAAAAAGTAATGTTTTCCCTCTATTTCTTCTTTTCTTTTTTTACGAGTAGTTACAGATACAGACAAATCAATTCCATCAACTTGCTCAATTAACTTTTTACATATTGTAGTTTTACCAGCTCCTGAAGGAGAAGAAATAACAAGCACCAAACCTTTGTTATTAATATTATACATTATTTTTCCTTAGATCTTTTCTTTTTCCATAACTCAATATTTTTCTTATGTAAACTATATGTTTCTGCAAATCTATGTCTACCATTTCCATCACTTACAAAATACAAATAATTAGTTGTTTTTAGATCTATAAGAGAGATTAAAGCATTTTTTCCAGGGTAAGAAATTGGTGTTGGGGGTAAGCCTTGAAAATAATATGTGTTAAATAAGTTATTTGATTTCAACATTTTTTTTGTTATTTTTTTCCCATTTACTCCAAATCCATACGCAAGTGTTACATCAGACTGAAGTCTCATTTTGTTTTTAAGCCTATTAATAAAAACACTTGCTACTAACATGCTATCATCAAAATTTTTTGACTCCTTTTGAATTATCGAAGCAAGTATTAATAATTCATTTTTATTTTTTAATATAAAATCCTTAGGTTTTTTTTTCCAAATAATGTCTAATAAATTGTCTTGCGCTATTTTCATTTGTGCTAACAGTTTTTTTCTAGGATACCCGTATTTAAAAAAATATGTATCAGGTTTGTAAACACCCTCTTTTAAATTTTTAACTTCCCCAGTTAAATAAGGATTTTTAATCAAATTGATTTCTAACTCTTTTGCAGTAGAACCTTCGATTAGGGTGAAACTCCTAGTTAAAGTTTTACCTAGTTGGAAAATTTTCTGTACATCATAGAGTGTAAAATTTTTAGGAATCAAGTACTCACCAGCTTTTGGCATAAAAGATTTTTCATGAAAAAATGAAATTAGTTCCCATTTCAAACGTGAGATTTCTATTTTTTTTGTTTTAAGTTCAGATAGAATTTTTTTCTGGTTGGTATTTTTTTTTAATAAATAATAAGTATCTTCAAAAACGATGATTTTATTTTTCAAATCATTAAGAAAAAGATAAGGTAAAATTAAAAGAAAAAATAATATTAATAGAAGAACAGACTTTTTTTTTAAAATCAATCTAAACTACCAATCAATAAACTTGCATTTGTTCCTCCAAATCCAAAAGAATTTGAAAGAACATTTTTAACAATTCTTTTTTTTGATTTTAGTGGCACCAAATCAAATCCTTCAGTTTCATTATCAGGATTTATTAAATTATTTGTTGGCGGGACAATATTATTGACAATTGATAATATTGAGTAAATAGCTTCTATAGCTCCAGCTGCACCTAATAAATGACCAGTTGCAGATTTAGTAGAGCTTATACTAGTATTATGTAATCTTTCATTAAGAAGTCTTCCTATTGCCTTTAATTCAATCATATCCCCAAGAGGAGTGGAAGTACCATGAGCATTAATGTAGTGCAGATCTGAATTATTTATACCTGCATCATTAATTGCAGATAACATGGCTCTAAAACCACCATCACCATTATCTGCTGGCGCTGTTATATGATGTGCATCTCCAGATAACCCGTAACCCTTAATTTCGGCATAAATTTTTGCACCTCTTGCAACTGCATGTTCTCTTTCTTCTAAAACAACTACTCCAGCACCCTCACCCATTACGAAGCCATCTCTATTTTGATCCCATGGTCTTGAACTAGATTTAGGATCGTCGTTAAAATTAGTGCTTAATGCTCTAGCAGCAGAAAAACCTGCCATACCTATTCTGCAACAGGCTGCTTCAGCTCCACCTGCAATCATTACGTCTGCATCACCATAACGAATTATTCTTGAAGCGTCTCCGATAGCATGCGCACCTGTTGAACAAGCTGTTACCACAGAGTGATTGGGACCTTTAAAACCATATTTAATACTTACTTGTCCAGACAATAAGTTAATTAGTGCAGATGGAATAAAGAAAGGACTGACTTTTCTGGGGCCTTTTGAGTTTAGCAATTCTGTCGTATTAGAAATAGTTTCCAGACCTCCAATTCCGGATCCAAGAATTACTCCTGTTCTATTTCTTTGATGTTCATTTTGTGGTTTCCAACCAGAATCTTTAACCGCTTCAGATGATGAAATAAGACCATAAGCTATAAATCTATCAATTCTTTTATATTCTCTTGGCTCTATCCAGTCATCAATGTTCAATCCACCCTCAGGATCATCATTTTTGGTAGGAATCTGTCCCGCTATTTTGCATGGTAGGTCTGATACATCAAAATTTTTGATTTTGTTTATACCAACAAAACCTGAAATAAGTCTTTTCCAATTGATATCTACACCCAACCCTAAAGGTGTTAAAATACCTAATCCCGTTACAACAACTCGACGCATAAAAACTCCCAATTACAACTCGAGCAACTAATATGGGTATGTTAACTATTTGATGATATAAAGTCTATTGCATCTTTTACAGTTTGTATTTTTTCAGCTGCATCATCGGGTATCTCACATTCAAATTCTTCTTCAAATGCCATTACTAATTCTACAGTATCTAAGCTGTCAGCGCCTAGATCATCTATAAAACTAGCACTATCTACAACTTTTGATTCTTCTACACCAAGATGCTCAACAACAATTTTCGTAACTCTGCCAGCTATATCACTCATTAAAATACCCCTTAATTCAATATGGAAAACTAAATTTTGTCTCCGAGTAACATAAATATTTACACATGCCAAGCATATAATTAACTCTTAACAAAAAAACTATATCATACTCATTCCACCATTGATGTGCAAACTAGTACCAGTTATAAAACTTGCTTCATCACTTGATAAAAATACACAGCCATTTGCAATATCTTCTACTCTACCTAATCTATTGATTGGAATATTAACAATTATCTTACTTTTTTGTTCGTTAGTAAGTTTCTCTGTCATTGGTGTAGATATAAATCCTGGAGCAATTAGGTTACACGTAATTCCTCGAGCTGCTACTTCCAAAGCTATAGATTTTGTTAAACCTACCAAGGCTGATTTGGAGGCTGAATAGTTAGTTTGACCAGGATTACCAGTATAACCTACTATAGAACTTATAAATATAATTCTTCCATATTTTCTCTTTAACATTCCTTTGATAACTTGCCTCGTCAATCTCATACTTGCAGATAAATTTATATTGATAACATTATCCCAATCCTCATCTTTCATTCTTAAAAAGAGATTGTCTGCTGTAATACCTGCATTATTTATAAGAATGTCAATTTTACCAAAGCAAGTCTCTGCTTCTTGTGCTAAATTAGCTATACTTTCCTTAGAACTTAAGTCAGTTACGATTGTTTTAGTATCATTTCCTAATTCTGATGACAGCTTATCAAGAATATTTTGTCTTGTACCTGAAAGAATTAGCTTTGCACCTTGTTTTATCATTTTTTTAGCTATAGAATTCCCAATTCCACCCGTCGCTCCAGTCAATAAAACAACCTTCCCAGTTAAATCAAACATTTCACTTCTCCATTAATGATTAGATTAAATTCTCAAAATCTTCTGGATTTTCATAACATTCCGTTGAAACATTTTTCAGCATTCTTTTTGCAATACCAGTAAGAATTTTTCCACTTCCAAGTTCAACAATTTTTTTAATTCCCATATCATTAGCTAACTGCATAGTTTCCCTCCACCTTACAGTACCGATAACTTGATCAATTAAATTTTTTTTTAATTTAATAGGATCAGTGTGGGCTAACGCAGAAACATTAGAAATTATTGGAATTTTAGGTGGCTTGAAGTCTAAATTATTTATGGCCTTTTCCATAATAACAGCTGCTGGCTCCATTAAGCGACAATGAAAAGGTGCACTTACTGGAAGTAAAACGGCTCTTTTAACACCACTATTTTTTGAAAATTCGATCGCTTTTTCTACTGCTTTTATTTCACCACTTATTACGACTTGTCCATCTGTATTGTCATTACCAATGTCACAAACACCGTGTATCTGAACTTTTTGAATAATTTCTTTTGTTTTATTAATGTTAATACCAATTAATGCTGCCATAGCTCCTTTTCCAACAGGAACAGCTTTTTGCATGGCCTCTCCTCTCAATCTTAGTAAAATAGCACACTCTCTAAGGGAAAAAACTTCAGCAACTGTCATGGCTGTATATTCACCTAGAGAGTGTCCACAAGTAATATCAGCTAATTCTGCTATAGGTTTATTTTTAATTTTACTTAACACTCTATAAGCAGCAACTCCACATGCCATAAGCGCAGGTTGTGCATTTGATGTTAATGAAATTTCACTATCAGACCCTTCCCACATAATTTTTGTAAGATTAAAATTTAGAGCATCATCAACCTCTTCAAAAACTTCTTTTGCTTCTGCAAAATTATCTGCTAGTTTCTTACCCATTCCTATTTTTTGAGACCCTTGTCCAGGAAAAACAATAAAATTCATTTTAATTCCTCATTAATTTTAAAAAAATATAATTAATTATTGCATAATTTTAATAAACATTTATGTTCCACAAATAAATAAATTACTAGTTTAATTTAAATTATTTAATGTACTCCTTTCCAGCTAATCAATATCTGGATAATTTGGGTAAGTACTCATTAAACCACAAGGAGATAAAAATGGCATTATACGAAAGTGTAATAATTGGTAGACAGGACCTAACTCCTAGTCAATTTGAAACAATAATTAACAAATTTATTTCTGTAATTACTTCATTTAAAGGTGAAATTAAAAAAAAAGAAAATTGGGGTCTAAGAAATCTTACTTATAAGATCAAAAAAAATAGGAAAGGTCACTATATCCTTTTAAACATTGATGCTAGCTCTGAAGCAGTTTTTGAATATGAGCGATTAATGAGATTAGACGAAGATATTATTAGATTTTTAACCATCAAAATTAAATCAATTGATAATAATCCTTCACCTTTAATGACTAACAAGTCCGACAAGAAAAAAGACGAAGCTATCATTGATGATAGTGGTACAACTTTTGACAAAGAAAAACAATAGGAAGATTAATATGACGCAATTAAATATTAAAAGAGAAGCTCTAAGAAAGCCAAATCAAAAAAGAAAAAAATCTTGCCCTTTTGCTGCACCTAACACACCTGAAATTGATTATAAAGATTTAAAAGTTTTAACTCGGTATGTATCTGAAAGGGGAAAGATTATACCATCGAGAATTTCTGCAGTTTCCGCCAAAAAGCAAAGAGAATTAACTAAAGCAGTAAAAAGAGCAAGATTTTTAGCTTTAATGCCTTATGTTGTTGGTTAAGTGTGGAGAATTAAATGAATATTATCTTATTAGAGCGCATTGAAAAATTAGGTCAAATAGGTGATTTAGTTACAGTTAAATCTGGATATGCTAGAAATTTTCTTTTGCCAAAAGGTAAAGCTGTTTTTGCCTCTAAAGAAAATATACAAATCTTTGAAGATAAAAAAGCACAGTTAGAAGGCGAAAATATAACAAGAAAACAAGAAGCACAAGATCTAGCAAACAACCTGCAATTTCAAGAAATTGTAATTATTAGAGCCGCTAGTGAATCAGGTCAATTATATGGATCGGTATCAGCAAAAGATATTGCTCAAGAAGTTACAAATGCTGGTTTAACAATAGATAAATCACAAGTTATTTTAAATAAAACATTAAAAACCTTATCTTTTGAAGATGTGTCACTAAGGCTTCATCCTGAGGTTCATATTAAAATAAAATTAAATATTGCAAGATCAATAGAGGAAGCAAAAGAGCAATCCAAGTCTGGTAAGGCTATTATTACCACAGAGATTACTGGTGGCGATATTAGATCAGATAGAGCACAAAAAGATGCAAAACGTTTTGAGAAGAAAAATAATACTAAAGATGTTGAAAAGAAAAATGAAAAGCTAGTTGAAACTGATGAAAACAACATCCAAAAAAATAAAAAAGAAAATATAATTGAAAGTAAAAAAACTATAAAGGTGGATAAAGAAGATTAAGTAACTTATAGACTTGTTTTTTTTAAATAGATTATTAAGAATTAATCTCCGTTTTCTACAGGAGACTTTTCATGGACGATAGTTTAATCAATAGCTATATTAATTCTGATGAAATAAATAAAAATCCAAATTTAATGCCTCAGAACTTAGAGGCCGAACAAAGCCTGATAGGGTCAATCCTGTTTGATAATAAAGTTTTGGAGGAACTTTCACTAAGCTTTAATTCGAATTATTTTTTCGATCCTATACATTCAAGTATTTATGAAGCAATTGTTTCTTTGATTGAGAAAGGCCGTTTAGCTGACCCACTAACTCTAAAAAATTATCTTAATGACAATAAACATAATATAGATATTGACATTGAAAAATACCTAATAGATTTAAGAGACGGTGTATTATCATTAAGTAAAGCAAAGTTTTATGCTGAAGAGATTCGTAACTGTTTCATTAGAAGATCTTTAATAATTATAGCCGATGACCTAATTTATAAGGCAAAAAATCCAACAATTGATATTTCTCCTGACGATGAGATATCTGCTACAGAAGAAAAACTATATAATCTTGCTGAAAAAGATCAAATCAATTCAGGCCCTTATGAGTTTAATACTGTTCTTGTTAATACTACGAAACTTATCAATGAGGCCTTTAATAGAAAAGGAAAATTGTCAGGTGTTGATACAGGATTTTCTGGAATTAATCGTCAGTTAGGTGGATTAAACAAATCAGATTTAATTGTTCTTGCTGGTAGGCCTTCAATGGGAAAGACGGCGCTAGCAACAAATATTGGTTTTAACGCAGCAAAAAGTAGTAAAGTAGAAACAAATGAATCTATATTAATTTTTTCACTTGAAATGTCAGCAGAACAATTAGCTCAAAGAATACTTGCTGAACAATCAGGGATAGATTCTCATAGATTAAGAAGTGGTGATATTGATGATGAAGAATTTTCAAAATTAGTTGTCACTCAAAATAATATTCATAATTTACCTTTTTACATCGACGATACCCCAGCAGTATCTGTGGGACAAATTGCATCTAGAGCAAGAAGGTTAAAAAGAACTAATGGATTAGCATTAATTATTATCGACTACATTCAATTAATTAAAGGATCAAAGGCTAGCGAATTCCAAGGCAGAGTCCAAGAAGTGTCTGAAATCACAAGAGGATTAAAATCATTAGCAAAAGAATTAAATGTTCCTATTTTGGCATTGTCTCAATTAAGTAGGGCAGTTGAACAAAGAGAAGACAAAAGACCTATTTTAGCTGACCTAAGAGAGTCAGGTTCTATTGAACAAGACGCAGATGTAGTGATGTTCGTATATAGGGAAGAATATTATCTTGATAAAAGCGAGCCAAGTCAAAGAGATAACGAAAATCAAGAAAGTTTTAATGAACGATTTACAAGATGGCAAGAAAGAAGAAATACTGCAGAAGGTAAAGCTGAAATCATTGTTTCTAAACAAAGACACGGACCAACGGGTATAATCCAAGTTCAGTTTGAAGCTAGACTGACAAGATTTATGGATCTAGCAAAAAGCGAAGTGTTACCAGATCAAATTTATTAGTAAATTATTGTAATTTGTATATTATTATTCTATGAAATCTTTCCTAAAAATATCTCTAAAAGATATTAAATCTAATTGGAAATTAATAAACAAAGCTTCTAATGGAAAGGCAGCAGCTGTAATAAAAGCTAATGCATATGGCCTAGGAATGTTTGAAATATACAAAGCATTATTAGAGGTTGGTTGTAATTACTTTTATGTTGCTAATATAGATGAGGCAATAAAGCTTAGAAAAAGAGATAATTCCACGGAAATCTCTATTGCAATTTTTGAAGGATATTTAGAAGGAAACCAAAAATTATATAATGAATTTAATCTAATTCCTATAATTAATAGTCTTGACCAATTGGTAAGATTAAATAGTTTTGCAGCGGAGGATCCTTTTCCTAGGGCAATTTTAAATATTGACACTGGTATGAACAGATTAGGCTTAAATCAAGAAGAAAAAAGTTTTTTACTAAAAAATAAAGATATATTAAAAAATGTAACATTAGATTTTATTATGTCTCATCTCGCAAATGCACAAGAATATGAGGACAAAAAAAACTTAATGCAACTGGATAAAATCAAAAATTTTTCTACTAACTTACCAGGTATTAAATTAAGCCTTGCAAACAGTGGCGGCATAAAACTAGGGTCAAAATTTTGCCTTGACCAAACTAGGCCTGGTATCGCTTTATATGGAATAGATAATTATGGTAAAAGCTTTAATTTAAATTCCAAAAAATTAAAATTCCCTATAAGATTATATGCCACGATAATTCAAATAAAAAATGTTAACTCAGGGGAACCAGTTTCTTATGGTGGAATTGATATTTTGAAAAGAAATTCCACATTAGCTACAGTTGGAATTGGCTATGCAGATGGTTGGTTAAGATTATTAAAACCAAATAGTATTTTTTTGATTGGAAATGAAAAGTGTAAAATTGTTGGTAATATTACTATGGATAGTTTTGTTATGGATATTACTGATATAAAAAAAAACAAGCTAAAAGAAGGAGATCACATTTGTTTATTAGATAATTCAAATATTGAACATATACTTAAAAATAATAACATTATAAGCTATGAATTATTAACGCTTATGGGTGATCGTTTATATAGAAATTATTAGCACTTATCAATTTTTAATAAGGTGGTTAACTTGATCGATCTTTTTTTAGATATTCTTGGCACTACAGGAAAAAAATTTATTAATTTTGTTGTAAATATTGGACATTTTTTTATTTTTTTTGGAAACGCTATCTATTGGGTATTTAAACCACCCTGGTATTTTAAAAAGATTTTTCAACAAATACTAGATATTGGATACTTCTCATTACCTGTAGTGGGCCTAACTACTTTTTTTTCTGGTATGGTTTTAGCTTTACAGACTTATAACGGCTTTACTGACTTCAACTCAGAGTCTACTGTTGCAAGAATTGTTCTAACGTCAATCACTAGAGAATTAGGCCCTGTATTGACAGGTTTGATGGTGGCAGGTCGCATAGGTGCAAAAATGGCTGCAGAAATAGCAACAATGAGAGTTACTGAACAGATAGATGCATTAGGAACATTAGGTACTAGACCTATGCAATATTTAATAGCACCTAAGATAATTGCATCATTAGTTTGTATACCTCTTTTAGTTTTAATTGGAAATACTATTGGTATTTTAGGAGGTTATGTAATAGCTATTTACAAGATCGGTTTTAATGCAAGTCTATATCTCAATGCAACAATGGAATATTTACAGTTAATTGACATTATACAAGGTACTGTAAAGGCAGGTGTTTTTGGCTTAATAATCTCAATGGTTAGTTGTTATTTTGGATATAATGCGAGCAAAGGAGCTGAAGGAGTTGGATTTGCGACAACATCATCAGTAGTTGTTTCTTCGGTAATGATTTTAACAAGTACATATATAATAACAGCATTATTTTTTGGTTAAAATATGGAAAAAAAAAATAACAAAAAAGTCATAATAAAAGTAAGTAATTTATCAAAAAGCTTTAATAACAATATTGTTCTCAAGAATATAAATTTTCAATTGCTCGAAGGAGAGTCTTTAGCAATTATTGGAGCATCTGGTTCAGGAAAATCTGTACTTTTAAAAAATATAATAGGCATATTACAACCTGACAAAGGGTCAATTATAATTAATGACAAGGAAATGGTGAATTTACCTAGAAGTTTAAAAGAAAAACTTTTGCTTGATCTTGGAATTACTTTTCAACATGGGGCTTTATTTGATTCTCTTAAAAATTGGGAAAATATAATTTTTAAAACAGCCAATAAAGATAAAACAAATAATAGACAAGGTAAACAACTAGCATTTTCAATAATTAAACAACTAGGACTTCAACCTGAAATTTTAGATCTGTATCCTTCTGAAATTTCAGGCGGGATGCAAAAAAGAGTTGCAATAGCAAGAGCAATCTGTGGAAATCCAAAGATTTTATTATTTGACGAGCCTACCTCTGGATTAGACCCAGTAACAGGAAGTTTAATAGATCAATTAATAAAAAAAGCTGTAAGAACAGTTGGAGGAAGCGCTATAACAATTACTCATGATATGGCATCAGTATGTAGAATTGCTGACAAGGTTATCTTAATTGATAAACAAACAATTTCATGGACTGGCACGCCAAAAGAAATGTTTGTGTCATCAAACACAAAGATACAAGAGTTTATCAAACCAATTAATTCTGAAATATTTTTTAAATGATTAAATCCAAAAAACTATTTATTTGTCAATCTTGTGGAAGTGTTTATTCAAGATGGATAGGTAAATGTGAACAATGTAATCAATGGAATACAATAGTCGAAGAAAATATTTCCAAACCATCTGGTATTTTATCAAAATCAAAAGGTAAAGAGATCAACTTTGAAAAACTGAATGATGTAAATTACGATTACATAAGAGTTAAGACAAAGAACAATGAGTTAGATAGAGTAATTGGAGGAGGATTTGTACCAGGCTCAGTTACTCTTATTGGAGGAGAACCTGGCATTGGAAAATCTACCCTGCTATTACAACTTGTAGGAAATCTTTCTAATCAAAAAGAAAAATGTATTTATGTTTCAGGAGAGGAAAGTTTATCTCAAATTAAAATGAGAGCTGATCGAATTGGCGTTAAAAATGTTGAAATAGAATTTGCTTCAATTACAAACGCTTCAGATATTGCCATAACAATAAATTCAAAAAAAAAAAGATGTGTATTAGTCATTGATTCTATACAAACTATGTATTTAACTCAACTAGACAGTTCACCGGGAACTGTGTCTCAAGTTAGAGCTTGTGCGCATGAGTTAATTTTAGCTGCAAAAAAAACAAGCACTATATTAATCCTAGTTGGTCATCTTACAAAAGATGGAGCAATAGCTGGCCCAAAAGTTTTGGAACATATGGTTGATACCGTTTTATACTTTGAGGGCGATAATAATTTTCAATATAGGATTTTAAGAAGTGTTAAAAATAGATTTGGTGCCAATAATGAAATCGGTGTATTTGAAATGCATGAAAATGGCTTAAAAGAAATAGTAAATCCTTCTGCGATGTTTTTGGCTGACAGACAAAAAAACATATCAGGAAGTGCAATTTTCGCTGGTTTGGAAGGTACAAGACCTATTTTAGTTGAAATTCAAGCGTTAGTTACTCAATCTACATTATCTACCCCTAGAAGAGTAATAGTAGGGTGGGATATATCAAGGCTTGCAATGTTATGTGCAGTTTTAGAAGCGAGATGTAAAATTCATCTTTCCAATATGGACATATTTTTGAATATTGCAGGTGGTATAAGATTATCTGAACCAGCAGCGGATTTAGCAGTAGCTGCAGCTTTAATTTCCTCTGTTAGGGATATTCCTTTATCTTTTACTAGTATATTTTTTGGAGAAATTGGACTTTCAGGAGAAATCAGGAAAGTTAACCAGCCAGAGTTAAGAATTAAAGAAGCATCTAAATTAGGTTTTAATAAGATTAATCTTCCTACTAAACAAAAAATTATAATTAACGAAAATATGAGTTATAACAACTTGAGTATTTTGAGTGACCTAGTAGAATTAATCGATAAAGATAATACAGATTGATGGAATTTTTAAATAATTTATATTTTAATATTATTGATATAATAATCTTCGCAGTTATTCTCACATCATGCTTGGTAGCTACTTCAAGAGGTTTTGTTAGAGAATTCTTTAGTATTGTTTCTTGGATTTTATCTTTATTAGTAGCTTTTAATTTTTTTGATAAATTTAAAACAAAATTGTTAGAACACATATCGCAGGAAATAGTTGTAGATTTTATTGCTTTTAGTTTTCCTTTTTTTACAACTTTAATCATTGCTAGCATTATATCTAATTGGTTATCTCCTAAGTTCAATATGAATGGAGTATTGGTTTTTGACAAAATTTGCGGTTTTGTTTTTGGTATTTTTAGAAGTTTTTTACTTATCATTTTATTTTATCTTGGTTTCCTATACTTAATTGGGAATAACAAAAAATTACCAAACATACTTCTTGAATCATACTCATTTAAATATGTAAATTTTTCAGCTAAATATTTAGTGAAAATTTTTAATGATAATCAATTAAAATTAAATAAAGAGAAAATTAAAGAATTTTGAAACATATAACTTTAGGAAAAAAAAATGTACTGTAAAAATACTGATAAGTATAAAGAAGAATGTGGTGTATTTGGTATATTTGGAACCAATGAAGCTTCCGTTTTAACAACATTAGGCCTTCATTCTCTTCAACACAGGGGTCAAGAAGGTGCAGGAATCGTTAGCTTTGACGGAAACTCTTTTCATTCAATACGTAAACAAGGTTTAGTAGGAGATAATTTTAACAACAATAATATTTTATCTCAGCTTCCTGGAAAAACGGCGATTGGACATGTAAGATACTCTACTACAGGAGAGTCTAAGCCCGAAAATCTTCAACCGCTTTTTGCAAATTTAGCTTTGGGTGGTTTTGCATGTGCACATAATGGTAATTTAACAAATACTTATTCCATAAAAAAAAAATTAGTTGAAAGTGGTTCTATTTTTCAAACTTCATCTGATACCGAAATTATTCTACAACTTGTAGCCCGATCACAAAAGAAAAAAATCACCCATAAGTTAGTTGATGCACTAAAACAAATAAAAGGAGCTTATTCACTTGTAATTTTAACAAATAAAAAACTTATTGGGGTAAGAGATCCTTTTGGAATTCGACCATTAGTGTTAGGAGATAAAGATGGCTCTCCTGTTTTAGCATCAGAAACATGCGCTTTAGATATGATCGGAGCAAAATATATTCGTGATATAGAAAATGGTGAGATTGTTGTAATAACCGATAATGGAATAGAGTCTATTAAACCATTTAAAAAAATTCCAGAAAGACCTTGTATATTTGAAAGAATCTATTTTGCAAGCCCTGATAGTTTAGTAGGCAATAAAACAGTTTATACATACAGAAAAGCATTAGGTGAACAATTAGCTATTGAAAATGATCTATTTGCAGATGTAGTTGTGCCAATACCGGATTCCGGTGTTTCAGCAGCCATCGGATTTGCACAGAAATCAAATATTCCATTCGAACTTGGTATTATAAGAAGCCACTATGTCGGTCGTACATTTATTGAACCTTCTCAAACCATTAGACAATTTGGTGTCAAACTTAAACATAGTGTCAATAAATCATGTATTGAGAATAAAAAAGTAATATTAATTGATGATTCAATAGTAAGAGGAACTACCGCTAGCAAAATTGTAAAGATGGTTTATGAAGCTGGAGCAAAAGAAGTACATTTAGGAATTTCATGTCCTCCGATTTTGCATCCAGATTTTTATGGAATTGACACACCAAATTATAATCAGTTAATTGCATCTAAATCTAATTTAAAAAAAATGACAAAGTTAGTAGGAGCTAAGTCATTGTTTTTTTTAAGTTTAGCTGGAACCTACAAAGCAATGGGATGTAAAGAAAGAAATACTCATACTCCTCAATTTACTGATCACTGTTTTACAGGTGAATACCCAATAGATATCTCTGAAATTTTAGAACTTAATAGATAAAACTTATGAATAATAAACAAATTGTTCTCATTACAGGCGCTGGAAGTGGCATTGGAGCTGAGACAGCAATAGTACTAGCAAAACAAAATTACCATACAATTATTACTGGAAAATCTATTTCAAGTTTAGAAAAAACTGAAAAAAAAATTGTTAAAAATGGTGGTACATGTACTGTAGTCAAGCTCGATATGAACGATTTTATTGGTATTGACAAATTAGGGTTGGAAATATTTAAAAGGTGGAAAAAATTAGATATATTAATTTCAAATGCTGCGATCCTTGGCACTTTAGGTCCTATACACCATCAAAATCATGATGAATTCATTAAAGTACTAAACGTCAATTTAATTAGCAATCATAGACTAATTAGATCTGTAGAACCACTTTTAAAGAATAGTCCCCAACCAAAAGCTTCTTTCCTGTCATCAACAGTGGCTAATGAGGCAAGACCTTTTTGGGGTGCTTATGCTATATCTAAAGCATCACTTCAACATATGGTTAAAATTTGGTCAATGGAAAACCAAAATAATAATTTGTCTATTTCAATAATAAACCCTGGAAAAACGAACACAAAAATGAGGAAACAAGCCATGCCTGGTGAGAATGTTGACAATCTGCAAACTCCAAGAGAAGTTGCAGAAAAAATAAAAAAAATTATTTCTTCTAACAAGATTTACAAAGGCGAAGTAATTGATTTGAATTTAGTTGATTTCGATTAATCTTCTATTATCGCTGGCTCTAAATAAGAGAAATCAAAATCAATTTTTTCGTCAAATTTTCTAGCAATTTCTTGAGCCTCTTTATCATTTCTAGCACAAAAACTCAAAATTAATCTATAATTATTTAGCCTGTAAAAAAATCGTAATGAATCTATTTGACTACTTCCAACATACCAAGATTTTAATATCCAACCTATAAAAAATAACCATGGTGAAATCATAAAAAGCATAAAATAAAATACCATGGTAATACCAAAGAAAGTCCATAACCTATTTTGTAACATCCATAGGGGTGGTGCAATACTTGCAAGAATTGAATGACTTGTATTAAGTAATGCAGCATTATTTCCGGGTTTTTTGAAAACTTCAAATAAAAAATACAAGTCGTCCCTTTGGAAATAATCTTTTAAATTAATATTTTTAAGTTCAGGTATTTTTTCAGCAGTAATATCTTCACATATCACACCTAAAGATCCATGAACAAAAGTGTTAAAAAAAACACCTTCTCTGAATAAAGTAATTACTTTTTTTTCTTTTATTTCAGATAACTCCTTAGATAGTTCTTCATAACTTTTGTTTACCATTTCTCCATTAAGGGCTATAATAACATCTCCTTCTTTAAGTTTCATTATGTATGCATTTGAAGATGTTCTTATTGATTTAATCTGGAGGAATGATTTTTCAGTTACAATTTCTTCACTCATTTGATCAAACTCATTATATATGTTTTAGTTATGGGTATTTAATCCTACTTGTTTTATCAGCAATTTTATTCAAAACATTATTATTTTGTTTTAACAGCTTTGAAATTTGCTGTGCTTGTATTGCTTGATTTGCCACAATTTTTTTATATATGGCTTTATTACTTATTTGTTGAATAGCTTTTGATATGGATTTGTTATTTGATTTATTAAGTCTTTGTATATCTGAACTAATTTTTTTATTATTATCTATGCTTGCTTGAGTATTTTTGTTCAACTGATTTACAAGAGTATTTGTGATTAACTGTAATTCGGCAACTGTATTTTCGTTAGATGTTTGCATTCTCTTTTCTATCTTATTGAGAGTAACAACCAATTTTTTATTAACTTCTAGTAAATCTCCCTGTTTTTTAATAGCACTATCTAAATTTTTTAATGAAGCATTAACTCCATCAACATTTTCTGCAAAAACTACTAAGGCTTCCCTGCTAGTTTCTGTCATGTTAGTCAATTTATCAGAGGATTGCATGAATAAATATGCACTAACAGTTATAACTACTAAACCTGATATAATTGATGATAAAAATACGATTGTAGTGTATTTATGAATTTGTTTCACCTTTGCCTCCAATTTTTCATGCGCTTTTTTAACTTTATTATATTCTGAAGTTACATCAGTTGCTGCATCTGCTGCGTCTAAAGCTAATTTTATGCTTTCTTGAACAGCTTCCATTTTAGTATCCATTTTATTTATCCTGTAATTTTCAGCTAAAAAAATATAAAATTATCAATCTTTCTCTTTACGATATGCACATTCCATACCAGTTGTACTAAATACTTCTAATGATGGTATAAATTTAGATATAAAACCAAATCTTTTGCATCCCCAAGGCCTTTGTTTTCTATGAGTAATGAAAAAATAGTCACATCCACGACAAGTGATTCTTTTATTATCATTTTTAATATTCTTTATCATAACTCAAACTTTATTTTTTTTATTATTATTTTTAAATTCTATTAATCTATATATTAATTGAGCAATCTTAAATCTAAAAGCACCTAAAACTGCTGTAAAACCAAAAAACCAATATAACGAAGCATTAAAAAAATCACCTTCTTCACGAAGGGAACTTGCCTCAAAATGACATAACAGTGCAGACCAAATAAACATTGCAGTAATAATAATTTGCCCAAATGTTTTTCTTTTTTTCACATTACCACCATTAATTATTTAATTGTTTTTCCGTATTCATCAAAGCTCATATTTTTAGGTATTTCAAACTCAGGATAATCAGTTTCCTCTCCTCTTTCAATTTTAAAAATATAAGCTAATACGGAAGCAATAGCTGGATAGAGATTTTCAGAAATTTCCTTTCCTATTTCTCCTGTAAAATAAAGAGCTCTAGAAAGTAAAGGACTTTGAAAAACTGTAACTTTATTTTCATCAGCTAATTTTATGATTTTTTCTGCTATCATTCCTCTTCCCATAGCTAAGATTATTGGAGCACCTTCTGATCCAACTTCATACTTAATTGCAACTGCAAAATGTGTTGGGTTAGTGATTACGGCTGACGCATCTTTTACATTATCAAGCGCAGCAGATTGACTAGCAGCTCTATTGGCAATTTCATTTTGTAATCTTCTAATTTTTTGTTTAACTTCAGGTGATCCATCCGTATCTTTATGCTCATCTTTTACTTCTTTGATTGTCATTTTTAATTTTTCTAAATGTTGGTATTTCTGCCAAATAAAATCAAAAATTGCTATAAAACCTAAAACTATTAATAGCGCAATTGTAAGTTGAGGAAAATTGTAAAGTAGATTTGATAGAGCAGAATATAAATTACGTTCGGATAAATTAATTATATCTTTCATATTAATATATATTACAAAAAATGTGATTCCCCCTAATAAGCCAACTTTAAATAAAGACTTAATTAGTTCGAATAGACCTTTAGAAGAAAAAATTCTTTTTAAACCTGATAATAAATTAATTCTGTTTGATTTAAATTGAAAAGCTTTTGGAGCAAAATTTATACCTCCAACAGCCATTTGTGTAATTAAAATAATTAATATTAAGGGAATACCAACAATTAAAGTTATGTTAATTACATATTTTAACAATTTATTGATGCCATAGGCAGGTGATATATTCGTTATGTAATCGAGATCAAATAAGAACAAAGTTTTCCAAATTGCTAAAAAATCTCTAGCAAAAAAAGGTATTGAAGACAGAACCATTAAACCCATTATTAATGATGTAAAAACAAACATTTCTTTAGATGATAAAACCTGACCATCCTCGGCCGCTTTATCTAATTTTCTTTGAGATGGTTCTTCGGTTTTATCTTGTGAATTGTCTTCTTCTGCCATTTTATGGTCTTCCTTCTTTATAAGAATGAAGAACTTCGTCAATCAAATTAATTGCCGTAGCCGTCAAATCAGAAAATGCATTTGAAATTGGCCCAACCCCTAAATACAAAAAAATAAAAACACTAATTAAGGCAATTGGAAAGCCAAAAGAAAAAAGATTTAGTGATGGGGCAGACCTGGTAATTATACCTATCGAACACTGTATTAATAATAAACCACCTACAATTGGTAAACTTATCAAAGCTGCAAGGTAAAACATATCTCCAACGGTATTTACAGCAACATTACTTACTTCAGAAAAATTAAAAATTAAGCCAATTGGCAAGTATACATAACTTTCTATAAGTAATTTTAGTAAAAACAAATGACCGTCTAATGATAAGAAACAAGATATAAGAAATAATGTTAAAACTGTACTTAAAACAAGTGTTTGCCCTCCTGATTGGGGGTCAATCATGCTTGACATTGATAGACCTGCTGTAGATGCTATTTTCTCACCTGCAACTGCCGCTGCTGAAAAAAGTATATTTAAAATTAATCCTACTGAAAGTCCGACACCTATTTCAGATAGTATAAGTATAAATAAATTGAAACCTTGCATGTTTTGAATCTCTGGTACTTTAATAACAGGAAATAGAAATGCAGTTAAACTTATGCTTGCAATAATTCTTACCTGTAAAGGTATTCCTCCTAATGAAAAAAAAGGCGCACTAATTAAAAATGAAGAAATACGTAAAGATGCCACAAAAAATATTACCATATATTGGTATAAATTAAATAAATTAACTCCCGGTAAAGCAAACTCTATCCCATTCATAGTAAATTTCTTTCGTGTTTAATTTTGTCCTACACCAGCAACCTGGTCAAAAATAAAATTAAAGTAATCAACAAGTCCCGTCATAAAAAAATTACCTAATAACCCTATACCTAACATTACTACAATTACTTTTGGTACAAAACTAAGTGTCATTTCGTTGATTGATGTTGCGGCTTGAATAATGCCTATCAAAAGACCTATACCGAGTGCTAGAGCTAAGATAGGACCTGAAACAAGTAAAACCTGATAAAAGGCCATACTCAACATACTAATATTTTCATCAAAGTTCATTTTTTATCCTGCTGAGAAGGTACTTACTAAAGATCCTACTGTCATACTCCATCCATCAACTAGAACAAATAATAATAATTTAAATGGAAGTGCAACTAACATTGGAGACAACATCATCATTCCAAGTGACATCAAAATAGACGAAATAACCATATCAATTACTAAAAAAGGTAAAAATAAAAGAAATCCTATTTGAAATGCAGTTTTCAGTTCACTAGTCATAAATGCAGGAAGAGCTATTCTAAAGGGAATATCAGAAACTTTATCAAATTTTTCTAAGCCAGCTAATTCAGTAAACATAATTAAGTCTGTTTTTCTTGTGTTTTTAACCATAAATTGTTTCATTTCAGAGCTGGCTGTTTCAATAGCCTGTTCTGCGGGTAAGTTTTTTTCCATATAAGGCACTGCAGCGTTTTCATAAACCTTATTAAATGTTGGAGCCATTATAAAAAAAGTTAAAAATAAAGATATTGCAATTAAAACTTGATTTGGAGGAGTTTGTTGCGTGCCCAGAGCTTGACGAAGAATAGACATCACAATAATTATTCTTGTAAAACTAGTCATTCCAAGCACTAAAGAAGGTAATACTGTCAAAGCTGTCATTAGTAATAGAATTTGTAATGGAAATGAGTATTCAGTTGTATCACCATTAGTTGATACATTTAATGCAGGAAACCCAGAAGTAATGGGTTCTCCAAATGCTTGTACAGGAAATCCAGTTATTAAAATTAAAAGTATAAAAAAAGATAATCTCTTTACTAAGTTTATTGTTATCTCAAAAATTTTATTTTTTTGATTTGAAAAATAAAATCTTTTTATAGGTTGTGGGCAAATTGCTTTACGCATTTTTATTACCTTTTTTATGAGCTGTTAATAAATCTGATATATTTACATGTTGAAGAGGTTTAGAGTTTTTAGGATTCTCTTGTAAAGTAATTTTCTTTGTTGATAAATGTTCTGACGCTTTATAATTTAAATTGCTTATTTCAGATTTATGTTGATCAATTTGTATAAGCGACCCCCTGCCAGACTTATGTCCTACAAAGAAAAATTTTTCATCTTCAACTTTAAAAACATAAGCTTGGAAACTGTTGTTAAGAGGCATTTGATTTATAACCTCAAAACTATTTTCTTTCTTAATGATTTTTTTTAGGTGCCCACTTTTTTTCTTAACAATAAAAGCAACAACACCTAATATTAATAAAAATGAAATTACTACAATAACTGTGGTGAAATCTGGAACGGATTGTGACATTTAGGCTTTCCTCAATTTTTATATAAGGAAGCAAGAAGTATGCCATTAGAAAATTTTAGTTTAAGTTATTGTTTTTAATAGATTATTTTTGTGTCAATTTTTTGTATATTATAGTTTTTGTACTCGGTTTTCAGGATTTGTAACCTCTGTAAATCTGATGCCAAATCTTTCCCCAACCATAACCACTTCTCCTTTAGCAATTTTAACTCCATTCGCTAAAATGTCTAATGGATCACCAGCTAATCTTTCTAATTCCACCACTGATCCTTCATTAAGTCTTAGAAGATCTCTTATTTTGAGTTCGGTTGAACCAACCTCAACAGTAAGTTTTACCTCAATATTTTCAAGGACCTTGAGATTATCCAGACCAGCTTTATCTGTAACTGTTTCTTCAACTTGTGCTTCAGCTTCATTTTCTGCCATTAAATTACTCCTCAATATTTATAATCTCTTATTTAAATTCACTGCAACCTGGCCATTTGTTTCACCAATTTCAGCTTTAAATAATATTTTGTCATTTACATAAAAATCAACACCGTCGACAGGAGGTAAGTTCATTACATCCCCCTCTTTGAATTGAACAAGATTGGATAATGAAACATGTGGTTCACTCAAAATTGCCGATACGGGAAGTGGAACATTTAATACTGATTTTTCTAAACGTTCTCTCCAGCTTGTATCATCATTGATTATATCACTTTGTACTCTGGAACGTAATAACGAAGCAATAGGTTTTAAAGTTTGTAAAGGATAAATTATATCAAATGAAGCTGAGTCAACGTTTGGAAGCTGAACAACAAAAGAACAAATTATTACTGAATCTGATGATTCAACTAAAGTTGCAAATTGCGGATTAATTTCCCTACTTTGGTGCTTAATTGTTATTGGCATAAGATCTTTCCAAGCCGTTTCAAGACATTGAGAAATTCCATCTGATACTATTTCAATTATTCTATCTTCAGTAGCCGTAAACTCAGCCTTCGCAGAAGGAAAATTTGCTAATTTACCACCATAATAACAATTTGTTAAAACACTAATAAAGGATGGTTCTAGCACAAGTAACATTGATCCTCTAAGCTCGTCAATTCTACTTGTGCTTAAACTCATGAAACTGTTTAGACCAGCACTATATTCATCATATGTTTTTACTTCTGGAGGAAATGGGTTGATTTTTGGCTGCAATCTTATCATGGGTAAAAATATACTTCTTACTAATCGTGCAAACCTTTCATTAATTAACCTTAAAGCGTAGTAATCACCAAGAAGTTCTAAGTTGTCTGAACCAAATGTAAAGTCTGTTACTTCAACATCATTATTTAATCCAGAGTTTGCAGTAATTTCTCCAGATTGCAGACCTTCCATTAAAGCTGACACTTCGTCAGAAGATAATTTTCTAGATGTATTGGACATTAATTCATAAATCCTACTCTATTGTAAAATAAACGCAGTAAAATATACATCTTCTATACCTGGAAATTCATCAAGTGACTCTAATTTTTTATTTAGAACAACCATTAACCTCTCAGACAATTTTTTCTTACCATCACTACCAGAAATATCTTCTTCAGTAAAATCACTTATAGTTGATAGTATTTCAGAACGTAATGCTAGTTGATGGGAATCAACTACCTCCATGACTTTTTCATCATACTGTGTGGATACACCTACACTAACTTGTAGAAATTTTCTGCTTCCTTTTAAATTAGTTGTAAAGTCTCCTGGAAATTCAAAATAAGTAGTTTCATAACTATCAACTTCTGGGATAGCTTTAACATTCTTTTTTATTATGCCATCTTCACCTTCTTCTTGACCTTCTTTATCTTCAACATCCTCTGTTTTTTTCTTTTCAGCTTCTTTCCCTTCTATTATTTGATTAACTTCGGCTGAAGGGTCAGGTTCAGGTTCACCACCAAACATAAAATAACCAATACCTAGACCAACAGCAATTAATAAAAAGCCGACTACTACAAAAATAATTATTTTTAACAAGTTACTTTTTTTTGGTTCTTCTTCAACTTCTTCTGCCATTTTTTTCTCACTATTTAGTTATTGATTATGCTATTACGTTTACAATATGTCTAGATGAAACATCATCATCCAACCCTGTTAAATTATTTATTTGTTCTTGTTTATCATCAGAATTTTGAAAATTATTTTGATTATTTTTATTTTGATTTGTATTAGAATTATTTTTGGAACCAAAATTTTTTGATTCATCATAAGCTGCAAATTCTAAGTTTATTCCTTGATCATTAAAAAGTTTCTGGAGATGGTTTTCATTTTGGTTCAATGCATTAGTAACAAAAGTGTTTTCTGTAATTATCTTTACGCTGCCTGTTCCATTTTTTAAGCTTATGGAGACTTTAAGTTTTCCTAAATTTTTTGGTTTGAGATTAAAATCAATTTCTTCACCACCATTTTCTAAAGCATTTTCTATTCTAGAAACAAGTTTTGTTGTCCAACCTTTCTGACCTAGATCAAGAGTATCTAACAACCCTTCTAAGATAGAATTTACTCTACTATTTGTAAATGAAGCATTGTTTTGCTGAGAAAATTGATTTCCTTTAGTGCCAGAATCATTAGAGTTTTGATTATTGTGTAATTTATCATTCACTTTAATTTCGTTCATCATATTCTTTTTTAATTCATCGCTAATTTGATTATTACTATATTTTAAATTTGTATTGTTAGACAAACTAGCATCTATTAATGAAATAGAATCTATTTTTTCTCTAAATGTAAACGAATTAGATTTTGATACCTGATATAATTTATTAGGATGGTCATTTTTTTTGATTTTTTTTACAAAATTTAGTTTTCTATTTTTTGAATCAAATCTCGTTTCATTATCTAACTGATGTTCAGACTTTGTTGTCTCGTTTGTAATTTTGTTGACATTATTTGATTTAAAAGATTTTTCACTATTTTGGTTGATATATTGTTCTTTATTTTTTAATAAAGATTCTAAAGATTTTGAACTTTTGTTTATAATTTTAACATTACCTTTGTGATCAATGATATTCTTAATGTTTGATGATTTAAATTTCTGATATTCAGGTAATCTAATGAAAAAATTTTTATTAAAATCCTTTGTTGATTCTAATAAAATTAAAATTTTGTCTTTTATTTCGGTTTTAATACTTTCATCTGATAAGATATCACTTTTTATCTTTTTGAAATCTGGAGAATCTAAATTAGGAATGTTTAAATTAGGCAAATAATTTGATAAATTATCAATAATTGCTATATCTTCTTCATTAAAAATAAATTCAAAATCTTGTGAAATATCATTTGACTTTTCTTCATTATTAAAATTGGTAGAAAACAATGAACTTAATAAAGATGCGTTATTATCTTCTTTATTTGAAACAGACAAAAAGTCAGAATTATTATTTACATCATTTGTAATTTTCATTTTAAATTCCATATTTTAAAATTTACTGCAAATACAATGCCATTCTAAAATATGTAATTGAAAATACTTTATTAGTAGTTTTTGTTTTCAAATTCACTAATATAATTTCTTTTATAATCTCTAGCTTTTTCTTCAGCTTTAATTTTTTTGAAATTGTTTTGAATAATTTTTTTTCTTATTGTTTCTTTTTCTGTACGCAAATATTGATTTCGATTTGATGCAATATTTTTTTGACTTTGAAGGGTAGCAAATAGTTGAGCATTATTTTTAAAGTATCCTGAATTGATTATTTTATTTGAAGCATTATTTTCAGTACTTTCCATAATAGTGTTTATCTGGTCGATAAGACCTTCATTTTTAGTAATTTCATTTTGTACTAAATTAGAGTTATTAATTTCTTTTGAAACGTCTTTTTTTCTAATTGTAGCAAGTCTCTCAAATCTTTTAATTTTTTTTTTCAACTATCCTACCTATTCATACAATTTTAATAATGCTTTTCTTGAATTCTCAAAACTTGCCTTTTCGGGACTGCTTTGTGAAATAAAATCAATTAATTTTGGCCACATAGCTATGGCATCATCGAGATCTTTATCTTGACCAGGAGTATACCCCCCCATTAATATTAAATCCTTATTTTCTACGTAAGCACTTACATGCTTTCTGAAAAGCTTTGAAGCATTCGCGTGATCATCTGAAATTAGATCATCCATTACTCTACTAATCGAATTAGGAATATCAACTGCTGGATACACACCCATTTGAGCGTTTAATCTACTTAGTACAATATGACCATCGAGTATAGCTCTAGCTGTATCAACTACTGGATCATTATTGTCATCTCCATCAGCTAAAATTGTATAAAATGACGTAATACTGCCATCTCCTTGATCACTGGTCCCTGTCCTTTCTATCAAATTAGGGATCATAGAAATTACGGATGGAGGATAACCTTTTGAAGTTGCGGCTTCTCCTAATGACAATCCAATTTCTCTTTTAGCATGTGCAATTCTAGTTAAACTGTCCATTATAAGTAATACATTTTTACCTTGATCTCTAAAATATTCTGCTATAGCCGTGGCCCTATTCGCACCCCTGATCCTCGTTAATGGTGATCTATCTGCAGGCACAGCAACTACAGTAATTTTGTGAGATGAGTCGGCTTTAAATAATTCATTGACCATTGTTCCGACTTCCCTTGCTCTTTCACCAATTAAGGCAATTACAACCACATCTGCCTCGGTAAATTTACTCATCATTCCCAATAAGACTGATTTACCAACTCCTGATCCAGCAATGATCCCAAGCCTCTGACCTTGACCAACAGTTAATAAGGCATTTATAATCCTTACCCCTACATCTAATGGCTTTTTTACTAAACTTCTTTTTAGAGGATTCATAACTTTACCCATAAGGGGCCATTTATTTTTTATCTTATATAAAGGTTTTTCATCTAATGGTTTTCCAAAGGCGTCCGTTACTCTTCCTAGTAAAGTATTATCTACTTCTATATATCTTCCATCATCATTCAATGAAACTTCACATCCAGAAACTATATGTGAAGAGTGTTCTAAAATAGCAAGCATGTTATGCTTTTCATTAAAGCGAATAACTTCAGCAAAAATTTCTTTGCCCATTTGATCTTTTACAATACAAAGACTTCCAATAGGTGCTGGAAACGGATCGCAATAAATAATATTACCATCAAAATGATTAACTCTTCCTGAACTAAAAATTAATTTAGGTCTTTTTATTTGGGAAATATTATCAATTAGTTTATTCTCAAAGTTCATCAATTACTTCCAATAGTATTAAGCTCTATAATTGCTTTTTTCTGAATAACGCATTCCATCACAATTTAAAATTATGTCACCTCTTGAAAGTTCTTTATTTGAGATAAAAAGTTTTTTATCTCCATTTTTATTAAAATTTTTTATTTTCGAAAGCGCATCAAAATCTCTATCGTTAACCTCAATTGTGATTTTATCTTTATAACAATTTATATTTTTTAGAAATGACTTAATTTTCTTTTCATATTTTTCTGGCATTTTATCTATTTGGTAACCTGCAAGTTCATAAGAAATTTCAAGAATTTTATTTTGAAAAACTTCATAGATTGCTTCTTCAGCTAAGGTTGGTAGTGATGATAAAATCTTTTTAAAATCTTCCAAATCATTGTTAATTATCTCTGATACATTATCAGTTAATTCGTTGTTTTCTTCTGAAGTTTGGATAGTTTCATCATCACTTTTATTCATTGACTGAGAAACAGCATCTCTAACAGAATCTAGAGCTTGTTGCGTTTCATCATCAGTCTTTATAATTTTATCTGATTTTGTGTCAGTTATAGCTTCTTCTTGATATTTATTATTGTCACTTTCTATATCTATATTATTTACATCTTTTACTAATTTTTCTGATTGTATATCATCAGCTTTATCTAAGTTTAACTCAGTAGAGCTATTATTCTCTGGTTCATTTTTAGATTGATTAGTCTCAGCTTGAACATCTGTTTTATTATCATTCTCTTGATTTTCTTCGTGCATTACCTCTTCAGTTTTTTGTTCTTCGCAAGCAATATCTTCTTTTTCCAGTAAATTATTATTGTTTTCTGGTTTATGATCGGTAACTTCATTATCCATAATATTTTGATTAGCTTCGAAATCAAGGGCAATATCAATTAATGATTTTTTTACAAAGTTAGAATTATTTGAAATATTTTTATCCTCAAAAACAGACTCAGATTGAGATTTTAGAATAGATCTAATTTCATCGCTACCTAATGGAACAATGTTTTGATTTTCATGATTTTCCTGATCTTGTTTCATAGCTCAATTAATAATATTAAAATTAATTATACGTAATCATCGCCACCACGACCTGCCAATACAATAGATCCTTCATCAGACATTCTTCTTGCTACAGCTATTATCTGCTTTTGTGCTTCTTGAACTTCTGTCAATCTGACTGGACCAAGCGCTTCCATTTCATCTTGTATGTTTGCTGCCGCACGTTGTGACATACATCCAAATAACTTTGTTTTCAACTCTTCATCTGCTCCTTTAAGCGCTAGTATAATTAAGTCGTCTTCTACAGCACGAAGAAGTGTCTGCAGCGATTTATCATCAGATAATAATAATGTTTCAAAAACAAACATACTGTCTTGAATATCTTGCATTAACTGCTTATCGTCCTTTAAAATTTCTTTCATTATTTTCGCTTCGCCGTCTTGACTCAGGAAATTCATGATTTTAGCTGCTGCAGGAACACCACCAACTTTACTGGCTCTAAGACTTGCATTTGAAGAAAAAACTTTTTGCATTACTCTATCTAGTTCTTTTAATGCTTCAGGCTGAACTGTTTCCAATGTAGCTATCCTTTTTATTATATCGGATTGGCTTTTTTCAGGCATAAACGTTAAAACATCTGATGCTGTTGAGGGTTCTAAGTATGAAATAATTAATGCTATAATTTGTGGGTGTTCGTCAATTATTAGGTCAGCAATTGATCTTGCATCAAGCCAGTCAAGTATTTCAATTGCCTTATTACTATCAGAAGGAGTAATTTTACCTAAAACAGTTTGTGCTTTATCTTCGCCTAGTGATTTGGTTAAAACATTTTTTATGTATCCACCTCCAGATATACCAAGACTTGTTTGTGCTTTTATAATTGCTAAAAACTCATCTAAAACTAAATTAACTGTATCTTGTCCTAAACCTTGAACAGAATACATAGCTGATCCAAGGACTTGAACTTCCTTTGGAGAAAGGTTTCCCATTATTTCTGCAGCTTCATCTTCACCAATTAACATCATTAAAATTGCACATTTTTGGGTGCCTGTTAAACCTTGATAAACTTCGTCTGGATTTGGTTTTTTTACTGCTTCTGCCATCTTATTACCCTACTCTGTACTTTATTCTTTTTCCATCATATTTTTAAAGACACTCGAAACCCTACCTGCCTCGTCTCCTACTATCATTCTAATTACAGCAACTTTGTCATCATAAGTATTTGCTGTATCCAACATTTCAGCTGATATAGCGGCCTTCTTAGGTTTTAATTTTGCTTTTATATCCTCTAGTGATTCACCTTCTTGAACTTCAATTTTGTCATCTACATCGTCTTCTTCGTCAGAAGACATTACACCAGGACCAGATGTATATCCAGCTGGAACAAGAACTCTTTTTAATAAAGGATGCAATGCACCAAATATAACAATGGCCAATATTAATACTGTTGCTAATTGTTGAGCAAGTTCCTTAATAGACTCATTTTCATACCAAGGAACTTCGTCGGCCTCTAAAATATCTACAAAGGGACTACTAGTTACAGTCACGCTATCACCTCTTGCTTCATCGTATCCAAGAGCTTCTTGAACAAGAGATTTTATTTCTGAAAGTCTTTGATCACTAAATTTTTCAAATGTTACAATACCTTCGGGAGTAATTACTTTCTTTTCACGAATGATTACTGCAGCTTTTATCTTTTTAATTTCACCGTACTGTGCCTTTGTGGTTTCAACTTTTCTACTAACTTCATAATTTTTAACAGAAGTTTGACTTCTTTGTTTTAGAGAACCACCAGCTTCCTTACCTTCAGGTACTTCTGTTTTTAAATCAGGAGCTAAAGGAGGAGCATTTGATAAAGCTCCAGGAATACCTCTGGCTTCAGGATTTGCACTTTCATCTAATGAATTTTGTTCACTTCTCAGGGCATTACCTTTAGGGTCAACAGATTCTTCCGTAATTTCTCTTTGAGTAAAATTCATATCAACATTTATTTCAGTTTTTAAATTACCCGCTCCAACAATTGGTGTCAGTAATGAGATAATTCTAGATTTATAAATTTCACCTAACCTCATAGTCTGGGACATTTGTTCACTAGAAATTGACGCAGATAGATCATTTGACGGTTTAGATAGAAGTTCACCAAATTGGTCTACAACTGTTATATTTTCTGATGGTAAATTTGGGACCGATGATGCCACAAGATGAACAATTGATTGAACTTGCTGTCTTCCTAAAGACCTGCCATTAGCTAATTTTACAAATATGGAAGCCGAGGGAAGAGCAATTTCTCTTGCAAACACTGTTTTTTCAGGAATAGCTAAATGCACTCTTGCAGAACTTACTCCAGAAATGTGATTGATTGAACGTGCTAATTCTGTTTCTAATGATTGTTTAATTTTAACAGCCTCAACAGATCTACTTGTTCCCATTGGCATATCACCTAAACTATCATAACCGTCAGGAACTGATGATGGCAGGCCTTCACCTGCTAGCAACATTCTAGATTCATGATAATCTTTAACTGGCACAACAACTTCTCCAGTCGATGGATTTAAGGATGCATTAACACCATTTTGTTTCAATGTTTGAACCACTAAAGCCTTTTCACTTTCTGGAAGTGAAGCAAAAAGAGTTGTCATATCTGACTTTTGCATTGTAAAAAATACTATTAAACCTGCAAAAGCAACAATAACTCCAAATATTAAAGGAATTGATTTTTGCACAGCTGGATCAGAAGTCATTCTCCTAACATTTGAAATTGATGTAGAAATTCTATTAATAATACTAGTGTTTTGGTTTACACCTGTTATATCATTTCCTGTTGTTGCTTCTGCCATAATCTTTTCCTAACAATATAAATTAAACGGGCATGTTCATTATGTCTTTGTAAGAACTTAAAACTTTGTTTCTCACATTTAAGGTCATTTGAAATGCAATATTTGAAATTTGCTGTTGCATAATTACTTTTGTAAGATCAGTTTCTTTTCCAAGTTCATAATCTTTTGTAATTTTTGAT
Source organism: uncultured SAR116 cluster alpha proteobacterium (assembly GCA_902595515.1). GTDB lineage: Bacteria > Pseudomonadota > Alphaproteobacteria > Puniceispirillales > Marisalimonadaceae > Marisalimonas. The sequence continues at coordinate 38,235 of CACJQK010000003.1, forward strand.
GCTTTATTTTGACTTTCAGCTACAGAATTAATCGCATCATTAATTTTTTTTGAAAATTCTTCAGTTTTTTTATTTCCTGAAAAAACTTCATTTGCTTTTTCTAAAATATTTTGTCTTAGAATATCAGTGCTTAAATTTTGACCTGAAATTTTCATTTTTATTTTCCTTTTATGTAACTTTTGCAAATGCCAGTTGATCTGCAAATGAATCAACTGATGAACATTCATTAATCATCGATAATGATTTATCTATCATTATTGATTTTTCATCAATTGTATTAGCATCAGATAAAACAAGAGCTCTCTGAAGAGTATTTTCTAGTTCTCTGACATTCCCAGGCCAATTGTGGGTGAGTAATAATTCTCTTGCTTCACTTGTAAGATAAGGAACTGGTTTACCTTCTTGAATATGTTTATCTAAAATTTTTATAGCAATAGGTAAAATATCATCTTTTCTAGTTGACAAATTACGTGTTTGGAGAGGAAAAACATTAAGTCTGTAATATAAATCCTCTCTAAATCTAGACTGATTAACCTCATAAGCCATATCTCTATTAGAAGTTGCTAAAACTCTAACATCAACATCAATATCTCTTTGACCACCTACCGGTGTTACTTTTCTTTCCTGTAAAACCCTCAATAATTTTGCTTGTAAAGATAAAGGCATTTCAGAGATTTCATCTAAAAGTAATGTACCTTTATCAGCTGCTCTGAAAATACCTTTATTAGCATTTGAAGCACCTGTAAAAGCTCCCTTTTCATGACCAAAAAGAATTGCTTCTAGCATATTTTCAGGTATTGCTGCACAATTCACTGCCACGAATGGTTCATCTTTCCTGTTAGAATTTTCGTGTAGGTAATTGGCTAATACCTCTTTTCCTGAACCTGTTGGACCATTTATGAAAACAGTTACATCTGTACCAGCAACTCTTCTGGCTAATGACAATAATTCATATGTTTGGACGTCTCCTGCAGAAAAGGATATGTTTGGACAACAAGAATTGAATATTAATTCTAAAGAATATTGGTCTGTAAAATCTGAAATTTTAATTCTCTTAACTGCACCACCCAGTTCATCTTTAATTTCTACACCATCACAATTAGTATCATCCGCTATAATGATTATTTTTGTAAGTTTTGCTTGTCTGGCAATCGAAACTAATTTTGATGAGCCTCCAATTTCTTTCTCAAAAACATCTGAACAAACTAGTGTATCTGCTTCGTAACCAACAAGGTCAATACCAAAAAAATCAGGTTTGGAACTGCCAATACCTGCTTTTATAACAGTAATGTCTCTTTTTTCTAAAATATCACAGAGATTATTTGCTATGTTTAAACTATTATTAACAACAATAACTTGGCTCATAAAACACTCCTAAAATTATCAGAAATCTTAGAAGCAAGAAGCTTGCCAAACTCTAATTAAAAGAGATTATTGGTTTCTTATAATTAAAATAAAACTATTTTTTTATTTATAATATTGATTTATTTGTTGAAATGTCATTATTATGACAAAAGTTGCTTAAATTTTTCAATTATTTGACGGATTTTTAAATGAATGTTGTAGATAAATTAACAAGCCCATTTGACCAAAATAAATCTACATTAGACAATCTTAATAAAATGATTGATGGTGAAAGTCCTGAAACTAAGTCAATGAAAAATTTAATTGCAATGGTTTCTCAAACAGACAGCACCGCATTAATCTTAGGTGAAACTGGTACTGGCAAGGACATTGTGGCTCAAGCTATTCACAAATGTTCAAATAAAAAAGGACCCTTTATAACTGTTAATTGTGCTGCAATTCCGTCTGAATTACTAGAGTCAGAACTATTTGGACATGAAAAAGGTTCATTTACAGGTGCAGATAAACAGAGAAAAGGAAGATTCGAACAATCTAGTGGCGGGTCTCTTTTTCTTGACGAAATTGGGGATATGCCATTACCTCTTCAGGCTAAACTTTTAAGAGCTATTGAAAGTAAAACTATACAAAGAGTTGGTGGTGCACAAGATATTAAAATAGATTTAAGATTAATTTGTGCAACACATAGAAATCTTGAAAAAAAAGTTGAAAGTGGTGAATTTAGAGCAGATTTATTCTTCAGAATAAATGTCCTACCTATAAATGTTCCCTCTTTAGCTGAAAGAAGAACAGATATACCTAGTCTCCAAAAAACACTATTAAATAATCTAAAAGTTGATGAGACACAAAAACCAATTTTTACACCAGGTGCTATAACAGCACTTTGTAAACATAATTGGCCAGGCAATGTACGTGAGTTAAAAAATGTTATTGAAAGAGCTTGTATAATTTTTCCAGGTAAAGAGATTACAAGCACTAACGTTTTCGAAAATTTATTAAGATTGAAGGTTCCAACAATTGCCGAAGAACAAGAAGCACTTTGGGAAATGACTTCTGATCTAAGTGGAATAAGCAACCTTGAAGAAAATGAAGCTACAACAAACCTAGAAGATTACTTACCACACCCAAAGAATTATAAAAACTGGTTTTCTTTTTATGACGAAATAGATTTAAGGAGACATCTTCAAGATGTAGAAATTGTACTTATAGAAGAAGCTCTCGAAAAAACTAATAATAAGGTAGCACTTGCAGCAGATAAATTAAAACTTCGAAGAACTACCTTAATAGAAAAAATGAAAAAATATTCAATAAATGTAAATCAAAATATTAATTAATTAACCTCAAAAAAACTTCACCACTCGCGTTAGCTTGAGCAAGCATGGAAGAAGCAGCTTTAGACATAATTTGAGCTTTTGTTAGCCTAGCTGTTTCTAGAGCAAAATCAGCATCTTCTATTTTAGATAATCTTAAGGAAGAATTATTCTTAGCGTCAATTAAATAACTTAATCTATGATCGATTGCATTTTCACTTGCCCCAAATTTTGCTCTTGTATTAGCTATTGTATCAATTGCAGTATCAATCTTAGTCAAAGCTGACGTGGCATTTGAAGAATTTGATACTGAAACTATAGATCCCGGAGTTGATGCGCTGCTGGATGCTTGAGCTTGAAACCCAAGTTCGCCAACATCATCACCTGATATTTTTATAACATCTCCAGCAGTATGAGTAAGAAGTATTTGTCCCTTAAATGTCACTGAGCTACCTACAGAAATTGTCGCTCCGGTTGCGTCAGTATGACCATCAATAAAAACACCAGCTGTTCCTGCATGTGCTATTACAATATCAGCTCCACTCGCGCTTGCAAGTTGAACTTCTCCACTTGAGTTAACAGAAGCAACAATATCTCCAATAGAAGCATTATTAATAGCTGCAATAGTCTGAGTTCCGTTAGTTACACTAGAGAAATTTATTGCATTTCCATTTATACTTATATTAGAAGACGCCGATGAAGCTTCTGAATAATTCAAGGTTAACGTTACTAAATTATCTCCTGTAGCAGCAACATTTGTTGATGATGAGACAGCATTAATTGCAATAGCTTTTGACGCAGCTGATGCGCTATCTGATGCTCCAATTGCAACATCATTTATTTTAATATCATGAGATGCTGTAAGAGCATTCGTTGATACTAAATCTGATCTAATAATGGTACTTGAGTCAACTTCATTAAAACCAAATCTTGCTAGATCATCAATGTTTCCACTGTTGGATGCGTATCCATTGGCTTTTGTCATGGCTTCAATTTTAACAAATGTACCATCAACATTTTCTAACTTAATGTACCCCAAATAAGTGCCTGCCGTGAAACCCGCATCAGTTGGTGCATTGCCACCAATAACAATGTCATTCCCAGTAGTATTTGATAATGTAATTGTATTATCAGAATTTAATGTGGCTGTAACACCGCCAGCTTCTTGATTAATTTCAGTTACTAAGTTTTCTAAACTTGTTTGAATTGATATTACATTAGTATTAATTGTAAAACTATTGCTCATAGAAAGAGAGTTTTTTGCAGCTGATGTAAGTTTATTAAAACCAGTTGCAGTAGCACCGTGGGTATTCGAATTAGCATTAATAGCAGTAACCAGTGCGGCTGCTGTATTGTTTCCTGATGATAAATTATCAGTTAAGTTTGCTGCTAAAGCGTTTTGTGAATTAATTTTGATATCACTTGCTGCAAGATTACTACTATTGTAAGTAAATCCTGTTACTCGTCCACTGGTAAACTCTTTTACTCCAGATGATCCAGACAAACCTAAAGCTGTACTATCAGATTTAACTAAACTAATAGAAATATTATCATCCTTATTCTCTCCGAGTAAAAAATTTACCTTGTCAACAGATCCATCCAATAATTTAATGGTATTAAAGTTAATCAATTTTGTAAGTGCGTCTATTTCTGTCAAGTAGGAATCTATTTCAACCTGTAGTGTGTTTCTATCAGCTGTTGTTAAAGTTGAACTGCCACCTTGAACAGCTAATTCTCTTATTCGAGCGAGTAAATTATTTATTGAACTTAGACCACTATCAGCTGTTTGAGTAAGTATTTTTCCTTCAGCACCATTCGAAATTGCTTCACCTAAGGATAAAACTTGAGCATTTAACCTTGAAATAGGGCCTAAAGATGCCGGATCATCAGATGCACGATTAATTCTTTTTCCAGAAGACAACCTCTCAGTAGTCTCTGTAATCTCTTTAATTTGATTAGTCATATTTCTTTGAATAAATTGAGAAGTAGTCAAATTACCAATGTTAAGCATAAATAAATTCCTCCACGAATTTTATTAAAATTACGACAGTAATTACGACTGAAATTAAAATTTGTTTAATTTTTTTTATAATTAAAATAGATCTTATTTTTTGCTCATGGAATATGCTTTAAGTCTTTTACTAAATTGTATGTGATTTTTGGATGAGTTTTCTAATTTTTTTTCTGTGGCTTTTATATTTTCAAGATTATTTTCAATAAGCTTCTCTATTCTTTTTTTAATATTAACTCTTCTAATTTCACTATTTTTAATTTTTTCTATCAATAACCTTCTTTGAGAATCAAGATATGAAATATTAGCGAATTCGTTATCGTGTATTAAATCAGAAATTTTTTTCGACAGATTTTCTAGTGTTTCTAAGTCAGAGTTTAGAGTATCCATCTTTATTTCTCTAAAGATGGTATTTCTTCCCATCCTTCCATGATTTGTTTAACAACATCAATGGCTTTTAAAATTCCATCTTCAATTTTTTGACTAAAGCCTCTAATTATTTCGTAACGGCAATATTCGTATAACTGAAAAAGATTATTAGCAATTTCTATAGCTTTATCAAAATCTAAGCTAGTTTGAAGACCATAAATTATGGATAGTGATTTACTAAGATTTTTAGCTTTATGGCGAGCATTTTTTTCTTCAAAAGCTTTATCGACGAAATACTGATCTTGTTTTCTTTTTCTTTCTTCTTGAATGTCCAAAACAATTTTTTGCATTGAATTTAGTAATTCTTTCATCAAAGTTCTTACTATTTCATGTGAAGATGTCACTGCATTTGACGATTGCTGTGTTTTTTTATATGCATCAATGTATTGGTTGTTGTTCATAATAAAGAATTCAACTATTTAAAATAAAGTGTCAAAAATTTGATTTTTCATGAATTTTATGTTTAATTTGAAAAATGATTGTTAATAATACTCAAAACCCATATGCTATTAATGAAATTTATGCTTCTAGACCATTGAGGAATGAAAGCTCTAGTCTTTCTGCAAACAGCATGCCAACTAATGACAGAATAGTTTCTGAAACTAGTGTTACTAAAAGACCTTTAAATAATACACCCCCCAATTTTATTAGACATGTATATGTAAACAATCAAACTGCAAGCAACGGATCACTGACAGAGAGCTTTATAAGATCAAGAGCTTCATTATCTCCGTCCTATTTTCATAATGAGATTGTAACACGTTATAATATGATAAGCGCAATTCCAAAAGATCTTACGCAATTAAAAAAATCAGTTGAAAAATATGCATAGATAAAAATATCTAGATTTTGGCATAACAATTGCAGTGTTTCCCTACGAAATTAATTTGGAGATTGATATGCCAACAGTTAATTCTAATACTGCTTCACAGTTTGCGCTTAATAAAATGGCTGCAACAGAGCGTGATATGACTACGGCGATGGAAAGATTATCGTCAGGCAAACGTATTAATCACGCAGGTGATGACGCAGCGGGTGCAGCTATTGCTGACAGAATGACTGCTCAGATTAAGGGATTAGAACAATCAGTAAGAAATGCAGCTGACGTTATTTCAATGGCACAAGTTACTGAAGGTGCCTTAGACGAATCTTCTTCAATAATTCAAAGAATAAGAGAATTAGCAATTCAATCAGCATCAGATGTTATGAACGCAGAAGAACGTTCTTATTTGGATGCAGAAGTTGTTCAAATGTTAGCAGAATTAGATCGCGTAACTAGAGATACTACTTTTAATGAAATAGCAGTTTTAGATGGATCATTTGCAGATAGACGTTTTCAGATTGGAACACATGAACGTGAATTTGCTCAGTTATCAATATCATCAATGAGATTGGACAGCTTAGGAGCGTACAAGGCTAAATCCCAAGGAACAGAGACAACTGATGACGCTGGTGGCCCAGTTGATAATGATAATTTAGCATTGAATGCTTATGCAGTTGCTGATACCTCAGAAACCAATTTGGTACAGGCAGAATCATTTACTATTCATGGTATTTTGGGAAGTTCATCAGTAACTGCTGCAGAAGGATCGAATGTTAGAGATATAGCAACGTCTGTTAACGCCGTCTTTGACTCTACTGGAGTTACAGCTATAGCGTCTACACAACTTAAAATTCAGGCAAAGACTTTAGATGCTTTATTTAATGGTCAAACAAGTGTTTCTTTTAGCATTCAAGGAAAAAATACTACAGCAGTTACTATTGCTGCAAATGTTACTTTAAATAACAGTGAGGGAAGTTCTGTATTATCTGAACTTAGAGATTCTATTAATAATTACACAACTACTACAGGTGTAACAGCAACTTTATCCACAGATAAATCATCTATAATAATGGTTCAAAACGAAGGTTATGATATTAAACTAGGTGATGTAAATTTTGCTGGTGATACTGTTACTGACGGAGCTCAAAGAACTTTATTAGTAACAAGCTTAGATAATGATGAGGTTGTAGCTGGAGACGCAGTATCTTTAGGTGACACAAATGTTACTACAACTGATCAAAATGGTATCGTTACAATTGATACCAGTGGTCAAACAACTATTGGAAGTCTGGCTGGTACAGCTTTCGAAGCAACAGGTCCTCGCAAACATGGAACAAGCACAACATCAGTTGTTGCGACCCAAAGAATTAGAACAACTGAGGAAGGTATCAATGGTACTGGGTCCATGGTTATTTTAAATTCTGCTAATGTTCTTAATTCTTTCATAACAATGACATCAAGTGCAGCTACTGCTGGTATCACTTATAAAATAGTGGGAACTGATGTACATGGTAATGCTCAAGAAGAAACAATTCCTGCATTTACTGGGGCCGTAACTTTAGAATCTACTAAAGTTTTTGGAACAGTTACATCAGTAGTGCCATCTGGTCAACATGCAACGGCCGAAGTTAGTGTGGGTACTCGAAACACAATTGCAAAGCAATCAGCACTTGTCACTGTCACAAGTTCTACTGGTGATGAAAGTGCTTTAACATTTACAGTTACTGGTAAAGGAATGGATGGTACAGATCTAACAGAAATAATAACCGGCCCTGCTGTAGGTAAAACAGTAACAGGCAGAAGAATTTTTACAGAAATACACACAGTTGTTGTATCTGGTGATACAGCTCAATCAGTTGATATTGGATTAAAAGCAGCGGATTCTGTCATTATTACTGGACAACTTGAAATGTCCTCTAGCAACAGTTTTACAGTTGTTGGCGAAGATGGAAAAGGATTATTTGAAGCATCACCTGGTGCAGCATCATTAGATAAATTATCTGGTGTGAATGTAAAGACAAGACAGTCATCAATTGACGCATTACGAGTATTAGACAGGTCGCTTGATAGAATTCATAAAGAAAGAGCAAAACTTGGAGCTCTTATGAGCAGAATGGAAAAAGCGATAGATAATTTATCAAATGTAGCTCTAAACACTAATGCTTCTAGAGGTAGAATTGAAGATGCTGATTTTGCAAAAGAGTCTGCACGATTAACTAAGGCACAAATTTTACAACAATCTGCTATGGCCATGATAGCACAAGCAGGAAAAGCACAACAAAATGTGCTTCAATTATTACAAAATTAAATCCTCCAATTAATAAATAAAAAAAAAGGCCACCCTAGGGTGGCCTTCCTTCCTTTATCTCTCCAAATTATCCTTGAAGAAGAGCTAGTAAGTTTTGCTTAGATGCATTTGCCTGAGCTAACATTGATGTTGCAGCTTGTGACAAAATCTGAGCTTTCGTTAGATTAGATGTCTCCTGAGCAAAATCAGCATCCTGAATTCTAGATTGAGCGGCTTCTGTATTAACTTTCAAAGTTGTTAAGTTACTTATAGAAGCATCAATTCTATTTTCAATGGCACCAAAAGATGATCTAAACTTAGAAACTTGTTCTATTGCTTTATCGATCAATTCTAGGGAAGCATTTGCTCCAGCCATAGTCTCAACTGACACTTTTGTACCAGAAACTTCAAACTCTGCACTTTGACCCTGAATACCTAACTTTTGAAGAATGGTTTCAGTTGAGCCAAATGTACCGTCAACACCAGTCCTCATATTTGTATTAGAGTCTGCAGCAACAGTTTCAACTTTTATTGGGGTACCTGTTGAGTTAGAAAGTTCTAATTTACCACGAGAAGTAAAATCATCTCCTATACTTGCAGTATATCCAATTTTAACAGCGTTTGATGTAAAATCAACATCAAGGTCAATTCTTGATACGGTTGCAAAAGCTTTAGTACCAGTAGAAGTACCACTCTGAGCAGGACCAACTATTACTTCGGTTAAACTATTACCAAGCATGTCAGTACCATGAACAGTGATTGTACCGTTGGCTGCTGTAGCATTGTTTCCTTCAGTTATTGTAATCAATGCACCACCAAGATTTAAACTTGTAGCACCGGAAACTAATGTCAATGCAGTAGCAGCACCATGGTCACCAGAAGCGACTAATCCATCATCATCTGCTACCTTATTACCATGATTGGCTGCGTTAGTTCCACCAGCATTAGTGTTACCAATTGTACTTGCATTGGTATCAGCTTGTGAGGCAGTTATAGAAGTAACAGACTCGTACACATTTTTACTTAAAGCTTCAAGTGTACCACCAGCTCCTCTTACAACCTCAGTAACTGTATTACCAAAAACATCTGTACCTGTTATAGTATAGTTTTGGTCAGCTTGACCAGTTATTGAACCAATGTCAAAAGTAAGTGTAGAAGTTTGATCAGCTACGATTTCAGTGACAGTATTAAAAGTTTTAATACCATCAACAGTACCATTTTGTGTTGCACCAGCAATAACCTCAGTTTGGACGTTTCCATCCATATCTGTACCAGTAATAGTAAAGTTTATACCAGATGCATCACCGTTATTTAGTTCTGTAATCCTAACCATTCTACCTTTTGGTGTTGCGCTTGTAGCTGTTGAAGTTAATGTCATTGCAGATGTAGAAGCTGTCTGACCATCAGACAATTCATCAGTATCTGTTACCGCACCAGCAGAAGTAAAAACAACTTGGCTATTAAAGTTTGATGGGCTCAACAATGTCAAGCTTGTATCTGTGATTGCAGCACTTGCACGTAGTGAATCAACGTCTTCATCACTACCTCCAATAATACCACTAACACTTACTGTTCCATTAACATCTTTAAATGCCCTTATGAAATCAGTATCACCCTGATGAGTTACTCTAATGTCCACACCAGATGCACTTGATAATGTAACAGCACCATCAGAATTAGCTTTAGCTCTTATGTCACCTACTGATGCATTATTGATTGCAGTAACAACACCTTCAATGCCATTAGCAGATGTTACATTAATTGAAGTACTATTAACAAAAAATTCAGTTGTACCACCAGGCATTGCACCAAAATTTAAAGCTAGCTGAACTTCGTTACTTGCTTTAGCAGTTACGCCTGACTCAGTAGATACTGCATTAATAGCTTCAGCTATAGAAGAAGCTTGACCTGTAGCTGAGGCTCCAATTAATACATCGTTAATTTTGATCTCATTAGCAGATAGAGCTGTACCACTTACAGTATCAGTTTCTAATATTGAACCAGATGAGGTTTCATTAAAACCTAGAGCATTAACATCACCAATAGTACCTAGACCATCAGTATATCCGTTGACTTCACTTCCTGCTTCAATTCTAACAGCGGAACCATCTAAGTTTTTAAGACTTACAAAACCTGTATATGTTCCTGCTGTGAAACCAACATCTGAGGCAGCTGAACCTGCAATAACAATAGCTTCACCAGTTTTATTTGACAATGTTATTGTATTATCAGCATTTAATGCAGCGTTTATACCAGACACAGCTTCGTTAATGTTGGCTGTCAATTTTGAATATGATGTGGCAAGAGCGACAGTGTCACCATTAATTGTAAAAGTAGCAGATTGTGAAAAAGTACCTTTAGCAGTTGATTGAACAGAATTAAAAGCGTCTGCTTCTGCACCATGTATACCAGTATTAGCGTTTATTGCATCTGCTAATAACTTAGCTTCATTAGCTCCAGAAGCTGAAGTGTCCTGATTAAAGTCAGTTGCAAAAGCATTAAACCCATTTATCTTTACATCGGCAGCTGCAATAGTATTAGCAGTGTTACTAAAATCTTTTTCATCAATTCTTTCACTTGTTAATGTAGTAACACCAATAGCACCACTTAACCCTAATGAAATTGAATCAGAACTTTCTAAATCTACTTTCAATGTATCAGAGGCATTAATACCGATTTGGAATTTAACATCTACATTACTACCATCTAGTAATTTAACATTATTAAAATGAGTGTTTGCAGATATTTTATCAATTTCTTCAATGAGTTGATCAACTTCAGATTGTATCATGCTTCTGTCAGAGTCACTTAAAGTGCTGTTTCCAGCTTGAACTGAAAGTTCTCTTACTCTCTGCAACATATTTTCAACTTCACCCAAAGCGCCTTCAGCTGTTTGTGTCATTGAAATTGCATCATATGAGTTTCTGATTGCGACACCAAGACTTTTAACTTGGGATTCCATTTTAGAAGCGATGGCTGAACCAGCAGCATCGTCAGCGGCAGAATTGATTCTGAAACCAGATGATAGTCTATTCATTGCATCATCTAAATCTGCATTCAATTTAACCATATTTTTTTGGGCTGTTAAAGCACCAATGTTTGTATTTATACTATTAGCCATATTATCGTCTCCAAGGTTTGTTAGTATTTTCTAACAATAGAAACGACAAGATAAAGAAATGTTTAGTTTTTTATATAAGTAAAATTATTTTATATAAATATCATTTTTTGGTAAAGATGTTCTAAAATTTTGTGAGACTTTAATAAGTCCCTTTTCAAATTTTTTAATATAGTGCTGAGTATTTAATAACTGATTATTATCTTTTTTATTTTTTAGTATATTTTTTAATTTATCAATTTCCTTTTTATTTTTTCCCAATAATATACCTTTTTTTATATATTCTTCTTCTGATAAAGTTATCAAAGTTTCAAGATGTAATGATGTTAATACACTTCCAGCAACTCTTGAAGGGAAACTGTTTCCTAACAAAGTTAAGATTGGCAAACAACCATTAACTGCATCTATTGCTGTTGTATGGGCATTATAATTAGACGTGTCTAAAAACAAATCTGCTAACTTGTGTCTTGCTAAATGTTGAGAAATTGAAACTCTTTTTGCAAAGATTATTCTCTCACTATCAACACCGTTTATTTTAAATTTTTTCAAAAGTTTTGCTTTTAGAAGATCAGATTGGTGGGCTAACCATAAAATACTCTCTTTTACTTCTAATAAAATTCTACTCCAATGATCTAAATCCTGATCTGAAATCTTATAACCATTGTTAAAACAACAAAATATAAATTTATCTTCAGGGAGTTCTTCAATAGTTTTGTTTGTTTGAAAATCGTAATTTTTACTATCGTCTGATATCAAATATGTGTCTGGCATATAAATTATTTTTTCTGAAAAAAATTGTTTTTTATTTTCAGGTATTACAATTTTATCACCTACAATGTAGTCCATACAATCAGAGCCAAAAGTTCCTGGATAACCGAGATAATTAACTTGAATTGGAGCTAAGCGATTAACGAATAATGAGGGTCTTGAATATTGTGTATAACCCATCAAATCCACAGCAATCTCTATTTTGTAATCTCTCGATAATTTAATTATGTCTTTATCACTAAAATTTTTAACATTAAAAAATTGTTTTACATTTTCTTTTAAAAAATTTATTTCATCATTTTCTTGTTCATTTCCAAAAGAAAATATAAAAACTTCAAAATTATCTTTATCATATAAACTGAATGCTTTTTTTAAAAGATGCATGACAGGGTGATTTTTAAAATCAGCAGAGAAGTACCCTATTTTAATTTTTCCATTGAAGCTATTTTGCTTAAAACAATAACTGTTTTTAGCAGTTAAAATTTTATTACTGTAGTGTTTTGACGTTAGATATTGAACTTCATAATCATTTACTAGAGGCATCATAGTTAGTGGGGGTATAAATTCTCCTGGTTTTAAAGACGAAATTAACTTGATAGACTCTTTCTTAATATCTAAATTTTTAGATATTATATTTTCATTATTAATTCCTAAAATTGTTGATGATGCTTTTTTGAATTCGCCAGAATATATGTAAGCTTTCACTAAATTGAAATAAATATTCACAAAAGAATTATCTATACTTATTCCAAGCTTGTAAGTATCAATTGCTTTGTCGTATTTTTGCAAATTTAAATAACAATTTCCTAAATTATTATAAAATTCTGGGAATGACCCATCTATATGAATTGACTTTTTAGAAAAATCTATTGCATTTTCATATTGGCCTTGATTTGATAAAATGAGTGAAATATTATTATAGGCTCTTGAATTTTTTGGATCTAATTCAATAACTTTTTTAAACAATGAAATTGCTTTAATGTCATCACCCATTTTAGACAAACATAAACCTTTATTTAAGTAGGCAGGAACATAAGAAGGACTAATGTTTATGGATTTATCTAAGATATCTAATGCTTGGTCAAATTCACCACAACTTAAATACAAAAAACCTAAAGCATTCATAGCCCTAAAATTATTTGGTTTTGATTGAATGGCTGCCATATATAATATTTTTGATTTTTCAAAATCAAATAACTCTCTATAACTATTTCCAAGATTACATAGAGCTTCTTCATAAACAGGGTTAATTGTTATTGCTTTTTTTAATGGATCAAGAGCAGATTTAAATTCAGATATCTCATTTAACGAAGCACCTAAGTTATTATAATATTCTGCAACTTGAGGATTTAACTTAATAGCTGTTTTAAAATAAGCCTGACCTTTTTCGTGTTTTTTTGTTTTTATATAAGAAACACCAAGTAAATTTAGTAAAAAAGTATTTTTTTTATTTTTTGTTAGTAATATTTCTCCATATTTAATAACTTTAGAAAATTCTCCCAAATTAAAATTATTCAGAATATCGTTAATAGTTTTTAAAAATAGATCCTTATCAATATCACTGGACACAGCTTGCATTTTTTCCTCATCGATATTTGTGAGATATTATGCAAATCTAGTACCATTTAAAATAGCTATAATAACTAAAATTATAAAATAACATATCGGTTATGGAATAAAATTTGCATGTCAAAAACACATCATAAAATTAGAGAAAAAAATATGTTAAATATAAAATTTAAAAATAAAGAATTAAGTTTTTGGCAGATAGAAAGGTTATCACAAGAGCATAAATTGAATAAGTACGAGTTACTTGCTAGTGCTTTTAACCAAGACATCTTATATTCTGAAGAAACTGAGTTGTTAAAAAATTTTATATTATCTCTAAGAAATATTTCTCATATTGTAAAATCTCAAATTTTTCAGGATGCATTTGCACATTTTATTATTAGCCAAAAATATGAGAAATCATTTTTAGAATTCGGAGCAACGAATGGTTTAGATTTATCTAATACTTTTTTACTTGAAAATAATATGAATTGGTCAGGTGTTGTAGCAGAGCCAAGCCCTCAATGGCATATGTCATTAGAAGACAATCGTCCAAAAGCAAAAATATTAAAAAAATGTATATGGAAATCATCTGGTGACAAATTAAAATTTTTTATGTCGGATCTTGGTGAATTGTCAACTTTGAATGATTTTACCCATTCTGATGAAACAACATTACCCCAAAATACTGCATTAAGAATTAAAAGTGGAAGAATTATAGAAGTAAACACAATTTCATTAAATGATGTTATGAAAGAATATTTTAATGATAAAGCCCCTTCTTATATTTCTGTTGATACAGAAGGAAGTGAATTTGAAATATTATCTAGCTTTGACTTTAAAAAATATAAACCTATATTTTTTTCAGTAGAACATAATTTTACAAACCTAGAATCAAAGATAGATGATTTAATGATTAGTAACGGATATTTTAGGGTTTTCAAAAAGTTGACTTCATTTGATGCTTGGTATTTAAGAAATGATATTATTTAAATAAAATTCTAAATTTTTAAATAATTGTCCAATTACATAAATAATTGTAGTTAAAGGTTTAATAACATTTAAGTTGCTTAAGATTTACATCAAATTAAAAATAAATTTGTCAACTGTGGTATAGATATTGCATTTCTTGTTTATGGAAAATGAACAAGTATTAGAATTTATTCAAAATCTATCTCCTGGTAAAAAAAAATACGAGGAAAAAAGAGCAAAAAAATTAAATTATAACTCTTTATATGATTATATTTTGTCTAAGTTTGAAAAGCCAAAACAAAATATTAGAACAGAAAATGATAGATGTGCAAAACATCAATCATTTTCATCTAGCGTTAAAAAAATTCCACCTAAGTATCAGATTGATAATCTTTACCAGCACTATCAAAACGGACAATTTAAAGACGCTGAAAATCTTGCACTAATTATTACTAAAAAATATCCAAAACATCAATTCGCGTGGAAAGTGTTAGGTGTTATTCTAAAAGAAAGTGGGCGTGTGGTTGAATCTTTATTACCCAATCAAGAATCTGTAAAATTAGCACCAGAAGATGCTATAGCGCAAATGAACTTGGGATCCACACTCCAGGAATTAGGAAAATTAGAGGAAGCTGAAGTATGCTTTAGGAAAGCTATTATTTTAAAACCTGACAATGCTTATGCTTACTATAATATGGGTGTAACACTGAAAGAGCTAGGTAGATTTGAAGAAGCCGCAGAAAACTATGAACAAGCTTTGATTTTTAATCCTAATTATTTTGAAGCCTATTGTAATTTAGGCGCTTTGATGCAAGAACTCGGTAGTTTAGAAAAAGCTGAAATTAATTGTAGAAAAGCGATATCTTTAAAACCCAATTATGCTGAAGCCCATCATAACTTGGGTGTCGTCTTATACAGTAAGGGGAATATTGACAAAGGAATTGATAGTTTAGTAAAGGCAAACACTATTGATCCTAATTCAAGAGAAAGTGATTTAGTTTTATCAGTTTTACAAGGTAGAAAAACTAGAATGCAAACAGAAATTAAAACTAATAATTCTAATGATATACATTATAAATTAGGCTTAAAATCAAACCCATTTTTTCTAAAAAGAAAAGTTGAACCAGAATTAATAATGTCATTATCCCAACTGCAATCAAGAAAAATGGATGAAGCTAAAAATACACCTGTTTTTGGAAATGGTAGATGTTCACTTGATTACAATATGTTCGATCAAGCATGTCCATCAATTAAAAATTTGGAAACTGATTTAACTGAGCTTATGAAGTCTGCTGTAAATTCAGATATATATATATATGATTCTTTTTTTAATATTTATGGTGCTGGAGCTGGAATTCCTCCACATACACATTTAAGTGCAATTGATAAAGATAAATATCTTAATTTAGCTAAACAAAAGTATAGCCTTGTTTATTACGTATCGGTTGGTGACCAAAATTGTAGTGAACCAGGATTTTTTAAGCTTTATGATCCTGAAGAACAGATACTTCCAAGTAACGGTATGGTTATAATAATACCAGCAGATAGAGTGCATTCAGCAGTTTATAATGGTACAAAAGACAGAATCATAATTGGTATTAATTTTTATAGTTTATAATTTATAATGATAACCAAGCATCAAAAAAAAACACTTAAACAATCCAAACATAATTTCTCTATTACTTTAGACACTCTTCAACAAATGCAAAATAATAGAGACTACAAAAACATTGTGAATTTACAAAGTATAATTTTTAAGAAATTTAACAATGATTTTAGAGTTCTTAACCTTCTTGGAATAGCCAACAAAGAAAATGGAAATTTAGACAAAGCTATTCACTTCTTTAATTTATCATTAAGAATTAATCCAAATTATATAATTGCATTGAATAATTTAGGAAATATTTATAATTATATCGGGAAATTTGACGAAGCAATTTGTTTGTTTTTAAGGGCTATAAATAATTCACCAAATAATACTGTTTTGTACTCAAATTTAGGTAACTCCTATTTGGGCAAAGAAAACTTCAAATATGCTGTTGAATATTACAATAAAGCCTTAAATCTTGATCATACTAACTTTGACGCGCACTTTAACATAGCAAATAGTTATTTTAAAATTAATAACAATATCATGGCTATGAAACATATAATCATAGCATTGAATTTAAATCCAAATCTCAAAGATATATGGAAACTATTTGGATACATTTGTTCTCATACTGTTTTTGAAAAATTCGATCAAAATATTGCCGATAAAATTAATTTACTTTTAGATCAAAATACAAATTATAATTTAACTATTAGCAAAAGTTTGTTTGAAAAATTAAAAAAACACATACAAGTTAATGAATTTCTTTCTCTCAAGAAAGAAAATTATAATGTTAAAAATGTCATTGATATTTGCTTTTGTCTTAATAAAACATACTTGCCTAAATTATTGTCTAACTTGATTATAACTGACATTGATTTTTTTAATTTATGTCAAAATTTAAGAGAATTTATTTTATTAAATTGCAATAAATTTAAAGGAAATAAAAATGTATTAAATATAACACAATCAATTGCAAAACAATGCCATATGAATGAATATATATTCAATATTACTAATAAAGAAAAGGTAATTTTAAATAAACTCAAAAATTTTAGTAAAGCTGAAATTAACAGTGGAAGATTTGTTAGTGAGTTAGAATTATATATTTTAAGTTCTTATGAATATTTAGATTATTTGCATAATTATGTAGAAGATTTAGATAAAATATACTCTTCAAAAATAATATCACAAATTATTAAAAATTTTTTGAAAGAAAAAGAAATTCAATCTCAATTTCTTTCTAACAAAATATTAGACAATAC
Organism: uncultured SAR116 cluster alpha proteobacterium; assembly: GCA_902595515.1. Classification (GTDB taxonomy): domain Bacteria; phylum Pseudomonadota; class Alphaproteobacteria; order Puniceispirillales; family Marisalimonadaceae; genus Marisalimonas. Next base: position 55,719 of record CACJQK010000003.1, read on the forward strand.
AGTGTCACAAGCAGTTTCGTCTATGTATGAGGAAAACCCCTATCCTCGATGGGAAGTAGCAAGTATTCATCAATATAATTTTACGATGAGACAATTCGCTTATTACAAAAAACTTATTTCTAATGATTTTGATGGTACTGGTAAAATTGTTAAAATATTAGTAGCTGGTTGTGGTACCGGACAACAAATAGTTTCATTAAGTGGCATATTTAAAAATAGTTTAATTGATGCAATTGATATTAGTGCTGCAAGTTTGGCTTATGCAAAAAGAAAAATAGAAGAATTAAAATTAAACAATATTAATTTTTCCAAGACAGACATTTTAGATCTTCAAAATTTTAATACAAAGTATGATTATATTGAATGTTCAGGCGTCCTTCATCATATGGGAAACCCGGAAAAAGGTTTTGAAATATTAGTTAATTCACTTAATCCAAATGGTATTATAAAAGTAGGCCTATACAGTTCTATCGCAAGATCTACAATTAACAAAGCAAGAGAATTTATTAAAAATAAAAATATTAAATTTTCAATCGAAAACTTAAGAGATTTTAGAACTAATGTAATTGAAAAAAAACCTACCTATGAAGAATTTGATGAATTATTAAATTATACAGATTTTTACAGTACAAGTAACTGCAGGGATTTACTTTTTCATATTCAAGAAAAACAATATAATCTTGAAGATATTAAAAATTTGATAGATAAATTTAATATGAAATTTGCTGGATTTGATTTTATTAACCAATATACTCAACAATATTTTAAAAACAGCTTTCCCCAACAAGATTCAGAGTATAATTTGAATAACTGGGAAAAATATGAACAAGAGAACATCAATACTTTTTTGGGTATGTATAATTTCTTTTTAATTAAATAAATAAATTATGAAGAAATAATATCTTTAAAACATTTTTCCATGTTTCTTGCGTGTAGATCTTTATCGCATAGATCTGATTTAATAAGATTTAGTCTTAAACTTTTCTTAAATTCTTTTAAATCATTAATTTTCTTTGAAAAATCTACAGCACAGTTAACATATTCGTCCTCAGTAAAAGTAATTAATTTGTCTAGATTTAAATTTTTTAAAATTGTGAAGCCTACCCTATTAGAATGTCTTTCTCCAATAAGAGTAATTACCGGAACACCCATCCATAACGCTTCAAAAGTTGTTGTTGTTCCATGATATGGATATGTATCAAGAGCTATATCAATATCATTGTAAACTTCAAGATGTGATTTTTTTCCTTTTACCCAGCCTAATAATATTACTCTATCTTTAGAAATACCATACATGGAGAATTTTTTAGAATAAAAGTTTTTCATAAATTCTGAATTCAACTGCTTATTTTTTAAAATTAATTTTGAATCTGGAACCTTAAGTAAAATCTTTGACCACAAAGCTATTAATTCATCTGACAATTTTGATAAATTATTGAAACTTCCAAAAGTTATAAATTTATTTTTTAAGAAAGGAATATTTTTTTCAAGCTCAATATTTTGGTCACCTTCATAACATAAAAAAGGGGTATCTAATTTATATAATTTTTCTATATTAAAAATGTCATTTTTTTCTAAATCCGTAAATTTATCCACAATTCTATAATTGATTGTGTTAATTCCAGTAGTATTTGGGTAACCTAACCATGTAGCTTGTTTTTTTGTTGGTCTCATAGCAAAAACTGACAATCTATTCTTGTCAGTATGACCTGATATATCAATTAATAAATCCAAATCATCATTTCTTATTATTTCAAATATTTGATCATCATGAAGGTGAGGAATATCTCTCCAGTAATTAGAGAGTTTTTTTATTCTTTCAGTTCTTTCATCATTTATCAGTGCATTATAATAACAAAAAATTTCAAATTCTTCTTTATTAATTGATTTTAGGAGTGGTTCAAAAAAACAACTTACAGAATGATTGTGCAAGTCTCCTGATACAAAACCTATTTTCAACTTTTTGTTCGTTGCAATATTTAAATTAATTATTTCATTAAAGTTTTTTACTTTGTCTTTATACAGATTACTCAGATATTCACCATACTTTTTATGAAAGTAAAATATTTGATTATTAGAATATGAATAACTATAGTTTGTAATCAACATTAAATTTGAAATTGCAACATTATCTTTTGGATTAATATTTAAAGATTTTTCAATCCATGATATTGCTTTATCATGTTCTCCAACCTCTGATAAAATAGTTCCATAATTTAGAAATATATCTGAACTGTCTTGACCAATTGCTATTGCCTTTTCGAAAGTTAAAATAGCATTTTCATAGTCGCCTATATTTCTATATAAAATGCCGAAGTTATTATATGCATCAAGATTATTTTGATCTAACTCAATAGATTTTAAGAAATTTTCTTTTGCTTCTTCTATTAAAAATTTATCCCTATAGGTCACACCAATATTTTGATAAAAAATACTGTTTTTAGGAGATAATTCTATTGCCTTTGATAAGTATTTGATTGATAGGTCAAAATTACCAATATTATTATATATAATACCTAAATTATTCAGTACAGCGGTAGATTTAGGGTTGACAATAATACTTTTAGTATAAAATTTTATAGCATTTTTTATGTCACCAATATTAGCATATGATAAACCAATACAACTTAAGGACTCAAAATCGTTTGGGTTAATGTTAATTGACTTAGTATAAAGTTGAATAGCTTCTAAAATATTTCCCTTTTCGAAATTCGCCATTGCATTTACTTTTAAAACTATTGCGTCATTTGGGATTTCAGCTAAAAGTTTTTGTGCATCTTTTAAAGCTAAATCTATTTTTTTCTCTTGTAAGAAAACCTTTATTCTGTTTGTTTCTTCCAAAATATTTTTATTTAACTGTTTTTGAGTGTTTGATCCTTCTAATAGATTTTTTAATTTTTCTCTAATTCTTATATTTTGAGGAAACTCCAATAATATATCTTCTAATAACTTTTTAGCTAATTTTGTTTCACCATTTTTAACGTAGTTATCGACTTTTTTTAATTTAAAATCTATCATCAAAAAAATCTCATTTTTATTATTTTTTAGCTATAATATTTAAACTTACAGGAAAACCATAAGGTTTATAATTACTTGTATCGTCAAACAAACCAAAACTTTCCACTTTTTTTAGGTCTAAAAAACCCACTTGTGTTAAAAATGTACTCATTAAATCAACATTCCATCCAAAATAATGGAAATCATATTGATCCGTCTGACCACCGTAAATTATTCTCATTATGTGGAACTTTACTTCTTTAGAATAATAAGGACTTATCATTGTATGACAAAGAATATCTAAATCTGGAACTGATATGTAAAAACTACCATTTTTCTTCAATACTCTATAAACCCCTGCAAGTGTGTGTTCTATATCTTTTTGTCTTACATGTTCTAAGACATGACTTGCGTATATTTCTTCAACACTGTCACTTTCAAACTGAGATAAATCACTTAAATCACCAATAAGATTGTTTTTTGTTTTTTGTTGGGTATTTAATATTGTCCACCCCTCTTTTTCTTCTTCACCACCAATATGTAATTTCATAATTGTTACCTTATTTTTTTAATCATCTTTGTTCATGGCTTCAAAGAGGTTTGTTAAATATTCACCTGTCGATTTAAGGCTTGTTACAGCCTGTTCCATGCTTGTAAACTGTTTTACATATCTATCTCTTAAAGATGTCATTTGGGCATTTAAATCAATCAGTAAAGCTGATTGGTCTGTTACTTCTTGATTAATAGTTGTTTCTCGTGTGGACAATTGTCCGTTTGAAGTATTAAGTGTTTCTGTCAAAAATGAAGTTAATTTTTCAATGAGACTCTGTCCGTAATAGATAGTTGCATCAGATCCTAACCCTGAGTATTTAACTTTTAATCCAGCTGCATTTCCTGAGGTAATAGTAAAAATTTTATTCGATATATCTGCTACCATTGCAACATTATCCAATGTAGCAGAACCGGTTACACCAGTAGTCGTAATGCCGGCGCCCGTAAAACCCAGAGTTACGGAACCTGAAGTGTTGGCTGAAGGAGTAATTGACGAAATTGTTTGAAATGTTTTGGACCCTAGGACTGTTGCATTAGCGGCGGGACCAGTAATAACTTCTGTTTGAGCATTACCTGACATATCTGTTCCAACAACAGTAAAAGTTTTGCTACTTTCATCTCCGCCTGCACTTACAATTGACGGTCTTTTTCCAGTTAGGTCAACAAAAGCTGATTTTGTTCCAATATTTACTCCTGAAGCTGCTGAGTTTGATGAAATTTGTGTAATATCTCTAAATATTTTTGTTCCTGTAACACTATTTCCAGCAGTTGGACCTGTAATTGTCTCAGTTTGGGAAGTCCCATTAATATCTGTTCCAGTTATAGTAAAAGTAACAGATGACAAATTATTAGAACTTGCTACTGTCACAAATGAGTTAAGATTTGTTGCCGATCTAGGACTAGTTGCAGTTGTTTGTGCTCCATCAAGTGTAAAATTACCAGTACTACCAAGTGTTTCATTATCGACAAGTCCGTCTGGATCAGTTGTAGTAACAGACGTGCCATTTAGTAATAAAGCAGTATCAGCTGTACCTGATTGTGAGGTTCCAATATTATCAGCATCAGTTGTTCCTTCAAATTTTAAAAACCCATCTAAATTACTTCCTATTGCGTTAACCACAATTGACGAAGACGATCCAGTTGATCCAGAGGTAATAGAATAACTTCCATTAGAATGAGTAACAACTACAGACTTTCCAGCAGCAGTTAATGTACTATCTGCATTAATTGCCGTTTGAATAGCTGTTGCAAGTGCAGCTTCAGATGTATAGTGAGCAGCTGGTACACTTACTGAACCCGATTGAGTACCATCAACTGTTACCTGGATAGTGTTATTTGAGCTGGTAACCTCTGGGGATGTATCACTACTAACTAGTCCTGTGAAAGCACCTGATACATAAGCTGTCATTGCAAAAGCATATGAACCAGCGACCGGTTTAGAACTGCTACCTCCACTTACAGAAAGCAGACTGGATGATGATGAATACATTGAATTAAAAATAGCATCTAAAGATGTAGGATTATTTTTTAATTCGTTCTCTAGTACTGTTGTGTTTAGACTTAGTAAACCATCTTTTTCTGTCCTTACTCCTAAATTGGAAAGATAAACTCCATTTGCTCCAAAACCTGTTAGTTGGTTAGTTGTTAATGCATTTAGTTGTTTTTGGATACTTTTAATAACGGGGTCATCTGACAAATCACCAGCTTCTTTTGAAGCAGATCCTCTAAATGTTTTTTCATTTAATAAAGTTCTAGCTTCATTTACTGCTGTTACAAAAGATTGTAGACTTGTAGTAGCTGAACTGGTGTCTACTGAACCTGTTAAATTTGCTGGCGTATCGGTTCCATTTACTGTTGTTGATGCTAGTAAGTTAACATTATATCCAGTAAATAAGTCTGAAATACTATTTGATGATCTAGTCAAGGAAATGCCGTCAACAGAAAAAGATGCATCAGTTCCTGCAAGTTTTTGTTTAGAACCATTAGTTGTTGTGTTGTCGATAGCTGAGAGGCCTGAGCCTGATGGGCTCTCAGTAGCTGTTATTCTTAATGCATTCTCTTTTCCATTTTGTGACTTTAATACAAGAGTAAATGTACCATCACCTGCACCTATTACGCTTGCAGTAGTTCCATAATCTAATGCGTTGATTTTATCTTTTAAGGACTCAAGCGTGTCGGTTTCAGTTACTGATAAAGTTTTTGATGAAACTGTTGCACTAGCAACAAAACTGCCTGAAGACCAGTCACCTCTTTCAAGAACTAAACTTCCTGCGCCAACAAGATAAGTATTTGATGTATAATCTTCAAATGCTAAAGTTTGTCCTTTAGCTAGGGTAGAAACGCTAATTGATGAATTTATAGCTACTGCAGTAGATGGATCAGAAATAGTTGCACTAACTGCTGAACTAGTTGAATTTACCTTTAATGATGTGTTTCCTGTTAAAGTGCTTAATGAAGTAGAGAGTTTAGATAGTGCACTTTTTATTTCACCAATAGCAGAAATTGCTGTATTTCTTGCATCTATTTTTGATTGAATTTGATTTTCTTGTGGTGCTTGTTCTGCTTCAACTAAGCTATCAACAATTTGAGTTATATTAAGACCACTGCCTCTTTGATTAATTGCACTTAAATAATCTACAGCCATTTAAAAAAAACCTAATTAATTTATTTTTTAATAATACGACCCTAGAATGCAATCTTTATGCCTTATTAAAAATTAGATAAAATTATTCTTAAAAAGTTCTCAATAATAATGACAACTGATAAAAATTATGTAGTAATTTGTGTGGAGCTCAAAATGTTTAAAAAAATAAACATAAAAGCATTAACAGATAGTCTCGCATTATTATTTATTGCAGCTGTAGTTGGAACTATTGTTTCGTTTGTTGCCCAAATATTTATTATAAGCGCAAAAAATATCTATGATTTTATATTTAATAACCCAGATTTCCATCTAAGTATTGATATTGGCAGTGTGTCACTTAACTTAGTACCATTACTAATTTGTGTTCCTAGTTCTATTTTAGTTGCTTTACTAATGTATAGCCTGAAATTAACAAGATGGTTTGGTCCAGCAGATACAATTTACGCAGCACACCATCGTGCAGGAATTTTAGATTTAAAAGGAGGATTTGGATCAACATTAGCTTCTTTTATATCAATAAGTGGTGGAGCTTCAGTAGGAATTTATGGACCACTAGTCCATTTTGGTGCAACAGTATCATCATTTATAAGACGTCAAAAATATATTCCTAAAATTCCTCATGATATAATAATCGGCAGTGGTGTTGCTGCAGCAATATCAGCGGGGTTTGGAGCTCCTTTAGCAGGTATTATATTTGCTCATGAAACAGTCTTAAGACATTTTTCTATGAAGGCGGTAGCTGCTCTAGCTATTTCATCAATGGCTGCTAATTTTTCCGCCACAGAAATAGGAATTGTTAGTCCACCTTTATTACTTTCTGCAATACCATTTGAAATGAGTGATATTTTACTAAGTCTTTCAATTATTGGTCCCCTAGCTGCTGTTACTGCAATATCTTTTATGAAACTAATCCTTATTCTAGGGACAATTCCGGCTAAATTAAACATTAAAAGCTGGCAAGCCCCAATAATTGCTGGATTTGCATGTGGGTTATGTGGAATGATTTTTAGTGAAATTTTGGGATTAGGCACTGAAGTTTTGATGTCTGTTATAACCTCGCAACAAATTCTTAGCTATCTTATAGTACTTTTAATAGGAAAATTAATTCTCACTTCTATTTGTATAGGTTTTGGATTTTTTGGTGGAACATTTTCTCCTGCTCTCTTTTTAGGCGGTGTTCTTGGTGCTATTGTATTTCAATTGCCAATTACATCAACTAACCCTGAATTAATGTCTGTACTTGCTGTCTCAGCTATGGCAGCTGTATCTAGTTCAGTAATTGGAGCACCCATAACTGCTATTATTTTAGTTTTAGAACTAACAAGCTCCTACGAATACGCTATAGCTGCTACCTTTCCTATTGTTGTGTGTTCATTTATTACAAGTAGAACTTTTGGAAATAGTTTATTTGACAAACAACTTATAACACGAGGAGTTGCTATTACGAAAGGTCGAGAACAGATAAGATTGAACGAAGCAATAATAAAAAACTATGTTGATTATAATTATACAAGACTAAATTCAAAAAATTCAGTCAAAAGCGCTATCAAATTATTAATTAAGTCTAAAACGACTGAAGGCTACATTGTTTCAAATGATAACAACTATATTGGTAAAATTAGCCTAATGAGTTTAATAGGGAAAAAAGAAACTAATTTAGTAGATCTCGTGGAAATAAAGCCTTTAATAATTGATCCAAATTCGAACCTTATATATGTGATAAAAAAATTGTCTAAATTTGTAGGTGAAAGTATCCCAATTGTTGATAAAAAGACCAATCAAATGATAGGTATAATATCTGAAAATGATGTTCTACAAGCATATTTAGACATTTCTGAAGAAATAAATCTAATTGAAAAACATTAATTAATAATTTTATTAAACATTAAAATTAATGATCCGTAATTAATAACAGTCCAATAATTATTCTTGGGGATTATTATGAATTACAATGCGTCTATGAAACAATATTTAGCTGAAGAAATTACAGCTAAAACAAGTAATCTTGATCCCCACAAAATAATTGAAGAAGTACTCAAAGATCTTAAGAAGAATATGGAAACGTTAGCATATTCAATAGATAATGAGCCCGTAATATCCTCAATAAAATCTCGGAGTTTTTCAAAATCTTTAACAGCAATTTACATATTGCAATCAAGTTTAAATTTTGAACAAGGTAAAGAAATAGCTGAAAATCTTTATCGTATTTATGAATTTTGTAAGGATGGCATCATGAAAGGTTTTACTAAACAAGACTCAAAACTTATCTATAATGCAATACCTCCTATAGATGAAATTTTAGATGGATGGAAGCAAATTAAATAATTATGCTATTGATTTACTTATAAAAAAGTTTATTTAAGATAATATTATGTAATTTTAATAGGCGCCATAATGTCAAAATTTTGCCCTGAATGGATATTTGGAATTTTTGCAGCTCAAACTAGTAAAGAATTTTTATCTTCTAATAATTCCATAGCGGCTATTTCAAGAAAATATTCAGCCGCAATAAGTGAACGTTACAACGAAGTAAAATTTGAAGAAATTATGGATGTTGCAGAAAAAATTCTTCAATTTTTATCTGAAATCAATGCTGGTGAAGAGGCTGTAAATTACATACAAGACTATATCCATTATCGCGTTAAATATGAGTCGAGTGGTAGTGAAAGAAAGTTATCTGGAATGTTTTCATCTGCTTTTAATCCAGAAAAAATAAAGGACTATAATTCAGATAAATGTTTCAAAATTTTTAAAGCTACTGTGTTCAGTATTAGAAATGATGCTCTTCCAAAAGCTACACCAGGTTGGTTGATAACAGATGAAGAAGATATTGACTGGATTGGTGATGTATTTAATGAAGAATCTGAAATTTTTTAACTCTTTCATTATCTTAAATAATCGAACAAATTTAACTGAGAAATTTTTACGAAAGATTGCTGACTAGCTTGCATTGATGTTAACTTACTTTGTAAATTAGTTACTAAAGCAGCCAAATCAGCATCCTTCAAATCACTCACATCTTTTTCTACACCTAGTCTTCTATTAGCTAAAAGTTCAACTTGTCTTTCTAGAGAGTTTGTTCTAGCGCCTATTTCCCCTCTATTATTTGAAATATGCACTTGCGTTGATGCGACATTATCTAGTTGTTTTGAAGGTAATTGATCATTATCATATAACTTCTGAACGCCTCCAATATTATTTCCCGATCCATCTGTTGGTTGAACTTTAAAAAATGATGAAGGGTCTTTTTGAGCGGTTTCAACACCATAAACTGAAAGATTGCTAATTTCCATTGGACCATTAACTGAGTCAGTTAATTTAATTGTTTTTCCATCATCCATGATTGTTGCAACAACACCAGTATTGCTGAGATTTATTTGCCTGACAAACTCTGAAGGATCTTCACCTGTAATTTCAGTAGTTATTGTAGCTGTGCCTAAATTTCCTGTTAAATCAAATGCCCATGTTCCTGGATTTTTATTTTCAAAAGTAAGCTCAGCTACACCTGTTGATTTGACTGAATTTACTCCCCCAGAAGCAGTTCGTATCGAATAACTTATGTCTTCTAACATTTGAAATATAGAAACATTCTCACCCGACGGTCCCTTGACGGCTTGAAACAAAGTACCTCCGTCTAAAGTTGTTTCCATTACTCGAGATTCAGATATAGATAAAGATGCTATGCCTCTATCGCCTTTATAATTAATTTTGCCAGCTAAATCCTTTTCAAAGGGTATAGTGTTGGTTTTATAACCACTGAATAAAAAACTTCCGTTACTATCTTGTGCATTAGCTAAACTTAATACTTCTTCTTTCATCTGATCAACTTCAATTGCAATTGCTTCTCTATCAGAAGCTCCTAATACATCACTTGAAGCCTGTATAATTAATTCTTGAACTCTTGTAAAAATATTTGATAAGTTTTCTAAATTTTTATCAAGCAAAGACAATCTATCATTTGCTGAATTGACATTTCTCTCATATTGTTCAATTTGTTTTTTTACTACATTTAATCCTGATAATTCAACAGACCCAACTGGATCATCTGAAGCTCTTAAAATATTTTCACCAGTTGCAATTTTATTCTGAAGATCTTGAAGTTCTTCTGTTGTAGATGAAAATTGTTTTAACTGCTGTTGATTAAATAATTTTGAACTTATTTGCATTTTTAAACCACTTTAATGATTAAACAACATCTATAAGAGATTGAAACATCTCCTTAGCTGTTTGCAAAATTCGTGCCGAAGCTTGGTAAGCTTGTTGAAATTCAAGTAAATGAGCTGCTTCCTCATCAAGATTTACTCCTGCAAACTCACTTTGACTTGCCTCAGCTGCATCTAAGGTGCTAGAGGCTGAGTCCAAAGATAATTTATTTGCTTGAACATTTGAACCTACTTTAGCGACCGTGGTATTAAATATTTCCTGGAAATTACCTTTGTTACCGCCTGATTTGTCTGACCCTTGAAGATTTAAAATATTAATTATGTTTCTGTTATCTCCAAAGCCATCCTTATTACTTGAAAAATCGAAACTATTATTTACTGTAGTGTCGTCAGAAAATTGAAATTTAGTATTATTAACTTCAAAAACTCTATTAACATCTAGGATCCTTGATGCAATAGAATGACCAGAAATTTTATCAAAAATTTCTATTTTATTTTTGTTTGTAGCATCAACTTTAATAGTTAATTCAGGTTCGAATTCATTACTTAAATTTTCGCTTTCAGTAAATTGATCATACTCTGCACTTATTTTCCTAGCACCACCACCCATTACAATTGTAATCAAATCCTCTGGTGGCAGATTAGTTAAACTTATTTTTTCAGCGACTGAGTTTTGAATTGATCCGTCTGGAATGTCTACTTTTACTGGTTCTCCAGAAAAGGAGGTTACTTTTATTCCATCACTATCCACTATAGTTCTTACATCTTGGGTTTTAAGACCATAAACCTTGCTTGCATTCGGACTTGGATCAATCTTAAAATTGAGTTTATCGACTGTACAGCTTAGAGATAATCTGCCTACCTTTTTTGTACCTACTTCTGTGGTTAGCCCCGAAGCATTGAATGAACCTGCAACTGTTCTTGAAGGAACAATAGATGAAATCTGGGTAAAAACTTTTTCCCCAATAATAGTTTCACCTGCTCCATTTACGGTTAAAACTTCTGTTTGTGAATTACCAAACTGGTCTAAACCAGTAATTGTATATATGTCACCTGAGTCATTTCCTGCTGGTTTAATTGTAATAACTTGAGGTTCCATTGAAACAGAAGTTGCTTGTACACCAACCTCAATAGTACTTACTGTATTGTTAGCAACGGAAATAGATGCAATTTCACTAAAAGAAATGGCACCAATAACAGTCGAATTGTTAACTCCTGAAATTGTTTCGGTCTTAAACACACCATCAGTATCAAGACCTGAAATTACAAATGAATTACCAATCTCGTTTCCATTACATTTTATTTTTATTTTACCGTTTAAAGCTTTTGAGTTTTTTAAAGCGCCATCAAAAATTAAATCTCCTGCTGTGGCTGATTGGGTTGTTAAGAGACCATCATCATCTGTAGTTGACAAAACACCATCAGTAATTATACCAACTCCTGCTGACACATTATCTTTAAACAAAGAATCAGGATCAGTTGTACCTGATGATTCATTCCATGTTAAAGTTATTGAAGAAGGTGGTGACCCACTAAGTGCAGATCCGTCATTATTGAAAAATACAGGAACATTATTACTGTCAAATTTAATTGTATAGTCTGTTTTAATATCATTTTCTGTAACCTCAATACCAATTGCAGGACTGGAAGTTGTTGGTTGAACAACAAAATTTCCAAGCATTTTTGTTATACCCTCTTTTAAACCAAATGTTTCAGCATTAACTGTATTCGCAGTATTAGCAACTAATTTAAATTGAGCACCTTCAATCGTGCCTTCTGCTGATGCAATAAGTTCATATCCTGGTGCAGTCCCAATTTCTACGTTACCTGTGGTATTAGAAGCTGGTGTAATTGAGGTAATTGTTTTAAACAGACCTTGGGACACCACAGTTTTACCAGAATTTGGACCAGAAATAGTTTCAGTTTTACTTAATCCGTCTGTGCCTGTACCAACTATTGTAAAAGAATTTTCACTTTCGTTTGATGTAGCAGTTATTGATACTCTTGTTCCTAAGGAAGAAACAAAGGCAGGTTTAGTTCCAACGTCAACTTCACCATGGTCACCGTCAACTCTCACCTCAGTAACTGTTTTAAAAACTTTAGTTCCTGTATTAGTGGCATTGTCGCCATTCACACCAGTAATTTCATCAGTAATTACATTACCATCTGGATCAGTACCTATAATAGTGAGTTTAAAAGGAGTATTGTCGTCGTTATCACGATTTTTAATTGTTATTATGGAATTTAAAGATGTACTATCCTTGAGTGCTCCATTTAGTAAAATTGGTCCTGCACTTGAAGGATTTCGAAACGCAATAATACCATCACTGTCTGCTGCTGTAGAATTTAAACCATTAATTATTAGAGACGTAGCTGCGGTGCCAGTTTGGGACACAGCAATCAAATTGTTAATATTTTCTGAAGTTCCATTTAAGCGGGCCTTAATTCTGTTTGTTTCAGGGCCTTCTACTAATAATTCTCCTGATACCATCTTGAGTGTATAGACTTGTCCTTCAAAACTTAAATCTACAGATTGTCCATCTTTAGGTAATGTGTTTAAAACTTTACTTTTAAGTTGAATAGTTGGTGTTTCAGATCTAAGCGATGTAAGTAGCGCTGTAGATATTTCTTTTTGGGTATCTATATTTAGGGCATTTGCATCAATTGTAGTATTCCAATTTCCATCGGCTGCTTTTGTACCAATCTTAATTTTACCGTTATTTGTTCCAGATGAAGTTATTGATGTTACTGATTTGAAAATATTATTAGTAGTTACTACTCCACCATTTGATCCTAGTATTCTTTCTTCAATAATCTTATTATTTAAATCTAGTCCAGCTATTATGAAAGTTGTTCCAGTTGTGTCTTCCCTACTTTTTATTTGTATTTTAGCACCTAAATATTCAGATGTTGATAAAACACCATTCAATCCAATTGGATCGCCAGAAATAAAAGATGTTAACTGAACTAAGCTATCATCGTCATTTATTGCATTGTTGGCTGCCGTTCCAATTTTAATATTCCCACTTGCTCTAGCTGAGGTCTCAATTTTTGTTATGGTAGCAAATTTTGTTGAACCTACCGCTGTATTGGATATCGTTCCAATTTTAATATTCCCATTTACTGTAGCTGAATTCTCAATTTTTGTTATGCTAGTAAACTTTGTTGAACCTACTGCTGTATTAGTAGCTGTTGCACCTGTAATTTGTTCTGTAATTATAGTACCACTTGAGTTCTTTCCGGTAACTGTAAATGTATTTGCGCTTTCATCAGCGGAACAGAAAATGGTTACAACTGCATTTAGATTGTTGGCATCTTTTAAAGATCCATTAAGTGTGATGGTACCTGGAGCACCAGGATTAGCTGAAGTAAATAAACTATTATCTTTAGTAGCTGTTGCACCTGTAATTTGTTCTGTAATAGTGGTACCACTTGAGTTAGTTCCAGTAACTGTAAATATATTTCCGCTTTCATCCGTAGAACAGAAAATGGTTACAACTGCATTTAAATCGTTGGCGTCTTTTAACTTACCATCTAGTGTGATTGTTCCTGCATTACCAGGATTATCTGAGGTATATAAACTATCATCATCATTAACATATAATTTATAATCTCTTTGATTAAGATCAATTCCATATTTGGATAAACCAACAACAGACTTTTTCCCATCAGGAGATCCAAGGCTATTATCTAAATTGTCAAATATTTCAGGTTTAATAGTAACAACTTCCCCTGTTTTGCTCCTATCAATATTTATATATCCATTTGTTAGTGAATCTGTAACCGCAACATTTGAAACACCTGAATTTATTTGTGTTGTAAAAGTTTCACTTGATATAAATTTTAGTTCACCTTTAATATTGGCTGAAACTTTTTTTGTATCACTTATGTCAATTAACAATTTTGAATTTAATTGTGAATCATTTTCACTTAATTTTTCAAAATCTTTTCCTAATACTTCCAGAGTAAAATCTGAAGGAGCTTTGATGTTTTTTAAATTAATGTCGTATCCATCTTTAGATTCAATAATTATTTTCTTAAAATCTCCAGTAACCGTTGCTGACAAACCCGTTTGAGAAGAATACTCATTTATTCTTTTTGCAAGTGCTGAAATGTCACTCGCGTCTATACTTGCATTTATTGAGACTGCTTCAGAATTTTTGCCTTTTAAATCAAATGTAACGGAACCACTAACACCATCATTAAAAGGTCCAAGTAATACTTTAGTACTTGCAGAAACATGTACTCCTGTCCCAGCTAATTCAGTATTTAATTTATTAGCTAAATAGTAAGCACTAGAACCCACAGGTACATTTGTAGTTTTTTCTATGTTATCATTACTAGTTACTTTAAGAGAATAACCAATAGCTTCTGTTCCAATAGTTACCTTGCCAGCTGAATTACCATTTATACTTATATTTCTTACCCTACTAAACACTTTACTGCCAACAACTGTAGCTGCATTACCACCAGGTATTGTTTCAGTTTGGTACAATCCATCTAGGTCATAACCTGTAACAGTAAATGTTCTTGATGAATCGTCTTTCTCACATGCTATTGAGATAATTGAGTTGAGCTCTTTTGAGTATATTTTTGTTCCATCTAATGTAAGAGTTCCATTAGTGACGGTTTTTGAGGTCAATAAACCATCTATGTCTGTTTCTTGCTCATTGTAACTAAGATTTGATCCAAAACTGCTTGTAAAATCACCGTTAGCTGTTTTCCTATTTGAGTTAATGCCTCTATAATTATTATTTAAATAATCGTTCCTGTATTCAGCACTTTCTAAAAAACCATTCTCTGTTTTTATTAATGAGGCTATTTGAGTTGCGTTAAGTGAAGTTCCTGACACATGTCTTCCATCTCTTGTAAAAATTTGTAAATTACTTGCAGTCGCTTCATCTGTTGTTAAATTTGATATAGAAGGGCTAAACGAGTTACCTCTAGATAAAATAGAAGAACTCGAAATATCTCTAGAAGAGGAGGCAATAGAAAGAAAGCCATTTGAACCAGTAGCAAACAAACCTAGTTTTCTAAAATCATGTTGACTTTTCCCATCTAGCATCAAGCCAGAGTTAAGTAGATTAGCGAATTCTTGTACAGTTTTAATACCATCTCCAGGGTCTGTGGCAGCTGAACTTATTGTGATCTCTTCATTGTTGCTTCCGTCAGTAAGTTTAATACTGAAGGATGAAAATCCTTTAATATCTGCGTCAGAAATAGTAAATGTAGCAGATGATTGATTACCAAGAGAACTTAAATTAACAGATTTGGTAGATGAAGGAATTGTTGTTATAGGACCATCTTTTAAAAAAGATGTTGCAACTAAAGGGTTTCCACTAGAAGTAAAAACTTTATTAAGACTTGGAGGATGATCTATTTCAGTTTGAGTTGTTGAACCTATAATATTTAATTCGACATTTCCAACATTAGAGGCACTCTTTGAAATTAAACTTTTTGAAGCAGCTGCAAAATCTTCAGGATTTTTAAGATTAAATTTCATAGCACCAGCTTTTGTTAAAGTTGGTGATATTTGAAAGCCGTCACCATCTTTTGGCTGACCAATTATTTCAACTTGAAATCCATCAAAATTAATTTTATTTCCTGTAGCGTTAGATAGACCCTTAGAGTTCCTAATTTCCCAATTGTTATTTAGTTTTGAATAATTAACTAAGATTTTCTCTTGAATAATTTTACTTGGATCACCCTCAATTATATTAAATTTCAAATCTGCTTTGTTGCTAAAGTTAGCCTGTGGTAACATAGAATTTATAGAAAACATAGCTTTCCCAGATTTTCCATTGAGATCTATTCCAGAAGTTTGAATTTCATTTACATTGTTAGAAAAATGTTCGGCAAGTTTACTTATCTCACTACTTACAGAATCAACTAAATTATAAAAGTTTGAAATTCCAAATATTATTCCTGAAGAATAAATGCCAGCTGTTTTTTTACCACCACCTTCATTTATAACTAATGTTACATTTTTATCATCTGAAGCTGAGGATATAATTGAACCTTTACTTCTATTGATTAAAAAAGCACCATTGCCTGAGTCACCCAATCTTACTATAGCTTCACCTGTATTAGCATAATCTACGGTGAAATTTAAAAGTTTTGATAAGTCTATTAACAACTTATCTCTTGCGTCTAAAACATCATTTGAGGCATCACTTGTTCCACTGGTAGCAATTAATTTATTTACTTCGACTAATTGATCTATATATAAATTTGCTTCATTTAATTTTATGTCAATTTGCCTTAACGAGTTAGATTTAAAATTTTTAAGTTGATCATCATAACTGTTAAAAGCAGAAGCTAACGCTTTGCCTGCCTCCAACGAGACTGCTCTTGCAGAAATGCTGTCCGGATTACTTGCTACATCTTGAAGGGTATCAAAAAACCGTCCAATAAAAACACCTAAATCGCTTCCTGAAGGTAATAACATATTTTCTAAGTCGCTTAACTTAGAAACAAAATCATTTAACATTTCATAATCAGATTGTGAGGTTCTTGTTTTATCAGCAAGATAAGCATCGAATGATCTACGAACACTAGTAACTCTCACACCTAATCCAGATTGGTCAGAAACATTCGTAGGTCCACCAGTCACACCAGCAACTTCACTAACATCTGCTCTTCTTTTGTTATATCCATCGGTATTAATATTAGCAATGTTCTGCCCAGTCACAGACAAAGCTTGTCTATAAGCTTGAACACCAGTTTTTCCAATTTCAAATAATGAGGCCATTATTTATCCTTTTTTGGATTAACATGGGATTGAAATTGTTTTATCAATGCATCTGCAATACCAAAGTTATTCTTTTTTGATAAAATTTGAGAATACTCCAAATCAAGCATGTTGTTGAATGTATCTTGTGCTTCAGAACTAAAAATTCCCTCTGCTAACTTACTTTGCCTTGCTTGCTTAAGCATTTGGAAAACAAAAATAGACTCAAATTGATCAGCTACAGCATCTAAATCTTTATTATGTTTATTTTGTAGTAAATTAACATTTTTATCATCAGCAGATTTTGTAGCTAAATGACTTATATGACTAACTTTAGATAATGAATTATCCATTAACTCATCCCTTAAATTATAATCATTTGTGCTCTTAGAGCACCAGCTGCTCTCAAAGCTTCTAATATTGCGACTAAATCAGCACTTGTGGTTCCAATTGCGTTAATTGCATCAACAACATCAGCTAAGGAGGTACCTGCGTCAAAAACAAAAGCTGATGCTGTTTCTGCACCTGCCTGTATATCGGTATCATTTTCAGTATTCGCTGCGGTTTGTTGTGTTATGTTTCCTGCGTCATCAAATAGTGTTTGACCTGGTGTAGTATTAGTGTCTTCATTTACTTTTACAGTTAAACTACCATGACTTACTGCAGCAGGCGTTACTCTAACATCACCTCCTATAACAATCGTTCCTGTTCTTGCATTTACAACAACTCTTGCAATTGGTGATGCAGGATCGACCTCAATATTTTCTAATAAACTCATAAAACTTACTTTCTGGGAGGGATCTTTAGGAGCTCTTACAGAAATTGATGTGTGATCAAGCGCTTTTGCTACATCAGGACCAAATACTTTATTAATTTCTTCAGTAATTCTATTAGCAGTTGTAAAGTCTCCTTGATGAAGGTTCATTACAAAATTTTCAGAATTAATGAATGGTGCTTCTACCATTCTCTCAACAGTCGCGCCATTTGAAATTGTACCAACAGTTGGGATGTTTACTGACATGGAAGACCCATCAGCACCTTCAACACCAAAGCCACCTACCGCAAGATTGCCTTGAGCGATAGCATATGTTTTACCATCAGCACCTTTCAATGGTGTCATCAAGAGTGTGCCTCCTCTTAAACTTTTAGCTTTTCCCATTGAAGAAACTGTAACACCAATTTTTTGACCTACTTTTGTAAAAGGATCTAAGTCTGCAGTAATCATCACTGCTGCTGAATTTTTTCCACTTAAACTACTTGCATCTACATTCATTCCGAATTGTGAAATTGTTGATTGCATACTTTGAAGTGTAACTGCGAGTGATGAGTCACCAGTTCCATCTAAGCCTACAACAATTCCATAACCCATTAATTGGTTAGATCTAATTCCAGCAAAGCTAACCATATCTTTTAATCTATCTGCAAAAACAGTCTCCACAATTGTTGAGAAAAGAAAAATAAACAAAAAATGGATTTTAAAATTTTTCATAATTGAATTCCTTAAAATGGTGAAATTGCTCTTAAAAGATTGCTTCCCCACCCTGGTTTTGTTGCACTATCTAATATCCCTGCACCTACATATTCAATTTGAGCTTCAGCAATTTTTGATGATGAAACAGTATTAGTTGTTGATATATCTTCTGGCCTTATAATCCCACTAAGTCGAATATATTCAGTTCCCTCAGTGATTCTTAATTTCTTTTGTCCTTTAATTTCTAAGTTACCGTTTGGAAAAACTCTTACTATTGTAGCTGAAACAGTTCCACTCAAACTATTTGACTGATTTGTAGCCATTGAACCAGAAAAAGAGTCAGTCTTTGAAATTGCGCCTCCAAAAGAACCGGCTAAGTTCATTACACCTACTCCGCCAACTTGTGCACCAATAGCATCCGCCTTTGCAGAAGAGTTAGTCACAGCCTTATTAGATGAAAATGTTTCGCTTAGAGTAACTGATAAAATATCTCCAACTTTTTTTGCTCTTCTATCTGAAGAAAAAAGTCCTGAAGAACTTGTACTGTATATAGAACCATTCGATGGTTCTGCTCTTTCGAATTCTTCAAATGACGGTCTTAATGGCTTAAATTGTTGATTATTAGTTTCTTCAACATAAGTTGAACAACCAGTTAATATTAAAAAAGTTATAAAAATAAATAATCTGTTCATTTTAAACTCTAAAATCTAAAGATTTTGGCTAATGAATCTCAGCATATCATCCACACCAGAAATTGCTTTCGAGTTAACTTCATATGCTCTTTGTGTTTCAATCATATCAACCAATTCTTGAACAACATTAACATTTGAACTTTCAAGTGCACCTTGTACTAAACTTCCAAATCCATTTTCAAATGGGTTAGCTATAACAGCTGGACCACTTGCAGGTGTTTCAACTAACATTGATTGTCCAATAGGTTGCAAACCTCTTGAATTAGCAAAATCTGCTAACTGAAATTGTCCAACTTCTTCTGCTTCTACCTCTCCTGGATTTTGAACTGACACAATTCCGTCAGCTGAAACGTTAATGTTTGTTACTCCTTCAGGAATAGCAATCTCAGGCTGAATAACATAACCAGAAGCTGTTGTTAGTAAACCTTCTGCATTTCTTCCAAAAGCACCATTTCTAGTAAACCCAATTCTTCCATCTGGCATTAAAACTTGAAAAAATCCAGACCCATCTATTGAAATATCTAATGCATTATCTGTGGACACAATGTTACCTTGTGTAAAAAGTTTATCCGCATTTATAATACGTACACCTGTTCCAACAGAAAAAGCAGAATTAGTTCTTGTCTCACCAGATGTTTGGGCACCTGATGCTTTTATTACTTGATATAATAATGTTTCAAAATTTGCTCTATCTCTTTTAAAACCTGTAGTATTTACGTTTGCAAGATTGTTTGCAATTACTTGCATTCTACTATTTTGAGCATTTAAACCTGTTTTGGCAACGTGCATTGCATTAGACATATTCTACTCCTTTTTATGAATATAGAATAATAATGCAATTGATATGCCAATATCTCAGAGAATTTTTAGCTTGGCATTCTCATTAAAGAAGCACTAGCCTCGTCTATTTCTTGGGCAGTGCTGATAAACTTAACATTTATTTCATAGGCCCTTGATTGATCTATACCAGTTACTAGTTCATCTACTGACCTAACGTTAGACCCTTCTAAAAATCCACTTAATAATAAAGTTCTATTATCTGGAGCTGGAATTGTCCCATCTACAGGTCTAACAAAACCATCTATAGTTTTTCCTAAGGGTACTTCTGATCCAAAAGTAGTTGCAAGTTGACCAACCCTTACTGTTTGACCAAGTGGAGCATTTAGAGGCTCAATTTCAATAATTCCGTCACCAGAGATTGAAATTTTTCTATGTGGTGGAATAGTGATAGGTTCTAAATCCACACTTAAAGGCTGAGTTCCCGTTCCATCTCTTAATGTTCCATCAGCGGAAACGGTAAAATCACCACGTCTTGATAGTGCTGTTTTACCGTTTTCAGGTTTAACTATGAAATAACCATATCCGTCAACAGCAAGGTCTAGTGGTGCTCCTGTTTGTTGCATTGGTCCAGGAGTGGAATCAAATCCACCTGGCTCCTGCAATGCCATAACTCTTGGGTCTATACCCTTATCTCTATCTAAATACACGGAAGCAAAGTTAATTTGAATATCTTTTTGAAAACCCGTAACACTTATGTTTGCTAGGTTTTGAGCTGTTACAGATTGATTATCTCTTAATATATTCATACTATTAAGAGCTGTATAAATACTTCTATCCATATTACTTACTCCTTAAACTAGTTACTCAATTATGTTCTAATTTGAATAATAGCCTGTGTTAGACTTGTATTAGTCTCTATTGTCTTAGCGTTAGCTTGGAAGTTTCTTTGAGCAGTAATCAAGTTTACCAACTCTTCAGTAATATCAACGTTTGATCTTTCTAAAGAACCAGACAAGATTGTTCCATAACCATCTGCTCCAGCCTCTCCAACTGCAGCAACACCCGAAACCGAAGTTTCAACGTATGTTGCGTTACCAATTTGTTTCAAACCGTTTTGGTTGTTAAAATTAACCATAACCAATCTTCCAAGAGCTATGTTTAAGCCATTAGTATAGTTAGCACTAACTAATCCGTTAGCGGCAATATCTAAACCATCTAACTTACCGACTGTTTGTCCGTCTTGAGTTACAGTTCTAACATTAAAATCAGATGCAAATTGCGTTGATCCGTCAAAATCCAAATCTAAATCGATAGATAAGGCATTGGTTCCTGCTGCTGCGTCTGCCGCAAAGTCACCTTTATAATTCACTTTTTGTGTTGGACTTACTAAGTTACCTTGAGTATCAAAGGTTAATTCACCAGGTCTTAAAAACACCTTTGCAAATGTACCATCTGTTGTTGGTGTCCAAGCGTTATCAGGTGCAAGAGTTGTCGTAGTGCCTGCATCATTAACATACAAAGATTGACCTGTATCTGATTTAGCAATTGTATTTGCCATATTAACAAATGATGGTGTAGTTCCTGTTTGTAGTTCAAGATCATCTAATCCCATTCGAGCACTTGCAGAAACGAATATTTTACTATTTAACCCAGTAGTTCCAGTAGTAAATGTAAATGAGTTGCTAGTTGTATTATATACAACAGTTACACCATTGACAGTATTACCTGAAGAATCTTCCATTTGATTTATTCTTGACTGCAAAGCGGTTGCAAGAGAAGTTCCATTATAAACACCTTCAGGTACCTTAATAGCCGCTGTTATGTCATTGACGTTTACAACAAAAATTGTCTCTTCGGCAGCATCTGATAAAAAGAAATCTTCGGACAAGTCTTCATTTGACGTTTTTCCATTTAAAACAGCCGCTTCGGATTGCAGACCTTTTCCAGATGTGTCAGCGGTGACTGTAGTAATTCCGTTAGTGGCATTTATTCCTAGCAATGCACTTGTTCCACCAATACCTGCTGCAGATGCTGTTGCAACACCATCTACAATTGCCAATCTTCCAATTTCTATATTTGATGAGGCTTGACCAGCATCTCCAACACCAACAGCAGAATTTGCTGGAATATTTTCTCCAGTTGTTCCACTAGCAATACTAAATTTTCTAGTGAGGTTGTTGTATGAGACTTCTACGCCAAAAGCTTGTTGTGTGTCTGCAGCTATTTGATCACCAGTGAATAAAACTGATTCAGCTTTCAAAACTGCACCACCTCCAATATTTGATGAAGCCTTATTACTCAATGTTTTAAGACCTATAGCATTAGCTGCATTACCCTCACCAGGACCATATGCGGAAAATGAAAACATCTTACTTGATGTAGATGTACCAATTTTTGAAGGAATACCTTGTAAAGTAAAATTTTGTCCTGAAATATCATAAGCAATTCTTAAAGCAGGATCGTCTTCATCAACCCAATCGTCTGTACTACCTATATCTTGTGTTACCACTGCGTCTACTTTATGCTCTACAGCAGTAGTGCCAGCAACTCCTCTTGTTATTCCAGTAAAAGTAGTAGCAGTTTTTCCTGTATATGAAACAATTTCATTTCCAATCTTTAGGAAACCATTATCTTCAAAATCCGCTGTTGTATCTACTGTTAAAGTTGTGTCTGTAGCTGAAAAAGCATTTGATCCACCAATATCAGTAGTTCTTTGTGCTAAACCTAAGTTTACTACACTATCAAACAAACTTATTGCGGTGTTGACAGGTACTGCCTTACTTTCACTGTTTTCTGCACCTCTTGTAATACCAGTTAGTGTTGTAGCTGTTTTACCAGTGTAAGTAATTATTTCGTTACCAAGCTTGAACTTACCAGGAGCAGCTTCAGTTGCATCTGTAAATCCAGCTGTTGATCCAACTGTCAAACTTTCTGAGTCAGCTGGTAAAAATAATATTGGTGTATTTGCATCTATTTGAGCTGTCGTTGCAGCACTTATTGTAATATCAGTACCACTTATAGCGGTGACAGTTGTGCCAGCTGTTACACCTGCGACTTCAACCACATCACCAACTTGGATGTTTGTATTAGCTGCAACAGTTAATGTTGTAGTTCCTAGAGCTGCATTACCACCATTTTGTTTAGTTGCAACACCAAGTCCTTCATTATCAACAAAATTCAATTCATCTCCAAATATCCCTGATGGTGCTGATCCTCCACTATCTCCTGAAGCTAAAATATTTGCATTAATTGTTACAGATGTTCCTGATACAGCTGTAACATATGCACCTGACGCTATGTTTCTTCCATATACAAGATCACCTTCTGATATGTTAGTAGCATCTGCTACTGTTATGACTTTTTGACCTGAAGCACCCGTCCCAGATGTGTGAGCACTAGCTAAAAAAGCTATTTTATCACCAGCTGTAGTTGCGGTTGCTGGAGCAAGAGCCAAAGTGTTACTACTATTAGATAGAGTTATTACAGATGTATCGTGGTTTACTTGAGTAACTCTAGTTCCTGCTGTAAATCCTTTGGCAACAACTAAGTCTCCTACCCTTATACCTTTAGTACCACCTTCAACCTCAAGAGTATTATCGTTTACACCTAATGTCCCAGTTTTTTCATAAATTACATTTGTTCCAAGTATATCTGCAGCGGCAGTATAACCATTGGCATCTGCAGTTCCACCAGCTATTGATCTAGTTGTTGGTACTGAGCTTAAAGTAGTGTTTCTAAGTATGTCTTTAAAACCACTCATTATACCATCAGTAAAAGTTAATAATCTAATGGAAGCGTCATCAGCATGAATCGCAGCTGCTGTGCTATTTGCACCTCTAATGATACCAGTGAAACTTGTTGATGTTTTACCTGTGTATGTAATTTGCTCTGTTCCAATTAGTAAAGTTCCTGAAGTTGGAAATCCAGCTGTGGTATCAACAACTAACACATCATTAGGGCTAGCTTCACCTGAGTTTGGTTGAGAAGCACTAATACCACCAGTTTTATTTAAAAGAGTATTAGGTTGCTTAACATCTTTATTTAAATATGAATGCTTATTAAGTTCCTTTAACACAATGCGGTTGCTACCAAAATGTTCAGTCTGCCCAGAAAAAACATCAGTGCCACCCTCAAATTTTGCTGAAATATCTTTTGATTCCGAATAAAGAACTTTAATTTTTGTATCAGTAATATTAATTGCAGCCGTTGAGTCAGACTTTAAGTTTAAGAATTCATTGCCATTTGCATCAGTTCCAGCGCTAGACACAGAAAATTTGGCACCGTTATATTTTAAATTATTGACATTTGATGTTGTAGTATCAAATTCACCAGCTAAAAACACTTCAGTTGGAAAGCTTGTTGAACTAATAGTATTTGTTGTGTCATCAATGTATACTTTTAATGTACCACTTGCATCTTGAACCATTGTATTACCACTAACTGCAGTAACATCTACAGCTTTATCAAAAACTTTTAAAGTTGGTGAAGAATTATAATAACTATGCAAAAGAAATTTTTCTTCAGTAGTTACATTATTTTCGTCAGTTAAATCTGTTGTAGGATGTTTATAATTAAAACTTAAAACTTCAGTTTCTTTTATTGCGCCATTTAAGGCTTTTCCAGTAACCCTATTGAATAATTGAGAACTAACACCATAGGTTGAAGAGCTATTAGTGTTTCCATCTGCTGACACGGCAGCCCTATTCAGTGCATCATTTATTCTAAGTTGAGCATGAGCTAAAAATTCTTCTCTAGTGAAGTTTGGTGACGCAACATTTTCAATTCCATTTGTAGCTGAAAAAATCTTTTCAGTAACAAAACTATCTTTCATTAAATCAACATTAATAGCAGATAAAGTCTGAATTTCATCATTATTGTCAAGTTGGTTAAATTGAATTGAAAAACTTCCGTCAGTTACGGGATCAATTGCTAACTTTGCATCATCTGATAATCCTGCATTTATGGCTCTTTGAACTTCTGATGCAAGAGTAGTCGCTGTATAAGTACCTGGTCTTATATCAATACTTTTGAAACTCGCACTACCAGTGGTATCATCTACACGAACTGTCAAAAAGTCTTTACCCCAATATGTAGATTTATTTAAAGTAGGGTTAGCCTCATAAGTTGTGTAGTATTGTAAAGGGTCAGTAACCACAGTTATTGAAGGAGCTGTTGCAGTAAAAGCAGCATCCTCTAAAACTGTTGATTCAACTGTTGCTGCTTTAGAGACAGTTTTATTTGATAAATCATCTAAGAAAAACAATGGTTGAGTCTGAGCAACAGAAATAATTTGTGGCTTTTCATTAATTGGAATTATTTGTCCAAAACGGTCAACAACCAATGTCTGTCCAGTTGGAGAAATAGCTTCTGTCAAAGAAGGTTGAACTTCCCTACCATCAACAATAAATTTAGTTTGATATTTATGTGTTACGTTATCTCCAGATGCAGCTTGAGTTTTAATAAAAAAAGCAGTTGCAATTACTGGATTACCTAAATTATCAAATATTGTAACAGAAGTTGATGAGTTAAATGTTGCAGGATTTTTGGGGTCAAAATCTGCCGCTGAATCAAAAACCGTTGATGAAGCTGGTAAATTAACAGCCAATTCAAGATTATCTGTTTTCTTAGCTTCACCTGCTTCTAACTCTAACTTTAATGGTTTTGCATCAACAATTTCACCACCTTGGACAGATCCATCATCAGACACAGGTAATGCAAGAACAAACTGACCGGCTGAGTCAACAACAAATCTATCGTTGTTAACTGAAAATGAACCATTTCTAGTATAAACTGTCTGGTTTGTAGTTAATGAAGGTTTTAGTGCAAAGAAACCCTGTCCTGATATAGCCATATCCAAAGCATTAAGGGATGAAGATACGTTTCCTTGGGTAAATTGTTGTTTAATACCTTTCAAAATTGTTCCTGATCCAATAGATGATGATGCATTTTGGAGAGGAGAAGTAGCAAAAATATCACCAAATTCAGCTTTACTTCTTTTGTATCCTGTTGTTGCGACGTTAGCGATATTATTTGAGGTAGCTGAAATATCTGCCTGTGATCCGTTAAGTCCTGTAAGAGCGGTGTAAAATGACATCTCTAATTTCTCCTGGTATTATAATATTGTTACTTAATTTTTAAATCTTACAACTTGGGAAGGATCAATTGTTCCATAATCCTCAACCTCTAACATTACTCCTGTTTCAGTTTTCGATGTACCTGAAACATTAGCGAAAACCTGTGTTGGCAATTCACCAGTATCACCTTTGTTACCAGTAAAAGCCCTTATTACTATTGGAGTACCTGATTTTAAAATATCATCTGGTAGGTCCTTCCATTCGAAACCTACTAATCCTGCCTTTTGCATTCCTAATGTATCTTGATGTAAAACCTCACCTTCACTATTTTCAAAAATTATATTTAGATTTGACGCAGTATCAGGTAAATCTACAACACCACTTATAACACCCTCTTTGTCGGGTCTAGCAAACTTTCCAGGTATTAAAACGGAATGTCCCATCAATTGAGTTGTCGAAGCAATTCTCATTTCTGATAACTGCTGGCTTACAGACTTCATAGTTTGATCCATTGAGGTAATGCCTGTGACTGTTGAAAATTGTGCCATTTGAGCTATAAAATCAGCGTTGTCAACTGGTGCAAAAGGATCCTGGTTTTGTAATTGCGTTGTCATTAATTTTAAAAAATCTTCTTGTCCAAGTTGATCTTTAGTCTCTTTGGGTGCAAACTTTTCTTTAGAAGAATTTATTCCTAATTTATCTAAAATCTTAGTAAGAGATTGATTTGATGAATTAATTTCTGACATTTTTTTTCCTTATTTACCAATATTGATTGTTCTCATTGTTAAAGCTCTCAAAGTTGATATAACTTCAACATTATTTTGATACTGCCTTGAAGCTTCAAGCATATCGACCATTTCTTCATCCACATTTACAGCTGCTTTATAAATGTATCCTTGTGCATCAGCTGCTGGATGCTGTGGCATATATTGTTTTATTGGTTCCCTACCTATTTCTTTAACTTCAACAGCATCAACAGTAGCCACACCATTTTTTTTTACTAAATCACTATATTGTGTTTCAAAAATAGGTTTTAAAGGCTTGTAGGTTGTTTTTGGATCGCCTGTTGTAGAACCAGCATTAGCAAGATTAGATGCGACTGTATTCAATCTAACTAATTGAGCTGCCATAGCTCTTCCTGCAATATCATAAATTGATTTAATATCCATTATTCACCCTTTATTGCTGATATAATTTTATTAATCTTCCCATTTAGAAAATTAACAGTTGTTGTATATCTCATAGAATTTTCTGCAAACTGCATTTGCTCAACTGCAAGCTCTACTGTGTTTCCATCCAAAGATGTTATTAATGGTTCTCTGTAGGAGGTTTCATGTATTGATTTGCCTGTGTTTTGAACAATGTGTTTAGAATGTGTAATTGATATCGGACCATTTTTATCAAATTTTTTTATTTCATCTTCAAAACTTATATCTCTTGCTTTATAATTTGGTGTTGCAGCATTGGCTATGTTTGACGCTAAAATATTATTACGTTTTCCTCTCAACTGCAGTGCAGACGAATAAAAAGATAATTGATCTTTAATAGTGTCCATTTTTGTAAAAACTCATTAAATTATTATTATTTTCATATCTTTTGCAAATTAAATGCCAATTTAATTTTTATAAAAACTTTAGTTTTTTTTATATTGTCGTATTTAATTTATAATGTAGGATGTTTATTATGGATTTATCTGAAAAAATAATAGATAAGAAAGAGGAATTACTAGATGAATTTGAGGATTTGTCGCTGGATGAAATTGCTAAAAAAATTAAGTTAATTGAAAATCGTGATGATAATTTAATTTTTAAAATTGCCTATCTGGCAGCAAGAATTTCAGTTTTAAATAAGAGAATTCAAGTTTTAATCAACGAAAATTCCATAAATGATAATTCAATTTTAGAAGATAATGACAACTCTGGTAATATTGTTGAGAAAATTATAAAAAGCTCAAAAAAACCCAAAGACCTACCTGTTGAATGGGTAAGAGTACAAATTAAAGAAACTACTGAAGTTAACGGTGTTAGATTTCCATCTGGGATACAAATAGATGTAACTGATGAAGATGCTAAACAAATGATAGAAAGTGATAAGGCTATATTACTTGAAGACACTGAGAAAAAAGAAAATGAATAAAATTTCTTATTTTTTGTAATAAGTATATATCGCTTCTACATCATCTTCTCTTAAACCTGTTTTTTTGATAATCTCTTCTCTACTATTACCTTGTCTAACCATATTAATAGCTACATTAAGATTATTTTCTGATCCTTTAACATTCCCTAACCGATTTAATTCTCTCTCTATAAAAATTATTTTTTCAGAGATATTGATTAATTCTTTTTTTTGATTTTCAAGTAAATTGCCTAATACAACTAAATATTCTCTCAATTCTTTATTTGTATTTTGTAAACTTTCAGCAAATTGAAAAATTGATTCCTTATTTAATCTTGAATTTTGTAGTTGTAATAAAAATAAAAATATAAAAGCAAATACTATCAATAAAACAGAAAAGAAAATAAAAATTTCAAAGTTAGATAGTAAAAATTCTATTAACATACTTTATATATTCATGATTTTCTTTGAAATTGCTATAGATATTTTAAAAAATTAGGAATTGGACTTTGAAAATGATTCAAATAAATTAGCTTTATATCGGATTTTTGTTTCTAACCTATCTATTTTATTCAATATATTTGCAAATACATCTAAATGATTGTTTGAAAAGCTATTTTGTTCTTTATTCAGGTCATTAGACTTTATTTCAAATAATATTGTCTCAATTTGGGAATTAATTTGTTTAAATTTTTCAAATAAAAACTTCTTATTATTGATTTCGTCAAGTTTATCTAATTTTTCTTCAAGAATTTTTATATTTTGTAACATATTTATCCAATATTTAAGATTTCATCTCTCGATAGGCCTGCATAAGTGCATCAGATAGTTTGTCTAAATCAAGAGGATATTTACCAGATGATATTGCTTCTTTTATTTTTGCAACTTTATCAACATCTATGGGCGCAGATTGAGACATTTCTCTAACTAAACTTTTAGTATTTGTAATGTCAACTACATTAGAAGACATTACTTGTTCAGTAGACTCTGTTTTTACCTTATGATCACGAGAAGGATTTAAGTCCTTTACATCTTTTTTTGGTAAATTATTTACAATATTATTTGTTATTTTATCCATTTTACTTAACTCCACAGTATTTATAACGGCAAGTTGTTAAATTATTTTAGCGAAAAATTTTAATTTTTTTATCTTTTTTTATGTAACCTTTAATAATCTTCCCGCTTTTTAAATTTTTTACTTCAATCAAATCTCCTAAATTTCCAGAGCCTTGAGCTTCTCCTGATGCAGCGACTGAAACATTCCCTAGGTTTGATACAATTGAAATAATATCACCATTATTAATGTCATAGCTCTCAAATAAATGTCTAGGATGCAAAATCTGTCCCAGTTTTAAATTAGTTTTTAATTTTCTTCCAAGTAGTTCTCTCTTATCAGTGAAAAAAGAGGTTTGATGTCTTTTTTTTACTATTACTGTTTCTAAATCATTTGATTGTATAATATCATTTTTTTCTAACGATTTTTTTAATTTTATAATTGTAAAAATTTCGTTTTTCTTTTTTGGTTCATCTTTTCTCATAATAATTTTGGATACTTTATTAGGTTTTAATATTTTTTTATTTTTAATATTTTTAAAAATTTTTACCCTTATCGTTACCGCAAATCCATTTTTATCTAAACAATTGACTTTAAGAGTCTTGTAATTATTAAAAACTTTTTTTATTTCAATTTTGTTTTTACAATCTTTAAAATGAACATTTTTTGAAAAAACTGGTGTACCATTTATACCCTCTTTAGTTAACCATTGCGATACCTTAGCTGAAATTTGTTCACCTGAAATAGCTAACGCTTGTTTGTTAATTATACAAATTATAACAATCCAGAAAAATTTTTTAAGTTTTATTTTAAACATCAGTTATCCTCCAAAAAAATAAATATGAGAAGTTATTGATGAATTATCATTTTTATTGCTTTCTAGATTTTTATCTTTTTTGATTATTAAATTTTTAATTTCATTTATACTTGGTAAATATAATTTTTTACCTGAATATAAAAAATTTGGATTATTTCTAACAAAAGCTTTTTTATTAAAATAAACAATAGCTAAGCTTAAAATTTTATTATTAAATGAATTAGAGCCGTAATAATCTAACATAATATCACTTAAAGTTTCATTTTTTAAAACCACATGATTTGAACTATAATTTAAGTCTTTCAAAAATAAATTATCTGAACTCAAATTACTACGATCTGAATTACCTCTATACTTTAAAACCACAAACGGTTCTGCAAATGATAATTTAAAAAAAGAAATAAAAATTAGTATAAAAAAGCAAAATGTCTTAATTTTTTCCATTAAATTACTCCACAAATTTAACAATCTTATTATTCAGGTTTGTTAATTTAATATTGTCATTTAAAGGTAACAAAGTGCTGTGATTGTCAAAAACCTCATCAGTGTGGACTATTAATATGCTATTGTTTAACATAGAATTTTTAATTTTTATGCCATTTACTAAACCTATTTGTTTTTGTTTGACACCTTGTTTGCTTCCTAAATCCACTTGAAGTTTACCTTTATTTAAAATTAATTTACCTTCTAAAGGTTTGCAATTAATATCATAAAAAAAACTATTTATAGAAGTTAATAAATGATTGTTCACATTTAGGTCTATTTTATCCATAGACAGTGTAGAAATATTTTTTAGAAACTGAAATTTACTTTCAAATTGATAATCAATTGATAAATTGTAGCTTTTTGACTGCTCTAACTTAATTTTTTGACCTTTATATAAATCAAATTTAACACTAAATAAATAGTTGGAGAAACTATTTTCACTTATTTTTGTGAGAACTATTTTAGGAACGAGACTATAATTGCCTGCGTGTATTGTGGGCATACCTTTAGTAATTGCGTTATAGTCAAAAGAAGGATTTTTAAATGATTTTATAATTTGTTCGAGAGCTCTATTTTGAGAGTTTTTTACATTAACATTAGGCAATTTAGATATAATTTTGTATATTTTATTATACCATAAAGATGTATTTCTTGCTAATTCTGACGGCACTTTTGTATCAACTAAAATTGAACCTTTCAATAAATTAACATTGAGTGGTCTGCTCTTACAATTTTTGTTGGAAAGTTCACCCCCTACAATAGCTCTTATTTTTATTGTCAGATATTCCTTATCTTGTATTTCAGATAAAATTTTAAAATCAATTACTCTATTAGTTGCTCTAATAACTGACTGATCATTAATTATTGTATTAGAACTAATAGCAGAAAACCCATTTACATCTGCACCACCTTTTAAGGCAGCAATATAGATCGCATCTTCTAAAGCTCTTTTTCTAGAAATCTCAATCTCTTCAGATAATAAAATAGATCTGCCTGTAGCTTCAACTTGTTTATAATTAGATTTGTTTTGTGCGTACAAATCAATATTAAACGTAATCATCGCAAAAAATATAAGAATGCTATAAAAAAATTTAAATTTTGAAATATTTTTACTCATTGTATAATACTATGTTCTTCTTGCACTTTTTAACATCATAAGCATCATGTCTTTGTCAATTTCTAAAACTGTTTCATAAGTATCAACTCCTGTAGGATTAATTCTAACAGTTTTAGCACCCCTAATAATGCCTTTAACAACTGCTCTAAATGTATCATTTTGAACCATTAGGTCTATTACCGTTGTGTTAGAGTCAACTTGAATACCGTGAATTTGTTCTGCTAATTCTCTCATTGCTGCCATTCTTGCTGATCTTATAGCCATCAATCTTTTTTGAGCATCTGTTCTACCTGGCTGGCTAGAAACAACAGCATATCCAACTGCAGACAAAGTTGGAATTTTTTCAACTGAGCTATCAAAAACTTCTTTTAAAGCAACAATACCGTCACTTTCAGAGTTGATTTGCTTTGCATTAAAACTATTTGTTGGTGAAAAATTGGAGTTAGCTAAATTCTGCAAGCATCCTGTACTCAAAAATAATGAGCATGTTGTAAAACCAACTAAAAAAGTTTTTCGATTAATAAATGACATCCAATACTCCTGAATAAAAATTATTTCAGTCTAGTATGCAGAATACATGCCAATAATTTAATATATAAGTTTTAAGAAACAATAATAAATTAAAATCATCTTTAATAAAATATAATGAGTTTGGCATCATTCTTGCTTCTATTAATAATTATGATTTTTAAAAACTCAATTATTTTAAGTCATTGTTTTTGTTGTGTATTTCACTTGAGGTCAATTAAGGAGATGTCATGAATTTGACAAATGCATTAGGTGCACAAAATTTTGTATCAGATAGATTAAAGCCATTTGGATTACCTATAGCTATCTTGATGTTAATGGTTATGATGGTAATTCCACTTCCATCAATATTATTAGATGTATTTTTTACAACAAATATTTTGTTATCACTATTAATATTGATGGTTTCAATTCATACTTTTAGACCCTTAGATTTTTCAAGTTTTCCTACAGTCCTTCTATTTGCAACAATATTACGATTGGGTTTAAATGTTGCATCTACAAGAATTGTCCTTAGTGCTGGTCACACAGGTCCTGATGCAGCAGGAAAGGTTATTGAAGCATTCGGAGAATTTGTTATTGCTGGCAATTATGTTGTTGGTATTTTTGTTTTTGCAATATTAATTATTATTAATTTAGTGGTTATTACAAAAGGAGCTGGAAGAGTTTCTGAAGTCTCTGCTAGATTTACATTAGATGCTATGCCTGGCAAACAGATGGCGATAGATGCTGACCTAAATGCAGGACTTTTAACTAGCGAAGAGGCAAAACAGAGAAGAGATGATATAGCTAAAGAAGCTGATTTTTATGGATCAATGGATGGTGCTTCAAAATTTGTAAAAGGTGATGCAATTGCTGGAATCTTAATATTACTTATAAATATTATTGGGGGGTTAGTTATTGGAATTGCACAACATGATTTACCAGTTTCAATTGCTGCTGAGAATTATATTATATTATCTGTAGGTGACGGATTAGTAGCACAAATACCTTCTTTATTATTGGCTATTGCAACTGCCATAATTGTTACCAGAGTATCAACTAGCCAAGACCTTTCCAAACAGATTGGTTCTCAAATTGGGGTCAAACAAGCTTGGCTTCCTAGTGCCTGCGTTCTATTTCTTCTTGGTTTAATCCCCGGCATGCCTAACACATTATTTTTGCTTGGTTCAGCATTAACTTTTTTTGTTTGGTGGATTATTAGAAAAAATACTAAAAGTACTAATGATAACGAAACGTTATTATCAGAAAATAATATGGGTGATATTAAATCCGAAAATGACCCAGATGAAAATGTTATTTCCTTATCAGAAATAGCTGACAATTCGTCAATATCTATGCAATTAGGATATGGATTGATACAACTTGTTGATGATGAAAATGACGGTCCATTGATTGCTAGAATAACAGGTGTAAGAAAACAAATATCAAAAGAATTAGGTTTTGTTATTCCGCAAGTAAGAATAAGAGATGATTTAACGCTAGAAGCAAATCACTACAGAATAAGGATTGGACAAGAAATTGTTGCTGAAGACAAAGTTTTTCCTCAATTACTTTTAGCCATACCAGGAGATAATGCTCAAACAAAAATTGAAGGTACGGATGTAAAAGATCCAAGTTTTAAAATGGATGCGACTTGGATTGAGCCTCATCAACAGGCTAGAGCTGAGAATTTGGGGTATATGGTAGTAGAACCTGAAGCAGTAATAGCAACTCACTTAAACCAAATTTTATCTAAACAAGCCTCCGAGTTGCTCGGTCAAGATGATGTACAATTATTGTTAGATAATTTATCAAAATCATCTCCACAATTAGTATCCTCAACTGTACCTAAATTGGTTCCATTAAATATTCTTACGACTATTTTAAAAACGTTATTAACTGAAAAAATGCCTATAAGTGATTTAAAGCGTATTTTAGAGGTTTTAGCTAGTCAAAATGTTAAAAACATGTCACCAATAGAATTAGCTGAAGCAATAAGACCAACAATTTCTGGATTATTAATACAGCAAATTGCACCTTTAAACAGTGCTCTTCCTGTAATAACATTCACAGCAGATTTAGAACAACTGATAGTCAATGTTGCTAAGCAAACAGGAGCTAATGGTCTTATACTTGAAGCTAATCTAATTCAGAAAATAGTTTCAGCAATAAATTCTGTCATGGAAAAAATGCAAAGTGAAAATAGAAAGGCTGTGATGATTACAGCACCTGTAATTAGAAGAGATCTATCTCATATGCTAAGACAACATATTCCTTCTTTAGATGTACTTTCATTTACTGAATTACCAGATAACAAAAAAATTGAAGTAGTAGCTAATATTGGATCAGAAGAACAAAACAATTAAATTAATATAAAAATATGGAGAAATAAATGACACAACATAAGGTAATTGCAGACGACAGTTTGTCAGCTATGGATGAAATCTCAAGAATCCTTGGTAAAGAAGCTGTAATACTTGAAACAAAAAGGGTAAATGGAAAAATTGAAATTATAGGCTCTAATAATATTGAGGACATAGCTTCATCTAATGCAAAAAAAATAAACAAACAGAAATCAGATTTTAGTCATTTATTTTCAAACCATAATTTAAAAAAAGATCTACAAAAAAGACAATTCAATAAGATAATAGAAAGTAAAAATATGGAAAATGAAATTGGATCTGAAAAACTTGAAGAGTACAATTATAATAAATTGTCAAAAAATTTTATTGATATTGAGACTTTCTCAAACTTTACTAATAAAATTGAGAATTTACTTAAGAATATGATTGTCACAGATATTTATGAATTTAATAATTACAATAGTAAATCATTAACTATTGAGTTATTGAAAAAAGGTTTTTCCAAAAATATTGTGTCTGAATTTCAAGAAAAAATTATGAATAATGAAAAAATTGAAGATCCTGAATTATTTTTTTATCACTACCTAGCAAAAAAATTGGTTTTACCTTTTGAAGATCAGGTTATAAATTCAGACGTTATGTTTTTAAATGGGCCAACTGGTTCTGGGAAAACTACATTATGTGCTAAAATTTCATCTTATATTTTAGATAATTTATTTTCTGCTAACGAAAAAGAAAAGCTGTCAATTTTAAGTTTTTCTCCAAAATCAACAGTTAATTCTAAGCTTTTAAATTTTGGAAAATTATTAAACTTAAAAGTATCTTCTGTTTCTTCATTAGATAACTTGGTTAAGTATATTGAAGAAAATAAACTGAAAACTAAGTTAATAGTAGATATATCTTTAGAAAACGATGAATTATCAGGGTATTTAGAGTATCTTGAAAAGATAACTTTAAATAAAAAATATCTAAATTTATTAGCTATACCTTCAAGCACCAACAAAAATATGATAAAATCAATGATGAACCTTTTTAAAAGTTCATTTCCTACAATTGCATTGACAAAGTTAGATGAATCGCAAATCAGTGCAGAGGAGTTATCCATTTTTGCAGAGCTAAATTGTAGAATAGGTATATTGTCAGGTTCAAGGTCTATTATTGGTTCATTAGCTTTTGCTAAAAGTGAAGTTTTGGCACAATATATGAAAGACATTACTTAATAATAAAGAATTAGGATAAATTATGACCACTACAATTGCCATAACTTCAGGAAAAGGGGGAGTTGGTAAGACAACTATAGCCGTTAATCTTGCTTTAAGTTTAGCTTTACAAAAAAAAGAAACACTTCTTTTAGATGCGGATTTAGGTATGGCAAATGCACATATTTTACTTGGGATTAATCCAAAATTTTCACTGGATGATTTTGTAACCGGAAATATGCCACTCAATAAAGTAATTACAACTTTAGATAATAACTTAAAATTTGTATCAGGTGGAAATGCTATTAATAGGCTGCTCAATCTAAGTGATCTAGAACGACACAAGATTATCAAAAGCTTTAACGATCTTAATAATAAACCTGAATTCATGTTAATTGATGTAGGAGCAGGAGCTGAAACTTCATCAATGACTTTTATGGCATCTGCAGATAAAGTTATAGTTGTTATAACTGGGGAGCCCACAAGTTTTATTGATGCTTATACCCTTATAAAAACAGCTTTTTTAGATTATAAAATGATAAATTTTGGCATTGTAATAAACATGGCATCATCACCAATACATGCCAAATTAAATTTTGACAAATTTCAATCTATTGCTCAAAAATTTTTGGATGTTAATCTAAAGTTTATTGGACACATTCCAAATTCACAAAAAGTTAAAAATTCTATTATCTCAAGGACGGCACTAGTTTCTTCAAAAAATAATAGTCCAGAATCAAAATCATTTAATGAAATTTCTTCAAAACTATCATTGGTTGAAAAAAATAATATTGGTACAATTAAATTTTTTGATATTTAAAATATTTCTATGGAAGTTTCAAAATGAATAGTTACTCAAAAATAATTAAACCAAATGCAGATCAATTAATTAATGATCATATAAGTTTGGTAAAAAAAATTTCATGGCATGTGCATGGAAGGGTAAACTCTATAATTGATATTGAAGATATTATACAAATTGGGATGCTGGGGCTTATCTCTGCTGCAAAAAATTATGTGCCTCAAAAAAATGCTTCTTTTGCTTCATACGCAAGCATTAGAGTTAAAGGTGAAATTTTAGATTATTTGAGAAAAAGTTCAAATTTAGATAGGACAACAATATCAATCAAAAAAGATTCTGAAAAAGCAATAAATATTTTAAGAAATAAGTTAGGTAGAGAACCCTTCCTAAACGAAATAGCTAATGAACTTGGTATGTCACCTGAAAAATATCAAGAATGGTCTCATGCCTTTGAAGCAAGTGTTATTAAAAGCTTAGAAGATTCATATGATGATTATTCAAATTGGTTTAGTTCAAATGACTTAAATCCAGAAGAGCAGATAAATGACGTAGAGCTTAGAAATAAATTAAAAGAGGCCTTAAAAAGATTAGAAGGTAATGAGGCTATTATTATTCAATTATATTTTGTTGAAGAACTAAATATATATGAAATTGCTAAGGTGATGGATGTTACAACTGGAAGAGTTTCTCAAATAAAAACCTCAGCTATTAGAAGAATTAGAGAACAACTTAAAAAAGACAATTAATTTTAGTATGCAAAAATTAGAGATGCTCATAAAAACAATTGATGCGCATTATGACAGTAAACATCAAATAGAATGTATATATTTATCATGTAGTCTTTTAAACATTGCTAGAGGCACATGTAATATCATGATTTTTGACGAGAAAAGTAACTTTCAAAATAAAATAACAATTAAGTATGAAAGAGCAATTATGTCTGGCTCAATCAGTGTTAATAATGATTATTTCAATAAATTACAAAATCAATTATCACTAAAAAATGAACGTCCTGCTAGACTAGAATTATTGATTAGGGATAAATTGAATATTAATAAAAACGGAATTTTATTCCTAAAAAAAGAATTAATTTCAGAAATTACGGAATATAAGTTTTTTATTCCATTACTATAAAAAAATACGCTATTACCGGTCAATCAATCTTTTTGTTACATCAACTTCTGTTTGAAGAAGTCTGGAAACTCCCGAAAATGCCTGCTGTGCTTTAAGCATAGTTATCATTTCTGAAGTAATATCAACATTTGATCTTTCTAAGTTACCTGCTTCAATTTTACCAAATGCTCCATTCATTGGAATACCATAATTTGGCAATCCTGATTTTATATTAGTTTGATAACGATTATTACCAACTTGTTTTAATCCAGTTTCATTAGGAAATGATGCAAGAACAAAATTTCCGATTACTACTTCATCATCTAGTCCGTAAGTAGCTGTAATTTTACCATTTGAACTAACATTTATATTTGAAATCATAGATGTGGTTTGATCTTCATTTACTCTTCTTGGAGGTATGACTATATTTTTTAAAACTGTATTATCCTGACCAAGATAACCCATTACTTTTAATCCATCATTTGTAACAACTTCACCTTTTGAAGAAATATCAAATGAACCATCTCTAGTAAAAAAAGGAGTTTCTAACATTTTTTCGTTTACAACTGAAAAAAATCCCAAACCTGTTATAGCTAAATCTAAAGCACCATTTGTTGTTTTAAGGGAACCTTGGCTCATTTGTAAGATTGGATCATTTACACCTACTCCCTGACCGGAAAATTTATTAGAAGATGAGGATCTATCTCTAGAATATATATGCTGAAAATTAGTCTTGCTTTTTTTAAATGCTGTACTATTAACATTTGCAATATTATTAGAAACAATTCCCAATTCTTTTGTATTTGCGTTAAATGCACTTTTTAAAATTGATAGCATAGTATATCTCCTATGAAGTTAACGTAGCAATATTTATGCCATTGACTTTATGCATAATAAAATTTTATAAACATCTTGTTATTTTGAACGTAATAATATTTAATTAAATTTAATTAAAATCTGGAGTCTTAGAAAAATGAGCTTATCCTCTAAAAGTACAGATTTGATAAAATTAAATGAAAAAAAAGCACAGCTTCCAATAAAATTTGATCAAAAAAATATTAATCAAGCCCTAGAGCTCGTTGATAAAGACTTAATATTAAAAAATAGAGAACAAGTAAAAAAATATTTGCCTGACATTTTAGGAAGAGTTCTTGCAAGAATTTGGATTGATAAATCATTTAAAGAAAATTTTAAATCTAATCCAAGGCAAGTACTGGAGGATAATGGTGTGTTTTTACCAAATGATATGATTTTAGAATTTCAAAAACCAAATTCTGACAGACCAAAAATAATTGTTTATGAAACTAAAAAAAACTCAAATTTTAAAGTTAGGGTTGTTCAATTACAATTAGTAATGTTAGCAGGTAGATAATATTTTTTTTGTAAAAGAAATTAAAAATTATGAAAAAATTAATAAAAATTTTTTTTATTTTTGTTGTTATTTTTACAACATCTCTTTCATTAGCAGTTGAAAAAGAACAAAATATCCAAAATATTTATAAACTTTTACAAGAAAAAAAATTTGAAGAAAGTATAAAAAACTTGCAAATTTTATCAGAACAAAATGACATAAATGCGCAACTACTGTATTCTAAAATTTTATTTTCAGGAGATTTAACACCTCAAGATTTTGAAAATTCATACTTTTGGGGATTTTCTGCACTGTTAGGTGGTCTTAAAAAGTCATCTATTATTCTAGATAAATTAAATGAATATTTAACAGAAGAACAAATTAATGAAATTACAATAAAACTTAGGGAATTTTTAGAAAAAAAAGCATTTCAAAAAGATAAAAAAGCTATTATTCAAATTGCAAAAATATATGAAACCTTTACTGAACCTCCTGATTTAATTAATGCATATACTTGGTACAATATTGCTGTGGCTAAAGGAATAAAAACTGCAAAGCCTAAGAGAAACGAAATTTTAGATAGTCTGAATGAAAAAGATTTGCTTGAAGCCCAATCTTTATCGATTAAGCTATTTAAAAAAATTAATGATTAATGGAGTTTTTCATGAAATATAAGGTTCATTGGTTAATAGACGGTCTAGTTGAAATAGATGCTAATGATATTGATACAGCGGAAAATACAATAAAAAATAAAATTGAAAGTTTTATTAAGGATAATGCACAGTTTTTTGAAGACGTAGGAGCAAAAGCTGTTCAAGGTCAAGCTTATTTGCCAGGATCAGATGAAGAATAATGAGGAAGATAAAATGTTTACTTTAAAAAATATTTTCTTTTTAAACATTTTGATAATACTGCTTAGTATTTACGTAATACCGTCTTATTCTAAAGGAAAAATTTATGGAGAATCAAAAACTCTGTCTAAAGAATATATAAAATATGAAAATTGTAGACTTAGAAAAACAGAGATAAATATCAAAGATGGCGTAAAAGACGGTTATAAATGTATATTTAAAAGGCAAGGTAAAGGAAAAGATGTTACTGTTTTTCAACCATCACCAGTATGTCAAAAATCTTTTAAATGTAAAACTGAGATACAGTAAATCAATTTTTATATACAACATATTATTATTATTAAAAAAATAACTACTACATATAGTTAAATTATAAAAATTTTACAATAAATTCAATTATTTATAGCCAAAAGCTATATTTTTTTTTAATATTTTAAAATGGATAATTACGAAATAAATATTTTAAGAAGGGGTGGAAACTGGAAAAAAGTTAAACCCAATGATTTAATTATTGATGAAATTGATAATGAGTTAAAAAAAGATGATGTGTTAGATTATAGCAAATCAGATCAAGATTTTCTTTCTTACGTGACTAGAGTCGATGCAATTATTTCTAAGTTAGAATCTTTAGAAAATGAAAAGAATAATCTTAAAGAAGAGCTTAAGGCTATCGAAAACGAATTTTTGAACAAAAAGAAATCTGCTGAAGATAAAATTCATAAGCTCTCTCAAGAAAAAGAAATGTTTGAAAAAGCATTAAAAGTAATTAAAAATTTAAAAACGTTTTAGTTTGGAGATAAATGATGCCAAGTAATAAATCAAAAAATTTAAATGGCGCGAAATCCATTTTTGTTGCAAATGTAAAAGGTGGTGTTGGTAAAAGTACTCTGTCAATAATGCTTGCAAGATCTTTAGCTGATAGAATACCTGCTCAAAACATTACTGTAATTGATACAGATCTTCAAAGAACAGCAACTGAATTTTTATCAAAAAGCAACCCTGAAATTAACGTTGAATTTCTTCCAATTACGCCTGCATTCGAAAACACTAATATATCTCTTGTTCAACAATTTATTAAGCAAAATGAATTCCGACCAGGGCATGTCGCAATTGTTGACACACCAGCTGGTAGTTCACAAAGACTATGGAATCTTGTTGCAGAAGGTTACTGCGTTTTAATACCAACTACACTTAGTAATGCAGATTTGTATCCAACTGAAAATTTTATTAGAAGTATGGATAAAGTTAAAGCCAGATATGGTAAGTCATATCCACACCTAATTGTTTGCCCAAATAAAATTCCTTTTGGTCAAAAGGATTTTTCATTAATGGCTGAAAGATTAAAAAATCATGACGTTGTTATTGGTCCAGCATTAAGGGACTTAGCAAGTGTAAGACATTTTTATAATGGGAAAGCAGAAAACTGGGAAAATAAAACAAATACAAATGCTCAATCCGATTTCAAACAATTTGGATCTTTTATTGAAAAGTTTGTCTTAGGTGAAGAGCTAGATAAGATATATTCAAAAAATAATGCACCAAAAAATGTTGTCCCAATTAGGTAAGTCTATGAATTTGTCTGTAACCTGTCTCCTAATTGGTCTATCCATCTCTCAGTAGCAATATACGGAATTTGTATTTTAATTTTATCTTTATTAACAATAATGTTTTTTACATATAAGTTGTCTTCAACTTTTTCTTTATTTTGCAATTCGTTCATTTGATCTAGTAATTTAAGCATAGTTTTATTTACGTCATGAATAAAACTTTGTTTAAATTTTCTGTAATAAAAGTTAATAATTCTTGAGAAAAAACACTTGTGAATGCAATAAAGTTTAAATTTTAACGAATATTTTTAGAGAGATAATTAAAAATAATGAAAAAAAACAGGGTTTAAAACCCTGTTTCGTATTTTGAATATAAAATAGAATATTAAGATAAAATTATGTCAAAGGCTGCTCTGACAAATTAATAACCTTACAACAACTATTTCTATAAAAAACACTAGACATCAGACCACCTCCTTTTTTTAGTTAAAAAATCATTTTTATTTATTTACTATTAATATATTATTTACAAGTTTTTATATAAAAAAATTTATTTTTTTTACAGGTCAAAATTTATGAAAAAAAACAGTCAAGAAACAAAAACTTTTAAAGCTGGTGAAATAATTTACTCACATAACGATCCTGCGGAATTTATTTTTTTGATTCATAGTGGAAAAGTAAGAATTGAGTCAAAACATGGATTAGAATTGGGAATTCTTGAAACAGGTGAAATTTTTGGAGAAGTTGGTCATATTATAGAATCTCCAAGAACTGTGACTGCTGTAGCCGTTACTAATTCGATCATTAGGGTTATTGATGAAAAAACAGTTAAAGAAAAAATGAATTTAGCTGATCCAGTTTTAGCTGCAATAGTAAGAGGTTTATCTCTTAGAATAGGTGACGCAAACGCTTTAGCTGAAAAACACTGGCTGGAATTAAATGTATATAAATCTCTAAAAAAATAGAAAAATAATAAAAAATGGCAGACCAAAAAATTTCATTAAAAAGAAAAATAGCTAACATTAAGCATTTATATGCTTACTTAATTGCATTTTTTTCATCAGTTTTAACATTTATTTTTTTTTATTTTAGTAATGAAATGATTAAAGAAGAAAAGATGGTTGAAAAAGAAATAAATATTTATGAAGTTGCAAAAGAAGAAGCAATAAAGATGGGAAGAATGGAGCCAGATGAAAAACCAATAGTTCAAGAAATTGGGCCAGACGGAAAAGTTATTATTCCCTCTTTAAGTTATTGGGATATAGGTGGTATGGGTGATAATGCAAATAAAAGTTTTTGGACTAATGTACCTAATTCAAATTCATTTATAAGTTTCGATTTAGTTTTTTCTTCGTATAAAGGTGAAATGCTAATGGATTTTTTAACTGACTATGATGTTGATTTTAGAAAAATTGTATATGATGAAATAAGCAAAACAAATTTTAAAAAACTTCAGGGAAGCGAAGGTAAAAATAAGTTACTTGAGAATATCAAAAATGAGTTCAATTCTTATTTAGACAAAAAAAATTTGGATCCCATAATATTTGGTGTTCATTATAAAAAATTTGCCATTACAACTAGGGGTAATTAGTTAAAAATTTTAAAGTCTATCTCATTGTTTTTATTTACACGATTTGACACTTCCGGTAATGGATATTTTAACCCCGTTGCACAATTAAAAAGAACAACTTTATCGTTTTTTGATATTAACTTTGATGACAATGCTTTTTCGTAAGCAGTCATTGTTGCGGCGCCTTCAGGACACAAAAAGCATCCATCAATTTTAGCAACGCGATCTCTTGCTTCCATTATGTCTTCATCTGAAACAGACATTGCAAAACCTTTACTTTCACGAATTGCTCTTATGATTAAAAAATCTCCTACTGCTATTGGCACTCTTATTCCAGCAGCTCTAGTATACGCATTTTCCCATAATGGTGCATGCTCATCCCCGTTTTCCCAAGCTTTGACAATAGGTGCGCACCCATTGGCTTGAACAGCAACCATTTTAGGTAGTTTTCCTTTCACCCATCCAAGTTCTTTTAATTCTAAAAAAGCTTTCCACATTCCAATTAAACCAGTGCCTCCACCAGTAGGATAAAAAATTATATCTGGTAATTTCCAATTAAATTGTTCTGCCAATTCAAGACCCATAGTTTTCTTTCCTTCAATCCTATATGGTTCTTTAAGAGTTGAGACGTCAAACCACCCTACTTTTTCTTTGCCTTCTCCAACTATTTTTCCACAATCATTTATTAAACCATTTACTAAAAAAGTTTCTGCTCCAAGTGATTGAATTTCTCTTACATTAATATCTGGAGTATCTTCAGGGCAGAACACAGTTGATTTTATACCTGCGTTTGTTGCATAAGCAGCCATAGCAGCACCTGCATTTCCATTTGTGGGAATAGCTAAATGTTTCAACTTAAATTGTTTTGCCATTGAAACTGCCAAACATAATCCCCTAGCTTTAAACGAACCAGTGGGAAGCCTTCCTTCATCTTTAACTAATAAAACACCCTTATTATTTGAAGAATAGTTAACGGTTCTATTTAACTTAATCAATGGAGTAATAGTTTCACCCAATGTAACTCTGTTCTTTGGATCTAATACTGGTAAAAGTGGTGAATATCTCCAGAAACCATCTACTTTGGAATTTGTAATATCATCTCTTGAAACTTCTTTTTTTAAAGTTTGCAAATCATACCTTACTAACAATGGTCTTCCTGCTTCAGATAAACCATGTATCTTATTAGCTTCATATTTCTTTCCAGTGATTGAACACTCAAGATGACTTACATAATTTTTTTCCATATTTATTCCTGAACTTTATTTATTTACTATTTTTACCTGAAATAATATCTATCATTGCTTGGGTAATTTGTTTTGTGGTGCTTTTTCCACCAAGATCTCTAGGTAAATATTTTTTGTCTGATGTAAGCTTTTCAATTGCGGACATCAACTTTTGAGCAGCCTGAAGTTCACCTAAATTTTCTAACATCATTACTGCAGACCAATAAGATCCAATAGGATTGGCAATTCCCTTTCCCATTATATCAAAAGCAGATCCGTGAATTGGTTCAAACATAGATGGATGACGTTTTTCTGGATCTAAATTTCCTGTGGGAGCAATTCCCATTGACCCTGATAATGACGCTGCCAAATCTGTTAAAATGTCAGCATGTAAGTTTGAAGCAACAACGGTGTCAATACTTTTTGGGTCTAATACCATTCTAGTAGTCATTGCATCAACAAGCATTTTATCTGTATTTACGTCCTTGTAATCTTGTGATATCTCATT
This sequence comes from uncultured SAR116 cluster alpha proteobacterium, assembly GCA_902595515.1. Taxonomy (GTDB): domain Bacteria; phylum Pseudomonadota; class Alphaproteobacteria; order Puniceispirillales; family Marisalimonadaceae; genus Marisalimonas. The sequence goes on from CACJQK010000003.1 coordinate 100,448, forward strand.
AAATATTTCGTCCCACATAACCATACCATGTCTTTGAGCATTAGATTTAGTCACTAAAGTTAATAATTTTCTTGGTCTGGATCTGGCTATCTCAAATGCAAACCTTTGTATTCTCTCTACACCCTGTTTTGTAAATAGAGTAACATCCATTGCTGTATCATGACTGTAACCTCTATGACTTCTACCGCCAATGCCTGAGTATTCTCCTTCAGAATTCTCTCTAATAAAACTCCAATCAATATCCTTTTCATCAATATTTTTAAGAGGAGATATTATTCCAGGTAAAAGACGTACAGGCCTTAGATTTGCGTATTGATCTAAACCTTGACATAATTTTAACCTCAGCCCCCAAAGTGTTATGTGATCTGGAATTTCAGGTACACCAGCAGATCCAAAATAAATTGCACTAAAACTCTTAAGTTCTTCAACACCTTCGTCAGGCATCATAACACCATGTTTTTTGTAGTACTCTGCTCCCCAATCAAATTGATGAAATTCTATTGGTAAATTTTGGACTGCCTTTGAAAGAGCTTTTAAAACCTCAACTCCACTATGTATTACTTCTGTGCCAATCCCATCACCAGGAATAACTGCAATTTTGTACATCTTTTGCCTTCTTAAATAAATAAATATAAATAATAATAAAAATAGTTTATCTATTAATAACTTAATTATTTCAATATTTAAAAAATTGTTAAATGGTAGCTATCTCTAAACTATTAAATCAAATATTAAGTTCGCATTTAAAAATCATAAGTATAATTATAATTTTCTTACTTCTTTCTCCAGTTATTTCTATAATTATATCAAGTTTTCAAAACACATATGATTTATGGCTACATCTTATAAATTCACGTTTAAAGTATTATTTATACAACACTTTTATGTTAATGTTAGGTGTTTGTTTAACAACCTTTGTGATCGGAGTTTCTCTTGCCTGGTTAGTTTGCCGATATAATTTTTACATGAAAAATATTATTGAGTGGGCACTACTTTTGCCTCTAGCATTACCGTCATATATAGTTGCGTATTGTTATACTGATTTTTTTGAATATAGTGGTTTTGTTCAGACAATATTAAGAGATTTATTTAATTTTTCTTCACCAAGTGATTATTATTTTCCAGAAATAAGATCTCTTGGAGGAGCAGTGTTTGTAATATCTTTTGTCTTATACCCTTATGTTTATCTAATTACCAAAGTTGCTTTTAAATCTACTCCTTCATCTTTAATTGAGTTTGCTGAGATCTCTGGGAAAAATATTTTCTATTTTGTTTCTTTACCTCTAGCTAAACCTGCAATAGTTGCTGGATTGTCATTAGTGTTGATGGAAACAGTTTCTGATTTTGGTACAGTAGATTTTTTTGCAGTTGAAACAATTACTCTTGGTATTTTTAACCTATGGCTTGGAATGAACAATCTAGCCTCAGCATCACAACTAGCTTTAGTAGGATTTACATTTGTAATTATTTTGCTTGCACTAGAGCTTTATGCAAGGAAAAAACAAAAATTTAACGATCCTAAATTCAACACTCACAATTTTTTTAATATTCAAGTATCTAAATCTAAAAATATTATAATTTTTTCAATATGCGTTATGCCAATATTATTTGGGTTTTTGATACCAGTACTTATTTTAATTGAGAATTCTCTAAATTATTTTCACCTTGAAAATTTTGATCACTTAGTTACTATTGCCCAAAACTCTTTTTTTATTAGCTTCACTACTGCAACAATCATAATATTATTATCTATAATTTTAACCGTAAGTATTAAATATCAAAATTTTAAAGGCTTTAATTTTTTATCTACAATTGCGGGTATTGGATATGCTTTTCCAGGCATAATTATAGCTCTTGGGACATTGTTTTTTATTTCTTTTATTGAAAAATTTGTAAATTTATCATTAGAAATCTTTTCTATTGATCTAAATTTAATCTTAATTGGTTCTTACTTTTTATTAATTTTTGCTTATATATCAAGATTTAATGCTGTTTCATTTGGCGCAATTAATAGCGGAATAAATAGATTACCCCCTAATTTACTTGAAGCTAGTAGATCACTTGGTAATCCGTTTTGGTATAGTTTTAGAAAGGTTATATTACCGTTATTAAGACCATCTGTTTTAACTGCATTTATTCTGGCTTTTGTTGATATTATTAAAGAACTTCCAATAACATTGTTATTAAGACCTTTCAATTTTGAAACTTTAGCCACATACGTATATCAATATGCAAATGATGAAATGCTTGAAAGAGCATCAAGCGCAGCTCTTCTTATAGTAATTATAGGACTTTTACCTATTTTGTTGATCAATAAAATAATAAATATAAATAAAAAAATAATTTAATTTTTTGTAAACTTGTATTAGTTTAGAATGATTATAAATCTTTCTAGGAAAAAAGAATGGCCCAACTTTATGAGAAATGTATAAAAAACGGTCTGAGAATGACACTGCCTAGAAAAATTATACTAGAAGTAATAGAGGATTCTGCTGATCACCCTGATGTGGATGAAATGTATAGAAGAGCTGTTGAAAAAGATCGTTCAATCTCAATCGCAACTGTTTACAGAACAATTAAATTATTTGAAGAGGCTGGAATAATTGAAAGATTAGATATTGGTGACGGCAGATCTCGATATGAAGAAGCTGGCGAACATCATGAACATTTAATTGATGTAGAGAGTGGTGAAATCATTGAATTTCAGAACGAAGAACTAGAAGAAATGAAAAGGCAGGTAGCTCTTAATATGGGATATGAACTAGTAGATCATAGATTAGAGTTATTTGGAAAAAAAATAAAAAAATAACATTCTTGTTTGTTTAATTTCTTTGATTTCAAAGTTACATAATGTATTATTAATAATGATTATCAATTTCTCGAAAATTTAAAAATGGAAGAAAAAGATAAAATTATAATTCTTACAGGAGGTAGCAGAGGCATAGGTCACGCTACTTCAAAAAAATTTTGGGATGATGGATGGACAGTAATTACATTTTCACGATCTGAAGTTGCACCAAAATGTCCTTGGTCTAACAATAAACAATTTCACTTTCAAGTTGATCTTGAAGATGAAATTTCTTTAAACAAAAAACTTAAAGAGTTATCTAAATTTTTAAATGGGAGGCCAGTAAAAGCACTCATTAATAATGCTGCAATTTCTCCAAAAGACAAAAGAAATGAGAGACTTAGTTTTAATGAAACATCATTAGAATTATGGCGTAAAGTATTTAATGTTAATTTTTTTGCTCCAATCATTATTTCAAAAGCTATTGTTAATAATCTTAAATCAGCTAATGGTATGATTATTAACGTAACATCTATTGCCAGTGATAATGTTCACCAATTTGCAGGACCTGCTTACGCAACATCTAAAGCTGCTCTAAAATCACTAACAAGAGAAATGGCATCAGATCTTGCCAAAGATAATATAAGAGTAAATGCTATAGCTCCTGGAGAAATTGAAACCTCTATGGTTACTCCAAGTAGTAAAAAATTACTCACAGAGAAGATACCTATGAAAAGATTTGGAACACCCGATGAAGTTGCAGGTGTCATTCTTTCAATGTGCTCAGAAACTTTCTCATATGTTAATGGAACGGAGATTCAGATTAATGGCGGTCAAACTGTCTAAATATTTTGATTATATAAAAATTTCAAATATAAATATAAAAAAAACAGGATTTGTTTTGTTCCTGTTTTTTTTATTTAAAGGTATAGCTTGGCTATTAGTTGGTTATTTTGGTATTAGTTATTTCTTTTAATCACCAACCCACCTGATCAATTATCATTTGTGCTTTTTTTGCATTTTTAGCAATCTCACTAATTGCTAAGCTATCTGACTTAAATGTACCCCATTCCATTATTTTGCCATCAAGTTTAACTTTAGGATTTACTGGATATTCAAAATTAACATTTGCATAAATTTTCTGTGCTTTTGGCATAGTAAGCCATTCAATAAATCTTAGAGCTTCTTCACTATTTTTTGAATATTTTGCAATAGCCGCACCTGAAATGTTAACATGTTGTCCTCTATTACCTTGGTTATAGAATATTACTTCAGTAGCTCGTGCCCAATTTTTTTGTTCAGGTTTCTTTTCATTAAATTTCATTAATGCAAAATAATATGTGTTCATTAAAACTATATCACACTCACCTGAGTAAATTCCTTTTGCTTGTGCTCTGTCATTACCTTTTGGTTTTCTTGCAAAATTTGAAACTAAACCTTCTGCCCATGATTTTGCTTTTGCCTCACCCTTATGAGCAATTATTGAAGCCAATAATGCTCTATTATATGGGTGACTTCCAATTCTTGTACAGATTTTACCCCTGAACTTAGATTTTGCTAAATCTTCAATATCATTAATTTCATTTTTATTAACCCTTTCTTTGGAAATACCTATTATTCGGGCTCTAGTAGATAAACTAACCCATTTTTTGTTTATATCTCTTAAATGATTTGGAACATTTCTATTTATTATGTCTGAGTTAATTTTTTTAACTAAATCCATATCCGCAAGCTCAGATAATCTTGAAATATCAACGGTAAGAATCACATCTGCAGGAGAATTTTTTCCTTCGGATTTGAGCCTTTGCGCTAGGCCTTTCTTAGCGTGTAAAACGTTAAATTTTACTGAAAATTCTTTTTCATATTCTTTAGTAAATGGTTCCAAAAGAGCAGGGCTTCGATAAGAGTAAATATTTATCTCATTTGCACTAGCGCGTTGAATGCCAAAAATTAAGATAGATAAACAAAAAATTAAGTTGAAAATACAAAATAATAAAGATTTAAGACTTTTCATTTAAAACACCATTATGTTATTGCGAATTATTATCATTATTATTACTATAACTATTATCAATGTCAAATTAATTTTTTTTAACCTCCTCCTATTAATATACCAGCAGCCAGAACTAATGATCCACCAAAAACCACTTGAAACACGGCTTTTGTAAATTTAATTTCCATATATTTAGCTTGTATCCACGCAATAGCCCAAAGCTCAACTAGTACAAAAAACATTGCAATCACTGTTGCAACATAAAAGTCAGAAATCAAATATGGGAGTGCATGACCTAACCCCCCTATTGTAGTCATAATGCCTGAGGCAAACCCTCGCTTTATTGGTGAGCCTCTCCCTGATATTACTCCATCATCATGTACAGCTTCTGTAAAACCCATTGAAATTCCAGCTCCTATTGATGCTGCTAAACCAACTAATAATGTTGTATGACTGTCTTTTGTTGCGAAAGCAGTAGCAAAAATTGGAGCTAAAGTTGAAACTGATCCATCCATAAGACCGGCAAGACCTGGCTGGACCCATGTTAAAATAAACTGTCTTTTATCTTTAGTAACTTCTTCTTTGGCGCTTCGTGATTTTTGAGCATTCAATAATATCAATTTAGCATTATCTTTCTGCTCTCTACTCATTAATGCTAAGTCGATAAGTAAATTTCTAATTTCAATATTTTGGGATTTTTTAGCAAAGGAATTATAAAATTGAGCAGATAAAGTTTCCATTTCAATAATTTCGTTTCTAACTTTTTCAATAGAATTCTTTATTACTAACCATTCAGGTTTTCTTTTGAAATAATTAGCAATTTCTTTTTGGTTAGTAATGCTTAAGGTCTCACCAAATTTATTTTTATGTAATTCAACTAATTTTTTTCTATTTTTATTTTTTAAAATAGACATTTGTTTAAACATTTTTGATGTAACTGGGTAATTTATAAGAAAATGAGAAGAATACTCATCATATAATTTTATATCTTCTTCCAAACTATCAATTGCAAGAGATAATATTTCATTATCATTTAAGTCTTGAAATTTCTTTTTTATCAAAGATTTGTACATAATGCATTCCCAAAGAGTTATGTAATATATTAGTTTAATTAATAAGTCATTGAATTTATTATTTATTTTTGCAAATGATAATAATTATTAAAATAATTAAATATATTATTGACAATGATAATGATTATCATTATTGTCAATATATGGATGAACTCAATATATCTCCCAAGATTAATTAACTTCATCCACATTTCATTTAAAAATTTACAACTCTAAAAGATTTTTTTTATAAACTACAAACGTCTATTAAATCATTGTAAATGTTAATCGACCCAAGTAATATTTTATTAAATAAATTTGGTATCACACATGAATAATAATGAATTTCAGATAGCTACCGTACCTGGAGATGGGATAGGTAAAGACATAGTAAATTCAGCTATTTCAATTGTAGACTTGTCTTCAAAAATAGCAGGCGGATTTAAATGCGAATGGCATATGATCAAAGCAGGAGCAGAATATTATTCTTTGACTGGAAAAGATGTTGAACCAGGAGGAGAAAAAAAAGTTGATGAACTCGATAGTATTTTTTTAGGTGCAATTGGGTTACCTAGTGTTCGTCATAAAGATGGAACTGAAATATGCCCTCACCTAAGATTTAGAGAAATGTTTGGGTTGTATGCAGGTGTAAGGCCAGTTAAAGCATACAAAAATATACCTAATAGATTAAGTAATGAATTATCAAGAAATATAGATTTAATTATTTTAAGAGAATCTACTGAAGGATTATTTTATACTGCTGCTGTTCACAATAGATGTCCTGTGGAAAATGACCAAGAAGTGCAAGATGTAATGAAAATAACTAGAGCAACTACTGAAAAATTACATGATTTTGCATTTAAGTTAGCAAGACAAAGAAAGAAAAAAGGTAAGCTTGGAAAAGTAACTTGCGTTGATAAAGCTAATGTTTTTAGATCACAGGCATTTTTCAGGAGAATATTTGATGAAAGAAAAGTTAAATTTAAAGATATAGATGCTGAGCATTGCTATGTTGATGCAATGGCACTCAACTTGATTAGAAATCCTTGGGAATACGATGTAATGGTGATGGAAAATATGTTTGGTGACATATTATCTGATTTAGGAGGAGGCCTTATCGGAGGAATGGGTATGGCATCATGTGCTGAAATAGGTGATAATCATGGATTATTTCAACCTGCCCATGGGAGTGCGCCTGATATACTTGGACAGGACAAGGCTAATCCGCTAGCTACTATTTTAAGTGCATCTCTGATGCTCGAATATCTATCTGATAAAACAAAATGTAAAAGTACTTTGTTAGGTTCCAGATTAATTGAGACCGCAATTGAAATTGGTTTTGAAAGAAATGAATTAAGACCAATAGAATTTGGAGGTGATATGGGAACAACAGCGATAACCGAAACTTTAAGTGATTTATTAAAAGATAATGAAATTCAAAAACAATTATTAACTTAAAAGGAGATTAATAAATTAATGTTTGTCATTACAGTAAAATTCGTAATCCACGAAAAAGATGTTGATAAATTTAAAACTAGAATTTTACAACAAGCTAGAGACTCTCTTGAACTTGAAAAAGATTGTCATGAGTTTGATGTATGTCATGATCCAAATGACCAAAATGTAGTTTTTTTATATGAGACATATACTGATAAAGATGCTTTTGATATTCATCTTCAAAGCGATCATTATTTAGCTTTTAATGAAGAGGTTACACCTTGGGTTAAAGAAAAAATTGTCACACAGCTAGAAAAACAGAAACTATAAAGTTGATTAAAAATGATACTTGGAATTATAGGAGATGACTTTACAGGGTCATCAGACATAGCAAATAATTTAAAAAAATTTGGAATGCAAGTTTCTATGTTTGCGGGGGTTCCCTCCTTTAAAAACAAAGCCTCACTAATCAATGCTGATGCTGCTGTAATTGCACTAAAAACAAGGACAATTCCAATAAATGAAGCTGTATCAGAGAGTCTAAAAGCTTTGGAATGGTTAAAAAATGCTGGTTGCAGTCAATTCATATTTAAATATTGTTCTACATTTGATTCAACAAAAGAAGGAAATATAGGTCCAGTTACTGATGCTATAATGGAGGAATTAAATGTTGATTTCACCATAGCCTGTCCTTCTTTTCCAGATGCAGGAAGAACAGTGTTTTACGGACATATGTTTGTAAATGGAAAACCACTTAATGAATCAGGGATGGAAAAACACCCTTTAACACCCATGATTGACCATAACTTAGTTAGATGGCTTGACTATCAGACTAAACATAATGTTGGATTAATTGACTATGAAACAATAAATAATGGTCCACAAAGTGTTAAAGATAAAGTTAACAATTTAAAAATTGAAGGTTGCAAATACGCAATAGTTGATACAACCAATAATGAAGACTTTGATAATATTTGTAACGGAGTAAAAGATTTACAATTTTTAACAGGCGGATCAGGAATTGCCTTAGGTTTACCAAAAATTTATAAAAAAGATGGTTTGCTCTTAAATGAAGATTTTCAAATTCCTGAAAATACAACTAATGCAGTAATTCTATCAGGCTCTTGTTCATCTGCTACTTTAAGTCAAATAAAGGTTTATAAAAAAGATAATCCATCATATTTTATTTCTGCCGACGAAGTAATGAATAACGAAAACTTAATTGAAGATGTTATAAAATGGATTAAAAACAATGAAACTCTATCACCTTTAATTTATTCATCTGCAGATCCAAAAATTGTAAAAGAAAAACAAATTCAGTATGGACAAGAAATATTAGCGAATAAGATTGAATGTTTTTTTGAGAAATTATCGAATAAACTTTTAAATTATACTTTTGGTATTTTCATATCTGCCGGTGGAGAGACATCAGGTGCTGTAGTTAATGGATTAGGGCTAAAAGAATTAAAAATTGGAAAAGAAATTGCTCATGGAGTTCCTGCTCTTTGGTCACCAAATTCAAATTGTAACAAACCTGTTTCAGTTACTCTAAAATCAGGAAATTTTGGTCAAGCTGATTTTTTTAAAAGAGCTTTACAAATTCTTAAAGGAAAAACTTAAATTTTTGAAAATTTCTTGAGTGCCTCTCTAAAAGTCAGACCATTTTTCATCTCTTGCATAGCCTTTTTATCGTCAGCAGTAAACTTTTCAGCTTCCTCTGTTATTTTTTCAACATGTTCAATTGGCAAACACAAAACTCCCGTTCCATCTCCAACAATAATATCTCCATGTCTAACCCTTACTCCTGCACAAATGATTGGCTCATTGATTGAAAGGACTTTTATTCGAGTTTTACCAGGTGTTGGAACCATGTGTTTTGAAAAAGTTGGAAAAGAAAATTCTGCTATTTCTTCTCGATCCCTAACTCCACCATCAACTACCAGCCCAGCTATACCCTTTAATTTTGCAGAGTAAGAAGCCATTCCACCCCAGGTAGATACTTGTGCTCCATTATTTGCAACTACTATAACATCACCTGGACTAGCGGCGTCAATCATATGCCCAACTTTGAATTCTTCTGTAGAAAAACTTCCATATGGCCCCGTAACTTCCTGTACAGTTACTGCCCTACCAACTATTTTCATACCCAGACCTGCAGGATGTAGATTATTCATAACTCCATTGAAACCAATATCATCAAGTGCATTTGCTAATGTGGGTGTTGCTATATTCCTTAATCTTTGCAAGATATTTCCATCAATCGACATTTCTACCTCCTTAATCGTAAAAAGATTAAATTATGAAATTCTTAATATCAATAATTAAACTTATTTATATTCTATTAATTCTATTGACGTTTACCTTTAATTATTTAGTTTAATTGTAGTAATCAATTGTAAAGAAGTATTAATGTCAAAATTCAATTTTCCATTTATAAAAGAAACAAACGAACTCTCAAATCTCAGAAAAGAAGTAAGAGAATTTATAACAACCTGTGTAAATAATAATGAATTTACACCATCTCCAGATGCCTGGGTTTTTTCAGCTGATCCAAGCTTTAGTAAAAAACTTGGATCTAAAGGCTGGCTTGGGATGTCATTTCCTAAAGAATATGGCGGACATCAAAGAACAGCTTTAGAAAGATACGTAGTAACAGAAGAGCTCTTGTCTTCAGGAGCTCCTGTAGCAGCTCATTGGATAGCTGATAGGCAGAGTGGAAGTCAAATCTTGAGATATGGAAATGAAAAACAGAAATCTTCTATTATTCCTCGAATAACAGCTGGCGAGTGTTTTTTTGCTATTGGAATGAGTGAACCTGACTCTGGTTCGGATTTAGCCTCAGTAAAAACGAAAGCCACCAAAACTAAGAACGGCTGGAAACTTGAGGGAAGAAAAATATGGTCTACCGGTGCTCATTTAGCACATTATATGATTGTTCTAGCTAGAACTAGTCCAGCATCTGAGAAAAACAGGCATGAAGGTCTTTCTCAATTTCTTGTTGATTTGTCTCTTCCAAACGTAAAGATTACTGGGATTCCTGATATGACTGGTCAAAGACATTTTAATGAAACTTTATTTGACAATGTTGAATTGTCAGATGATTCCCTTTTAGGAGAAGAAGGCAAAGGCTGGAAACAAGTTGTTGGTGAACTTGCCCTAGAAAGATCTGGTCCAGAAAGATTTCTCTCTCATTTCACATTATTAGATAGTTTTATAAATGAATTCAGAAACTCACTCATTTATTCAGGCACAAAGATAGTTGGTAAATTAATGTCTGAAATACAAACATTAAGAAGAATGAGTTTTTCGGTTGCTTCAATGCTTCAAAATGGTGAATCTCCTGAGACACAAGCAGCATTTGTAAAAGAATTAGGTAATAAATTTGAAAAGATGATGATAGAAACATTAAGAGAATTTTCAAATATCGTTCCGCTTCATGAATGGCCAAATCAATTACAAAATCTATTTGAAGATGCAACATTAAGAATTCCATCAAACTCTCTAAGAGGAGGCACAACTGAAATCATGAAAGGTATAATTGCTAGACAGTTAGGCCTAAGATGATTGAAGAATTAGAAATAATTTTAGAAACAACTTCTAAAATTTTACAAAAACACGTAAATCATAGTTTAAGACAAAATATAGTTTCTGAAAATACTGATATATTAAATTTGTGGAATGAAATTGAAAAAAATGGACTTCCAAAAATATCAGTTAAAGAAAAGTTTGGTGGTTATGAAATACCATTTTTTTCAATTTTACCTTTGATTAAAATTATAAATAATCATGGAACTCCTTTACCCTTATCTGAAACAATTTTATCAAATTATATATTATCTGAGACAGATATAAATCCACCAAACGGCATAGTAACTTTTGCTACTGACACAAAAAATTTACAAATTAAAAACAATATGATTTCTGGTGAGATTTTATCAGTACCATACCTTAACCTCAGTAAAAATTTATTGATTGTTCATGAATTAAACAATGTCAAAAAAGCAATTTTAATCGATGAAATTAATGGGGAAATCATACATAAAAAAAACTTTTTAGCTGAACCAAGGTACAATATCAAGGTGGAGAATTTAAATATTGCTGAAATTAGACCCATTAAAAATAATATTGATTTCAATTTTTTAGGTGCAATTCTTAGATCTGCTCAAATGATCGGTGCAATGGAAAAAGTTCTTGATTTGTCAATAAACTATTGTTCAGAAAGAAAACAGTTTGGTAGAGCTTTGTCAAAGTTTCAAGCTATACAGCACCAAATTTCAGAAATGGCAGTTGAACTGTCAGCCTCGTCTGCAGCCCTGTCTACAATTACCGAACTAGGTTTAAGTGAAAAAAATTCTAATGATACAGCGATATTAAAAATTAGAGCAGGTTTTGCAGCTGGGAAAATTATAGCTATTTCTCATCAGGTTCATGGAGCAATTGGATTTACCAAAGAGTATGAATTATCTTATTTTACAAAAAATTTAAATAGTTGGAGAAATGACTTTGGAAATGAATCTTTTTGGGAGGAATTTTTAGGCAAAAGATTTCTTGAAAAAAACAATAAAAACTTATGGGAATATTTAACTTAATTTCAAAGAAAACTTGAGGTGAAATATGTTAAAATCTGTTTTATATGAACAAGATGATAGAATTGTCAAAATTACACTTAATAGACCTGATACGAGAAATGCACTTTCAGGAGACATTATAGAAGGCTTAGTAGAATATTTACAAAAAGCTGATAAAGACAAAAATGTTGGGTGTGTTATTTTAACCGGAGCTGGAAAAAGTTTTTCTTCTGGTGGCAATCTTCAAGAAATAAAAGATATGACTACAAAAGATCAAATGACTCAAGCACAACTTGAAGATTGGTACAGATTTGGTATTCAAAAAATTCCTTTAACTATGAATTCTATTGATGTCCCTGTTGTAGCCGCAGTTAACGGTCATGCAATAGGTGCAGGTAATGATCTTTGTACAATGTGTGATATCAGAATAGCTGGTGAGGATGCAAAATTTTCAGAGAGTTTTCTAAGAATAGGTATTATACCAGGAGATGGAGGATCTTGGTTCCTTCCCAAAATAATTGGTTTGGCAAGAGCTAATGAAATGATCCTAACTTGTGATGTTCTAGATGCTAACAAAGCTCTAGATTGGGGTCTTGTTTCAAAAGTAGTACCCAACGAAAATTTGATAGTAGAAGCTCAACAATTAGCTAAAAAAATTGCTGCCCAACCTCCTGAAGCATCCAGACGAGCCAAACGTTTACTAAGAATGTCACAAAATGTTCCTTTGCAAGATGCATTAGAAATGGCCGCTAGCCAACAAAGCATGTTACAACAACTTGACGATCACAGAGAAGCAATAGACGCGCTACTAGAAAAGAGAAAACCTAATTATAAAAACTCGTGATGCAATTTAAAAATTAATATTTAGAAACATCAAAAATATTTTTTAGCGTAATCTTTCTAAAATTGACACATAATTTGCAACAGAAGCACCACCCATATTAAATATACCCGCTAAATTTGCTTTATTGACTTGCATATCTCCAGCTTCTCCAGTCAATTGCATTGCAGACATAACGTGTTGAGATACTCCAGTTGCACCAACGGGATGCCCTTTTGACTTCAGTCCCCCAGAGGGGTTTATGGGTAATTTACCAGTCTTTTGAACCCAACCCTCTTTAATAGCTCTATAGCCCTCACCTATTTTAGTTAAGCCCATTGCTTCATACTCAATAAGTTCGGCGATTGTAAAACAGTCGTGAGTTTCAACAAAAGATAAATCGTCTAGAGTTATCTTAGCATCTAAAAGAGCATGGTGCCAAGCTTGACGCGCACCTTCAAATTCAGTTTTTTCTCTCTTACTAAGTGGAAGAATATCGTTAACATGCCTTCTTGCTCTAAATGCAATAGCTCTTTTTGCAGAAAGTGACAAATCAAAGTCTTGTATTATTAGTGCCGCCGCCCCATCAGATACCATAGAACAATCAGTTCTTCTTAAAGGTGCAGCAACATAAGGATTTTTTTCTGAAATAGAATTACAAAATTCAAAGCCAAGATTTTTTTGCATATGTGCTAGTGGGTTTGAACAACCATTTTCATGATTTTTAGCTGCAATTTTTGCTAGTACATCAGATTTATCACCATATTTTTGAAAATAAGACTTAGCAATAGATGCAAAAACTCCAGTGAACCCACCTTTTGTACTACCTTCTTCAGGTCTATAACTTGCACCTAGTAAAATATCGCCAACTTTTTCAGAAGATACATCAGTCATTTTTTCTACACCGACTACTAGAGTAGTTTTTGCTTTTTTTGCTTCAATTGCATTCATTGCGGTATGTATGGCAGCAGAACCTGTAGCGCATGCATTTTCAACTCTCATCGCGGGCACATATCTTAAATCAGACTGTGAAACAGCAGGTAGTGCACCGTGAAAATCTTGTTTTTGAAAGCCATTATTGAATGTTCCAACAAAAATAGCGTCTATTTCTTTAGCAGAAATTTCTGCATGCTCGATAGCTTTTTCAACAACGTCTGCAATCATATTTTCAGAAGTTTGTTCTACATTTACACCAAACTTGCTGTGAGACCATCCAGTTATACAAGCTGTCATTTTAACCTCCAATATTCATATTTTAGTTACAAATTTTCATAAGTAAATTTAAAGTTTCTTTTGGATGAGTTAACATAGCATCATGTCCTGCATTTAGTTCAAAAATTGGCCATTTCAATTTACGTACTACTTCTCTAGAACTTTCAAGACTTTTATAAACAGGATTATTACAAAAAATGTAGAATAAAGGAATACCGTTCCCTATTTCATTTTTAATTGTAAGCTTTGACTGATATGTACTAAGTGGATGTGGTGTCAATTTCTTTTCAAGTAATAATGATTTTTTTACGTCAAAAACTCCAAATGCGTCTGCGCTTGGAGCTGGGATTGATATACCGTTTCCAAATCTTTTTGCTAATTCAATTCTCTCTTTAACTAATTCTTTCGGAGCAATGTCAAACGGTTTTTGACCATCTTTTAAAATCACAGCATCAAAGTAAATTAATTTTTGTATTCTATCTTTTAATCTTTCTGCAACTCCACTTATCACACTTCCAGCGAAGCTATGACCAACTAGTATTATATTGTTAAGATTTTCAAAAATAATATGATTAACAACATCTTCAATAAATGTTTCAATTGTAATTTTTGATGATATTAAATGTTTTTTTTCACCTAAACCCGTGAGTGTTGGAGTTGAAACACTATACCGCTGATATCTCAAGATTTCAGATATTTCATTCCAAACCCATCCTCCATGCCAAGCTCCATGAATTAGCAAGAAATGAGGTTTATTATTTTTCATATTTATCTCTTTGTATTTAATAATAAGATGATTATATCTATCGGATAAACTATAACGATTAAAAATTCAATTATAAGAACAAAAGTTTATATAATGACAAATCTAAATGTAGCTATTTTTGGATGCTCTGGTGCAATTGGAAAGGCATTATGCATTGAATACACAAAAAAACAAAATATTGATAATATCATTGCGTACTCAAGATCAGGTGAAAATTTTGAAAATGATCTTATAAAATCAATAAAGGTTGATTATTGCAATGAAGAAAGCCTATCAAATGCAGCTTCATCTCTACAATTTAAATTAGACATAATAATAGTTGCAATTGGTGCGTTAGAAAATCCAGAGAAATCAATTAAGGATTTATCAGCTCAAAAATTTTTAGATATGTTTAATGCTAACACAATACCAACTGCATTAATTGCAAAATATTTTTTACCTTACCTACATAGGGATAAAACTACAAAATTTGCATCAATTTCTGCGCGAGTAGGAAGCATTGAAGACAATGAACTTGGTGGTTGGTATTCCTATAGAGCTTCGAAATCTGCATTAAATATGATTTTAAAAGGACTATCGATCGAACAAAAAAGATCTAATAAAAATAGTATTATTTTTGGTCTTCACCCAGGCACAGTTAATTCAAAATTATCTAGACCTTTCCAGAAAAAAGACAAAGAGTATTTCTCTCCTGAATTTTCAGCTAACAAATTGATTGACGTTATTGATACTAAAACAACTGATGATAACGGCAAAATATTTGCTTGGGATAACAAATCAATTCCATATTAAGAATTTGGTTTATATTCTGGTATATTGTAATTAGTAAGATGTTTTTGCCAAAATTTCTGGGTGAAATTAGCACCTAATCTCATAAAAATATAAACAATACAAAGTGTTAATATAGCCCGAAGAAATAATGTTATTATTATATTTGCTCCAATAAGTGATACAACTGCGGTATCTTCTATAATACTATGAAGCATTCCCACTAATACTAATACACCAAACACGTCTTTATAGTGAAGTTTTCCAGTTTTAACTTCTTTAATTAAAAGCCCAGCTCCAAATCCAATTCCTAATGTAACTCCTACAACTGCTATTGTAGATGCCTTCTCACCAACACCTAAAAAATTTAAAAATGGTTTTAAAGCTTTTTCAATAAGTTTTTCAACACCAATATATTTCAAAAAATCCAAAATAATGACTAATGCAACAATTATGATAAAAATCATTCCAAGCCCTTTTAATTGAGAAATCCCCCAACTTAAAAGATCTGGTGCACTCTCAAGGCTAGGCAATAAAATAGTAGCGGGATAATTCATATATCCTGTAAATTCGAAAAACAAATTCAAAAAATAACATGATAATATTCCTAAACCTAATCTAATAAATATCATTGCACGAGCTCTAACGCCAGCTTTTCGGCAAATAATCACTTCTATCGGTAAAGAATGTGTAAATAAGATTAGAAGCCCTAGGACACTTGCTTGAGCAGCAGTAAATGGCATATCACCAGGAAGCCCTGAGAAAACTATAAGGCCAGCATAAGGACTAGTTAACATTGATGTAGTAAAAACTAATGAAATAGCTTCTGGTAATCCTAATAAAAACATTAAAGGAGCAAACATCTTGTTTAAAATTTCAACAAAACCTATTTCATCAAGTATTTTTACAACTATTAAAGTAGGTATCATTATGATGAATAATTCATAAGTGATTTCAAAACTTGATTTTGTAAGTTCTTTTATTTTATTCATTTAAAACTCTCAAGCTAACTATAAATTAACCTATCTTTTTGGAAATAAATTTTCCACATAATAAAGGTGACAATAAGTAGATTTGTAAAATTCCAAAAAATTCCATTAACAAATGCAAGTTTATAAGATTGAGTAAGATCAAATATTTCTCCAGACATCCAACCACCTAACCCCATACCTACGACAGTTGCCAGTATAACCAAACCTACTCTTTCTCCAACTTCTTCAATTGGGAGATATTTTCTAACTATCATTGCATATGCTGGGACAATCCCACCTTGAGATAAACCAAACATCAAAGACACAATGAATAATGACAACTGACTATCAAATGGTAAGAAAAAAACTAAAGACAACATTTGTAAAAATGATCCAATGAAAATGGTATATATTGGGCCAATTTTGTCAGATAAAAATCCAAAACCAATCCTACTTATCATTCCAGACAATAGCATTACAGATAATATTTGAGCTCCAACAGTTAGACCAAAGCCTCTCTCAACACATAAAGCAACAATATGAACTTGAGGCATTGCCATCGCAAGACAACAACCAATTCCAGCTAATACTAACAAAGTTTGTAAAGTTTTAGGTGATAGATTCTTAATAGTGTTATTTTTATTATTCAAATTAATATCTTGGTTATTTGAAGTAACAATATTATTTTTCAATATTAATGAAATTGGAAAGATGATTACCAAACAGATTATTGCAATATAAAAATAGACTTCTTTCCAGTTACTAAACTCTAGTAGATAACTAATAAAGAGTGGCCACAAACCACCTGCAACATAATTGGCACTAGCAACTATAGCTACTGCTAGCCCTCTATGTTTTTCAAAAAAATTTCCAATATCTGCTATAGAGGGACCAAAAAAAGTTGATGCAGCTGTACCCATAAAAACTTGTAAAACCAATAGGTGCCAAAATTGATTGGAAATCATTGCTAGTAAATAGGATAATGAAAGAAGAATAACTGCAACAATAATTGGAAATTTAAGCCCAAATTTATCTATTACTTTTCCAATTAAAAAATTACCTAATCCAAAACCAACCATAGTAGTAGCATAAAGCAAACTTGCCTTACCTCTATCAATGGCAAATTCAGTTTCTAATGCTGGCATTACAACTACAACGGACCACATACCTACAGTACCTACAACACCAACAATAAATAAAAGAATTAACCTAATCCAAGACCTTAGACTATCATACTCAATATCAGGAATGAGATTTTTGTTTTGTGTCTGAACCATAAATTCTTTCAGAATAATTTATTAAATTATCTCATTATCTTTTAAATTTTTTATCTCAGCATCACTGAGACCAATTTTTTCAGATAAAATTTCATCTGTATGCTCTCCAAGTAATGGAGGTGGCATTCTATAACTTGGTGGCGTT
This sequence comes from uncultured SAR116 cluster alpha proteobacterium, assembly GCA_902595515.1. Classification (GTDB taxonomy): domain Bacteria; phylum Pseudomonadota; class Alphaproteobacteria; order Puniceispirillales; family Marisalimonadaceae; genus Marisalimonas. The sequence continues at coordinate 118,245 of CACJQK010000003.1, forward strand.
TCTTGCATTTTAATTGGGTTTGCTATTAATTTTAGAGGAGATTTTCCTGTTTTTTTATGATCCATATTCACTATCATTTCTCTAGCCTTAACATGCGGGTCTGAGAAAACTTGACTTAATGTATTAATTGGACCACATCCAATTTTTTCTTTCTCTAACTCTTTTAGCCACCACTCGGATGTGTGTTTCTTGGTAATTTCGTTTAAAACATTAGTAACAAATTCTCTGTTTGATACTCTGTCCGCATTAGTTTTGAATTTTGGATTATTAATTAACTTTTCTTCGCCAGCTAATTTACAAAATCTCTCAAAAGTTGGATCATTTCCAACTGAAAGTACGATATATCCATCAGATGTAGGCATGACTTGATAAGGAACAATATTAGGATGCTGATTGCCAAGTCTTTCAGGGTTTTTGTCTGTAGACAAATAATTCATTCCTTGATTAGCAAGCCATGCAACATGTGTATCTAACATACCAATATCAATAAATTGACCTTCTCCAGTTTGAATTTGATGTCTAACAGCTGCAAGAATTCCTACTGATGCAAACATTCCTGCCATCAAGTCTCCAATAGGAACTCCAACTTTCATTGGCTCCCCATTAGGTTCTCCAGTAAGAGCCATGACGCCGCCCATTGCTTGAATTAAACCATCATAGCCTGGTCTAGATGCATAAGGACCAGTCTGTCCAAAACCTGTGATAGAACAATAAATCAATCTAGGAAACTCAATCTTTAAATTTTTATAACCAAGTCCATACTTCTCTAATGTACCTGTTTTAAAATTTTCTACTAATATGTCACAATCTTTAAGTAGTTTCTTTATTAAATCCTGCCCTTCTTTTTTACTAAGATTTACAGTTATTGATTTTTTATTCCTGTTTGCTCCACAATAATAAGCACTTAAATCCGTCTCATCTCCGTTTTCATCTTTTACAAATGGTGGAGCAAATCCCCTGGTATCATCTCCTCCTCCTGGCCTTTCAACTTTTATTATCTCTGCACCAAGATCACCAAGCATTTGGGTGCAATAAGGCCCTGCTAAAACTCTTGTTAGATCTAATACCTTTATTCCGTCTAATGAATTTTTCATAATGTATCTCTTATTGTTTAATCTTTTTAATAGTAAAAAATATACTTTAAAAATCCTATATTTTCATATTTTAAATTTTATTTTAGATTTGCTAGATCTAATTTAGATTTAATGTATATTCTTAACATCTTAAATAAAAAATACCACGATAATTCATGACGAGCAATAAATGACGAAACTAGAAATTGACAAACCTAAATTTGGTGAATTAACTCAAATAGCTTCTGATTTATATTGGGTACATTTTGAGCTTCCTTTTAGATTAAACCATGTAAATTTATTTTTAATGGATACTCCAAAGGGACTATTAATTTTAGATGCTGGTTTAAAATCTGAACACTCTGAAGAACATTGGGAAGCACTTATAAATGGTCCATTAAAATCTAAAAAATTTGCAGGTTTGTTGATTACACATTATCACCCTGATCATATTGGTATGGCAGGCTGGCTTCAAAAAAAATTAGATATTAAATGTTACACAACAGAAAAAGAATTATTCACTGCTAATACTTTTAGATCAATGCCAGATGATGAATATGCAAAAATTTTTCGTAATGTTTTTGTAAGAGCTGGAATGAGTGAAGAAGATATTCTTGCAAAGGACCCAGCAACAAGACTATATAAAAATAGAGTATATGAGCTACCTGATTTTGAAATCATTAAAGCTGGATACGAAATTGAATCTAATGACGGATTATGGATAGCTAGAACAGACTCTGGACACTCACCTGAACATATTTCTTTGATGGATTATAAAAGAAAATTATATCTTTCAGGAGATTTTTTGTTGCCTAGGATTTCACCAAACATTTCTGATAATTTTTTTGATCCACTAGATGATAGATTAGGTGGTTATTTTAAATATCTTAATGAAATATCATCCATGGAGCCAGATACAAAAGTATTTCCGTGTCATGATTGGCCATTTACAAATGGTGATCAACGAGCCAAAGACTTAATTAAACATCACAATCATAGATTAAGCTTAATAATAGATGCCCTTGAAGAAAAGAATATAACTATTATGGATTCTATTGAAATTATTTTTGACAGAAAAATAGGTGATGAACAAATGCACTTTGCAATTGGAGAAGCAAGAGCTCATCTAATCCATTTAGATGTAACCAATCAAGCCAAAAGTAAAGTTGATGAGCGTGGAACAGTTCATTATTCAAAAATATGATTATAAATAGAGTTAGAATATAATTAAATAATAACGAAGGGTATCAACATATAAATGTTAAATAAGACAACCTTTCAAAGAGCTCACGGTAAAATTGATGTTAAAATAAATAATAATGAAATAAATCGCTTCTATCAATCAGGTTCTACAAAAGTATTTTACCCTAAATCTTTTCAAAAATTTAAAGAGTTAGTTTTAGTCAATACTGCTGGTGGGATTACAAGTGGTGATAATTTTTCTTATGATTTTGAAATTGTAAATAAATCCAAAATTTTTTTAACTACGCAAACTGCAGAAAGAGCTTATAAGGGATTTAGTGAAAAGGCTAAAATTAAAATCTCTTTGACAGTAGATGACACAAGTAATCTTTTTTGGATACCACAAGAATTAATTTTATTTAACAATTGTAATTTTGATAGAAACATTGAAGTAAATTTAGGTCCTAATTCAAATTTTGTATTAGCTGAAACTACAATATTTGGAAGAACAGCTATGGATGAATATCTTGAAAAAGGTTATTTCAATGATAATTGGAGAATAAATGTAAATAAAAATTTGATTCACGCTGAAGCATTAAATTTAAATGGAAATATTAGAGAAACTCTCTCAAATATTGCTTCAGCTAAGGATGGAGTTGCAATATCTAATATTTTTATCTACGGAAAAAAACTATTATCTTATGAGAATACTTTACCTGAAATTCTAAGAAACTCAGAAACAGTATTGTTGTCTCATTCTATATGGAATGATAAAATTTTAGTCAGAATGGTTGCCAAAGATGCTTATGATTTGAAATCAATACAAAAAAATTTAATATCAATACTTGCTGATGATAACATACCAAAAGTATGGAACAGTTAGGGAGAGAACATGAAATTATCACCTAGAGAAAAAGATAAACTCTTAATTAGCTTAGCTGCAATAGTTGCAAGAAATAGAAAAAGTAGAGGAATTAAACTTAACTATCCTGAGGCTATAGCTTTAATTTCAGATTTTGTTGTTGAAGGAGCTAGAGAAGGACGCACCGTTGCAGACTTAATGGAAGCTGGTGCTCATGTTGTAAAAAAGGATGAATGTATGAGTGGGATTCCTGAAATGATACATGAAGTTCAAGTTGAAGCCACATTTCCCGATGGCACAAAATTAGTCACAGTTCATCATCCTATAAGATAATGGAGATTTAAATGATACCTGGAGAAATTATAACAAAATCTGATGAAATAGTTTTAAATAAAGATTCTGATGCTTTAAATATAAAAGTTTCAAATACAGGCGATAGACCAATCCAAGTTGGTAGCCACTATCACTTTTACGAAACAAACGAATTTTTATCTTTTGACAGGGATAAAACAAAAGGAATGAGACTAGATATTGCAGCTGGAACTGCCGTTCGCTTTGAACCAGGTCAAACAAGAGAGGTAAATTTAATTAAAATTAAAGGTAATAAAAATATTTTTGGGTTTAATCAGAAAATTATGGGAGCTTTGTAATGAGTTCAAAAATAACAAGATCATCATATGCAGAAATGTTTGGCCCTACGACTGGTGACAAAGTTAGATTAGCTGACACAGACTTGTTTATAGAAGTTGAAAATGATTTAACTGTCTATGGCGAGGAAGTAAAATTTGGTGGTGGAAAAGTAATTAGAGACGGTATGGGCCAGTCACAAGTTACAAGAAAAGATGGCGCCGTTGACACTGTTATCACAAACGCACTTATAGTTGATGTAAATGGAATATTTAAAGCCGATATTGGAATTAAAGATGGTGTAATTAAAAAAATTGGAAAATCTGGAAATCCTGATACTCAACCAAAAATTGATATTATTATAGGACCTGGCACTGAAATAATCGCAGGTGAAGGTAAAATTATTACAGCAGGAGGATTTGATTCTCACATCCACTATATATGTCCTCAACAAATTGACGATGCTCTGCACTCAGGTTTAACAACAATGCTAGGAGGTGGAACTGGACCTGCTCATGGTACATTGGCAACAACATGCACACCTGGATCTTGGCATATAGGTAAAATGATACAATCAGCGGATGCTTTTTCTATGAATCTTGCATTTGCTGGTAAAGGTAATTCTTCTAAACCAGAGGGATTAATTGAACAGGTAAATGCCGGAGCTTGCGCACTGAAATTACACGAAGATTGGGGTACCACTCCTGGTGCTATAGATAACTGTCTAAATGTAGCTGACAAAATGGATGTTCAAGTAATGATACATACAGATACATTAAATGAAAGTGGATTTGTAGAAAATACTATAAAAGCTATCAATAATAGAATAATTCATGCCTTTCATACTGAAGGTGCTGGTGGAGGCCATGCTCCTGATATCATTAAAGTATGCGGGAATGAAAATGTAATACCATCATCAACGAATCCAACAAGACCCTATACGATAAATACTTTAGAAGAGCATTTGGATATGCTTATGGTATGTCATCATTTAGATAAATCAATTCCAGAAGACGTTGCCTTTGCTGAAAGCAGAATTAGAAAAGAGACTATAGCTGCAGAGGATATCCTCCATGATTTAGGTGCCTTTTCAATCATAGCTTCTGACAGTCAAGCAATGGGAAGGGTTGGAGAAGTTATTATCAGAACTTGGCAAACAGCTCACAAAATGAAAGTTCAAAGAGGTCGTCTACAGGAAGAAAAAGGTGATAATGATAATGTAAGAGTTAAAAGATATGTAGCTAAATATACAATTAATCCAGCTATAACTCACGGTTTATCTAAACAGATAGGTTCAATAACTGAAGGTAAAAGAGCTGATATTGTGATATGGGATCCAGCTTTTTTTGGGGTAAAGCCAGAGATTGTGATGCTTGGTGGAAGCATTGCTTGTGCTCAAATGGGTGATCCTAACGCATCAATTCCAACTCCACAACCTGTATATACAAGACCAATGTTTTCTTCTTATGGAAGATCTCTAGAGACATCTTCAATTACCTTTGTTAGTAAAGATTCTATTAAATCTGGAAGTCTAGACTCATTAAAACTTTCTAAAAATACTGTTGCGGTGGAGAAAACAAGAGATATCTCCAAAAAAGATATGGTTTATAATAATTATTGCCCAGATATTTCTGTTGATCCTGAAACATATAAAGTTACAGCTGATGGGGAAGTTCTTACCTGCGAGCCAGCTACAGAATTACCTATGGCTCAGAGATATTTTTTATTTTAGAGAAAATAATGATTTCAGAGAAAATTTTAGTTAATCCAGAAAATAAAAAAATAAAGGATACTATAACCTTAACTTATGATAAAAGGTTTATTCGAAGAAAAAAGCTAGTCTCTGATAATAATTTTGGGTTTTTAGTAAATTTATCAGAGACCGTTTCTTTAAAAAAAAATGATGGATTTTTACTTGATAATGGATCAATCATTTTAATTAAATCTGCTAAGGAAGAGCTATTGGAAATTAAAAGTAATAACCTTATGAAAATAACTTGGCATATTGGTAACAGACATATCCCTTGCCAGATTGAAAATGAGAGACTTTTAATACAAGTTGATAAAGTAATTGAAAACTTAGTCACAAAGCTGGGTGGATCTGTAAAAAAAGTAAAAGAAGAATTTAACCCAGAAGGTGGTGCATATGGTTTAGGTAGAACTCATGGACACAAGCATTAAACAAAAACAATCAACTTTTGATTATCATCAGTTACTACTTTCTTGGTTTTCACCTAGTTTTCCTATTGGTAGCTTTAACTTTTCTCATGGTTTAGAAGCAGCAATCGAATATGCATTTGTTTATGATAAGATTAGTTTGGAAAAATGGATAAAACATTTAATAGTTAATGGTGCAGGGAAAACTGACAGTATTTTGCTTGCTAACGCTTATAATGGTGAAGAAGTAAATGAACTTGCTTTTGCTCTTTGCCCTTCTAAACAAAGATGGCTTGAAACTTTGAATTTAGGAAAAGCTTTTTGTAAAAATATTAAAGAAAATTGGAGTTATAAAATTGATAAAAATTTGGCTTATCCAATAGCTATTGGTAAAGCTGGTTTATATTTTAAAATACCTTTAGATAAATTATTAATTGCTTTTCTACAGAGCTTTGTTTCAAATCTTATTAACGTTGGAGTTAAACATATTCCCTTAGGTCAAAGCGAGGGACAGAAAATTTTAATTAACTTTTTGCCAGCTATTAAAAAACAAGCAAACAATTATAAAATTGCAAAAGTCAGTAATTTAGGAAGTTCTGCTTTTTTATCTGACTTGAGTAGCATGTATCATGAAACATTAAATAATAGGATATATCAAACATGATTAAAAACTTTGGACCACTCAAAGTAGGAATTGGAGGCCCTGTAGGTGCAGGGAAAACTAGTTTAACAGAAGCTTTATGCAAAAAACTTTCAAAAAAAGTCTCAATGGCTGTTATTTCTAATGATATTTATACAATTGAGGATGCAGAATATCTTATGAAAGCGCAGGCACTCCCTTTGGAAAGAATTAAAGGAGTTGAAACAGGTGGATGTCCACATACCGCTATAAGAGAAGATGCTTCAATTAACTTGTTAGCAGTCGATGAATTAAAAGAAAAATTTCCTGACTTAGAATTAATATTAATTGAATCAGGAGGTGATAATTTAGCTGCAACTTTTAGCCCTGAATTGGTAGATTTATCTATTTATGTAATTGATGTAGGTATGGGCGGCGATATTCCTAGAAAAGGAGGGCCTGCTATAAAAAGGTCAGACTTGCTTTTAATAAATAAAACAGATTTGGCGCCACATGTTCAGGTTAACTTAGATATAATGCAAAATGATGTAGACCTTGTAAGAAACAAATTACCATATGTGTTTGGTCAAACAAAAAATAATTTAGGAATAGATTCAGTTGTGTCATTTTTAGAAAAAGAAGGTGGATTATATATCAAATAAATTATTTTAAAAATAGATCGTAGAATTATTAATATAAAAAAAGAAAATTTTATATATATTTATTTAATGTCCAATATTAAAGTCAATAGTATTAAAGAAAAATTTCTTAAAGCATCAAAATTACATCAAAGTGGTGATTTTAAAAATGCCGAGATGACTTATAAAAAAATTTTGGCAGAACATCCTAACGAAATCGATACACTTCATAACCTAAGTATATTAGCAATACAAACCAATAAACCTGATATTGCAGTAAAATTAGTTAATAAGGTGATCAATTTACAACCTAGTTTTCATGTAGCATACAATACCCGTGGAATTGCTTTTCGTAGTCAAAATAAATACACGTTAGCTATGCAGGATTTTGAAAAGGCTGTTAGTATAAACACAAAATATGCAGAATCTTATTTGAATTTAGCAATAATTTTAATTATTTTAAAAAAATTTGAACAAGCACTCTCTTACTGTAATAAAGCCATCAAAGTAAATTCGTCATATTCTGAAGCATATAACACACAAGGAATAATTTTCTTACAAAAAGAACAATTTCTAGAATCAATAAAATCATTTGATAATGCTATAAAATATAATCAAAATTATTATGAAGCTTACAACAACAAAGCTAAATGTCTTTTAAAGATTAATAAATCTACCGAAGCTGTTGAAGAATTTAAAAAAGTAATAAAAATTAATCCTAGAAATATAGAAACTTATATTAATATTGCTAATGAGTTTTTAAATATGAAAAAATTTTCTTTATCTTTAAAATACTGTGAAATTGCACTTAATATTGATAATAAATTTGAAGACGCCTACTTAGTAAAAGGTAGGGTACACTTAAAAATGAACAAAGCCAATATAGCTATTGAAAATTACAAAAAATGCTTGTTCGTTAATAAAAAAAATATATTTGCATTAAACGGACTAGGAAATGCTTATATGATTTTAAAACAAAATCATGAGGCAATAAATTTTTATAAAAAAGCTATATCTATTAATAATAAATATGCAGATGCTCATGCAAATTTAGGACTTGCCCATTACAAATTAAGAGACAACAAAGAGGCAATCAAACATTTTAAAATCTCACTTTCAAATAATTTAAATTGTACAGAGACATTAATTAATCTTGGTAACTCCTATTTACAATTATATATATTAGACAAAGCTTTGAAATATTATAATAAAGCGATTGATATTAATCCTAATTATGCTGAAGCATACAACAATAAGGGAAACATTTTAAGATTTTACAAGAAATATGACGAGGCTATTATTTCTTATAATACGGCATTAAAATTAAAACCTAACTTAAAGTTATTATTTAGTTCATTAATGTTTACTAAAATGAATGTATGTGATTGGAAAAATATTTATGAAGACCGAAAACACTTCAAAAATATTCTTTACAAAAAACCACATTACACTCACCACCCTTTTAGCTCCTTAAGTATCTTAAATGATCCAAAAGATCATAAAATTATAGGCCAAAGATTTGTTAATAACAATTACCCTGAGCAGAAAAATTTAAATGAAATTAAACCAAATAATAAAAAAGATAAAATAATTTTAGCTTATATATCATATGATTTTGGTGAGCATCCTGTAACAAGACTTATAAATGAAATAATTGAAAACCACAATAGAAGTAAATTTGATGTAATTGGAATTTATTATGGGCCTTCAAAAACTGACGAAATGTATATCAAAATTTCTAAAGCATTCGATAAACTTATAAATGTTCAAGATAAGAGTGATGAGGCTATTTCTATGATTTGTAGAAATTTAAAAATTGATATTGCAATTGATTTAACAGGACACACAAAGGGAAGCAGAATAGGAATATTTTCATTTAGACCAGCACCTATTCAAGTTAATTTTTTAGGCTTTCCTGGAACAACAGGCGCTAAATATATTGATTATATTATTGCTGACAATACGATAATACCTAAACATTTTCAAAGAAATTATACCGAAAAAATTATATATCTACCAAATTCATATATACCCACACATGATTTAAAACAGGTGTCACCTACAAAGTTTTCAAGAAAAGATTTAAACCTTCCAGAGCATGGTTTTATTTTTTGTTGTTTTAATAATAGTTATAAAATTTCTCCAGAGATATTTGCCATTTGGTTGAAAATTTTAAAGTTAGTGAAAGAAAGTGTTTTATGGTTATCATATATGACATTAACTGCAAGGCAAAATTTATATAAAGAAGCTGAAGCTATGGGAATAGCTAAAGAGCGTTTGATTTTTGCTAACAAAATGGAAAAACATAGTGATCATTTGTCAAGATTAAGTTTTGCGGACTTATTTTTAGATACTTATCCTTATAATGCTCATTCAACTGCAATAGATTTTCTTTCAATGGGTGTTCCTATTATTACCCTAAAAGGAGAAACTTTTGCTAGCAGAGTGGGGGCAAGTTTATTAAAATCTCTTGAGTTATTAGATCTTATAACTAACAGTTTTGATGCTTACGAAAAAAAAGCTGTTGAACTTGCTACTAATAGTAAGGAATTTACTATTGTGAAAAATAAGTTACGTGAAAATAAAGCTAAAAAGATACTCTTCAATACTGTTCGGTTTACTAGAAATATTGAAAAAGGTTATGAAGCTGCATACGAAAACTACATCAATAAAAAAAGGCCTAAAACCATTGAGATACAAAACAACTAAAAGGTACTTAATTTCAACAAGAGTAAAATCTTATTCGTCTTTTAAGTTTGTTATCCAAATTGTTTGATACGGTGCAAGTTTTATTTTCTGTTCATCCTTAAAACTAATTTTAGGATTTAACAAATCATACCATTGCTCATCATCAATTAAGTTTATCATATTAGTATTTAAATCAATTTTTTTTGATGTGACATTTGTTATTGCAAAAATACTTTGACGTCTATCCCTACTTTGTCTCCAAACTGAAAAAATATTTTTATTTAAATTTAAGGTAAATTGAGTTGCGTTTGGGTGAAAAGCAGGTTGAGTTTTTCTGATAGATATTAATTTTTTTAGAATTTTGTAACATTTATTTTCAATTGAGTTTTTATCATTTAAAGTGGCTGCCAAGTTTGAATAATTCCATTTATGCCTATTAAGATCTCTTTTTACTTTACTATTAAGGTAAGATTTATCATCATTTTTTGTGGCAAAAAAAGAATTAAAATAGAAAGCAGGGACACCTTCAATAGACAAAAGAATACAATGTGATGCTATAAATCGCTCTAGCGCAAATTTTCCTTTACTATCAATATCAGTGTATTGTAAGGCACTAAATAATGATATGTTCGCCTCGTAAACTTTTTCTTCATTTGATGGTAACTTTCTCATTGAAAACTTACTACCATTCTTTTCTAATCTCTCTAACATAATACTTATCTCTTCTTCAGATAAGACACCTTCAGCAGGTCTCATCCCTATCCCATCATGAGATGCAATAAAATTTAAATATGCGTTACCTACTTGTGCAGGTGGCATTTTCATACTCCATTTTGTAAGTGAAGTAGAGTCTGCGAATAAAAACGTATGGATAATTAATGGTGGTAAAGGAAAATTATATATCCAATGAGCTTCATCATTTTTTCCAAAATAACTTAAATTTTCTTCTTTGGGTAAATTTGTTTCTGTTACGATAATTATATTTTTATTAAGTTGATCAACAATATATCTAAATAATTTAATTATTTCATGAGTTTCAGGTAAGTTGAGACAAGTAGTTCCACTTTCTTTCCAAATAAAAGCTACTGCATCTAATCTAAATATTTTTACTCCATAACTAGATAATTTAAGAATTAAAGTTATAAATTCTAATAGAACTTCTGGATTTCTAAAATTTAAATCAATTTGATCATGACTAAATGTACACCACAAATTTTTGGTTTCATTTAAAATTTTTATCTTTTTGAGAAGATCATGATCTCGGGGTCTGATAACATTTGCATAATCGTAATTATTATTAATTGTAAAAAAATAGTCTTTACCTGGATTTTTGTTGAAAATAAAATTCTCAAACCATTCCCCTTCTGAAGAAGCATGATTTAAGACTAAATCTGTCATAATATTAGCTCGTTTTGATAGTTTTTTTATTTCCTCCCAATTTCCAAATTTAGGATCTATTTCATCATGATTTTTTACTGAAAAACCTGCATCTCCACTTGATGGAAAGAAGGGTAAAAAGTGAATGCTATCTATAAATGAATAAAAATATTTATTGTAGAATGAAATAAAATCACTAATTGTCTTCCCAAACAATCCATTATTTATATTATCTGCATATGTAATTAGTAAAACAGTTTTTTCAGACCAGGGTTCGTTAACATCGGTAGAAATATTTTTAGATTTATAACTATTTATCAGTTGATTAATTTTTTTTGAGTACTCAAGAGTTTTGTCCTCAGGAATTATTCTGTTATAAATGTAGTTTAATCTTTTTAAAATATCTAAATTAGTATTTTCTTTAAATTTATTTTTTGACTTCTGCATTATCTAATTCAACACTCAATTTTAATCTATCTAAAAAATCTGGAATTGCACTCAAGACCCTATTCCATGTTGGAATAAAAGGCGTCTCCATTGGATTTTCAAAAAAAGATTCCCCAGCTTTCATTATATTTAATGCAAATAATTCTACAGTTTTTTCTTCAATATGGGAGTCAAAATTCAAATCGTTCATCTGTGCATCACTTCTATATATATCTATCATGTCAAGTGCAGCCCTGTAGTAAGTAGCTTTAATACTTCTAAATGTCTCTAGAGTAAAAATATTTCCCTGAGTTGCAAGTTTTCTTATTAATGCCTTAGTTATGTCAATTGACATTCTTGATAATCCATAATTATCATCATCTTCTGATAAAGCTTGATGTTTATGATCATATTTCTGTGCTAAATCAACTTGGCAGATTCGGTTACTAGCGTGGTTTCGCTGCATTTCAGACAAAACTCCAATCTCTAACCCCCAATCAGAGGGTATTCTTAACCTTGGTAACAAATTTCTCCGAAAAGAAAATTCCCCAGCTAGAGGATATCTGAACGATTTCATAAAATCTAAATATTCACTTCTACCAATTGTTTTTTCCATCGCAAGTAATAAAGGAAAAACAAGTAAACGAGAAACTCTTCCATTCATTTTTCCATCTGCAACTCGAGGATAATATCCCTTACAAAACTGAAAATTAAAAACTGGATTAGCTACAGGGTAAAATAATTTAGCTAATAAAGATTTTTCATATGTTAAGATATCACAATCATGTAAAGCAATAGATTCTGCCTTACCTCTTGCCAAGGTCATACCTATGCAAAACCAGACATTTCTTCCTTTTCCAAATTCTTTAGGTGACAAACCTTTTTCTTTCAATTCTTTGTCAAGTTCCATTAATCTTGGTCCATCATTCCAAAGAATAGAATGAGGTATTTTTAAATTTTCAAAAAAATTCAAAGCTTCTGCGTATTGATTTTTATTCGCTCTGTCCAGACCAATAACTATATGGTTTAAAAATTTAGTTTTATTAATTTCATCAATAATTTTGGGTAAGGCCATCCCACTTAACTCAGAAAACAAACAAGGTAAAATTAATTCCATAGGATTAACTTTAGAAAATTTCATTAAGTCATTTTCTAACTTTGTATAATTTCCTTTGGAAGATGTTCCATATGAAAAGTCGTGTAAATTTGCAACTATACCATTTTGATAAAAACTACCCATTGTACTATCCTTGTAATTGAAAATTAATTTTTTTAAGCGAGGCTCTTACTACTTCTTCCCATCCTTGTGGTGCACTTTGAGTTGCTCTAATTATTTTTTTATCATTTAAATAACATAGGTTTTTTTTGTTCGGTAAAGGAATTATACAAGGCTGATCTGAAAGATTTAACATTGAAATATCATTAGGACTATCGCCTATAACTATTGTATGGGTGTTGAAATTAAATTCATTTTTTAACTTTTCAATTAAAGTTGTCATTGCTTTACCCTTTGAACAATCATCACATATATTATAAATTCTTCCACCTTCATGTAATTTCATTCCAATTTTTTTTAAAAGAACAGTGAACTCATTTACTAATTCTTTGGAACCATCAAAAACTAATGGCATTGAATAATCTCTATTTAATGCAAAGGGTAGATATTTTTTGTTAAGACCTAGAATTTTCGTCTGTTCTATTGAACTCATATCTTTTAAAAAAAGACATCTCTTTTGAAATTCTACAGGTATACTTTTTTCAAATAACGTTAGAATTTCAGATACAGATCTACTAAAAACAAGGGAGTTATTTTTAAATTTGAAATTGGTATGAACGAGATCAAGATTATGTACTGCTGCACCATTTTCTACAACAAAAGGAAGATTATGCCCTAATTGGTCAAGAAACACCTGAATTTCTGATTTTGTTTTACTAGTGTTTGGTATTATCTTAATACCATTTTTAATACAATTTAAAATAAAATCTTTTATCTCTCTAAACTCAAAATTATTATGGTTTAATAACGAACCATCAAGATCTGTAAAAATTAATATTTGACTACTTTTCATGGCGTAAACCTAGGCAATATTTAGTATTTATAAAGATTTTTGTTTGGCCATAATTAAATTTGATGATTTATTAGGCAAAAGCATTCCAGAAACAATTACAGCAATTGAAATAAAAGCTAATGATTTTAAAACATGGGAAAAATCATACCCATTTTTTAACAAAATAGATATTGCAGGCAAAACTGCAGCACCAGCACATAAGTTAACCATAAACTTGATTGAAAGCACTCGACCTCTCCAACTATCTTGAACATATTTTACCAAAATAATATCTGTTATGGGAACTTGCCCAAAGACAAATAGCATTCCTGCTAACATAATAAATAACAAGCTGTAATCAAATGAAAAACTTGCTAAGAAAATGAAAATTAATTGACCAACACCCATAGCTGACAAAACATATTTTGGAGAAATTTTATCAGCTAACCAACCTGTCCCAATTTGAGCAAATGAGGCAAAAGCATAAACTAATCCCGCTAATATTCCTGTTATTGCAATATCACTAGAAATTTCTGATAAATTGATTTCAAATAATCTTGGTATCAGAAATGTCATTGAACCAAAGATAAATCCTCCAGATAATGTAACAATACTTAAGCAAATTAGTACTGTTTTCCATCCATCCTTTAAAACTTGATTTTTTGCATTTTGAATTTTTGATTTAGAGTTTGATTTACTTTCATCCAACTCTATAAAAGAAAGTAATTGAGTAATTCCAAATATACTACAAAAAATTGCAGGTAGCATAAAAGCTAGTCTCCAATCAGCATAAGCTATTAGAAATCCAGTCAGGACTGGTGCTAAAGCCACCCCCATATTACCCCAAACACCATTTATACCAAGCCTCAAACCTACTTTACCTGGTCTTTTTGTAATCATTGCAATACCAACAGGATGGTAAATAGCTGCAAAAAACCCCAATATGCCTAATGATATTCCTAACATCTCTACAGAATATGAAAAAGCAGTTAATAATGCACCTAGGGCTAAACCAAAAGGATAAATTGTAATTAATATAGCTCTTGAAAATTTATCAGCTAACCAACCCGCTAAGGGTGCTGCAGCTCCAAATAAAACTACACCTAAAGTTCCATAAATAATAATTTCTTCGTAAGATAACGCAAATTCTCTACCTGCATCAAATGCTGCCTTGGCAAAAATAAGCATCATAAAATGATCTAACAAATGTCCTATATTAAGATATAGATCTGGTATAGAGTAATTTTTAGAACTATCAAGATTTAGTAATTTCATATTAATAGATCTTATGTAAGTTAAATTTCATCACGACAAAAAAGTAGTAAAGTCAGTGTAATTTAATTTTTCAACTCGTAAGGCATTTTCAGGAGCATTAATGTCCTCGTAACCAATAGAAACTCCACATACTAACATTTCGTTTTCTTTGAACCCTAAATGGTCTGCAATTATAGTATGAAATCTTGTAAAAGCAACTTGACCACAGGTATGCAATCCTTCTCCTCTAGCACCCACTAATATACTCTGAATAAACATACCAACGTCCATGAATGTTCCTGTAGCAAGTCGTCTATCCATAGTTATAAACATTCCAAGCGGGGCACCGAAAAAATGAAAGTTTTCCTGCATTTGTTTATCTCTAGCTTCAAAATCATCTCTTTTAATATTAAGAAGTTTATAAAGTTCAAAACCAACTGCTCTTCTTCTTGAAATAAAGGGTTCAAACCACTCAGTTGGATAATAATTAAATTCTTGTTTAAATTTTTTTGCAGAACCATTTTCAATAGATTCTAAAATAGAGTTTGTAATTGCTTCTTTTTTTTTGCCCTCTACAACGTATACATGCCAAGGCTGTATATTATGTCCACTTGGCGCAAAAGCTGAACACTCTAAAATATTTTTTATTTTGTCTTTTGGTATTGGATCTGGAAGAAACCTTCTTACTGATCTTCTTGAAATGAAAGCTTCCTTTACATTCATACTTATAACCTCACAATAAAAAATTAAATTAATAATATGTTAACTATTTACGGTATTTAGGTATTAATCAATTAATTAATTTAATTTTGTGATAATATGTTTCTAAAAAATTTAACTTTATCAATTCTTTCAAACAAATAAGGTTGTCTTTGTCTAATCATATTTGAAAGTGAAGTTTCTTTTATTGTTTTAGTACTCTCATATTTAACATTTTTAGCTTTGACTATTTTCTTATCTTTAACTTTTTTCCAGAAACTTTTAACTTTAATTAAATAAGGTTTATTCTTTTTTGGATCAGAAGAGTGATAATACTTAATTGCATTATCCCATGAACCATGTTTGTTTTTTAATTGTTGTAAAAATGAAGCAGCATAAGAGATATTAGGATTAACCTCAAACATATCAGATATCTTCTTAAAATTATTTTTGTGCCATTTAATATTAATCTGCATACAACCAACATCCATATTAAAATCATTTCTCTTTAAATTTTTTAAAACATAATTTCTCATTTGTTTTTTAGTATCAAAAAACATACTTTTTCCAGCATGATTTATTGTCCAAGGCCATATTACAAATTTATTTTTGATTTTTCTAATTGCCTCAGCTTTACCTATACCAAGAAGAAGCCCTTTTGGAATATCAGTTTGCATTTCTGTATATTCAATCGTGTTTTCGCATAAATTAAAGTTTTCAATACTATCTGCGAATGTTTCTTTTATAAATAAAAGAAACAATACATTAAATATTATTGAAGCTTTAAACAATTTCATGCTTTTTATAAGCAATCGATGTGCCAGAAAATCTACTATCTTAATTTTTTATAATCCGGTTCTCTTTTTTCTAAAAAAGCATCAATACCCTCTATGCTTTCTTTGTCACCCATAGATTTTACCATCAAATCAGTTTCCATTTGAAGCTGCTCTGAAAAATTATTTCCATAAGCAGATCTAGACAATTTCTTTATTCTAGAAATAGAATTTTTTGGAAGATTATCAAAATTTTTAGACAATTCCAAAGCAGTTTCTTTTGCTTTTCCTTTTTGAGATAAAATATTTATGGCGCCTATTTGATATAATCTAGAAGCATCTATTTTACCTCCTATCATTGCCATCTCAGAAAGCATTTGACGTGGCATAGTTTCAGATAAAAATTTAGTTGCATTACCATCAGGTGTTAATCCAATTTTTACATAAGCTAAGGAAAAAAAAGTATGTTCACTCATCACTACTAAATCACAAGCCATAGCTAGTGAAACACCTGCACCTGCTGCTCCACCTTCAATTGCAGAAATAATAGGTTTTGAACAATTAAAAATAGCTTGTATTGTTCCATTTAGCTGACTTAGTGCATCATATCTTTCATCTTCGGACATAGATCTTCTAGTTTTTAGGCCATTTAAATCTCCTCCTGCACAAAAAAAATCACCAGCACCAGTTATAATTAATGCGTTAACTTCTCTATTATCGTCTGCCATTTTGATAGTTGATTGTAATTCATCATGAAAACCAAAAATCATTGAATTTCGCTTAGAAGGATTATTGATAGTCACTAATAAAGTGTTATCAATTAATTCATTTTCTATGATAGCCATTTTATTCCTATACTTTAATTATTTTATTATTGAATTAAAAAACTTATGAAGTCATTGTTTAAGAAAATAACTAAAATTGCAAATTTATTATGAATTTTAAAAAATCACTAACATTGATTATGAATTCTGCACTTGAAGCTGCCAAACCACGAGGTAAATTTAAAAGTCTTCCTCAAAAACCAAAAGGTAAACTTATTGTATTAGGTGCAGGCAAAGCAGGTGCAAGTATGGCACAAGAATTCGAAAATACTTACGATGGTCCTATCGAAGGTTTGGTTGTAACTAGGTATGGTCATTTTGCTAAAACTAAATTTATAAAAATTGTTGAAGCTTCTCATCCTGAACCAGATACAAATGGTTTATTGGTATCTAATAATATTTTTGAATTAGCCACAAAATCTTCAAAAGATGATCATGTTGTTTTTCTAATTTCGGGAGGTGCATCATCTTTACTTACTTTGCCTGCAAAAGGTGTTGATTTTTTTGAAAAACAAAGAATTAATAAAGAACTTTTAAGTTGTGGTGCTCCTATAGATGAAATGAATATTGTAAGACGATCTTTGTCAAAAATCAAAGGAGGTCGTCTTGCTCAAGCAATTTTACCAGCTAAACTTTCAACGTACATGATATCTGATATCCCTGGAGACAACCCTGCTTATATTGGTTCAGGCCCAACTATACAAGCATCTGGTTTAAATGAAGATTCAATTAAAATATTAGAAAAGTATGAAATTTTTATTAATAACAAGTTAATGGATATTATAAAGAAAAATACATTACCAAAATTGTACAAATCTCCCGAATATATGCTTGCAACCCCAATGATGGCTTTAAAAAAAGCAGCTGAAATAGCGATTAAACAAGATTTTATTCCTATCATTATTTCAGATTCACTTGAGGGAGAGTCTAGAGTTGAAGGTAAAAAAATGGCCGAATTAGCGATAAAAATAAAAAAAGAAAAAAAATATAGAGATATTACCCTACATAAACCAATATTACTTTTATCTGGTGGTGAAACTACTGTAACGGTCAAAGGTAATGGAAAAGGGGGTAGAAATACCGAGTTTATGCTATCAATGGCAATTCACCTTAAAAATGCAAGTGGTATCAATTGCCTTGCAATTGATACAGATGGGATTGATGGGATTGAAGATAACGCTGGAGCATATATCTCAGATGAAACTCTAAAAAAAGCATCCTTACAAAAAATGAACCCACTGTGTTTTTTAAACGCTAATAACTCATATGAGTTTTTTAAAAAAATTGACGATTTAATTTTTACTTCACCTACCTTAACAAATGTAAATGACTTTAGAGCTGTTTTAATCCAACCTTAAATTTAGTTATGATTTAGGAGCTGTCTTAGCAAAACCTGCAAGTTTTAATGACATATTATCAAACCATCGATTTAATTTTGACCTGTTTAATTTCCAGTCTCTTACATTCCTAAATGACATATAATCAAGTGCTGTGGCTAGCGCAATATTTGCCGCATCAAATCCTATGGGATTTGACCAGTTGATAATATCAATTTCTATATAATCTAATGTTCTGTCTATTTTACCTATTTGTAGGTCTAACCATAACTTTGAAGGTGTTTCACCTCCTGCATATCTCTCTGAATAAACTACAAGAAGGGATGCATCTGTTAACCCTTCAGCAAGAGCTGATCTTCTCAATATTAAATCTCTATCAGAACCATGTTCAGGTATTAATCCACCTCCTAATTTATTTAAATGCTCTACGATAACTCTACTATCAAATAAGAAATCTCCGTCATCTTTTTGAAGGACAGGAATTTTTCCCAAAGGATTTTTACTTCTCAATAATTTGTCATATTCAGTGCCTGCTTCTACAAGTTCTATTTCATCTTGAATTCCAGCCCTGTAAGCTGATAATAAAACCTTACGTACATATGGGGAAGCTGGACTAAAAGTTAATTTTAACATAATAACCTCTATAAATGTTATTATATTATAATATGAGATAGCATTTAACCATAAATTTTTATTTAATATAATTTTAATAATAGTTGAGATTTATGAAATATATGATTGTTACACAAACCTTTCCACCTAGAACTGGTGGCATGCAAAATGTAATGGATTCAATTAGCAAAAGATTGTCAGTTTCTAATGAAACACATATTTTTCCAGATCACTATTTATCAAAAGAGTATGGTAGTCCAAATTTGAACATTCGTATTCATAACAATTTTTCTCCTAAAATATTAAGACCCTTTATTAAAAAGGTTTTATTAAATGTACTTTGTAAAAGTAATGATGTTATTATATGTGATAGCTGGAAGTCTTTGAATGCAGTTCCTAAAAATAGCAATAAAGTATTTGTTTTTGCTCATGGTCAAGAATTTTTGTCAAAAGATAAAAAAGTTGAAAGAATAAAAAAATCACTGAGTAGAGCTTCTTGTATTATTTGTAGTTCAAACTACACAGCCAACTTGATTGATCAACTAAAAATTACAAATATAAAAAAATTAGTTATACCTCCTACCTATTCTCTTAATAAAATTTCAAAAAATAAAAAAAAATCTTCAGAAAACCCAAAAATAGTCTCTCTTTTATCAATTTGCAGACTTGAAAAAAGAAAAGGAATTCTTCCCGTATTAAAATGCTTGTCAACCTTAAATAGAAAAAAGCTATTGAAACCTTTTAAGTGGAATATTTGTGGAGAGGGAATACAATTTGAGGAAATAAGAGAAAATATAAAAAAGTTAAATTTAACAGACCAAGTGTTTTTAAATGGAAAGATAAATACCAATTTAAAACAAAAATTTTTTGAAAACTCTGATGTTTTTGTAATGCCATCATATAAAGTAAACAAATCTATCGAAGGTTTTGGTATTTCTTATATTGAAGCAGCCGCTCATAAAATTCCATCAATTGCTGGCATAGATGGAGGCGTTACTGATGCTGTAATTGATTCAAAAACAGGTTGGTGTGTGGATCCTTTAAATCAAGAAAAATTAACAAATGTGTTGACAGAAGCTATCAATAATAAAGAACAAAGACAAAAATATGGAATTAACGCACAAAATCAATTTTTAAAAAATTTTTTAGGAGAAAAAGTTTTCAGGAAATTTATGTATACCATCAGCAGTTAAATGCAAGTTATAAATCTTTTCAGCGTATTTTGTTTCTAAATTCCCATAGTAATGAGGGAAAATTTTGCCATTTCTTGAGACCTCCCATTTAAGATTATTTTTTATTTTTTCAGTACTAAAAGATATGATTATTAAGTTTTTCTTGCCTCTAAAGTGTTTTGTTACTGTTTCACTCAATTGTTCTTTTGTAGACAAATGAATGAAACCATCTTCATTATCTATTTCTGATCCAGTATAAAATTTATTTAAATTTGCATGATCCCATTCATCTTTAGAACAGACTTTATAAACAAAACTCATCAATTATTCGTTTTCTTTCATAAAATCTTTTATCAAATTTATTAAAAGCTCTGGTTCATCTTCTTGAGAATAATGACCTGCATTTGGCATTTCAATAACGTTGGAACCAGGAAAAAGAGCTTTAAAATCTCTTATTGCGTAATCTGGTTCAATAGCTCTATCTTTCATCCCATATGCTAGAATAGCAGGTTTTGAACATAGAGACTTAAGGTCACCTTCTTTGATTCCTTGTATTATATAGGGAACTATCCTGTTCAAAAGAGCATCTAAGGGGAAATTAATTGCTCCTTTGCAACTCTCTCTATTTGGAAATTGGGATGAATAAGCATTTATCCAGGTATCATTTATGATATTATTATTTGTAAAGTTTGGAATCTTCATGACAGAAAGAACTGTTGATCCAAGTTCACCTAAAATACCATCTAATGTTTTATCTTGATAATGTTTATTTATCCATTGAAACCATGGAGATAAATTCTTTGGTCTTACTTCTTTACTATATCCAAAAAGTGTATTTATTAGAACAAAACTTTTTACCTTATCAATATTTCTAATTGAGTAAGCAGCAGTAATTGGACCTCCCCAGTCTTGTCCAACAAATGTTATATCGTTTAATTTTAAATATTTGATTAAACTACTAAGATTTTCAACATGGGTTTTCAATGTGTATTCTCTATCTTGAGGAGTTTCTGATTTACCGAAACCCATCATATCTGGAACAATAACCCTGTATGTTTTTGATAACTCAGGTATAAATTTTCTATATAGATAACCCCATGTAGGCTCGCCATGAAGTAAGATAATTGGTTTAGCCTCTCTTGATCCCTCATCTACGTAATGTTGTAAAAAACCGTTTCCATCAAAAAAGTTAGGAAGAAAAGGCCAAGTACCTTGAAATGTTTCTGATGCTTTTATCATTTATAAAACTTTCTCGAAGTCAACTTACATCTCTGTACTTGCAGCCTCTTTTTCGTAGGTATAAGTACAGACACCAACAAAATTATTTTCTTTAAAAACTAAACTACCTTTTAAATCTGCAATAATGTTTATATAGTTAGTTTCAAAGTTCTTTAATGCTTCTGGATTTTCAAATTTAATTGAAACATTTAAATCACCTGCTTGACCAATAAAAATATTAAGCCCAACAATTTTATGCTCAGTGATTTTCGAGCCAAACTTTTCTGAGCAAAATGAGGCAGCTAATTTGGCTTCGCTTACAGATGTAAACTTAAAATTTAAAATTTTTCCAAACATCTTTATCCTTTTATTTGATCAAGCATATTCATTAATTGTTCGTTGTTAGATGATAAATTTTTAATTCGTTTCAATGTTCCTATATTTAGATTTAAATCTGATTTTAAATTTTTTCCTTTTATAGATAATTGCAAATTGTCATGTTTTTTTTCTACTAATTTAAATTTTAAAAGTAATTTTTCATCTTCTTTTGAAACTTGTTGATTAATCATAAATTTTAAAATTGAAATTGCTTGTTCAATCTGCAGATTGTTTAAATTTTCAATCATTTTATTTAATATATTAATTACGGTTTCAGCAGTACCTTTTCTTTGAGCAACCTGTACCTCTAATTGATAAGATAATTTTGAAGCTAAGCCTTTTAATAAATTAATTTTATTTTTTGATAATCTTCTCACTCTATTATCACTTACACATAAAGTTCCTAAGGTATAACCATCTGATGTAGTTACTGGAAAAGCTGCATAAAACTTTACACCTAGTTCAACAACTACTGGATGATATTTGAAACGGCTATCTTTAGTCATATTGTTAATAATTAAAGGGTCTGTATTTTCAATTGCAAATTGACAAAGTGTTTGGTTCCTTGGCATTTCCATTGGCACTTCATCTGCGAAACCATCTCTTGCTAAAACTGTCTGTTTTTCATTATCTATAACTCCTGTCCAACTTACCGGACAACCAGTTATTTCTCTGGCTAGGAAACAATAAATATCATATAACTTTGTTTTATTTTCGTCTAACACACCAGTTCTTTGAACTGCTTTTACCCTAAGTGCATCATTGGAAGGTATATTGGCTGGTTTAAAATTCATTTAGCATACTTTAATGTTCATTATAATTCTATATCAGTTATTTATAATATCTCTACAAATTTCATACATCAAGTATGACATAATATCATAATAAAAAAATACTATAATGATTGAAAAATGGTCTAATTTTAAAATTCAAATATAAATAAGCAACCATAGCTAACAATTATTGCTGGGAAAGCTGAGTAAATAGTAGCTATGAAGGCAGCTTTTGGATGCAAGGCAATTGCAGGAAACAGAGCATCACCATCATTCGAAATTGCATTACCTATTTGTGCAGATAATGGTATGATGCCATTCAAGTAAAGAGTGGTAACTAATATTTGTGGTCCACAACCAGGTAAAAAACCTATTAGTATAGCAATTAATGGAATAAATATATAATATGATTTGAAGATTGTTTCTAAATTAAAACCTCCTAAATGAACAGTTAATTCATAAGCAAGGAAAGCTAAAATTACCCATCCAGTTATAAAATTAGTATCTGAAACTGTTCTTCGAATTATTTTTTCATCTGGCCCAGTTGGGCTATACTTATAACCACTAATAATTGGTATAATCCACATAACAAAGCACAAGGAGCCCGCAAAAAAACCAAAAAATGTTATTGGTTTATTTATTATATCATTTGAAAAATAAGTATCCAAATCGATTTGAAAAGCCGATAAAATTCCAAAAATTATTCCAGGTATTATTAGAGCAAACCAGAAAAAATCAAGAGTTTTTGAAGTTTTGTAATTTGATGGCTTACAATTTAATCTAATCAAATCACAGCCATTCATCTTCATGAAACTTTTTCCATGAATTGAATTAACTAGTAAACCTGATACGTAACCAACTATGAAACCAATTAATAGAATGAGTAATCCTGTTAATGGTTCTCTTGCTATTAGTAAAAATGCGGCGTCACCCATTGTGGCAGTTAAAGCAGCAACAACTGATCCAAAAGAGGCTTTGCCTCTTGAGTATTGAGTTAAAACGATAATGGCACCACCACAACCGGGGAGTGCTCCAAGAAATGAACTTAAAAAAACTTCTAATTTTGGCCTATTAAGAAGAATTTTTTTTATATCTATTTTCAGATACTTTTCTAATGTATAAAAAAACAATAACGTTCCAGCAACAAAGCTAGTTACAGCTATATAAGCATCTGCAATTGATGACTTTATGATTTCCCATGTTTGATTATCAATATAAAAAAATGAATAAACTCCAACGAACAAAAACAAATAACTAAATATTTGCTGATACCTAATAATGAATGGGTATATAGAGGTCTGTGTAGTATTATAATTCATAATTATTCTGCTAAAGTTGTATACACATGTCATATTGCACAAGACATTAATAAAGTCAACAAGCTAAAAAAGTTAGCTATAGCTAACTTTTTTAGTATAGATCTATATTAATATTTTTAAATTATGATTTAAAATAAATTTAATTATGATTATAAATATAATAATTAAACAAGAGTAATTACATGCAAATAGATAAAGATACACAATCATTAATTAATGAACGTATAAATAATAATGCACCTGCACTAGAGAGCTTTACACCACAGGAACTTAGAGCTTTGAGAGCAAAAATGGCAGAAACTCCGGAAGAGTTAAAAGTTGATATAACAGAGATAGAAGATTTCTCAGTTACTGGTACCCTTGGAACAATTCCACTGAGAAAATATTTTAATAAATCTTCTCAAAACAATAATAATGATAAGTCACCTTTAATAATATACTTTCACGGAGGTGGCTTTGTAATGGGTGATCTTGAAAGTCATGATTTAGTCTGCAGGCATCTTTGCAAACAAACTCATACAATAGTAATTGCAGTTGATTATAAACTTGCTCCTGAACACAAATTTCCATCCCAAATTACTGAGACAAAAGATGCAATTACAGAAATTATAAAAAAATCAAGTGAACTAAAAATTGATAAAAATAAAATTATTTTGTGTGGAGATAGTGCCGGTGGTGCTTTAGCAACTATTGGTACAATTATGTCAAGAGATAAAATAATCCCTAAAGTTCATGGTCAAATATTAGTTTATCCTTGGGTAGATATGACTATGTGCAGAAGATCCATGGATATAGAACTTGAGGGAATGATCCTTAATAAAAAAACTATTAAGTATTTTGCGGATCATTATTTAAATTCTTATGAAGAACAAGTAGATTGGAGAGCATCTCCAATTTTAACACCTAACCTAGAAAACATGCCACCAACTTATATTTTTGGAGCTGGTCTAGACCCTTTAGTTGATGAAGGTGATGCTTATAAAAGAAGACTTTTGTCCTTTGGAAATGAAGTTCATTATCGTCTGTTCCCGGGTCAAATGCACGCTTTTGTAAGTAATTCTGTGCAATTGCCAACAGCTTTAATATGCATAAAAGAAATGAGTGAGGCCGCTATTACAATTTTTTCAAAGCTCTAATTTAAATAATTCCTAATTTTTTTTATTAAGGACAAATAAAAAGAGCAAAAACATGATCTTAAAACTTAATATTTCAAATAATACTAATTTTAAATTTAATTATTTTGGGGTATAAATATTATCCCTATTTAGATCATGTACATCTCTTTTGCCACACAAAGCCATTGTCATATCTGCTTCTGTTTTAATGATATTAAGAGCTTTTGTTACACCTTCTTTTCCAAGAGCTCCTAAACCATACAAAAATGCTCTACCAATATATGTTCCTTTTGCTCCTAAACACATTGCTTTAATAACATCCTGACCAGATCTTATACCTCCATCGAGATGAATTTCAACAAGTTTACCTACCTTATCTACTATTTCAGGTAAAATATTTATAGTGGAGGATGCCCCATCAAGTTGTCTTCCTCCATGATTAGAAACAATTATAGCATCAGCGCCTGTTTTGGAAGCTAACAAAGCATCTTCAGAATCTAAAATGCCTTTTATTATTAATTTACCACCCCATCTCTTCCTAATCCAATCGACTTCTTTCCAATCAAGTTTTTGATCAAACTGAGTGCTTATCCAAGAACCTAAAGATCTTACATCTTTTATTCCTTCAACATGACCAACAATATTTCCAAAAAAATAATTTTTAGTTGTAAGCATTCTCAAACACCACATGGGTCTAGTTAATACTTGATATATATGCTTGGGAATTAATTTGGGTGGCGTTGATAGTCCATTTCTTAAATCTTTATGTCTTTGGCCTAAAAGTTGTAAATCAAGTGTTAAAACTAAAGCACTACATTTAGCTTCTTTAGCCCTGTCAATGAGACGTTCCATGAATTTTTTATCTTTCATGACATAAAGTTGGAACCAAAATGGTTTTTTTGTTTTTTCAGCTACTGCTTCAAGAGAACAAACGCTCATAGTTGATAAAGTGTAAGGAATACCAAATTCTTCTGCTGCTTGTGCGGCTAATATTTCTCCGTCTGCTCTTTGCATTCCTGTCAAACCTGTTGGAGCAATTGCTACTGGCATTGAAACAGGTTGATTAATCATCTTAGTTTCAAGAGTTCTATTTGACATATCAATTGCAACCCTTTGCCTAAGTTTTATTTTTTGAAAGTCAGAAACATTTTCATTGTATGTTGTTTCAGTCCATGAACCAGAATTCACATAGTCAAAAAACATTTTGGGAACACGCTTTTTTGCTAACGTTTCTAAATCTTTAATTTCTAAAATTTCCATTAAATCTTCCTATTATCTCTAATATACATTATTAAATAAAATTTTATCAAACTCAATAATGCAGTTGTTAAAAGATTTATTTAAAATTGGAGGAAACATTGAAAATTTTTGAATTGAGAACTTATACGTTATATGTTGGTAAATTATCAGCAGCTATAAAAATTTATGAGGATTTAGGTTGGCCAGCATTAAAAAAATATAAGGATAATATTATACGATATTATGTTGGTGATGTGGGTGCATTAAATCAAATAATTCACGTTTGGCAATTTCAAGATGATAATAGTAGAAGAGAATTGTGGAAAACTATATATAATGATAAAGATTTTATAAAATTTGCCTCTGAATTTAGACCACTTGTCTTAACACAAGAAAACAAACTAATGACAGCTGCTCCATGGACACCTTTTAAAACAAATTAGGAAAATTTAATGCAAAAAAATAAATATAATATTGCTGTAATACCAGGTGATGGTATTGGTACGGAGGTTATGCCGGAAGCTATAAAAGTTTTGAATATAGTTTCAAATAAATATGGTATTAATCTTCACTTTGATCATTTTGATTTTAGCTCTTATGAATATTATTCAAAACATGGTCAAATGATGCCAGACGATTGGAAAAAGCAAATTGGAGAACACGATGCTCTGTTTTTTGGATCAGTAGGTTGGCCTGATAAAATTGCTGACCACATTTCATTATGGGGATCTTTATTAAAATTTAGAAGAGAGTTTGATCAATATATAAATCTTAGACCAGTTAAATTAATGCCTGGTGTTCCCTCTCCTCTGGCAAATCGTAAACCAGGTGATATAGATTTTTATATTATTAGAGAAAACACTGAGGGAGAATACTCATCTATAGGTGGTAAAATGTTTCCAGATACTGAAAGAGAAATTGTAATGCAAGAGACTATTATGTCCCGCGTAGGTGTGGACAGAGTTCTTAAATTTGCATTTGAATTAGCAAATAAAACAGAAAAAAAACATTTAACATCTGCCACAAAATCTAATGGTATTTCTATAACCATGCCCTATTGGGATGAGAGGGTAGAAGAAATGGCCAAGCAATACTCAGAAGTTAA
This sequence comes from uncultured SAR116 cluster alpha proteobacterium, assembly GCA_902595515.1. Lineage (GTDB taxonomy): Bacteria > Pseudomonadota > Alphaproteobacteria > Puniceispirillales > Marisalimonadaceae > Marisalimonas. Next base: position 145,760 of record CACJQK010000003.1, read on the forward strand.
ATGGGATAAATATCATATTGATATACTTTGTGCACATTTTGTACTTAACCCTGACAAATTTAATGTTGTGGTAGCTTCAAATTTGTTTGGTGATATTTTGTCAGATTTAGGTCCTGCATGTACTGGAACAATAGGTATAGCTCCATCTGGGAACATCAACCCTGAGAAAAAATTTCCATCATTATTTGAACCTGTTCATGGATCTGCGCCAGATATTGCTGGACAAGGAATTGCCAATCCAGTTGGTCAAATTTGGGCAGGTGCTATGATGCTTGAATATCTTGGATTTGAAGAAGCATCAGAACATATTGTTAGAGCAATAGAAGAAGTTTTGGAAAAAGAAGAATATAGAACTGGAGATTTAGGAGGAAAAGCAAACACTATTAGTTGTGGATCTGCGATAGCAGATGCAATTTAAAACTCAAGACTTTAGTTTTTGCCTTAATTTTTGCATGCCACCAATCCACCTAGAATAATTATTAGCTTTATTTTGAAAGTAACCTAAAACCTGCTCATGTGGTGAGATAAGAAAAGTTTCTTCTTTAATAGCTTTTATGACATCTAAAGCTACCTGGTCTGGTTTCATCATTCCATCAAGAGCCGAAACTTCATTTTCTCTACCTAAAGTCATAGCTGTTTCTACAGCCTGAGGACATAAGATCGAAACCCCTATACCTAACTTTCCATAGGTAATTGCAATCCATTCGGCAAATCCAATTGCTGCATGTTTAGTAGTTGAATATGTAACAGAGTCGATATGGCTAAGCAAGCCTGCTGCTGAAGATGTGTTTACAAAATATCCACTACCTCTTTTTAACATTTCAGGTATAAGTTTTTTTGCTGCAAAAACATGAGACATTACGTGCAGATACCAGTTTTTATTCCAATCTTCTTGAGATGTCTGTTCATCTCCTAAACTTAATATTCCAGCATTAGAGCAGAAAATATCAATTAGTCCAAATTCATGATTAATTTCATCAATAATTCTAGCTAAATCTTTTTCTATTGTTACATCACAAATTTTAGAAATTAGATTTTTGTTTTTTGACTTAAAATCATCAAAATTTATGTCAAGAAGTATAACAGCTTTTGCCTTTTCATTAATAAAACATCTAGCCAAAGCTTGACCAATCCCACCTGATCCGCCAGTAATAACTATAACTTTGTTATTTATTTTCAATATTTAATCCTAGTTAATTTATTTGTGTTTATATTTTTTAATTAAATCAAGAAAACTTTCTGATATATTAGTCTCTTTAACATTAAAAACGTCTGCGACAAACTTTTTATTTTCTTCACTTGGACTAAACTAAACACCCTTTTTTTTAATAATAAACCCAGTTATTGTTATCTAGTTTTTAACTTGTCTTCTAATCGTCTCTATACTTAGTAATGTCAAAGATAATATAAAGCAGTAAGTTAAAAAAGGAAGTGTTTTAAGACCAGTTTTAATTAATTAAAACATAATTCTAAAGCCTTGCCTCTTACTTCGGTGTCTGTTTCCGGTCGAAAACTTAAAAATTTAAATATGCCTTTCGACTACTAAAGATTTAAAAGCAAATCTAGATATATTAATTTCAAAATAAAGAAAATGGTGCCAAACCCAAACAAAGTTACTTGCAAAAAAAAATTTCATGTACTTATCCAAAAATTAAGTCGCAAATTGTATATAATAATTAAAACAAATTTTGAAAAATATCTAGGTTAAATATATTATTATGTTAATTAAGTGAACTCATTAATGATAGTCGAAAATATTACAGATATTTCGTGTGTAACTAAATTTAAAATTTGATCGTAAATTAAGGAAATATTCACCTATTCTAAAACTTTGGAGATTGACTCCTAAAACAAAACAATGTAGTATTAGCGGTTTAATTAGGTGGCCGCTCCCTAGTAAAAAAAATGGTTTACGTCTCTATATTTTAAAGAGGTAATAAAAATGGGCGAGATTGAATTAAATACAAAAATTTATAGAAAAGATAATTTAGATATAGTTTATTCTGTATCAGGCAAGAAACATTTAAATGGAATATTACATTACAAATTAAAATCTGAAAATTCTGAAGAAATTTTTTTAAGTGAGCATGCTGTAAATGACAGATTTGTTACTGAAACAAAACATTGTGCACAACCAAAAAACTCTGTTTCTAGATTATTTACTAAAATAATTAAAAATGGTTATATTATAGGAAAATCA